>NZ_VBSP01000035.1 GCF_005864045.1 Ruoffia tabacinasalis | reverse complement strand
GTGGTGAATTAACCATATCAGAAAGGGGGTCTTTTTTCATCACCTAATGGGTGATGAAGCAGATTACTTTAAAGACTATTAAATCAATGTTAGGAAAGACTATTAGTAAAACTATGAATTATTCAGGGTTAAGTATCTTTTGTTTTATTTTTGCATGAACGGTTAACAATATAAATAAATACGTGTATACTGTGAGAATAGTTATGAGAGATAATTGGAAGTATATAGATAAGTTGTTTAATGGAGGAATGAGATGAGACGAAGTCGTTATCAAATTATGGTGTACATTGCCATGCTAGCTGCACAGGCAGTAGTTATAAGTATTCTTGAAGGAGCGATCCCTTCACCTCTTTCCTTTGCTCCTGGAGCTAAATTAGGTTTAGCGAATTTAATATCTGTGATTGCTATATTCACACTGCCTTTTTCAAAAAGTATTCAAGTCGTGTTAATTCGAACTGTACTCACTGCTTTAATTGGTGGTAATATGTCAACGTTTTTTTATAGTTTATCGGGGGGATTGTTAAGTTACTTTGCAATGTTATGGTCGAAAAAACTAGGACCTAATAAGGTGAGTATTATTGGGATTTCTGTTCTCGGAGGGGTAATGCACAACATTGGACAACTAAGTGTAGCAGCCTTATTTGCAAGATCGTTCTCCGTGATGAATTATCTTCCGGTTTTATCAATTTCTGGGATTTTAGCTGGCTTTGTTGTCGGCTTCCTTGGGAATTTTTTACTCGAGCGTATCTCAGTTCTTCAGATGTATCATAAAGAACACGTCGCAAATACAGACCAAAAAAATTGGTTATCAAATCATAAATAAAAAATACCTTCTAACGAAGCTACTTGAAAAAGTACTCATCGTTAGAAGGTATTTTGCTTATTGACTTGAACCTTGTGCAGAAATTAATTGTAAGACACGTTGCGTTGTACCATCTGAAGCAGTTCGTTCAATTACAATAATACCGACAGTTGGGGCAAAGTAGTAATTATAAGTAACAGAACCACTATCTTCTTGCGCCTGTTCTTCAATACGAAGAACATCATTAAAGGTTTGGCCACCTACATCATATGAACTTATTAATTCGGATACCTTGCGTCTTTTTTCTTTGTTGTATCCACTTGAAAAGCTTGATCCAATAGTTAAATCACTCGGTAAAATGAGCGATTCATCATTATCACTTGCTTCTGGTGAGTAACGTAAATCTTCTACAACATAATAATCATTGAAAGAAGCGAGTTCATAAAAGCCTGTATCACGGATTTGATACACATAAGCGATAGCTTCTTGGCCAGAAAATGACGTCACTTGAAAAATTCCGTTACTATCAGGCGAATATTCCATAATAATATCTTGGGCATCAAAGTAAACTTGATCACCTTGATATTGATAATTTATAAAATTTGCATAAGGAACAAATTCCTCAAAAGAAATGCTTATCTGTTGGCTCATACTTTCATCATCTACATTGTCATTTATTTCTTGATCCTCAGAAGAGTCAGGCAATTCATCTTGTTGGGAATCATTTATATTATTTTCTTGGGCTTGAATAACCTGTCCATTACTAATGCTTAAAAACATGATTGATAGAACAAAAGTTATAAACTTACGCATATTCAAATTAAAACTGACGCGCAAAATTGCCACCTACTTTCCATTTACTTCTTGTGTAATAAAAGTATAGCACATCAAAACTATATGTATGTAAAGATTTCGGGGAATAAAGATTGAAGAATTTACTAATTATATTCGGTTTTATGAATTATTTGTGAAATTGATCTCCAATTACCTAGTTATTTTTTTGTAATTCCGATAAAATCTAGTATGATAAACAAGATAAGAATTACATGAGAGGAAGATAAAGATGAAAGATTGTATTTTCTGTAAGATTATAGATGGTGATATACCTTCAGCGAAGGTATATGAAGACAATGAAGTATTTGCATTCTTAGATATGTCGCAAGTAACTCCAGGGCATACTTTAGTAGTACCAAAAAAACACGTTGAGAATATCTTTGAATATGATGAAGATGTTGCGGTAGCAATCGCAAAACGCTTACCTAAAATTGCGAATGCAATAAAAGAAGCATTTCCAGAAATTAAAGGAATGAATATCGTTAATAATAATGGTGAATTAGCATATCAATCCGTTTTCCATACTCATTGGCACCTATTACCACGTTACACTGAAGATGATAAATTCGCTATCGAGTTTAGTAATAATCAAGACAGCTATACACAAGAAGAGTTCAATGAAAGAGCAGCATTAATTGCATCACAAATCAAAGAAAATTAAAGAGGTGTATTTATATGGTTGGATTTAAATCAGGATTATTTTGGGGAGCTTTCTTTGGAGGACTAGCAGGGTTAATGAATGCGCCCAAGAGCGGTAAAGAAACGCGTGAAGATTTGAAGCACTTTATCGATACGACAACGGATGATGTGAATGATGTTCGTTATAAAGTAGACAATTTAAGAATGTCAGTGCAGAAATTAACTCAAGAAGGCATGGATAGTGTTAAAACTGCGACAGATGGTATTCAAACATCGTTACAACATTTCGAAGAAGAAACCACGCCAAGAATTAATCGGATTCAACGTCATATCGAGGATTTAAACGAAGATATTGAAGAACAAGTAGAAGAAATTAATCTTAATAATTAATTAATTTAAATGAACTTAAATCAATTTGTTTGAATTTTCCTAGATTAATATATTAACATGGAGTTCAAATAGATAAAGTATGATATATTTGTAACATATTTAAAAATAGTTAGGAGCCAAAAACTTTATGAAAAAAACGCTAAAAAAAGTATCATTAGTTGCTTTAACATCAACATTATTACTTTCAGGACTAGGTAGTATTGCCTCAGTAATGGCACAAGAAGAATCAGCAAGTGAGGTCATTGCAACTGTAGGTGGCGAGGATATTACTAAAGAGGAATTATATGAATCAATGAAAGCTATCGCTGGTGATACAACATTGAGAACAATCATTCTAGAAACTGTCTTAGAACAAAATGTATCGGATGCTGAAGCACTAAGAACTGCAGCGGAAGAAGAAGTCCAAGCTCAGATCGACGAAGCGGGTGGAGAAGAAGTTTTCCAACAATTACTTGCATACCAAGGTTTAAGTGATATCGAAACATATACTTACCAAATCTTTGTAAGAAATATGTTCCAAGAAGTAGTAGAGAGCCAAATTGATATGTCAGATGAAGCTATCACAAACTACTATGAGAATGAATACTCACCATTAATGAAAGCCCAACATATCTTAGTTGAAACTGAAGAAGAAGCACTCGATGCAATCGAAAGAATTAATAATGGCGAAGAATTTGATGCAGTTGCTCAAGAAGTTTCATTAGATTCAACAGCACAAAACGGTGGATTATTACAACCATTCCCAGCTGGACAAATGGTTCCAGAATTTGAAGAAGCAGTAATGAACTCAGAGAACGGCGAAATGACAGAAACACCTGTAGAATCACAATACGGTTTCCATGTTATTCGCACAATCAATAATGGTGAAAAACAACCATTAGAAGATGTTCGTGAAGATGTTGAAGAACAATACGTTACTTCACGCTTTGCTGATAGCCAATTCGCTTATGGAGTGATAGGTCAATTACTCCAAGATACTGGATATGAAATCCATGACGAAGACTTACAAAACGCTGTTCAAGACTTAATTGATCTTGCAAATGCAAACAATGAAGCAGCAACAGAAGAAGAATCAACTGAGGAGACAACTGAAGAATCTACGGAAGAAACTTCAGAAGAAACAGCTGAGGAAACAACAGAAGAATCAGCAGAAGAAACAACTGAAGAGACAACCGAAGAATCTACAGAAGAGTCTGCAGAATAATTTATAGCTTTTAATAGACGACTGATTATTAAATCAGTTGTCTATTTTTTTGAGAATGAATGAGCAATTACTTATTATTGGCGGGGACTTCACATTTAGTTTAAGATAAACTCATGAAAAGACTAGCGATTTCTTAGGGAACTTTAAAGAAAGTCATCTGATGTGTATGTTAAATTGTATAAGGTTAAAAAATACATAATAATCAGGAGGCTATGAAATGACACAAACAATAATTTCAAGAATCACTCAAGGTAAAGATGTCGCACAAAAAGCAATCGTTGAAAATTTCAGAGGTCTATATCGTAAAGATTCCCGTTTTACTTATCCTGAAGCCACACTAATACTACCAAAATCAATTAAAAACAATAAATAATCACTTACAAACTCCACTGTATATCGCTTGCTGATGTATAGTGGCATTTTATTGTTTGTATATGTGAATTCAGCTACAAGCCGAGATTCATGTGATTCAAAAAAAGCGTTTGTGAAAAAATAAACACCATTTTTAATCAATGAATTAGTATAAAATTCGTATTTAGATAGCGTCGATCACTTGATATTATAAATACCATTAAAAAATTAATATGTGAAATGGCGAGCTAGTAGTTTTGTTCCTATGGGATAAGCAACGAAATGACTTGTGAAAAAAACATTAAAGTAAAAAACACATTGTAAAATCGTAATACTAGCGGTATACTATGAACGAAATTATTTGATAGGAAGTGAATATAATTGGCAAAAGAAATAGTAATTGTAGGTGCTGGCTTTGCCGGTGTTGCAGCGGCAAGAAAATTAGGTAAGAAATATAAAAAAGACAAAACTGTCAATATTACATTAGTTGACCGTCATTCATATTTAACATATATGACTGAATTACATGAAATTGCGGGTGGACGTTTAGAACCAGATGCAATTAAATATGATTTACGTCGTATTTTCCATCGTTTGAACAACGTAAAATTAGTAACAGATAATGTATCTGAAATTGATCACGATAACAATGTTGTTATTGGAGAACAAAGCAATTATAAATTTGATTATTTAGTATTAGCTGTTGGTGCTGAACCAAATGATTTTGGTATCGACGGAGTGAAAGAAAATGGATTCACATTATGGTCAATGGAAGATGCAGAACGCGTTCGTGAACATATTATTGATATGGTTTATAAAGCTGCGCGTGAACACGACCCAGTTAAACGTCGTGCTTTACTATCATTCTTAGTTTGTGGTGGTGGATTTACAGGTGTTGAGATGATTGGTGAATTAGTTGAATGGTTACCAATCTTAGCTGAAGAACACAAATTAAACCCAGATGAAATCTCATTCCATTTAGTCGAAGCGGCTCCAAAAATTCTAAATACAGTTACAGAAAAAGAACAAGAACGCGCGATGAAATACATGCGTAAAAAAGGCATTGATATTACTTTAGGTGATGGAATTGCTAAAATCGCGGATGACCATATTGAACTTGCTTCAGGTAAGAAAATTGATACATATACTTCAATTTGGACTGCTGGTATTAAAGCAAATACTGATGCTAGCGAATGGGGCGTTGAACAAGCTCGCGCAGGTCGTTTAGTAGCAGATCAATACATGCAAGCAAAAGGATACGACAATGTATTCGTAGCTGGAGATTTAGTTTATTATGAAGATCCAACAAACAACAACATGCCGACACCTCAAATCGTTCAAGCGGCAGAGCTGACTGGTGATGTTGCTGCAACAACAATCATTTCAGAAATTAGTGGAACTGAAAAAGAAGAATTCGAAGGTAAATATGATGGTAACATGGTATCTATTGGATCAACTTACGGTGTTGCTTATCTCTATGATAAATACAGTGTCCAAGGCTTTATCGCCATGTTCATTAAACATGCAGCTAACGTGATTTACTTCTTAAGTATTGGAAGTTTCTACTATGCATGGTTGTATGTTCGTCACGAATTCTTTACAATCAAACACAAACGTAATATTTTCCGTGGTCACTTATCTGCTCATGGTAATATTCTATGGTCTGTGCCATTACGTCTCTTCTATGGAGCTATGTGGTTAGTTGAAGGATTGAAGAAAACATTTGGTATGTTTGGTGGTCAATCTTGGTTTGAAGATGAAGTTGTCTTCCCATTCCCTTGGTTACAAGAAGAAGTAACAAGTGCAGCGTCTGCAACTGAAACAGAAGAAGTTGTTGAAGTAGCAGAACAAATCTTTAGTTTAAACTATGTTTACGGTGAAGAGCCAATGTTAGTCTTTGATGAAATGCCAGGCTGGTTCGCATCAATTATGGAATTCATGATGCCGAATCAAGATGTTGCATTATTCATGCAAAAAATGATGTCCTTAGTAGAATTAGGAATTGGTTTAGCTTTAATAGCTGGATTATTCACATTCTTAGTAAGTGGTTTAACTGTTGTCTTAGTAGCAATGTTCTGCCTATCAGGAATGTTTGTATGGGTTAACATGTGGTTCATCCCAGCTGCAATTGCTTTAATGATGGGTGCAGGTCGTGCATTCGGATTAGACTACTATGTAATGCCATGGTTAGGTAAACTATTCGATGGTTGGATATGGGGCAAACCTAAGCATATCTACACAGATAATATAGGATAAGAGAATAGATTATTTTAAATCGAAAGCTAGGATTTTAACGGATAGAAAGTAGACCTATCTTCGTTAAATCTTGGCTTTTTATATTTTTATAATGTTTATAGATGGGAGAAAAAAACATTGATACATGAGATTTGGCGTGAGTATCCTGAGATAGAAAAAGCCTTAAAAGAAACTAAACAAACCATGCGTGAAGGTATTTCTATTCGCATACCCGAAATAGAAGCTAAGATACAAGAATACATTGATGCGCCAGGTAAATATCTACGTGCAGGTTTATCTTTGATGTTTTTCTATATGGAAAAAGGCAGTATAAACAAAAAAATAATTACATATGCTGCAGCGATTGAGTTACTGCATTTAGCAACGTTGATTCATGATGATGTGATTGATACAGCCGATTCAAGACGTGGTATTGAAGCTATGCACATAGCACAAAGTAATAAAATCGCGGTCTATGCGGGTGATTATCTTTTTAGCTACAGTAGCCGTTTAGCATCTGACTTAATTGATGAAGTTCAGTTCCAAAACCGCAATAAGTGGATTTTAGAAAATATTATGAGTGGGGAATTGCGCCAACTAGCTAATACCTTTAATAAAGAGATGACAATGATTGATTACATTCGTCAAATTAGAGGAAAGACAGCCATGTTATTTGCGCTGTCAGCTTCAGGTGGGTACTATCTAGCAAATAATGATTTTCGAAAAGCTCAAAATGTGAGATTACTTGGAACATATCTAGGCATTGCCTTTCAATTACAAGATGATTTAATTGATTTTCTAGTTCCAGCAGGAGATTCTGGAAAGCCTAGTATGCAAGACGTTCCTAATGGTATTTACACGGCACCTTTGCTGCTTGCGATGGAGAAGAGTGATGCAGTAAGTCGTTACGTTAATGAAACAGATGAGTGGGATAAAGCATCTTTAGATCAATTAGCACAAATGATTAAAGAAACTGGCGCTTTTCAAGACACAGAAGTACTCATTGATCGTTATATTGAAAAAGCCTTATTTTATCTAGATAAAATAAGTGATTCTGAGTATAAAGCACAAATCAAGAAAATAATCATACTAATATCTAATCGACAGTACTAACACCAGAGTCATTACTAGACAAATAAATGATTCTATTATAAACTAAATTTAAGTAATTTTGCCTTTGTATCACGAAGGTAAACACTTACCAAAAAAAAGGAGATGACATTAATGAAAAAGAATTTATTAAAGGGTACTCTATTATTAGGATCAATGTTTATATTAGCTGCCTGTGGCGCTGAAGAAGAAGCACCAGAAAGCGTAGAATCTGAAGTATCAACTGTTGTCGAAGAAGAAGTAGAATCGGAAGAAACTACAGAAGAATCAGAAGAGTCAACTGAAGAAGAAACATCAGAAGAATCAGAAGAGTCAACTGAAGAAGAAACTACAGAAGAATCAGAAGAGTCAACTGAAGAAGAAACATCAGAAGAATCAGAAGAGTCAACTGAAGAAGAAACATCAGAAGAATCAGAAGAATCATCTGACGAAGAAACATCAGAAGAATCAGAAGAATCAACTGATGAAGAAACATCAGAAGAATCAGAAGAATCATCTGTGGAAGAAACATCAGAAGAATCAGAAGAATCAACTGACGAAGAATCATCAGCAGATTCAGAAGAATCATCAGCAGATTCAGAAGAATCAGCAGATGACGCTGCAGTAGTAGGAACTGACGAATCAGCAGAAGCTGGAGCATTAACAGACGGTGAATACTCAGTTGTAGGTAATCCAGACGAACGTGGATGGGCTGTAACTCATACAATCACTGTTGCAGATGGAGAAATTACTGATTCAAACTTTGATTACGAAAATGAAGACGGCGACTTAAAATCAGAAGATGAAGAGTACAATACTCAAATGGAAGATGTAACTGGCGTATCATCGGCAGATGCAACACAAGAATTAAATGATGCATTAGTTGAATCACAATCAGCAGATGTAGATGCTGTTTCTGGTGCAACAACAACATCGACTTCATTCCAATTCACTTCGCAAGTATTATTAGAGTTAGCTGCACAAGGTAACACTGAAGAAGTTAATGTTGATGAATTAGAATTAGCAGACGGTGAATATTCAGCTGAAGACTTAACAATTACTGTTGAGGGTGGCGAAATTACTGACGCAACATTTGAAGCTGAAGATCAAGATGTTGCTGATGAATTAGCAGCTGCTTTAGTAGAAGCTGGAAACGTTGAAGGTGTTGAGCCAGTAGAAGGACAAGAAGAACTTTCTACAACATTCATCGCTTTAGCAACTCAAGCTACAAATGATGCTAAATTAGCAAGTTTAACAGCTGATGAAGCTGATGCAGAAGAGTCTAGCGAAGAATCTGAAGAGTCATCTGAAGAATCAAGCGAAGAGTCAGCATCAGAAGAAACTTCGGAAGAATCATCTGAAGAAGAGTCAGAAGAATCGTCTGAAGAATCAACTGAAGAAGAATCATCAGAAGAATAAGCCAAAATAATTAAATAGAAAATATGTCATTAGTGAGCTAATTTAACAATTAGCTCACTTTTTCACTTTTATAGAAGCTATATGAATAGTATAATAGGAATTACGAATTAGAATAGCTAGGAGTATATTTAATGAAAAATGCAATGAAAAAAGTGTCCTTATTTGCTACAGCACTCATCTTATTTGGTTGTGCAAGTGATGATGAGCCAGAAGTGGTTATATCAGGAGCAAGTCCGACAACTACGACAGAAGTAAATGAAAATGGACTCCCGATTGCTAAAGAACCTACAAGCATAACGGAGACGATGTTACATACGGTTGTTCAAATGCAAGTCTATCATGAAGGCGTCGAAGATGTGATGCAAGAAGCGATTGATTATATGGCGGAGATGGAAACACTCCTTTCCACAAACGTTGAAGGATCTGACGTATATAGAATCAATGAGAATGCTGGGATTGAGCCGGTTGAAGTACAACCTGAAACAATGGAAATCATTAAACGTTCAATTCAAATTGCCCAAGAGAGTGATGGGCTCTTTGATATCTCAATTGGGGTTCTCACAGATTTATGGCAAATCGGAAGTGATGATGCGCGTGTTCCAGAAGATTCTGAAATAACTGAAGCCGTTAATCTAATCGATTATGAAAAGATTAGCATTGATGAAGAGAATATGACGGTCATGCTTGAAGAAGAGGGAATGTCGCTAGAGTTAGGTGGTATTTCTAAAGGATACATTGGTAGTGGTATTGTTGAGATTTTTGAGGAAAACAATATTACCACAGCCATCATTAACCTTGGGGGAAATGTCGTTGTTATGGGGACATCACCATCTAATGAAGAGGGTTGGAATGTTGGGGTTCAAGACCCTGATGAAGTACGTGGTGAAATTGTTGGGATTCAACGTGTCATAAATGCAGCCATTGTTACAAGTGGAATTTACGAAAGATATTTAGAAGTAGACGGCACAAAATACCATCACATAATGGATCCACGTACAGGATACCCTTTAGATAATGAGATTTCAGGTGTAACTGTCTTTGCACCAACCTCTTTTGATGGTGACTCTTATTCGACAGCCTTATTCTTAATGGGCATTGAAGAAGGTATCGAGTTTATTAATTCAAAAGATGGCTTTGAAGTAGCTTATGTCGATAAGGAAGGTGGCGTACATCTTTCTGCTGGTATAAAAGATAGTTTTAATTTAACGAATGAGGAGTATTACATCGCCGATGAATAAAATAAATTTAAAAATATTTTTAGAATTTGTCGAAATTCGAACAAAAATAGCTAGTTTTTTCCCAATGATGGTTGGTTTTTTATGGACAGGTTACTATTTCAAGGAATTTAATTGGTTGAATTCAATTATATTTTTCCTAGCTGCGACTTGTTTTGATATGACGGTAACAGCGATTAATAATACATTGGATTATCACAAAGCCTTGGATAATAACTATAAGGAAGAGCAGAATGTGATTGGTAAATACAAATTAAATTACCGCACGATGGTCATAATTGTATTTATCCTATTAGCTATTTCGCTGATACTTAGTTTATATCTCGTTTGGTTAACAGATCCAATGCTCTTGTTGATCGGAGCTTTGTTATATTTTATTGGAATAATCTACACATTTGGACCGTTACCTATCTCACGGACACCTTACGGGGAGATTTTCTCGAGTTTAACGATGGGATTCGGTATCACTTTTCTGGCGGTATTCATGACCCGCTATGAAGTACTGCTTTCAAGTGAATGGACTTGGACGAATTTAGTATTGAATATCGGTTGGTTTGATATTCTTAAGATATTTTGGTTCAGCTTGCCACAAATATTTTTAACAGCGAATATTATGCTTGGCAATAACACCCGAGATTTGGATACAGATATTCAAAACGAACGACGGACGTTAGTTTACTATATTGGTAGACCGAACGCGATTCGCTTGTATCAGTTGCTTAGCTTCTTACCATGGATTGTGTGGTTGACTTATATTATTGCGGGTATATTCCCTTGGTGGACGATTGTTACTTTAGCCGTTGGCTATGTTCATTATCAAAGTGTGATGAGATATACGGAAAGAATTCCACAGCCAATTGCCTTTAAAGAAGCTATTCAGAGTTTTATATTGTTTTTAAGTATGTATGTCATTGTTCTATTTGTTTTACTGTTAGTATAAAGACAGCCTCGATTTTATTGAAAATCGAGGCTGCTTTTTTATTTAGGATATTTACTTAAAGTATGTTCCATTGAGATTTCTAACATTGTTTTTAAGACATCTAAATCAATATCAGCTAATTTATTTACGTAAATACACATTTTACCAGTGGTGTGTTTTCCAAGTTGTGCTAGTAATTTCTCTTTGTCTTTGAAATCGGTAGCAAGGTACAAACTAAATTTGGCTTTTCTAGGGGAAAAGGCTAAATAGGATGCATCGCCTTCACGACCAGAATCGTAAACGTAATGGTAAGTTCCAAAACCGATAATATTTGGATACCACATTTGAGGTTCAAAACCAGTCACTTCTTTAAATAAATCTAGTAAAACAAATGAATCAATTTGTTTTTGTTTTGAATCAATCGACTCAATAAATTCGACGACATCTTCACCAGTGGGTTTAAATTTAGCTGCTGACATAATAAGACCTCCATTTTATGATTAGTTAATTACAAGGGTAGTATCAATTCATCTTCAGCCATTTGGCCTGTAATCTCTAACACGAGCCCGTGGGGGAGACAAATCGCAGTTTGTCCCGGTCTTTCAATCCAACCTGTTCTAACGCCAACTTGATCAGGACTATTATCTTCTTTAATACGAGCTTGGTTATTATTGATTTCGATAATATTGTACTGGTTATCGTTTGGATAATATGTCTTTTCGACTTCTAATCCTTCTGATAATGGGAACTCATCTACAACTTCACCGTGGATTTTCACTATCGCAACGGCATCTCCTGAATCATTGAGATGAGCATTCGTAATGACATTTGGAATAAAAGAAATGATAATTGATACGATAATAAATACATAATCAAAGGGTTTAAAGTAGCTTAATATTTTTCTCATGGGACCTACCTCTCTATTGCAAAGCAACGAATCTTTACTTATTGTATAAAAAAAATACGGTTTTATCTAGCTTTTTAGAGGAAAATTTGATACTATAACGTATGTGCGAAAATTACTATTTGAAATGCATTAAATTATTTATAGATAAGGAGATTTTATTATGAACTTAAAAGCAGAACTTAGAGAAACAACTGGCTCAAGTGCTTCACGCAAAGCTCGTGCTGAAGGAAAAGTGCCTGTATCTTTATACGGTAAAACAGTAGAAGCAACTTCGCTTTTAGTAGATCGTCGTGATTTCGAAGCTTTATTAAAAGAAGAAGGTACTAACGCGGTATTCAATTTAGACTTTAACGAAGGTACTCAAAAAGTATGGTTAAAAGACTATGAACGTGCAGCGTTAAAAGACGAAATGTACTCAATTGACTTGGAAGCTATCTCTGCTGACCAAACATTAACGGTAGAAATTCCATTATACGTTGTTAATGAGGAAACAATTGAAGAAGGTATCGTTGAAATCGTTGAAAACGAAATTACTGTTGAAACTAAACCAGATACAATCCCTCAATACTTTGAAGTGGATGTTAAAGGCTTAGAAATCGGTGATACTTTAACTGTAGCGGATATCACTCTTCCAGAAGGTGTAGAAATTATGATGGAAAACGATGCAACAATTGTTTCAATCTCAATTCCTACTGAAGAAGCAGAAGACGTAGATCCAGATGCAGAAGCAGCTGAACCAGAAGTAATTGGTGCAACTGAAGAAGCAGAAGAAGAGTAATCTTCAAATAATTCTATTAAAAGACACGTTCAATACGTGTCTTTTTCTATCTAAACATTCACCAAATTACGTGAAGAAAGGGAGGATTCCATTGAAAAATCATATTGCTTTATTTGAACCGTTGATGCCTGCAAATACAGGGAACATCTCAAGAACATGTGCGGCAACTAATTCAACGCTCCATTTAATTCATCCCCTAGGATTCTCAACCGATGATAAAATGTTGAAACGTGCTGGCTTAGATTATTGGCATAATGTTGATATTGTCGAGCATGATAATCTAGAGGCATTTCTTTCATACGTTGGTGAACGTAAACTGTATTTAATTACAAAATTTGCACCTCAAATTTATTCTGAGGCAGACTTGGCTCAAAACGAAAGTAATGAGCAATTCTTCCTATTCGGAAAAGAAACAACCGGACTTCCTGTTGAATTAATGGAAGCGCATAAAAATGACAGTTTGCGAATCCCAATGAATGACGAACATGTACGGTCACTAAACTTGTCAAACACTGCTAATATCATCATATTTGAAGCTTTACGCCAACAACAATGGCAAGGTCTAGAGGCAATTCATCATTATGATGATACTGACAAAGCAAAAGACTTGAATTGGTAGGATTGCTTGACTTTATGGCGGGATAATTTATAATATGATTAAATGAGAAACGAATAGTATTTGAGATAACTGCTAAGAGAAGTGATGGTTGGTGAGAATCACTCAGTTTAATCAAAGAATCCACGTTTTATTCAGCCTACGAAAGCGCGATTAAGTAGTGCCGGCCTCACCGTTATTGAATTTAAGAGCAAGTAAACTCACTATTATTGGGTTTATTTGAACTTGGGTGGCACCGCGAATGAGAACCTTTCGTCCCATGATTTATTCAGGGACGGAAGGTTCTTTTTTATGGCTATTTTTAATAAAATTAAAATTTAATATCACAGGAGGAAATAATATGTTAAATCGTAAAATGTTAAGAGATGACTTTGATTTTGTCGCAGAAAAACTTGCAACCCGAGGTGTGGAACGTGAGGTATTAGAAAATTACCGCGACTTAGACGCACAAAGAAGAGAATTAATTGCTCAAACTGAAGAAGCGAAACAAACACGTAACGAAACTACCGAGAAAATTGCTCAATTAAAACGCAACAAAGAAAATGCGGATGAGCAAATCAAAGCAATGCAAGAAATCGGGAAAGAAATTAAAGCGATGGATGACAAGTTAGACGCGATTCAGACTGACTTAAATAATATTGAATTCACATTACCTAATATTCCACATGAAGATGTGCCAGTTGGTGAAGATGAAGACGATAATGTTGAAATCCGCCGTTGGGGAGAAATTTCAGAATTTGA
This sequence comes from Ruoffia tabacinasalis, assembly GCF_005864045.1. Classification (GTDB taxonomy): domain Bacteria; phylum Bacillota; class Bacilli; order Lactobacillales; family Aerococcaceae; genus Ruoffia; species Ruoffia tabacinasalis. Next base: position 10,818 of record NZ_VBSP01000035.1, on the reverse strand, counting down.
TTTTGAAGCATTAAATCATTGGGATATTGCTGAAAACTTAGGTATCTTAGACTTCGAACGTGGAGCAAAAGTTGCCGGTGCGCGTTTCGTATACTATGTAGGCCTAGGAGCTCGTTTAGAACGTGCTGTTTATAACTTTATGTTAGATACTCACGGGAAAAATGGCTACCGCGAAATGATCACACCTTATATGGTGAATGAAAAAGCAATGTTCGGAACTGGGCAATTCCCTAAATTTAAAGAAGATGTATTTGAGTTAGAAGGGGACCGTAACTTAACTTTAATTCCAACGGCAGAAGTTCCATTAACGAACTACTATGCTGATGAAATTCTTTCATTAGATCAATTACCTGTACACTTTACAGCATTTTCACCATCATTTAGATCAGAAGCAGGAAGTGCTGGTCGTGATACGCGTGGATTAATCCGTATGCACCAATTCCATAAAGTTGAATTAGTTAAACTTGCTCGTCCGGATGAATCATATGCAGAATTAGAAAGCATGACTAAAGATGCTGAAGGTATCTTAGAAGCATTAAAAATTCCATACCGCACAATTGTCTTATCAACTGGAGATATGGGATTCGCTGCCGCTAAAACGTATGATATTGAAGCATGGATTCCAGCTCAAGATACTTACCGTGAAATCAGTTCTTGTTCAAATACAGAAGCTTTCCAAGCTCGCCGTGCAAAAATCCGTTACCGTAACGAATATGAAAAAGTAGAACATGTTCATACTTTAAACGGTTCAGGATTAGCAGTAGGCCGTACTGTTGTAGCAATCTTAGAAAACTACCAACAAGCAGATGGATCTGTGAAGATTCCTGAAGTACTTGTACCATACATGGGTGGCATTACAGAAATCACTAAAGAAAATGCTATGGGATAATTAAATTAAGTTAAATAACCGAAAACCATAACTAAGTCGTGTGCTAAGTTATAGTTTTCGGTTTTTTGTTTTGGGGTTTGGGTGGGATGGGGCGTCGTGAGCTGGCGCGACACTCCTTATTTCGATTTGCTGTCCATCGCGAGTCGGCACGACACTCCGCATTTTGATTTGCGGTCCATCGCGAGTCAGCACGACGCCCCTTAAGAGCCCATTTTATCAAAAATAACCCAGCTAATTGCCATTAAGACAATCAACTGGGTTTATAAATTAAATATTAAAACTGGAACAGCGAGTAAAGTATAACGATTGCACCTAATACGATACGATATTTACCAAAGCCAGTAAAGTCATTACGTTTCAAGTAGTTCAGTAAGAATTTAATTGCAAATACTGAAACAATAAAAGCAACAAACATTCCGAATAATAAGTAAATCCATTCAACTGTTGTGAATGCGAAACCTAAGTCTAGTAGTTTAACTAAACTTGCACCAAACATAGCTGGGATACTTAAGAAGAATGAGAACTCAGTCGCAATGTGACGAGACGTTCCAACTAATAATCCACCGATAATCGTAGAACCTGAACGAGATGTTCCAGGAATGATAGACAATGCTTGGAAGATTCCGATTTTAAAAGCTGTCGCAAAAGATAATGAATTAAAATCAGTCACTGTAGCTGCATGTTTAGATTCACCGGTGCGTTCAATCCAAATAAAGATAATCCCGTACACAATCAGTGCAATAGCAACAACAATAGGATTATAGAAGTATTCATCCATATAATCTTTTAAAGCAAAGCCGAAGATTGCGACTGGAATACTTGCAAAAGCAACTTTAAACCAAAGCACCCAAGTATCTTTACGCTCCACTGAAGTTTTCTTTGGTGAAAAAGGGTTTAATTTATTAAAGTAAAGTAAAATTACTGCGAAAATTGAGCCTAGTTGTACAAGTACTAAAAAGACCTCAACGAATTCTGAAGATAAATTCAAAGGAATTAAATCTTCTAAGATAATCATATGTCCCGTACTACTTATCGGTAGCCACTCTGTGATCCCTTGTACCACACTCAGGACAAATATTTTTATAAGTTCAATAATATCAATCATTTGATCCATGTTTCCTATCCTCTCTAGAAATTTATTCAATCCATTATAACGTAAATTCACTAAAAAAGTATAGTATCCATTATAAAATCGAATTTAAACGTTTTCGTCAAAGAAAAATAACAGCAAAAAAAGCCAAACTGAAATGGTTTGGCTTTGAATTCATTATTTTGTTAATTAAGCTGAGGCGATGCACACACACTCAGGTGCTAGTGTATTATTTTGAATAAATGTTAATTGACCTGTCTCAGCGTTACGGTCAAATACTGAAATATGATCTGTATCTTGGTGAGCAACTAGAACATATTTTTCAGTTTCATCAATATTGAAATCACGAGGGATTTCACCGTTCGTATCGATTTCTTGAATTTTCGTTAAAGCTCCACCATCTTCAGAAATTTCAAAGACTGTTAATACATTATGGAAACGAGTTGAAACATATAAGAAGCGGCCATCATTCGTAATACGAATTGCAGCGCCTGCAGATTTTTCAACATGTTCTTCAGGAATATTTAATTGCGTTTCAACGGCTGCCATTTTACCCTCAGCGTCTAATGATACAACGGTTGTTGTGTTTGCTAATTCACCGATGATGTATGCGTAGGGTTCTGTTGGATGTAATACTAAATGACGTGGACCCGTTCCAGGAGTTAATTTAATCTCGCTAGAAGGAGCTAAAGTACCGTCTTCAGCGATTTCATAAGTTGTAACGAAATCTGTCCCTAAATCACAAACAAATAATAAGTTTTGCGAATCATTGAAATCAGCATAGTGAACGTGAGACGAGTCTTGGTTTTCATGAATACTTGAACCAGAATGTTCCACGGTTTGAATTACATTTAACTCTTCACCGTCTAATTTGAATACATCAATCACTCCAGCATGGTAGTTAGATACATAAATAGTTTGACTACTTTCACGGTAACTCACGTGACAACCACTACCGTTATCACCAAAACCACTAGCTAATTTGTCCCAAGTACCTTGGTCGTTCTTTTTGAAAGATACGATTCCACCTTGGTCATTTTCTTTATGAATCGCAAAAAGTAAATCCTTAGTTTTAGATAAAGCCACAAAAGTGGGGCCGTTTAATTCGCTAATTAAACTTGGATCTGAAAAAGCGCCTTCTTTGGCATCAAATTCTACTTGATGAATTCCTTTATTGTCTCGTTTTGTATAGCCACCTAAAATAAATGTTTGAGTCATTTGATATCCTCCCAGTATATTAATACATAAAGTATAGCATAGATGAGTAAAATCATGAATGAATTAGATTCTTGAGTTTTTTTATTAGTAGTGTGTTAAAATATCATTATCTTAAGTCATTGGAGTGAATTTTATGACAGATAATAAACGGAACGAAAAGCGTAAAGAAAGTTGGTTTGTAAGTCAATTTCTGAACAACCAATTTGTAATTTTCTTATTCAATACACTGTTAATTTTATTAATTATTTTAATATTTACACGTGTCGCGTACTTATTTACCCCAATCGTCACTTTTGTAAATTTAGTGGCTTTTCCAATTGTTGCAGCGGGGATTTTATATTATTTATTTTCACCATTTGTTGCGCAATTAATCCAACGAGGCGTATCAAGAAATATTTCGATTTGGATTATTTTTATCATTATTATTGCATTAATTAGTTGGGGTATTTCCACATTAATTCCATTGCTAAGAGAGCAAGCGACGACATTCGTAGAGAATATACCTAATTATCAAGCATCTCTAATGGAAACGATCGAGTCTTTACCCATCGATCTCGAAAGTGGTTTTATTGACCCGAATATTACTGAATTTTTTGCCAATATTGATTGGAATAGTATCACAGATCAGTTGAATACGATTATTACATCTACATTTGGCGGTTTAGGAAGTGTGATGGGAACGGTGGCACAATTGGTAACCGGGTTAATTACAATGCCAGTGTTACTATATTATTTATTGCTAGAAGGATATAAAATTCCGCAATATATTCTCTACCATGTGCCAGATAAATACCGACCAAAAGTAGGGCGGATTTTATTCAAGTCGAATCATCAAATCTCACAGTACATTCGCGGGCAAATTTTAGTGGCACTCGTAGTCGGGGTTATTTTTGCGATTGGTTATTCAATCATTGGTTTAGATTATGCTATATCACTGTCTGTGATTGCCGGAATATTTAATATTATTCCTTATTTGGGCTCGATTATGGCGGTTGTACCAGCATTAATAATCGGTTTATTAATCTCGCCATACATGTTTATCAAAGTATTGATTGTGGTGGCCATCGAGCAATTGCTTGAAGGACGATTTGTATCGCCACAAATATTAGGAAACAATTTAAAAATACACCCAGTAACAATCCTATTAGTATTACTAGGTGCCGGACGCCTATTCGGCTTATCAGGAGTTATCTTAGGGGTTCCAGGCTATGCGGTTATTAAAGTAATTGTGACGGAGCTATATAATACATTCCGAGAATCTTCAGGATTATTCGAAGAAGAATACGAAGTGGAAACATTAGCACCCGAAGTTATCGCAAGTCCTGTAGAGGAAAAAGAATAAAAGTAAAAGGTTGAAGTATATGAACAAACATACAAACAGAATGAAATTTAATAAAAAAATCGGGCTCGTATTAATTGCAGCTCTGTTCCTTGTCGGTTGTGGCAAGATTGAAGAGACAATTGAAGAAGTTGTTTCTAGCCAAGAAGTGAGCCAGGTAGAATCAGATGTCACGTCTTCAAGTGCGGATAATACTGAGAATGAAACAGCTGTTGATGCGCGCTTTGTACCAGAATTTAGCCAAGTGATTGCTGAATTTAGAAACAGTGATGTGTTAACACTAGCGGATGAATCTTACTTTAAAGTGAATGAAACTTTCTCTCAAACACAGAATAATTTTCAATTAAGTGTCGAGAATATAGAAGTCTTTGAAGTTGAAAGTGCGGATGAGTCTGTAAGTAGTGAATTTAACTATGAAGACAATCCTGGCGCAGTCGTCTTAATGGAAGTGGCCATAACGAACTTGACAGATGAGACAATTTATTACCCGATTGAAGGCTTACGCATGAGTTATCAATCAGCAGATATGCAAATGCACCCATCATCTGCTTTATATCCAGCTCAAAGTGGAGATTTAACGAAAATACTCGAACAAAATAACGGTGAAATTGGACCAAGCATGACCGTCAACGGTTATCTTATCTATAGCTTCGGTCAAGAAGAATGGGAAGAAGCCTCAGCTTTAGGAAATGTCTACTTAACTGTCGTACCACCTCAATCGGAACCCGATGCCATCTCAGGTGTGGGTGCAAGTTTACTAGGAGATGAACGCATTCTTTATCTCCCATTAGACGAGGAGACTCAAGAACAATTATCTGAGAATAAACAAATGATTCCAGATCGTTTATCATCAGAATGGTGGGGTCAAAAGACAATCTTAGCTCAAGATGAATTGAACGAAACGAGTGAAGATGACGATGTTTCAGTTGAGTTATTAAGAGCTGAAATCAGTGATTTTGAACCGAAAGATATTTATGAAGAAAATTTTCAAAACTTTAATTATGGTCAAATCATCGTATCTATTGAGTATGAAGTTACTAATAATAGCGATTATGAACTCCTTCCAGTAGATGGGGTTGCAACTTTACAAATTGGTGAAGATAGCTTGAATAGTGATTACGTCTTAATTAATGATTATAACGGCACAGTTATCAAACCAGGTGATAGTTACACAACGATTAAGACTTTTGCCTTGGATAAACTGAGATATCAAGAAGTTTGGCAAGGGGAACCTTTCTATATCGCGATTAACACACCAGTGAAAAGCGAAGACGAAGAAGTGTTAGAAGAGGAAGCTGAAGAAGAAACAATCGAAGTTAGCGACGATTTAATTTATTACTTTGATTTTACTTGGACACCTAGTTTGGTTAATTACATTAATGAAGACTTAGATGTTGTAAGTGAAAGTGAATATCAAACAGATAGTGAGTCACTTGATGAGAGTGCGTCAGAAGAAGAAGTGGAAGACAGTTCAACTGATGAAGCAAGTGATGACTTAAATTAACCGAACAGGAGTTGGAATATGGGAGCAATCGTTAATGCAGTAGCCATCATAATGTGTTCTTTGATTGGACTACAAATTCGTTCAGGTATCCCTGAGCGAATACAAAAAAGTTTAATGCAAGCTGTTGGCTTGTGTGTTCTATCTATCGGAATTGCCGGTGCAATCCAAGGGAATAATACTATTGTTATGATTTTAAGTATTGTTCTTGGAACACTCATTGGCGAGTGGGTTGATATTGATCGCCGTGTTCTATCTGGCATTAATAAAGTAGAGAAGAAAATCGGTAAAGGTAGTGCCAAATACGGTGACCTTTCACACGGAATGGTCAGTGCCGCAATGATTTTCTGTATTGGATCAATGGCCATTGTCGGATCTTTAGAAAGTGGCCTCATTGGTGACAATACAACTCTTTATACGAAAAGTATCTTAGATGGTATTACATCGATTCTATTAGCATCATCTTTAGGTATTGGTGTTGCCTTAGCATCAATTCCTGTTCTATTGATTCAAGGAAGTATTATTATTTTTGCTGGCTTACTAGAGCCTTGGCTACCCGCGGATGTCATCACAGAGATTATCTGTGTAGGTTCTGTATTATTAGTTGGCTTAGGCTTGAATATGATTGAAGTCACTCAATTCAAAATAATGAATTTTGTTCCAGCAATTATCTTACCTGTAATAATTATGTTATTTATTTAAGTAAATGTAGAAAAGAAAGGGCGTTATAAAATGTACAAATGGCAACTCGATGATTTATATGTAGGCTATGAGAGTGAAGAATTTAAATCGGATTGGGCAAAATTAAAGCAATTCGAAGAGGATTTTAACCAATTAACTTTAGAAGATAATTTAGAAGATATTAAAGCGGCTGTGAGATTTAAAGAAGACTTATTAATTACAGCAAGACGCATTGGCTCATTCATCAGCCTAACATTATCAACAAATACAACTGATGAAACTTCGACTAATTATCGTGGTCAGTTTTCAAAAGTAATGTCAGAACTGACTAAAAACCAAATTATCTTAGGTCGTTTTTTAGGAAGTATTACAACCGATATTACTCAAGATAGTGAGTTATCAGACTATACATTTGCCTTTAATGAATTGAAAGAAGAAGCAAAGCATTTATTAGATGAAGATATTGAAGCAGTGATTTCAAAACTAGATAACTCAGGTGCAAGTGCTTGGTCAAACTTACATACATTCTTAACTTCTACAGTAGAAACTGACGTAGATGGAACAACATATACGTTAAGTGAAATTCGAAACTTAGCTTATGATGCAGACCAAGATGTACGTAAAAAAGCCTATGAAGCTGAATTAGCCATGTATGACAAAATTAAAGACCCCGTTGCTTTCTCATTAAATAATATTAAACAACAAGTTCTAACAACGTCATCATTACGTGGCTATGAGTCACCCATAGATGAAACGTTGCAACAATCACGCATGGACCGTAAAACATTAGACAGTTTAATGACAGCAATTCAAAAATACTTACCTGAATTCAGACGTTATTTAAAACAAAAAGCTACTTACTTAGGACATAAAAATGGCTTACCATTCTATGATTTATTCGCACCCATAGGTGAAGCAAGTCAACAATTCTCAGTTGAAGAATCTGGAGAATACTTAGTAAACCACTTTAGACCTTTCTCAGATAAGTTAGCTGATTTAGTGCAAGAATTTTACGATAAGAACTATGTGGATTTCATTCCAAGAAAAGGTAAACGAGGCGGGGCGTTCTGCTCAAACTTACCATTTATTGGTCAATCACGGATTATGACAAACTTTGATGGGTCTCTATCTAGTGTCATTACAATGGCACATGAATTGGGCCATGCGTATCACGGTTCAATTATTCAAGCCCATAAACCATTGAATTGGTCATATTCAATGCCAGTTGCAGAAACAGCGTCTACATTTAACGAAACATTAATTATGAATGACTTGTTAAATAATACAGATGATGAAGTGGAGCAACTTGCTTTAATCGAATCATTATTACAAGATACGACTCAAATTATCGTTGATATTTATTCACGTTATTATTTTGAAACAAAATTATTTGAAGCAAAAGAAGATAAATTCTTATTCAGTCAACAACTGGAAGAGTTAATGAAAGAAGCTCAATTAGAAGCTTATGGCGACGGGTTAGACCCAGATTACTTACATCCATATATGTGGGTAAATAAAGGTCATTATTATTCAGCTGGTTTAAGTTTCTACAACTTCCCTTATGCATTTGGTGGTTTGTTCGCTAGAGGATTATACACAATCTATGAAGAGCAACCAGAAGGCTTTGTTGAACGCTATGATGAGTTATTAAAACTAACGACCGTATCATCTGTTGAAGAGACAGCAAAAGCGATGGACGTTGATGTCACTGATGTTGCATTTTGGCAAAAATCTTTAGACACTTTTGTTAACTATATTGATCAATTCGAAGAAATTACAAACAAATTAATGGCAACAAAATAATTAAACATAAAAAATTATCCCTGACTTTTTCAATAAAGAATGAGTCAGGGATAATTTTTATTTGTTTTGAATCGCTAATTCAACAATATGTCTTGCGAGCCATTCATTTCGAACGAGAAGTGGGCCATGGAAGTAAGAACCAAAGGTATTTTTGTAGTGAACACCTTCGGTTTGGTCCACGCCGTTATTCCCATTTCCTTTGACAATGCGACCCAGTGGTTTTAATTCGGGACCTAGATGAGTTACACCATTATGGTTTTCAAAGCCATAATAAGTTTGATCATTTTCTTCATCATAGATTTCAATATCATCTATAAAGCGAGAATCGATTTGTCTCTCAGTATAATGAGGTAAGATATTCATTCCTTCTAAACGATCACCAGCAGCATTGATGTAGTATTGACCAAGTAATTGGAAGCCACCACAAATGGTTAACATGACACCGTCGTTCTCAATGAATGATGCAATTTCATCGCGGATGCGCGGTAAATCTTGCGAGACGATCTTTTGTTCATAATCTTGCCCACCACCGAAGAAAAGTAAATCATAATCTTCAGCTAGAAAGTCATCACCTAGACTGACAATCGTTGTTTCAACCTGATATCCTGCTTCTTTAGCGTAATGCTGAAGCATTAATAGGTTTCCGTTATCGCCATAGGTATTCATTAAGTTGCCGTATAGATGACCAATTCGAATGTTTTTCATAAAGGGCACTCTTTTCTTTAAGTTATTTTGTTATATAGCCTGCTTGAATTAATTCTTTTCGTAAATCCAGCATGGCTGTATAAGTTGCGAAGATATGGACACTGTCTGTCTTCGCTTCGCGAGTCGCTTGAACCACTTCTTCTACAGAATTGAGTTCTTGAATGTCACCATCGAATAACTCTGCTACTTCTAAGCGTTTCGTCATATCTTCTTTACGCATTCCTGCAGTGTAGACAGATTGAATATTGAAATCAGACATCTTCTCGAAGTCTCCGTCCCAAATCCAACTCACATCTGTTCCATCAGCGTATTGATTGTTTAAAATCGCAATAAACGTCGATGGGTCTTTATCCAGGCCAACTAAGTCAATCACTTGATTTAAGCCGACGGGGTTCTTAACTAAATTAATTAACACTTGCTTGCCTTCAATATCTAAAATCTCTTGACGGCCAAAGACACGTTCTGCTTTCTCAAAGCCATCGTGAATTTGTTCAGGAGATAAATCAAAGAAGCGACCTAAACTATAAGCAGCTAAGGCATTGTAGATATTATACATTCCAGCGACTGGAATTTGGAATTGATAATCATTAATTGTAAAAGTTGAGTCTGTAATGTTCAAATCATCTAAACTCGTCACTTTATAGTCCAACTCAGGGCGTTTAAAGTCACAATTTTCACAATAGAATTTACCTTGGTTCGCATAAGTTAACGTGTGGTATTTTAACACGTGGTCACACTTAGGACATAAGATACCATCAGTGTTATGATGCGGAACGACATTGCCATCCATTTGATCTTCAAAACCAAAGTAAAGACGAGGGTTTGGTAAATCAATGGAATTTAAGATCGGCGAGTCTGCATTAGAAATCACTGTCGCTTCAGGCACTTCTTTTGCTGCATCAGCCATTAATTTATAAATTGTATATATTTCACCGTAACGGTCCATTTGATCACGAAAGACGTTCGTGTGAACAAATACTTTCGGCTGCACGTATTTGACAACGTGTTTTAGGGAACCTTCATCAACTTCAAGCACAGCAATGCCTTTTTTATTTTTCTCAAGGCGAGGGGCAGCTAGAAAAGTACTGACAATCCCTTGCTGCATATTTGAACCTGTCGGGTTAGTTAAGACGTGAGGGTAAGCTTCATTCAAAGCGTAGACACTTAACGCAGTCGTTAAGGTTTTACCATTCGTCCCAGTGATGATAGCAACATCATAGTTTTCACCTAATGTAGTTAGTATATCAGGGTCAATCGTTAAGGCTAGTTTACCGGGCAAACTACTTCCGCCACCAGTAAATTTTGTAAGAGCCCAACGAGATAGGCGGCCAACGTGAGTGGCAATATTACTTCTAAAGCTCATTCATAATTCTCCTTTGGTGAGTAAGATTACTCTTTTAACATTAGTATTTTAGCAATCATCCGTCTTAAAATAAAGTATTATATTTCCATAAAGTCATTCCAAAGGGAGCGTCAAGAAGTTTGTGTAAATAAAGAATTCCTTCTGTAAAAAAATCAGCTCTCTGCTAGTGTTCCAAACATTTCCCATAGCTCTGCTTCAGCTTGCTGGAAACCGCGGTGGCTTCGGGTTA
>NZ_VBSP01000034.1 GCF_005864045.1 Ruoffia tabacinasalis | reverse complement strand
TGTGTCATCGATTGCACACAAACGGAACACGATTCCACGGAAATCCTTGCACTACCAAACACCGTTGGAAGTATTTTTGAGTTACTTAGATGAAGCTGTTTTGTCTAGCTTAATTTGACAAATCAAACTTTAAAATGTTATAATAACGAAAATATAAAGTACAAAATTAATGGTAGGATGTGGCATATGAATATAAAACGTAAATTAATTTTAGGAATTATTAGTGGTCTCGTTGCTTTAATTGGAATTTTTTTCTTTGCGAAAAACCTGATTTTCCCAGCGCATCAAGATGAGATGATGGGTAGCGCAAATATGGAGATGGGACCAAATGGCATGGCGGTTGAAGGGGAGATGGCCTATAATTTATATAATTTATTCAGACAAGATCCCGTTACTGTGGATGCGAGTGTTAAATTAAAGACCGATACCGCGTATTTTTATCAAGCGGATTTAGGACAAATTGAAGCACTTTTAGTTAAAGACGGGCAAAAAGTAACTAAAGGAACTACCTTATATAATTACAAGCAAGCCTCAAAAGAAAACCAATATGCACTTGAGGATTTATATCGCGAACAAACTAAATTATATAATACCCGCCAAGCATTAATTAAACAATTAAGTGAATATACAGGCGGAGAATTTAACTATCAAGGAGACCAAATTGCGTATTATTGGGGAAATGAAGGCAAACAAGGCTATTATATAGTCGAAGAAATTGGCAAATCAACCTTGCCTTCAGTGAGCGATCCGGCTAATACCAACACAGATAGTTCACTCTCTCAAGATGGTCCCGAAGGTGCGTTTGATACCGGAGGCATGGGAACGTCAGCAATGGAGCCGGCATCAGATCCTACTGAAGGCATTAAAGAGCAAATCCGTCAAGTGAATGACCAAATTGAAGAATTAGAAATTAAATTAATTCGCCAACAAGAACAACAAAATAATAAAGTAATAGCCAAGACAGATGGGATTGCGATGGTCAATCCAGATGCCATAGATAATCCCAATGTCCCCGTAGTGCGTATTGTTTCTGAAGAAAGTTCAGTTGTGGGTAGTGTGTCCGAATACGATTTTTATGCTTTAGCAGAAGATCGCGCCGTAAATATTTATATTCCAGCAGAGGATCGTACCGTAACCGGTAAAATTGTTGACTATGATAAGATACCTTCTTATAGCGGAACCAATGGCCAAAATGATTCAACCGAGGGACTATCTGCTTCAAATACAGGCGGTGGAAGCAACGCGAGCCAATTTAATTTTGTTGTACAACCAGATGCCCCCTTACAAGCCGGTTTTTCTGCAAAAGTGAATATAACGTTACCTGGTTTTGCTGTACCTTCTGATGCGATTGTTGATGAAGAAGACAATTATGTATTTTTATATTTAGATGGTAAAGCGGTAAAAACAAAAATTGAATTGATAACTCAAGGTCTACAAAAAGTAGTCTTAAAAGGATTGAATGAGGGTGATCAATTAATCATGTATCCTTATGATTTAACAGATGGTCAAGAAGTATCGGTTGTTGATCCGATGGCGATGCCTCCATCAGAAGACCTTATGGATGGGGATGTGCAGTAATATGACAAGCGAAATGCAACAACAACCACTCATTGAAATGAAAAAAATAAATAAATATTATCAAGTTGGTGAGCATCAATTACAAGTTTTACGAGATATTGATTTATCAATTTATCACAATGAGTTCGTGACCATTATGGGACCATCAGGCTCTGGGAAATCCACTTTAATTAATGTTTTAGGTTTTTTAGATAATAAGTTTGAAGGCCATTATAATTTTGGTGGCGAATCGGTAGAAGCAAGAACGGATAAACAAATTTCTGTTTTACGTAATGAAATGGTTGGTTTCGTTTTTCAAGATTTTAATTTAATTCCAAGCATGACGGTCAATGAAAATATTCGTTTACCCTTGCTGTATAAAGGCATGCCAGCTAGAAAAACCAAAGAAAAAGTGCAACAAGCTCTAGAGAGTGTCGGTTTAGTTAGTAAGTTTAATAGTCGTCCACATGAATTATCCGGGGGTCAAAAGCAACGGATTGCAATAGCAAGGGCGTTAATTAACCAACCACGTTTTATTATCGCTGATGAACCGACGGGCGCATTGGATACTAAAACATCAAAAGTGATTATGGATATCTTAGCTCGTTTACATCGTGAAAAAGGGGTAACAGTAGTATTGGTAACCCACGATCCTAATTTACAAGCTTATGCGACTAGAAAAGTACGTATTGTCGATGGGCAAATCCATTCCAATGAAGTGAGTGAATCCACTTATGAATTAAGTAAAAAACCATTAGTTTTCGATGAGGTGTTAAATAATGAGGATGAATGAAATTTTTAAATCGTCGTTATCAACCTTGAAAATGAATGGTCGACGAACGTTTTTAACGATGATTGGTATTATAATTGGGATTGCAGCGGTTATTACGATATTAAGTCTAGGAAATGGTTTTCGTAAGAAAACTTTGGATGAACTAGCCCAGGATGCCAAAGGACGTCCTAGTCAAATGTTTTATTTTAATGCATCAAATATGGACTCAGACTGGTCAAAATTAGATCCATTTGATGCTAATACTTTAGACGACATCCGTCAAATTCCTGGGGTTGATGAAGTCTCCCCATCATCTGATGATGAGGACTCTATTGATTATTCGACCTTGGATTTTGCCAATAAAGAATCAAAGACTTATGCGACAAAATATCTCGATATGACCAATCAACAAATATTATATGGACGAAATTTATATGACTATGATTCCAGAGGAGCTAAACGTAATGTCATTATTGACGACATCGTTGCAACCGACATTTTTGAGAATCCAGAAAAAGCCATTCATCAATCCATTAAGATTGATGGTACCAGTTATACGATTGTGGGAGTTTATGTATCGGAGTTGACTCAACAAGAAATCGAAGACATGCAAAATTACGGTTTTGGAGGTTCTAATTCACCGCAAGTAATTATTCCTAGAGGAACAAATAAATTAATAAATCCCAATGCGAATGTGGACTTTAGTATTACGGCATTTTACGTACCCGATTCCAATGTCAGTGGTATTAGTCGTAAAATCGCAGATTATTTAAAAGAAAATGGCTCTGAGAAAGATAACGGAACTTATGAATATTTTGATATGTCTGAAATGATGGAATCGATTGGTCAACAAGTTTCAATGGTTACATACTTTATTGGTGCTGTGGCGGGAATTTCATTGTTTATTGCCGGGGTCGGTGTAATGAATATGATGTATATTTCTGTCTCTGAACGAACTAAAGAAATTGGGATACGTCGTTCATTGGGAGCTACGCAAAATAGTATTCAATGGCAGTTTTTATTGGAAGGTATCTCAATTACGACTTTAGGTGGTCTAATTGGTTATCTCTTTGGGGTTGGCATTGCGATTGTAGCGGGCAATTTCTTGCCATTTAAAGCCTTAATAGATGTACCGACAGCCTTAGTCAGTGTCTTGATTTCTGTTCTAATAGGCATCAGTTTCAGTGTCTTTCCGGCTAGAGCGGCTGCTAGAAAAAATGTGGTTGAAATCTTGCGTTAAGATAGCGTTAATAAAGTCTCGGATGCTTGAGTGAGGCGAGTATTTACTCCTTATTTTCACAAAAATATTTCATTAACACTTTGCTTAGAATAGGAATTCATGAAAAAGTTTTCTATAGTAAGTAAAAAGAGTCAATATAGGTGGAGTGAACTGCCCCCTGTCAAGTAGACAGGTAAATAATAAAAATAGTTAAGGGGAATCTTCGGATTCGTCTTTTCTTTATACTGGAATCGATAACCCCATGGATAACGTCACTCGTTCTTCATTATAAAAGGTAATGTATCGGTGAATATCGGCCTCTAATGCCTCAAAAGTATCGTAAGTTTTCAATCGATACATTTCTTCCTTGATGGTGCCCCAAAAAGACTCCATCGGCCCGTTGTCAATACATTTTCCAGCTCTCGACATACTTTGAATTAAGTCAAATTCATCGATAAAATGGTTAAAGAAATGAGAAGTATATTGAGACCCCCGATCGCTATGAATGAGCGTCACGGCTGGCATGATGACGTCTCTAATTTGAGCGACCGTGTCACGAAAAGGTATTATTATTTCGATTTGATAGGTGATAGGCAACCACTTTTTTCGCACCATAGTCGTAAATAGTGCTTAAGTACGCTTTAGACGCTGTACCATATTTAAATTCTGTCACATCAGTTAAGAGAATCTCAAAGGGCTTATATGCTTCTTGAAAGGCTCTATTCAATACATTCTCAGCGACATGGCTAGGTGTGTGGGCTTTATAACGATACCGTTTTCGACGAATGACTGCTTGGATGCCCATCCATTTCATTAAGCGATAGACACACTTATGATTGACTGCGGCTTGTTGGAAGTGATTTAAATAAATAGTCATACGGCGATAGCCATAAATCCCTTTACATTTTTCATGTGCTTCTTGAATGAGGGCCATTAATTTTTCTAAGCGCAATTCTGTTTGTGATGGTTGACGATTTAACCATTTATAATAGCCTGATCGGCTAACCTTTAGTGCTTGGCAAAGCCAGGTTACTTTGTAGGCTTTTTCTTCGTGAAGTTTTTTAATCGTTTGATACTCTGCTTCGAGCCTTGTTTGGCTAACATCAACTCTCTTTCCACTTCTTGTAATTTTTTTAAGGCATCGTTTTCCATTTCTAGATACTCATTTCGGGCTTTAAGGGCCTTGTTTTCAACGTTTAACCGTTCTTTGTTTGTTAATATCGCAGTGGGTTTTGATCCGCCTCGGCTATCGATAAGACCGTCAGAACCATGTTTCTTATATTTGTTCACCCATGCGTAAACATTATTATATGAAACTTGAAACTTTTCTGCCGTCTCTCTATATGACAGGTCGTTTTTTAGATAGTCTAGAACAATATGAAGTTTTTCTTCGTAAGTCGCTTTTTTCCCTTTCATCAGATACGCCTCTGGCTTTGAATTGTAGGATTGAGACTCCCCACCATTAGTATACCTAAAAATCCAGCTACGAATCGTTTTCTGAGATGGAATATTATATTTAATTGCCAGTTCATAGATGGATATCTTATCGATCCGGTGTTCTTGTGCCACTTGTTCTCTAAATTCCGATGAATAGTGTTGATGCTTATTCGGTGATTGAAGGCCATCAATGCCATGTTGTTGATAGAGCCTCACTTTAAATAAAAAGTATGTTTTCTCATACTGTAGTCCTAAATTCTTCAACATAGGAAAAGTCATACCCTCTAAATACTGAAGAATATAATACTCCAGTTCAGCCACTGTATGCTTCATATTTGAGTACATAAAAAATCCCCCTAAAGTAGTTTACTTTTTTAAGTGTCTACTTTAGAGGGAGCATATCATTTATTAGCTACTTGGTTGCTTTTCTTTATTTCAAAAACTTCATTTAATTCACTCGATTTTTTGTATCACCAGTTTTAATGACTTCAAGCGTCGAGTCTAATCCTATGTTCATAATATTACGCACTGATACGTTAGTATAATGAGCGATATGAGGTGTGAAGAGGATCTTCGGATGATTGATTATTTGTTGGAATAATTCATCATCAATTCCTTCTTTGCGATTATCTTTAGGGATATATTGACCTTCATTTTCATATGTATCTAAAGCTGCCCCAGCAAGTAAATTATCATCTAAAGCTTTGATCAATCCCTCGGTATCAACGACAGAACCACGTGCATCATTAATTAAATAAGCTGTGGGTTTAAATAATTTAAACAGGTCGTAATTAAATTGATGGTAGTTGTCATCAGTAGCAGGGACATGTAAAGACACTATATCTGCTTCTTTTACCACACCTTCCACACTATCTTTATATTCAAGGTATTCTTTTGCTGCGTCATTTGGATACAGGTCATAACCAATCACTTTAGCGCCAAATCCTTTAAACAGTTTCGCCGCAACTCGACCGATGTGGCCAGTTCCAATGATGCCGACTGTTAATTCACCTAGTAACCCTGCTCGAATGGATGGTTGCCAACGAAAGTCGCCTTCACTGGTATTTTTGTTAATATCACTTACTTTTCGAATTAACATCAGGGCTTGTGTAATTACAAATTCAGCGATTGATTCCGGAGAATAGACAGGTACATTACTAATGATAATATTATTTTTTGTAGCTTCATCTAAGTCATAATAATCGTATCCGGCACTACGTTGTGAAATTTGTTTGATTCCATAACTGTTTAATGTTTCATATATAACCGGATCGACTTTGATATTTTGGCTTGTTGATACCCCATCAAAACCTTCAGCTAGATGAACATTTTCTGGTGTAATTTGTTCGTTGACAATTTTAACCTCTACATCATTATCTTTGGACCATTGTTCTACAATTGGCAATTCTTCCTCACGCACTTGATATGCAATAATCTTAGTCATCTTAATACCTCTTTCTAATATAAAATTTTATTTTTATCCTTCAAATTTAAAGACATCATCTTGATATAAATTCATTCGTGTAAATATGTTGTGTGTAATAAAAGCCATACCTAGCGGTACAATTAAGTATTGAATAATCAAAATAATAATACGACTTACAATATTTCCCTCCATGAAACTAAAGGCTGTAATCGGACCGGAAAGTCCTGTGATTCCAAATCCAGCAGAAGCAGTCGTACCTTGGATATTAAAGAAGTAGGAAACAAGTCCAGCTACGGCCGTATTAATTACAATTGGTAGAAATACGATTGGATTTTGTAGCACATTTGGCATTAATAATTTTGGGCCTGAGAAGAGCAATGTGAAAGTTGTTCCCGGATTATTAATACGATATGAACCGTACATCAAGGTAAAGAGCGTTGCAGCAATCCCCACATTGGCCGCACCAGCGCCTAACCCTGATAGAGAAATGGCATAAGCGATCGCCACAGTCGATATCGGTGTTACAATCATTGCTCCAAAAATCACTGCCAAGAAAATCATCATTAAGAATGGCTGAAAGTTCGTAAAGTTTGCAATTAAGTCACCTAGAAGAGCGGTTGCTTTAGCTACAAAAGGTAAAGTCAGTGTTCCGATTAACCCTGGAATAATTCCTCCCAGAATAGGAATAATCACAATCGTTAAATTAGGTAGACGTTTGCCGTACCAATTAATTATTAGAACTGAAAAAATCACTGTAATGATAGTATTTACAAGGTCTCCAGTTCCGTTTAACATCCAGCCCTCACCATTAAAGCTAGCAGCACCACTACCGATAAAGGCAGCACCTGCAACAGCAGCCGTGTGAATTGGCGCATAATCAAATTGTTTAGCAGTTAGCATCCCCACTAAAAAAGGAACTGAAAAAGAAAAGGCTGATAGAATTAATGATAAGGTCGTCCAAAAGGAACCCTGACCAGCTAGAGCTTTAAAAATCTCACCAAAGATGGCACTAGGTATTAATCCAACAACGATCCCCATCGCAGCCCCATTTAATATTTTATTTGTAAACTCTCTTACACTTGTTTTATGTGTATTTGCCATATTTATCTCTCCTATAAAAATATTAATTAATAACTTTGTGAAAATGGTAACATTAAGTCAGAGTGAATACAACCATCTTTCTAAAATATAATAAATATAATTTATTTTTAATTTTAAATACTAATAATTAATAATAAAAGTAATATGAGTGGTATTGTTGAGTGTCATTAAAGTTTATTTAAATAAATATTTAGATACGAGATGAGATTTGAACATCTCAAATATTTTTAGGAATCATTTTTAAAATGAATTTGTGAAAACAATAACTTTGTTGAGAGATTACTCAACAATAAGAACTTTATTGTATATTGACTTCAACTCTGTTAATAATCAGTAGATTATATATTGTATAATAATGATAAAAAGGAGATGGTTTTATGGCACAAATTAACGTTCGAATTGATGATGACTTAAAAAAAGAATCTACAAAGATATTAGACTCAATAGGATTGGATTTAAATGGGGCTGTAAAAATGTTTCTGAAACAAGTGGTCTTACAAGAGGGTATTCTATTCAAAGTTTCATTAAAAAGATCACAAATAATACAAGCTCTTCAAGATATTGATGAAGGTAGGGTAAAACAGTTCGATGATATTGAGTGTCTAATGGAAGATTTGACGGATGAAGATTGAACGAACAGCCACCTTTAAAAGAAATGTTAAAGCTTTAAAGAAGAAAAATTATGATTAAAGTAAATTTGAGACTGTTCTTCGGTATCTTCTAAATGAAGACCATGAAATTCTTAAAACTAGATACAAAGATCATGCTTTAAAAGGTGATTTAAAAAATTTAGAGATTTTCATATAGAAAATGATTGGTTGCTAGTATATAAATTAGAGCGTGAAAAATTAGTTTTACTCCTTGTAGCGACAGGTTCACACGATGATATTTTTAGAAATAGTAGAATTTATCGTTGACTCTATGTATTGTAAATCAATGAGGCTGAGAGAGAAACCCAACCAAAATATAGTTTTATAAAAATACCATACTTTCACTTTATCTAAGTGAAGGTATGACATTTTTGATATTCATTTGATCAATCTCTAATCACAACAACACAAACATCGTGATCACAGCAATCGTATTATTCACAAAATGGAAAAAGATTGACCCAACCATATTGCGGTCATAATCAAAGTAGTAACGAGTTAAGACCATCGCCAATGGTAGGTAGAGCAAGAAGTCTGTCAAGGTGAAGGAGTGAGGTGCCGTGAAGACAATCACTGAAAGTACAGTCATAGTAATCAACAATGATCGATTGTCCTTATTCACCCAAGTAATGAAGCCTTCGCGAAAGATAAGTTCTTCAACAATTGGTGCGTAAATTGACACAATGAAAAACATCGGTAAGAAAGATAAAGTAGTTGATAAATCATTTAAGGCTCGTTGGTTTTGCAATAAGTTTCCAACATCCATAACATTCATCAACAGTACTAAAACTAAGACTCTTAAGAAGTATAAGAGCACATAAAAGCCGAATGACTTTAAGATGAATTTACCCCAAGATTGTAAATTTATCTTGAATCTCTGGAATTCTTCTTTCAAAAAACTTCCATACAAGATAAGGGCAATGACTAATAGCAAGGCTGAGGTAGTTATGGTGAGTGCATTCGTACTCATGATCGGCAATAAAATGGGTGCTAGGATAAACTGCACTGGAAAATAACTAACTACTAAGATAATGGATCTGGCTCCTACTCGTTCATGAAGAGAAAGATATATTGAAAAGCAGACTATTTAACACCTAATGAAACGGAATTTAACGTTTTATTTCCAGGAGAAAAGATAGAAGATGTGTTAAAGCAATATCCTACTAAGTTAATTATAACTTTAGGCTCTCAAAGTGCTGTTTTCTGGAATGGTGAAGAAATCCAAGAAGTACCCGCAATGGAAGTAGCTGAGATCATTGATACAACTGGAGCAGGGGATACATTTAATGGTGCCTTAGCTTTCAGCCTTGCGAGTGAAAAGACGTTAATCGAAAGTGTCCGCTTCGCAAATTTGGCAGGTTCGCTTTCAATTACAAAGAGAGGCGCACAATCAGGAATGCCAACCCTAGCTGAGAAGGAGTCGCATAAAGCATTTAAAAACCTACGAGGTGAAGAATAATGACTACAAAAAAGTAAGTGAATCGCGTGTTATTCAAACGCATTTAATTTTGGTGGGTGATACAAATCGTCATAATACATTATATGGTGGAAATTTAATGCGCATGATGGATAATGTATCAGCAATTAGTTTCACAAGACATACACGTTCACTGGGCATTACGGCATCAATGGATGTATTGAATTTTATTAAACCCTTACCTGTGTCGCATTCGGTTTGTATTGAAACGATGATTTCTGGAGTGGGCAAGAAGTCTGCTGAAGTCTTTGCAAAAGTAATCGGAGAAAACTTGACAACGGGCGAGCGCTACTTAGATGCAACGGCTTTTCTCACTTTCGTCATTGTGGAAGAGAATCTTAAACCTATCCCAGCTATCGAGGCAGAAACGGATGAAGGTCGTTATGTGATGGCTGGCTATTCAGAAAAACGCAAGAACCGCTTAGAGGGTCGCACTGCTGATCATGAATTCCAGGAAAAAATATCCATTAAATACCCACGGCAATAGGCAGTAATGAGCCAAAGAGTAATCTTTGGTTCTTTTTGTTTGCCAACATGGGCAAACTCTAACGGGTACAAGTCCCGAATACGACCTGCAATGGTGTCTATCGCGAGGTGTAATCTGACTGAAGCCCGAGACGAGACACGGGTCTGACGAACAGAAATCATAAACAACCTATCTCCCACGCACATTTTTAATGTGATATAATTTATTTATATTGAGCCAAGGAGTTGATATACGGTGCTAGCGTTAGTTTTATTTGAGCGAGCCGCAATTGTTATTTTGTTAGCTTATATTCTTATGAACAATGATTATTTAAAACACATGTTATTAAATCGACGCCAAACAAAATCGGTGATCGGTCTTAGTTTAATTTTTTCAGCATTCGCTATTCTGTCTAATATTACTGGGGTGTTGATTTCTTTTGACCAGCTATCTTTCTATCCCTTATTCGGTCAATTAACGGATGAGGTTGTGATTGCGAATACGCGGGTGTTGAGTATTGGTGTGAGTGGAATTGTTGGCGGGCCTTTAGTAGGGACGATGGTCGGGATCTTGTCGGGGATCTTCCGATATTTTCAAGGTGGGACGGACCCGCATATTTACCTAATATCTTCTATATTAATCGGAAGCATTGGTGGAGCCTTTGGTCATGCTTCGATTAAAAAGCAAACCTACTTAACTCCGTTTCAGGGTGCAGGTGTGGCGGTACTTTTGGAGCTGGTTCAAATGGCATGTATTTACTTTCTAAGTTCGAACCGCGTGATGGGGGCAAATTTAGTGCAAGTGATTATGTTTCCAATGATGCTCGTTAATAGTGTTGGGATGAGTATTTTCCTATCAATTATATTGAATACGATTCGTCACGAAGAAGGGTTGAGAGCCATTCAAACGCAAGATGTCTTGCAATTGACGAAGGAGACTCTACCTTTATTTGGGAGTGGTTTGAATCCTGAGAATGCGCAGAAAGCAGCTGAGTTGATTCATAAGACGATGAAGGTGTCAGCGGTGAGTATTACGAACCGGAAAGATATTCTTGCTTTTACTGGGGCAGGAAGTGACCATCACCGAGTTGGCTCAGACTTGGTGACGGATTTATCGCGACAAGCGATTACGGAGGGTGAGATGTTGGTGGCGCATACGCGAGCGGAGATTGGTTGCCACTGTGAGACTTGTCCTTTGGAAGGGGCGATAGTGCTGCCTTTAAATGACGGAAATGATATTGTTGGCACTTTAAAATACTACTTTACAGATGACGATCAATTAACTGAGGTTGAACAGAAGTGGGCTGAAGGACTATCAGAAATCTTTTCAACCCAAATTCAATTAGGAAAAGTTGATTCGCAAAAGCATTTGTTGAAACAAGCGGAGCTACGCACTTTACAAGGGCAAGTGAATCCACATTTCTTCTTTAATACGATTAATACGATTAGTGCGGTGATGCGCTTTGATCCTGATAAGGCGAGGCGATTATTAATTAAATTAAGTCAGTATTTTCGTGCGAATTTAACTGGAAACCGCCAAATTTTAGTACAAGTGACGAATGAACTGGAACAAGTCAGAGCGTATTTAGAAATTGAAGAAGCACGCTTTCCAGATAAGTTTGAAATCAGTTTTGATATATCCGAAACGTTGCATCACGTATTAATTCCATCTTTTCTAATGCAAGTGTTAGTTGAGAATGCGATTCATCATGCCTTTAAAGAGCGAGAAACGGACAACAAGATCCATATCGCATTAAAGCCCCAAGGTGAAAACCTAATATTCTCCGTTGAAGATAATGGGTATGGAATTCCAGAATCTATCATTGAAAAGTTAGGGAGAGAGGTTGTGGAATCGGCAGAGGGGACTGGCACGGCGTTGGAGAATTTAAATAAACGTTTAGTAGGTATCTATGGTACGAAAAGTGAGCTCCAGATTGAATCGTCGTCTGACGGAACCAAAGTGAGTGCTTTAATACCATATCTTTCAGAGAAGGAGAAGATGAATCATGAAAATTCTTTTAGTTGACGATGAGCAATTGGCTCGTCAAGAATTGAGTTATTTACTGACAGAAATAAAGTCGGGGAATGACTATTTTGAAGCGAGTCACATTAAGGATGCCCAACAAATGCTCTTAAAAGAAGCCATTGATGTGATTTTTCTAGACATGCATTTGCAAAATGAATCTGGCATGGAGTTAATGGAAACTGTGACTCAGATGAAGGAACCGCCATTTGTCGTCTTTGCGACGGCTCATGATGACTTTGCGGTGAGGGCATTCGAGCTGGATGCGACGGATTATATCTTAAAGCCATTTGATTTGGAACGACTACAAAAAGTCATGGGGAAAATAGAAGCCCGAATGAGTCACCGGTCTGTTCAGAATGTACCGGATAAAAAATCTGACGCATTTTCGCGTGATAAACGCTATTTACCGATTGAAGATGAGGATCGAATTGTCATGGTAGCAATGAATGATGTTTATGTGGTGACGACCGATGAAGGCGAAGTCATTATCCAAACGCATGATAAAGAGTATCGGATGCGCGAGTCACTCAAAGCAATGAAGGAAAAGTTACCTGAGGAAAACTTCATGCAAGTTCATCGAGCCTATATTATTAACTTGAATGAAGTTGAAGAAATCCAGCCTTGGTTCAACCGAAATTATCAAGTCACGATGAATAATGGGTCAAAAGTCATTGTGAGCCGGTCATATATGCAAGCGTTCAAAGCTGTTTTTGGTTTGTCCTAAAGAGGGGCTGTATTTGCTCACAATCCGAAATTAAGAATTCATAATACTATGGCGTAACGGCTGAGAATGATATACTAGTCGGTGTTAAAGTATTTTATTACAAATTAATCGGAGGTAGTTATGGGTAAAAGAATTGTTGTAGCCTTAGGTGGGAATGCAATCCTTACGGATGATCCATCAGCAAAAGGACAAATCGAAGCTTTACGTTATACAAGTAAGCGACTTATCGAACTTATCAAGGAAGGTCATCAATTAATTATCAGTCATGGAAATGGCCCACAAGTAGGGAACTTAGCATTACAACAGGCAGCCGCTGATTCAAAAGAGAATCCAGCCCTACCTTTAGATACCCTTGTGGCGATGACTCAAGGAAGCATCGGGTATTGGCTCCAAAAAGCTTTGAATGAAGCCTTAGCTGAAACAGGCATTAATAAACACGTGGCTTCAGTTGTCACTCAAGTTGTCGTTGACGAAAGCGACCCAGCCTTCGCTAACCCAACTAAACCGGTCGGCCCTTTCTATTCCAAAGAAGACGCAAATAAATTAACTGCGGAGACTGGAGACATTTATGTAGAGGATGCGGGACGTGGCTACCGAAAAGTCGTCCCATCTCCAAAACCTATAACAATTGTTGAATACCCAGCCATCGAGAAACTCATTGAAAATGACTTCATCACGATCACAGCTGGAGGCGGCGGGATCCCAGTCAAAGAGGTCGAGCATGGGTACAGAGGATTGGAAGCAGTCATAGATAAGGATTTTGCTTCAGCTAAACTGGCTGAGTTAGTCGGAGCAGACTACTTATTCATCCTTACAGGGGTAGATAATGTCTACGTTAATTACAACAAAGCTAACCAAGAAAAATTAGAAGAAGTGACTGCTGACCAGCTAAAAGAGTGGATCAATCAAGACCAATTCGCCTCAGGTAGTATGTTACCAAAAGTGGAAGCAGCCATTTCATTAGTAGAAAATCGTCCTGAAAGTACCGTAGTCATCACGTCGCTAGAAAACATCGAAGCGATTTTCGGAGACGGTTCTGTAACGGTAATAACAGCAAGCTAACTAAAATAAAGGTCGAGTCACGAGGATTCAAGAGGCAAAATCATCGTGAGTCGGTCTTTTTCAAGCTTTCATTGATATTTGAGGCTTGTTAGAGAGAAAGTGTAAACGCTTCACCTACCGAGATGTGCATTTCATCTAAAATATTGTGCATTTGGTCACAAAACAGCCCTATTCTTTCTTATTTAATGTATATTTTAGTTAACAAAGAAAGAAGGAGTGGAAAAGATGATTTCCTTATTGGGTGGTATTGCTTTACTAGTGATTGGGTATTTTACTTACGGAAAATTTATTGAAAAGAACTTTCAAATTGCTCCAGATCGTAAAACACCTGCGGAAGTATTAAAAGATGGCATGGATTTCGTGCCAATGTCTCGTTCGAAAAATGCCATTATTCAATTATTAAATATTGCGGGGACAGGGCCAATTTTTGGTCCAATTATGGGAGCGCTCTACGGGCCAATCGCTTATGTATGGATTGTTGTCGGCTGTATCTTCGGGGGAGCCGTTCACGATTACATGATCGGTATGATTTCTTTACGTAATGATGGTGCTCACTTACCAGAGTTAGCCAGTCGTTACTTAGGTAAAAACTTCAAACATATCGTAAACCTATTCTCAATTGTATTACTCCTATTAGTAGGAACGGTATTCGTAATAACGCCAGCTAACTTAATTAGTAGTTTAACACCTGATTTCTTAACGATTGGTATTATTACGTTACTTATCTTTGTTTACTATGTCATTTCAACGTTATTGCCAATTGATAAAGCAATGGGGAAAGTATATCCATACTTTGGAGCCATCTTAATTATCTCGACAATTGCGATTGGTTTAACATTAATCTTTGGAAACTACCAAATGCCAGAGTTAACTTTATCAACAATTCGTTTAGAAGACTATAACGGTGTACCAATGTTCCCAGCGATTTTCTTTACAATTTCATGTGGAGCATTATCAGGTTTCCATGCAACTCAATCACCAATGGTTTCTCGTACAACAACATCAGAATCACAAGGTCGGTACATTTTCTATGGAATGATGATTGCAGAAGGTGTTATCGCAATGATTTGGGCATCGGCTTCAATGAGTTTATTCGATGCAGGAACGTTAAGTGCCTTAATAAATTCAGGAACACCATCGGCAGTTGTGAACGAAGTGTCAGTGATGTTATTAGGTAATGTCTTTGGGACCTTAGCCATCTTTGGTGTGATTGTTCTTCCAATTTCATCGGGTCTATCAGCTTTCCGAAGCTTACGCGGAATTATTTCGGACTACATCAATGTGAAACAAGATACAACTAAGAAAGTCTTAATGTTAACTATTCCAATTTTCGTCGTATCATTCATGCTTACTTTAGTAGACTTCAATTTACTATGGCGCTACTTTAACTGGGCAAACCAAGTGACAGCCGTAATTGCATTATTTATTGCGACACGTTACTTAAGATTGAAAAATCGAAACTATATTGTTGCTCTAGTGCCAGGTGCCTTCATGTTATATGCCGTGCTAGTGTATATCTTAAGTGAGCCAATCGGCTTTAACCTAGGCTTAACACCAGTGACATATCTTGTCGGTTTAGTCGTATCCGTGATTATCCTTTGGTACTTAAGGAAAGCAGGAACTAAACAGATCAGTACTCTGGACGAAAACTCAGAAATCGTCAACGACCACTTGCCAATTGGAACCTTCTCATCGGGGAAAGTGTAGATAGTATATATTACAAACTCAAGTAACCTACTAACATTTTTAAATTGTTGGTGGGTTTTTTGTACTGTAAATAAATAGTAAAGAAAAAACAAAGAAAACGTTTACAAATACAAATTATACATGTATAATTTAGGTGTAACGAAACAATATGTTGAGGAGGACAAACAATGGCAAATTTCTCTAAGGATTTTTTGTGGGGTGGAGCAGCCGCAGCGCATCAGTTTGAAGGTGGATGGAATCAAGGTAATAAAGGGCCAAGTGTTGCTGATGTCATGACAGCAGGCAGTGTTAATGAACCACGAAAGATTACAGATACGATTGAAGATGATCAATTTTACCCTAATCATGAAGCAATTGATTTTTATCACAGATATAAAGAGGACATCGCATTATTTGCGGAAATGGGACTGAAATGTTTCCGTACATCAATTAACTGGACACGTATATTCCCTCAAGGTGATGAGGCAGAACCGAATGAAGAGGGATTACAGTTTTACGATGATGTGTTCGATGAATTATTGAAACATAACATTGAACCTGTCATTACACTAACTCACTTTGAAATGCCACTTCATTTAGCAAGAAAGTATGGTGGTTTTAGAAATAGAAAAGTAATAGATTTTTTTGTAAAGTTTGCTGAAACTGTCTTCGTTAGATACAAGGACAAAGTAAAATACTGGATGACATTTAATGAGATAAATAACATGATGGACTATTCAAATCCTATTTTTCTTTGGACAAATGTAGGTGTTCAAGTTCAAGAAGGTGAGAATCCTAAAGAAGTAATGTATACAACAGCACATCATGTATTATTGGCAAGTGCATTAGCAGTGGCAAAAGGAAAAGAAATTAATCCAGATTTTGAAATTGGGGCAATGGTTTCACATGTACCTATTTACCCTATAAATTCTGATCCAGAAAATGTAATGTTTGCAGAGGAATCAATGAGACTGCGGTACTTCTTCCCAGATATTCAAGTTAGAGGTTACTATCCAAATTACGCATTAAAAGAATTCGAACGCGAAAATCTTAATATACCTATTCTAGATGGGGATAAAGAGAGTCTAGCAAAAGGAAAAGTGGATTATCTAGGATTCAGTTATTACATGTCGAATGCAATTGATGTAAAAACAGAGAATCATAAGCAAAATGAAGTACATGGTTCAATTCCATTTAAAGTAGAGAACCCATATATAGAGGAAAGTGACTGGGGATGGGCAATTGATCCTATAGGTCTTCGATATACTTTAAACCGATTTTGGGATAGATATCAAATTCCTTTATTTATAGTTGAGAATGGTTTTGGTGCGGTTGATTCCATAGAAGAAGACGGTAGTATAAAAGACGCAACAAGAATAAATTACCTGAAAGAGCATATTGAAGAAATGTCAAAAGCTGTAAATTATGATGGAGTAGAATTAATGGGATATACACCTTGGGGAATTATCGACTTAGTTTCATTCACTACTGGCGAAATGAAAAAACGCTACGGTATGATATATGTTGATCGTGATAACAAAGGAAACGGATCACTCGACCGTTCGAAAAAAGATTCTTTTGATTGGTATAAAAAAGTCATCGAATCAGATGGCGAAGTGCTATAATTTCTGCCTAGTTGACATCCTTATAAGTATATAATGAACTGCTAAGGATGACTATAAAGATTTTAAAAAGATAGGTAGGTTATATTAAATGTTGAAATATGAAAAAGTTGCGAATCAGATCGAATTATTTATTAAAGAAAATGATTTAAATCAAGGCGATAAATTACCTATTTTAGACGATTTGACAGAAGAATTTAAAGTGAGTAAAAGTACTATTATTAAGGCTTTAGATATCTTAGAAATTAAAGGTTTGATTTACCAAGTCAGAGGTAGCGGGATATTTGTAAGAAAGTCCCACAGATCGGGATATATAAATCTCTCAGGCGGTGATGGCTTTCGTAAGGACCTAGAGGGTTTTAAGTTAGATTCAAAAGTAATCAGTTTAGAACAGATGGTTCCGCCTAAAAAAGTCGCCTTAGGACTAAAACTGGAAGATAACGAAGAAGTTTACCATCTTAAGCGACTTAGGATCATCGAAGGTGCACCTTTATGTTTGGAAGAGTCTTATTTCAGTAAAAAACATGTTATTTATTTGAATAATGAAATAGTTCAAGGGTCGGTGTTTGATTACCTGAGAGATGATTTAAAAATAGAGTTTGGTTTTACGGACATTTATTTAAGAATTGTTGATTTGTCTAAGAAAGAAGCAGAATTAATGGGGCTAAAGGAAGGAGATGCAGCTTTACTTTCAGAAAGTATGTATCACTTACACAATGGTGAACCTTTCAATTATTCTATTTTGAAATATCATAAAGATCAAGCGCAATTCTTTGTACCGACTAGTCGATACTAATTAAGCAAATTTGAAAAGGAGTTTATAAATGTTTCATGAAAAATTAGATGAATTCCCAAAAAAGTTTCTTTGGGGATCAGCATCTGCTGCATATCAAGTTGAAGGTGCGTGGGACGAAGATGGAAAGGGAGAGTCTATTTGGGACAGATATGTAAAAATACCTGGCAAAACGTTTAAAGAATCTACCGGAGAAGTTGCAGTTGGTCATTATCACCGTTACAAAGAAGATGTTGCTTTAATGGCAGAAGCAGGATTAAAAGCTTATAGATTCTCGGTGTCTTGGAGTCGAATTTTACCCACAGGGTCTGGAGATATTAAT
Source organism: Ruoffia tabacinasalis (assembly GCF_005864045.1). Taxonomy (GTDB): domain Bacteria; phylum Bacillota; class Bacilli; order Lactobacillales; family Aerococcaceae; genus Ruoffia; species Ruoffia tabacinasalis. The sequence goes on along the minus strand of NZ_VBSP01000034.1, from coordinate 6,769 downwards.
GAAGCGGGCCTTAAGTTTTATGAAAATCTGATTGATGAATTATTAAGACATAATATAGAACCAATTCTAACGTTATATCATTGGGACCTACCTCTAGCTCTACAAGATAAATATGGCGGTTGGGAGGATAGACAAATTATCGAAGATTTTGTTAACTATGCTGAGATATTATTCAAACATTTTAATGGAAAAGTGAAGTATTGGGTTAGTTTAAATGAACAAAATGTATTTATTTCTCATGGTTACTTAGCAGCATCACATCCACCCAATGTATCGGATATGAAACGCATGTATCAAGCGAATCACAATGCTTTCTTAGCAAATGCTGCAACGATTAAACGATTTAGAGAGTTAAATATCCAAGGAATCATTGGTCCAAGTTACGCATATTCACCAACATATTCTTTAGATTCTGATCCACTAAATCAATTAGCCGCAGAAAACCACAAAGTATTTAATGAATATTTGTGGATGGATGTATATGTAAAAGGTGAGTATCCAGATGTGGCAGTAAAATACTTGAAAAAGAATGACTTGTTACCTGAAATAACAGATGAAGATTTATTACTTTTAACAGAGGGAATACCTGACTTTATGGGAGTGAATTATTACCAAACGAGTACTATTGCCCAGAACAAGATTGATGGAGTGGGGCAAGGGGAAGTAAATTATAGTGGTAAAAAAGGTACTACAGAAGAAAATGGGATACCAGGTTTATATAAGGTTGTAAAAAATGAGAAAGTAGAGCAAACAAATTGGGATTGGAATATTGATCCTGAAGGATTACGTATAGGTCTACGTCGGATACAAAGTAGATATGATTTGCCGATATTAATCACTGAGAATGGTTTAGGAGAGTATGATGAGCTTGAAAGTGATGGAAGTATTCATGATAAATATCGTATAGATTACTTAAGAACTCATATTATAGCTATTCAAGAAGCAATCACAGATGGTGTTGAGGTTCTTGGTTATTGTACTTGGAGTTTTACAGACTTACTAAGCTGGTTAAATGGTTATCAAAAACGTTATGGTTTTGTATATGTGGATAGAGATGAAGAAGATGAAAAAGAACTAAAACGGTATAAAAAGGACAGTTTCTATTGGTATAAGGAAGTTATTAAGTCAAATGGAAATAATTTAAGTTAAATGAACAATAATACATAAAAACGTTTACAACAAGAGGTTTATGTGTCATAATCTATATACAAACAAAACAACGATGGGGTGATAAAAAAATTGTACATGTATAATTCATCGACCAAAAAAGAAAGGAAAATATTTATGAAAAAAGTATTAATTATTTGTGCAGCAGGGATGTCATCGTCACTTATCGCCAAAAAGACAACTGATTTTTTTAAAACAAAAAATGTACCAATTGAATTAGACGCAACGACTGTAAGTAAAGCACCACAATTAATTCAAAGAGGTGATTTCGATTTCTATTTAGTTAGTCCACAAGCCAAAATGTCATATGAAGGATTGGCAAAAGAAGCAGAAAAAATGGGGCTACCAATTGATAATATTCCACCTCAATCTTATATTCCAACTGAAGCAGGAATTACTAGCTTAGCCAAACAAGTATTTACACAACTTAAACCACAATTACAAGCAGAGAAATAGGTGAACTTATATGAACGCAGAGCAATTACAAACAGCTGCTTTTGAAATTATACTATCAAGTGGGAATGGTAGAACACTTACTCACGAAGCATTTAAGTTAATGCGCGAAGGTAAACACTCTGAAGCTGAAGCAAAATTGGAAGAAGCCAACGGTGCTTTTGTTGAAGCACATAATGCTCAGACTGAACTACTACATGCTTATGCAAATGGGGAAGAGCTAGTAATGGAAATTATTATGATTCATGCTCAAGATCATTTGATGACTGGGATGACGTTACGAGAAGTTGCTATTGAGATGTTGGAGTTATATAAACGAGTAGGATAGGATTTGTTATCAATGAATATAAAAAACACAATGATTCAAGATCAAAAAGAATTATCCATCAGAAATTTTAAGTTTAATCGGTTTATTTTATTAAGATACGCATTAGCCTTGTTTTTCTTTATTAATGTTTATTGGTTTATCTTTAATCTATTTACAAAATCCATTACGGCAATTGTTCCAGGGGTGATAATTATAAGTTCACTTGCTGCAATTGGTGAGCAAATTAAATTATTTTGGAATCATGATAATACTTTGAAATTTACAAAAATGTTTTTCAAAGTACAATTGGCCGTGAATGTAATACTTGCGGTCGTTATATGGATTGAATCTGTGTTTTCATTTTTATATCCATTTCTAACATTTACAAATGATTCTTTGGCTGTCGTCTATGCATTCCTTATTGTAGGAATGTTCGTCGCATTATTATTAATAAAGAAAGCGCAATCTATTAGTAACAATCGTGATAAGAAATACAAACTCATTAAAAAATACGAAAAATCTTTAGTAAGAGAGAGTGATAAAAATGTCAGAGCAAAATAGTGGAGCTTATGGACTGCTTGAAAAATATGTTATGAACCCATTAGGGAAAATGTCACAAACAAAATTTGTTCGAGCAATTATGGCAACGGGTATCGCAGTAATTCCATTTACTATTGTTGGGTCAATGTTCTTAGTATTTAATATCTTACCTTTAGCTATTCCAGCGTTAGAAGGATTCTTTAATGCAACCTTCTTGAGATTTAGTGATTTGTACATGTTAGCCAATACAGCAACGATGGGAATGTTAGCAATTTATTTCTGTGCGGTGTTGGGTTACGAGTTTACCAAAGTGTATGTTGATGATGACGATGTAGATATGAGTCCATTGAATGGTGCGTTATTATCATTATTTGCCTTCTTCATGACGGTGCCTCAACTAATTTGGGCGGATGGGACAATGTCACGTATTACTGACATCTCAGAAGCGTCACAAATTATTAGTGGTTGGGCAATGGGAGGCGACGGTGTGTCTCGTTTTGGGACAGTCGGAATTTTTACAGGTATTATTATGGCCGTCATCGCTGTTCAACTTTATCGTATTTGTATTGTTAAACAATGGACGATTAAAATGCCAGAAGCTGTTCCAGCAGGGGTATCACGTTCATTTACCGCTTTAGTACCAACATTTGTAATCGCTTTTGTAGTAATTATTTTAAATGGTATTTTAGTGTTCTTAGGAACTGATATCTTCCAAATTATTCAGATTCCGTTTGGTTTCGTAACTCAGATTACAGATAGTTACCTAGGATTGTTAGTCATTATATTCTTAATTCACGCGCTATGGAGTGTGGGTATTCACGGTGCAACGATTGTAACAAGTTTGGTTCAGCCAATTATGTTAACGAATATGGCAGCCAATATTGCTGGTGATTCGATTCCATTAGCAGGGGAATTTTGGAATGCTTATGGTTGGCCAGGTGGATCTGGTGCGACTCTAGGGTTTACATTATTCATTGCTTTTATGGCGAAATCAGAGCAATTGAAAGTATTAGGACGTACTGCGGTTGTTCCAGCTATCTTTAATATCAACGAACCAATTATCTTTGGGGTTCCAATGATCTATAACCCTAATATGTTGATTCCGTTTATTTTAGCACCAATGGCAGGGGCATCTGTAGGTTATTGGGCTACACGTTTGGACTTCGTTAAACCAATTATCGCCTTAATGCCATGGCCAATGCCAGCTGGTATTGGAGCCTTCATCAGTACTGGTGGAGATTGGCGCTCAATTATCGTCGCTTTAGTTTCTGTGCTCGTTGCCTTCCTTGTCTACTTACCTTTCATCCGTAAGTATGATGCGCAAATTCTTGCAGAAGAGCAAGCAGTTGCAGCTGCAGGTGTTGAAGAAGTTGATGATGAAGACTTCTTTACATTCTAAAATTAAATAGAATAGTTTGAAAGACCACTGAATAGATATCAGTGGTCTTTATTATTGTAAAGCTTTGTATTTGGGTATTATATTTAAATTAGATATGATTAAGATGTTAGGGTATAAATTAGAGTGAAATTTTAAGATAAACATGTTATCTTAATTTATAAGGATTGTTACCGTATTCAAAAGGCTAGACCTTTAAACAACCAAAGTTCGCCTTGGCGACTTATAGTGGTGAAATCTTTATGTTAGTAGTATCAATTATGATTCAATTGATGATGAACCGGGTCATGTAAGAAATTAGAAGCATTTAATCCTGAGTAGGCTCTGAGATTAGATGCTTTTTGCGCACTGTAGTATACTTAATTTATAGAGATAACAAGGAGTGGTGGTGTGGAAACATTTGAAGAATACTTGAATACCATGGGAGACCCTGAGCATAAAGAGAAGCTGACTGAAATTCTAGTCTGGGTTAAAGAGCATTATCCAAATTTAAATACGCGAATTGCGTGGAATCAACCAATGTTTACGAATGAAGGCACATATATAATAGGTTTTAGCCATTCGAAGGGGCATATTTCCCTAGCGCCTGAAGTGAAGCCAATCAAAGAGTTCAAAGAAGAGATTGAAGCCCTTGGCCTCAGCCATACGAATAATATTATTCGCATCAAGTGGACTGATCCAACCCCCTTTTCATTAATTGACACCTTGATAAAATACAACCTCGAAGATAAAGCCGGTTACACAAAATTTTGGCGCTAAACGAGGATTGGCGTCTTTTTTTTATTGACTAATAGGGGCGTCAGTTTTAGAATGATTTAGAAAAGTGTTATCAAGAAGATAGGCCCGATGAAGTGAGTGTATTAGTTTTTGATATTGGTGGAGCTGTCGCAATGAATAGGCAACTGTAAGAGGGCGAAACTTATTTGCGGGCGAATTTGGCTATATGTTAATGGATTCGGAAACAACATTAAGTAAGGCCGCATCGACGTATTCTCAAATGGAGCAACATAATAAAGCCAACCAAGCCGAGGCACAGATTAAAGACGGTCTTGAACTATTTGAAATCGCTGAAGCGGGTAATTCAAATGCTTTAGAAATTAATGATGGCGTTTATGAGCTTTCTTGCGTTGGATTTATAATTTATCTGTGATTATCAATCCGAATTAATTGCGCTCGGAGGCGGCATTTCTGTGCGGGAAAATATTGTCGAAGGAATCACTTTACGGGTTAAAGTGTATTTAGACCGAAACGGCGCATCTGAAATTGAGCCAATGTCCAAGAATGTCACTTTTATAATGATGCGAGTTTAACGAGAGCCGCAGTGAATTACAATCGTAACTTTATCTAAAGGGAGTGCAGAATGGAAAGGAATAAGATAAATTATAAGTTGGTAATTTGGATATTGCTGCTTCGCTTCATAGCCGGCTATCTGAATGTGATGGTGCTCTTATTATTTGCTCAATCAGTTGCTGGACATACTGGTAATTTGACTAAAGTTGCTATCCTGTTTACGCATGGAGAGTATGATGTGATGTTAAATATGGCCTCCATGTCGATCAGTTTTTTAGTAGGGGCAACTGTTGGAGGGTATTTTTATCCAACTGACCGGTTTCAACCACGATTAAATTACGGAAATTATTTAATTATTATGGGTGTCATTTTATTACTGTTCAACTGGTTTGGTTATCAATCAGTCTATTTCCTTATTTATATTGCCTTTAGTTTCGGCCTACAAAATGGGATGTTCGTCTTCTATAAAGGTTTGGTCATTCGAACAACAATATTAACTGGAACAGTGACCGATATTGGTGTGGAGCTGGGACGCAATCTCCGAGGTGGAACCGAAGACCGCTGGAAACTGCGCTTTCACATTGTGAATCTGTTGTGCTTCTTAATCGGCGCTGTATCAGCGACAGCCATTCATCTATACACAAATTGGAATGTGCTATTGATCGCAGCCGTGATTGATATTGCGATTGGCTTATATTATTTCACCTTAAAAGAAGATATGATTAAAGATAGTTTGGAAGAGGGATAGTGAGGAAGACCTGCGAATGTAGGTCTTTTTTATTTGGGTTTGGGGTTGTGGGTGTCGTGAGTTGGCTCGACGTACCGCAAATCCGTTTCCGGAGTGTCGTGAGTTGGCACGACGGACCGCAAATCCGTTTCCGGAGTGTCGTGAGTTAGCACCACGCCCCGCAAGCTCAATTTCGGACCGTCGCGGGAGTTCACGATGCACCGCACCAAGTCGTCATATTCTATTTTCCGTGTCAAGTCCATAATCTTGTGTAAAAGTCTCAATGTAGTTATATCATCTGGTCATCATGCACATTACACTTGTAAGAATGTCCGAGCGTTATTTTCCCAATTTTCGTGGAAATCAATTAATATCGAACCGATTAAACGCTCTGCAGAGGCTATGTTTGGATAAATTCCAATCACTCTGTCTCGCCGTCTAATTTCACGATTCAGACGCTCAACAGAATTGGTTGTGCGCAACGAAACATGAAAAGCTTCGGGTTCTAACATATATTGAATGGCATCCTCAAAACCATTATCTAAAATCTTTAAGGCTTCAGTATACTTGGGATTATCTTTAAGTTGCGATTCATAGGCTTGTTTCAACTCACGCGCATGTTGTTGTGTTGGTGCTTGGAGGATCTTTCTAAGTATTTTTCTTTCTTCTTTACTGTTCTTTTTAGGCATTACATCAATAATGTTTCTAATAAAGTGAAATGTACAGCGTTGCCAAATAGTCCCTACAAAGACTTTACGAATCGCTTTTTTCAGTCCAGCATGGGCATCAGAAATAACCATGGTTGGTGTCTGTAGTCCACGCGAGCGTAAATCTAGAAAGAAGCGTGACCAGGCTGCTTCGGTTTCTTCTTCTGAGACCATAAAACCGA
>NZ_VBSP01000033.1 GCF_005864045.1 Ruoffia tabacinasalis | reverse complement strand
CGAAGTGGAAGTGCAGTAATGTACGGAGCGGACGAGTACTAATCGGTCGAGGACTTAACCACGAACCAATTCAGGTTTAGCAGGTAAGAAAACACAAGTTGATATTCAGTTTTGAGTGATCTAAGTAGATTACTTATATAACAAACAATGTGTGGTGATGGTAGCAAGAAGGATACACCTGTTCCCATGCCGAACACAGCAGTTAAGCTTCTTAGCGCCGATGGTAGTTGGACCTTTGGTCCTGTGAGAGTAGGTCGTTGCCATGTATTGTTTATATATTGGAGGATTAGCTCAGCTGGGAGAGCGTCTGCCTTACAAGCAGGATGTCGGCGGTTCGATCCCGTCATCCTCCATGTCTCAAGAGTCGTTAGCTCAGTTGGTAGAGCATCTGACTTTTAATCAGAGGGTCACAGGTTCGATCCCTGTACGACTCATTCTCTTATAAAGAGACAAACGCGGGTGTGGCGGAATTGGCAGACGCACTAGATTTAGGATCTAGCGCCTTCGGGCGTGGGGGTTCAAGTCCCTTCACCCGCATTTAACTTAATAAGCCGGCTTAGCTCAGTTGGTAGAGCATCTGATTTGTAATCAGAGGGTCGAGGGTTCAACTCCTTTAGCCGGCATCAACGCGGAAATAGCTCAGTGGTAGAGCACCACCTTGCCAAGGTGGGGGTCGCGGGTTCGAACCCCGTTTTCCGCTTTGCCAAGAGAAGTAAATTCGGCATATTGCCGGGGTGGCGGAACTGGCAGACGCACAGGACTTAAAATCCTGCGGTGGGTGACTACCGTGCCGGTTCGATTCCGGCCCTCGGCATAACACTTAGTTATGTGTTAAAGTAATAGAAAAGAGCACCCTTAGCTCAATTGGATAGAGTACCTGACTACGAATCAGGCGGTTGTAGGTTCGACTCCTACAGGGTGCGTTTATAATTTCGGGAAGTAGCTCAGCTTGGTAGAGCACTTGGTTTGGGACCAAGGGGTCGCAGGTTCGAATCCTGTCTTCCCGATCGATATTATGGGGAATTAGCTCAGCTGGGAGAGCGCCTGCCTTGCACGCAGGAGGTCAGCGGTTCGATCCCGCTATTCTCCATTAATATTTTATAAAGGCGGTGTAGCTCAGCTGGCTAGAGCGTCCGGTTCATACCCGGGAGGTCATGGGTTCGATCCCCTTCGCCGCTATATAGGACCTTTAGCTCAGTTGGTTAGAGCAGACGGCTCATAACCGTCCGGTCGTAGGTTCGAGTCCTACAAGGTCCATTGAAGACCGTAAAAAACACATAATATATATTTTGGAGGATTACCCAAGTCCGGCTGAAGGGAACGGTCTTGAAAACCGTCAGGCGTGTAAAAGCGCGCAAGGGTTCGAATCCCTTATCCTCCTTTTAAACATTATCGCGGGGTGGAGAAGCTGGCATCTCGTCGGGCTCATAACCCGAAGGTCGTAGGTTCGAATCCTACCCCCGCAATTTTATCTTAATACTAAACTTAACTACTTACTTAATTATGCGGGTGTAGTTTAGTGGTAAAACTACAGCCTTCCAAGCTGTTGTCGCGAGTTCGATTCTCGTCACCCGCTTTTAATTTCATACGGGCCTGTAGCTCAGTTGGTTAGAGCGCACCCCTGATAAGGGTGAGGTCGGTGGTTCGAATCCACTCAGGCCCATTAGTGATATTAAAACTATAAAATTTTGGATTTGGGGAAGTACTCAAGAGGCTGAAGAGGCGCCCCTGCTAAGGGTGTAGGTCGGTTTTGCCGGCGCGAGGGTTCAAATCCCTCCTTCTCCGTAAGTTTTATATTCGTATTATTGCTAAAACTTAATATTTATATTGTTTTGGTCCGTTGGTCAAGCGGTTAAGACACCGCCCTTTCACGGCGGTAACACGGGTTCGAGTCCCGTACGGATCATTAATTTTACTTTCATCACGGAGGATTACCCAAGTCCGGCTGAAGGGAACGGTCTTGAAAACCGTCAGGCGTGTAAAAGCGCGCAAGGGTTCGAATCCCTTATCCTCCTTATTGATTTTAAAATTAAAAATACATTGGTCCGGTGGTGTAGGGGTTAACATGCCTGCCTGTCACGCAGGAGATCGCGGGTTCAAATCCCGTCCGGACCGTTATATTATGCGGGTGTAGTTTAGTGGTAAAACTACAGCCTTCCAAGCTGTTGTCGCGAGTTCGATTCTCGTCACCCGCTTAATGATTCAAAGAACGCTTGGCGTTCTTTTTTTGTGTTCAGGTATTTATGATTCGTTTCATGGATGCCTTTTTAATTTTTTAGAAGATGATAAGTATAATCCTTAAAGCAATTTTATATAATATAATATTATACTATCATTTTACTGACGTAGTATATTTGATAAAATTTTCAAAATATTTCTCAATACAATAATTAAATTTTATATAATTGTAGTAAATATAATCCTTTATTATTTTTGAATTGTTGTTATTTTTATAGTATAAATTGAGCAGTTTGATAAACAAGATCAATTCTTATATTTTTTGGAAGCGGTTTTATTGATTAAAATCATTTAATTTGCTATATTAAAATTATAAACAAATTAAATGGAGGTAACGATATGTCTGATACATGGAAAAACTTAGAAGGTCAAAAAGACGAAATTGTTGGAAAAGTTAAAGAAGTGTTTGGTAAAGCAACTGATGATGCTGAAACTCAAGCAAAAGGTATTGCACAACAGGTTGAAGGTGAAGCTAAACAAGCCGTTGCATCTGGTCGAGGTCATGTTGATGAAATTCGTGAAAACTACAAAGATCGAGCGGATTCAGCTGTCGAAGATGTAAAGCGCCAAGTAGGTGAAACTCGAGAGAGTGTTCATACTTCAGCAGATGAGAACTTAAAAGAAGCGATTGATGAAGGAAAACAATTAAAAGAAGAAGCTGCGCGTAAAGCTGAAGAATTACGTCAAAACGCAATTGCTGAAGGCGAAGAGCAACGTGAAGAAGCTCGAGAAAAGTCTACTAAAGCTTATGAAGAAGCAGATGAAATTGAAGCTCGTGTAAATCAATCAATTGATGAAGCAGCTGAAAGTCGTGAAGAAAGCGAAAAAGAAGACAACAACACCCTATAAAAATCAAAACAAAAAGAACGAATAAAATGACTAAAGTTTTCCTTTTAGCATTTCATTCGTTCTTTTTTAATACAATTGACTCAAACTGTATAATAATGTGAAAATTAAGGTTACTGCGTGAATATAATTCATTTTGTTTTGTGTTTGTTTTTCATGTTGTGTTTTAACAAGTAAAGGTAACATCGTTACGGCGCTTAGTAAAACAAATAGAATTTGAACAATATAATAAGATGAAGAAGGTAATGAGAAGTAGAACCCGCTTAATAATGCAAGGGCACAAACTACTAAACTAACAACTGGGAACCGTTGAAAAACGGTTATTTGTTTGAAATTAATAATGATATTCTTCAAATTAAATACTTCTAAGTTTAAAACAATAAACATTAATACAATCGGAATAGTATTAATTAAAAATGTTTGTGTTACTGCAAATGTTTGTGAATTATACGCAATCACATTCATCATAAAACCATTAAAGAATACAGATAATAAAAAGTGATAAATTGTACCAGTCATCTTAAACGGCATATACTGCACATGAATGAATACAATATAAAAGACGAGCAGAACACTGATGATCCAGTGTGAATTAAACATAAAGATAATGGTACTAATTAACAATATACCTTCAAGTACATACAATAAGACATTAGGCGCTACTTCTGGTGTTTGTTTGTCGATTCGTAAATATAGGAAATGATCTATTAATTGACCAAACACGACAATTAGAAACAACAGTAACATTGGAAGCCACCGAATGGATTCAGTATGGCTAGCTCCTAGAATTAATCCAAAAAGTATGGATGCTAGGGTCGAAACAAATATTTTAACGTACGGATTCTGTAAAAAGCGAGTTATTAACTTCATTGACTATACCTTTCATATAAAAAATTCGATAGCTTAACTATCATTATTTTATTAATACTTATTTGTCTGATATTCATTCTCCAAAGATAAAGATAGAATATCACCTCATCTTAACTTGATTGACTTAATACGTTGAGTTGATTACACTCAGTTACTATCGTAAAGATGAGTTATCTTTATACATTCTATCATTAATTTCGTATCTATGCTAAAAATATTGGTACCAATTTAATCATTTATCTAGTTTCTATCACTTATAGTGTGAATGCCTATTGTTGTGTGATATAATGGCATTCGTTACAAATCAAAAGTCCCGATAGGGTTCACTTGATTTAAAGTGAATATGCCTTGTAACCAAATAATATAGTGGGGGAGACATTATGAAGGAAAGAAAATTATTTACATCGGAGTCTGTGACTGAAGGACATCCAGATAAGATTGCTGATCAAATTAGTGATGCGATTTTAGATGCGATTTTAGCTCAAGATCCTAATGCGCGTGTTGCTTGTGAGACAGCAGTGAATACTGGATTAGTTCTAGTTTTTGGAGAAATTACGACAACAGCTTATGTTGATATTCAACAAATTGTACGTAAGAAAATCGCCGAGATTGGTTATGTTAACTTTAAATACGGATTTGATGCTGACAATGTAGCGGTATTAGTATCCTTAGATGAGCAATCACCTGATATTGCTGTGGGAGTAGACGATGCTTTAGAGACAAGAGATGAAGAAGAGCAAAGTTTAATTGGAGCAGGAGATCAGGGGATTATGTTCGGTTTCGCAACAAATGAAACAGAAGAATATATGCCTTTACCTATCTCATTAAGTCATAAATTAGCGCAACAATTAGCAAAAGTTAGAAAAGAAGAGATTTTACCGTATTTAGGTCCTGATGGAAAAACACAAGTGACGGTTGAGTTTAATGAAGACGATACAATAAAGCGCATTGATAATCTTGTTATTAGTACACAACATAGTAATGATGTGGAACTTAGTCAAGTTAGAGAAGATGTTATTGAGCATGTCATTAAACCGGTCGTGAATACAGAGTGGTTAGATGAAGAAACAACGTACTTTATTAACCCAACAGGTAAATTCGTTATTGGTGGACCCGTTGGAGACTCAGGTTTAACTGGGCGTAAAATTATTGTAGATACTTACGGGGGATCTGCCCATCACGGTGGTGGAGCTTTCTCTGGAAAAGACGCGACAAAAGTCGATCGTTCAGCCAGTTATGCTGCACGTTATGTTGCTAAAAATCTTGTAGCAGCTGGAGTTGCAAGTAAAGTTGAGCTTCAATTAGCTTATGCAATTGGGGTTAGTGAACCAACGTCAATTTCATTAAATACTTTTGGTACAAGTAGTTATTCTGATGATGTCATCATTAAGATAATTCGTGATACATTTGACTTATCACCTTCGGGTATTATTTCAATGCTAGATCTTAGACGTCCTATATATGCAGGAACAGCTGCATATGGACATTTTGGGCGTACTGATTTAGATTTACCTTGGGAACAATTAGATAAGGTTGATTTAATCCAATCACAATTAAACTAGATAATATAATAACCCCTTTAGAACAGCTGTCTAATAGCTTTCTAAAGGGGTTTTTGTTAATTTTGAGATAGGGCGTCGTTTACAGCTTCGACAATCGCTTCAGATGTGAAAGTAGCACCAGAAACTGTCTCTACATCTAATGAATTCGTATTGATAATTTGATCTGGTACTTGGTCGAAGGCTGGATCAGAAAGGCCTTCCGTTTCAAGATGAGAAACGACGTTAACATCTGTAATTTCTTGATTTTCTACTGTGACATCGACGGTCATAAGACCATTGTGTCCTTCGGAAGTTCCCGTATAAGTGCCATCAGAAACGTCTTCGAGAGCTATAGCTTCAGAACTTCCACCAGAATCCTCTGCCAAGGCATTATTGACAGCATTGATAATGGCTTCAGAAGTAAAGGTAGCTCCAGAGACAATCTCAACATCCGTTGAATTTGATTCTATGATTTGTTCTGGAACTTGTTCGAAAGCAGGATCCGAGATGCCTTCTGTCTCACTATGTTCAGTGACATCAATTTGACTTATTTCACCATTCTCTACTGTTACATCCAGTGTTAACTGATCATTATGACCTTCAGCAGATCCGGTGAAAGTACCATCTGATACTTCCGCTGTGTCAACTTGAGCACTCTCATCATCGCCGCTATTAAAAATAAATTCATTTGTAAACAATAAAGTCGTTAGTAGCCAAACAAGGATGGATACAAATATAACTTGTATGATAAAAGATAATTTATTAGTCATATACTTTTCCTTTCTATTAATAGGTGACTAGAAACCAAATTCATCCAGATAAATATGATTATCAGGGACATTTTGATTATCTAATAAAGTTTTTGAAGCATTTAACATGGGTGGTGGTCCACAGACAAAGAATTTGGCAGATTGATAAAGTGAACTTACACCAAGTTCTTCTAAATATTCATGCGTGATAAAGCCATGAGGGAAGCCCTCAACTTCTTGATTTGAAAAGATAATATCATAAGAGAAATTTGGATTTGCAGCTTTCATTGTTTCAAATTCTTCAATCATAAACATATCTTCTTCAATCGCTAAGCCCCAAACTAGATGAATTCTACGGTTTGAGTTCTTTTCATGTTCGTGGCGTAAGATACTTAAATTAGGTGTTAAACCAATTCCTCCCGCTAATAAGACAAAAGGATCCTCGGATTCTTGTACTTCATCTGGGAAGAAATTTCCGTAAGGACCTTCTAGAGTAGCGATATCTCCGACATTGACATTTTGTAAAGAACCAGTCCAATCTCCAGCTTCTTTAATCATAAACTCAATTGAATTCGAATAATCAGATGTTATTGCACTTGATGCTGAGAAAGGGTGTCCTTCAGTTGTGATATCAGCATTTTTGAAACGAATAAAGAAATAATCTCCTGGTACGTATGGTTTAATCGAACCATTTTTCGGTTCAAATTCTAATACCCATAATGAAGGTGTCCCTTGTTTAATACTTTTCAATTCAAACTTTGGTGCGAAAGATAATTTTAATTTCCAAATAACATAATAACCTAATATAGCAACAGTATAGATAGTCAGAAGTGTCATAAATAGTGTATTTTCATTTAGAAATGGGAGTAAGAATAAATGAAAATATATTGCAACAATGGCTACAATAGAAAGTCTATGAAGCCATAAGCTCAATTCGCGATTAAAGACTGACTCTTTCCATTTTCGTAATAGTGGAATTCGATCAATGAATATACCCGAAAGTGAGAATATACCTGTAAACATGACAATAATTAATGAAAAGACAGCGAGGAATCCCGTTTGAGAAACAGTTGACATCTTAGTAATCCAACGGAAGCCATTCCATTGGATAATAATATGGATAACACCCATAATCGAAAGAACAACACCCATTAATGCGTGAATTTCATACATTTCAGGCATGCCAAAGTATTTTTCTATAAATCGTGGGCGTGATCCCATGAATGTGACTGTTAACATCATGGTGTAAGCAAGTAACCCTGAAGAATAGGAAATTAACTGTAAAACGGACATTGAATCACTCTGGGCTAAGATTGAGCCCAATAACATTGCAAACATGACAAGAGAAATACCTGGGAATAACCAGTCATAAAATTTATTTGTATGCATAATTTAACCCCTTTACTAATTTATTGAAAGTAGCATAATAAAACTTGTAATTATTTTAACACATAATTTTAATGCTAAAAAGTATTTAATATGAAAAAATAGATAGACAAATAAAATTATCTATTTTTTTTAAAAAGGGTCTACAATATTTCAAATAAAAAAATAAGTAAAAAAAAAAAGAAAGAATAAATTATTTTATTCTTTCAATAACTAAGAGCATTGGGGGATGATTTATTTGATTGATAAATTGATACGCCAATACTTGATATTTTTCTTGTGGGAATTTTTCTAATTTTTCAAACAAATTATTTTTTTCGGTCATACCATTTTCATGCCCAGAATATATAACTAGGATAATTTGTCCGTGAATAGCCAAATTACCTAATATATCTTGAACCGCTTTAAAGGTACTTGGAAATTCTGTCGTGACATTATGATCGCCACCTGGAAGATAGCCTAAGTTAAAAATAGCACTTTGGACTAGATTGTCTTCAATATATTCAGAAACTTTATCGTGAGAATCTAAAATAAATTTATAGGATGCTTTTGTAGAATGATCTAATGATTCAATTCGTTTAGTTGAATTTTGGATGGCTATTTCTTGAATATCAAAGCCAATAAGAGAACCTGTGAAATCTTTTAATGATAGTAGAAAGGCACTGTCGTGGCCATTCCCAAGGGTTCCATCAATAAATAATCCTTGGGGATTTTTGTGAACCTGTTGTTTTAATAGTTGATGACTGTATTGTAAAGCGTTATACATTTTATATTCCTCCTCTGTTACATTTATGTTACATATATTAAAACTAAAATAAAAGACCAGAAATGTGAACTTTTAATGAATTAAATTAGCTATAATAGACGAAGATTATAATATATTATTATATAGTTTGATAGTGGAGGGTAATTAAGTGAAAAGTAGACATGAAATAATGAAAGCCAAGGCAAAATTAGTAAACCAAAATAAAGCTAAAAAGGCGATGAAACATATCAATGCTGGATTAGTGCTTATGGCTGCAGGTGCTGTCTTAAGTCATGTGTCAGCGAATGACACTGTTGTTGTACAAGCACAATCAAGTAGTCGTGTTAGCCAATCAGATTTTTTAGGATTAATTACGGATTACGCAAAACAAATTGCTGCTGAAAATGACTTGTACGCATCAGTAATGATTGCCCAAGCTGCATTAGAATCAGGATGGGGTAATAGTACTTTATCAAAAGCACCTAACTACAATTTATTTGGTATTAAAGGTGAATACAACGGAAACTCTGTTGTAAAAGATACATTAGAAGACGATGGATCTGGAGAGTATTATCAAATTCAAGATGCTTTCCGTCGTTACGATAATTATGGTGAATCTTTAACTGACTACGCGTCGTTATTAACAGGGGATAATGATGTCAATAACTGGCGTTATAACTTCTATTCAGGTGCACGTTACAGCAATACGAATTCGTATCAAGATGCAACGACTCATTTAACTGGTCGTTACGCAACTGATACTCGTTACGGGGACAAATTAAATCGTATCATTGCTGAAAATAATTTAACACAATATGATTTAGCTAGTTCTGATAAACCAGTCAGCGTAGTTCCTTCTACACCAGAATCTAATACAGGTTCAAACGAAGCGGGTTCAATTGCGGGAACTTATACTGTTAAAGAAGGAGACGGTTTCTGGGGTATTGCACGTCGTTTTGGAACGACAGTTGAAGCCCTTAAAGCTGCGAACGGTACAACTAGTAATTTAATTCATCCAGGTCAAGTCATTAAATTACCTGGTAACTCAACAATTGTTGAAAAACCAAGTACACCACCAACAAACTCAGATAACACTTTGGAAAACACTGAAGCAATTACAAGTGTGGGTGGTTCATATACAATTAAACGTGGCGATGGCTTATACGCGATTGCTCGTAAACATGGTATGACGTTGAACCAACTTAAATCATTAAATGGATTATCAAGTAACTTAATCCATCCAGGACAAGTATTAAAAGTAAGTGGAGCAACTCAAGGAAACACTGAGTCTTCAACTAATACGTCACCGAATACAGATTCAACAAATACTAAACCAACTGAACCTACAAACAATGGTGGTTCAACGAATACATCTGGTTCATACTCAGTTAAGGCTGGCGACGGTCTATACCGTATCGCAGTAAACCATGGTATGTCATTAAATCAATTGAAAGCATTAAACGGCTTATCAAGCAATTTAATTCAACCAGGACAAGTACTAAAAGTTTCAGGTGCTACAACAAGTACACCAGCTTCTACAGTAGAAGCTAACGAAGTATCACAACCAACTGTTGTTGAAGAGGACAATACGCCAACAACAATTGTTGAACCTGAAGCGGCGCCAGTCGTTGAAGAAACAGTCGTAGAAGAGACCGTTGAAGCTCCGACAAACTCTTCATATACAGTAGCTGTTGGCGATACTTTATTTAGTATTGCACGTCGTAATGGATTAAATGTTAATGAATTAATTGAAAAAAATAACGGTTCAACAACAATCTTTATTGGACAAACAATTGGATTGAACTAATACAGTTAGTTTGATATAATTCAAAAAGAATTTATATAAAACTTTACTTAGAAATAGTAAATAAAGTCATTGTTTAGAGAGCTTATGGTTGGTGAAAATAAGTCAATCGCTTTGTTGAACTCGTCTAATTAGGTGCTTACTTGAAAGTAATGATAGAGTAAGCCGTGTTGACCGCGTTAAGGTACTTAAGATGACATTATTGTCATAAACATAGGTGGTACCGCGGTCACTCGCCCTATATTATTTAGTGAATATGCTAGATAATATAGGGTGTTTTTTATTTTTTGAGAGAATTTTGTTTTAATATAGATTAAAACAGTGCAATTTTCACTTTTTATTGTAAATATTGTATAATGAAAAAGAATATATAGATTATTGGAGGAAGAAAATGAGTTATCAACATCGTATCATTGAAAAGAAATGGCAAGAATATTGGGACAAGAATGAAACATTTAAAACAAAGGATCGTGGTGTCGATCATCCTAAATATTATGCGCTAGATATGTTCCCATATCCATCAGGACAAGGTTTACACGTTGGGCATCCAGAAGGGTATACAGCAACTGATGTGATTGCTCGTATGAAGCGTGCTCAAGGTTTTGATGTTTTACATCCAATGGGATGGGATGCTTTTGGTCTGCCAGCAGAGCAATATGCCTTAGATACAGGGAATAACCCGGCTGATTTTACAGAACACAATATCCAAACATTTAAACGTCAAATCAAATCACTTGGTTTTAGTTACGATTGGGACCGCGAGATTAATACAACGGATCCAAATTACTATAAGTGGACACAATGGATTTTTACTAAATTATTCGAAAAAGGTTTAGCTTATCAAGATGATGTGATGGTTAACTGGTGTCCGGCATTAGGAACCGTATTAGCGAATGAAGAAGTTATTGATGGTGTTTCTGAGCGTGGGGGACATCCTGTGTACAGACGCCCAATGAAACAATGGGTTCTTAAAATTACTGAATATGCTGAAAGATTAATTGAAGATTTAGATGAAGTTAACTGGCCAGACAGTGTGAAAGAAATGCAAAAACATTGGGTTGGTAAATCTGAAGGTGCTATGATTAAATTCCAAGTTGCAGGTTCAGATAAAGTCATCGAATCATATACTACGCGACCTGATACGTTATTCGGAACTTCTTATGTCGTATTAGCACCGGAATTGGATATTGTATATGACTTAATGACTCCAGAACAAGAAGAAGCAGTCCGTGCATATATTAGTGAAGTTGAAACTAAGAGTGAATTAGAACGTACATCATTAAATAAAGATAAAACAGGTGTATTTACAGGGTCATATGTGATTAACCCAGCAACAAAACAAGAAATTCCAATTTGGATTGCTGATTACGTGATTGCTTCCTATGGTACGGGTGCGGTTATGGGTTCAGCAGCTCATGATGAACGTGATTTTGCATTCGCCACTAAATATGACCTACCTATTGTACCAGTGATTGAAGGGCCAGAAAAAGAAGTGCCATATTATGGCGATGGACCACACATCAACTCTGAATTCTTAGATGGATTAAACATAGAAGATGCAATCCAAAAGATGAATACTTGGTTAGAAGAGAATGATTTCGGTGAACGCCAAATCAATTATCGCTTACGTGATTGGGTGTTCTCTCGTCAACGTTATTGGGGAGAACCGATTCCAGTGATTCATTGGGAAGATGGGACAACAACAGCTGTTCCTGAAAATCAGCTACCAGTTACTTTACCAGTAACAGACAAAATTCAACCAAGCGGAACTGGAGAATCACCATTAGCAAACATTGAAGAGTGGGTTAACGTTACAGATCCAGAAACAGGAATGAAAGGCCGTCGTGAAACAAATACAATGCCACAATGGGCAGGTAGTTCATGGTACTTCCTACGCTTTATGGATCCTCACAATGAAGACGCATTGGTTTCTCAAGAAGCTTTAGAAAAATGGGAGAATGTTGATTTATATATTGGTGGAGCTGAGCACGCTGTACTTCATTTATTATACGCTCGCTTCTGGCATAAATTCCTTTATGATATCGGTGTCGTTCCAACGAAAGAACCATTCCAAAAATTATTTAACCAAGGTATGATTCTAGGTGAAAACAATGAAAAAATGTCTAAATCAAAAGGGAATGTTGTTAACCCAGATGATGTAGTGAATGAATATGGAGCAGATACATTACGTGTTTACGAAATGTTCATGGGTCCATTAGACGCTTCAATTGCTTGGAGCGAGAATGGATTAGAAGGTAGCCGTCGTTTCTTAGATCGTGTATGGCGTCTATTAATTAACGAAGATACTTTAGCATTGGCAGATAGTGTCAAAGAGTCAGATAGTAAAGAGTTAGAAAAAGTTTATCACCAAACAGTTAAAAAAGTGACTGAAGATTATGAACAATTACATTTTAATACAGCAATCTCACAAATGATGATTTTCTTAAATGAAGCTAAAGATGCGGATGCTTTACCAATTCAATTTGTTGAAGGTTTTGTAAAATTACTTGCACCATTAGCACCACACTTAGCAGAAGAGATTTGGGAAAAACTAGGTCATACTGAAAGTATTTCAGAAGAAGCATGGCCAACGTTTGTTGAAGAATTAACTGTGGATGACCAAGTAGAAATTGTTATTCAAGTGATGGGTAAATTAGTTACAAGATTAGATATTGATGTTAACCTAGATAAAGAAGTAGTTGAGGAATTGGCTTTAAGTCAAGAGTCTGTACAAGAAGCCATTAAAGGGAAAACAATCCGTAAAGTAATTGTTGTACCGAATCGTTTGGTGAACATAGTAGCAAACTAGTTTAAAGGAGGAAGTGCTATGAGTAAACAGCACAATGATCGAGATAACTCGAATGATTTATCTAATCAACAACCTTACAATAGAGACGAATTTCAGACCATAGAGTTTACCGAAGAAGAGAAGAATATCCTACGTCGGCCGAATCGACAGCCAATCGATGGAGATTATTTTGCTCAAACTGAAATGACTAAGGAAGAATTAGAGAATCTAGATCGACCCGAAAGAGATGAAGATTTAGATGAAGCAAGGACATCTGAAGCTGAACCATCATCTAGCACACCGACTGTGAATGAATTTCGTTATAAGCCCTTGCGTGAACGAAATAGAGAAAAAGAAATGTTGGAAAAGGAAAAGGAACAACAAGAAAAGCAAAAACCAAAAGAGAGAAAAAAATTATTTGGTGATGTATTTAAACCAACATATGAAGAACGCTACGATCTAACAGAGTTGGAAGATATTACAGATTATAATCAATTCCAAGAAAGTGAAAAAAGATTGTCAGAAGAGAAAGAAAGGAAAGATTCTGTATTTAAAAATCTTTTCTCTCGTAAGGCAGAAGACCATTCCGAAGTTGAAGGTATGGATTACTCGGATTCAATTGAAACTGACAATTTTGAAGTTAAAGAATCAGAAAAGAGCGAGACAGGACTTTTCAGTTCTGTGAAAAACTTATTCTCTTCTTCTGATGAAACCGATGAATCTGAAGTTAAACAAGAAGAAGCAGAACAAGATGCGAAAGATAATCTTGAATTCGAAGAATCAGTGAATCAAACCGATTGGTTAAATCAAGATAATTATACGGAAGAATTAGTTACAGAAGAGGAGCTGACACCAGATTACAGCGACTTAGATGAGGAAGAATCAATTGAAGCTGATTTAGTTTATGAAGAAGATCAAGAAGTTTATCCAGCAGAAAGTGGTATCGAAGCTAGCTATCAATCAGGAGATAATGCATCTGACGAAGACGAAGAGAATTTCGATGAAGCTGATGCGATGGATATCACTGATTTGGATGAGGACGAATCTCAATCAGAAACATCTTTAGAATTTGAAGACGAAATCACTTCATCGGACTTTGATGAAGAAGAGGAAGTAATCAGTGAATCTGACTCTCAACCAGATATCGATGAACAATTTAAAGATAAAGACCTCACTGACGAAGAATTAGATCAATTAAGTGAGAAGATTAGCCAAGATACAGATATCATTGAAAACCCCATTCTAACGGATCAAGTATTAAATGAGTATTACTCTCAAAACGATACGGTCATTGAGGAACGACTCGAAGAGGAATCGGATGAAGAAGACGAGAAGTCAGGGATTACAAGTGGTGCTTCTTGGCTAACTATTGGTAATGTTCTCTCTCGTGTCATTGGAGCGCTTTATGTCATTCCATGGGCAACATGGTTAGGAGCTGAATATACGCAAGCCAACGTACTATATAGTGCGGGTTACAAGCCATATTCATTAATGCTGGCAATAGCGACGGCTGGTTTCCCAAGTTCAATTGCAAAACAAATGGCTTATTATCACTCTTTAAAAGAGTACAAAACAGCTGATAAGCTCTTCAAAAACAGTATAATTATTATGTTGTTAACAGGGGTGCTATCAGGCGGATTGTTATTTTTAATCGCGCCAATATTAGCCGAAAATACATCAACAACCAATGTTGAAGGAGCGACGATGGTTATTCGTTCATTATCACCGGCACTATTAATTCTTCCGGCAATGAGCATACTCCGTGGTTATTTCCAAGGATTTAATGACATGAAACCAACCGCTATTTCTCAGATTATTGAACAATTTGCTCGTGTTGGATACTTATTAGCAGCTACTTACGCCATTATGATGATTTATAGTGGTGAAGTAACTCAAGCTGTTGTTCACTCAACATTTGCGGCCTTTATTGGAGCTCTAGGAGCACTATTATATTTAATATTTGAATATATTAGACGCTTACCAGTAGCTAAACGCTTAATTGCTAAATCGGCAAACAATGTGAACTTAGACTTTAAAGAAAGTATCAAAATTATGGTTGTCGATAGTATTCCATTTATCTTATTAGGATCAGGAATTATTATCGCTCAGTTAATTGATACATATACTTTCGGACAAATATTAGAATCAACGTCAGCCTTACTATTCACTGAGATTGAAGAACTCTATGGGGTTCTAAGTTTAGATGTGGATAAACTTGTGATGATTATTATTTCATTAGCAGTTGCGTTAGCTTCTTCATTAGTACCCGTTATTTCGAAGAAATTTGCACAAAGAAATATTGCAGGTACGAGCGAATTAGTTGAACATATTACGGTATTATTCAGTATCGTCATGATTCCAGCAGCATTAGGAATGGCATCAATTGCTAATAATATTTACTATTTATTCTATCCAAATGGATCAGAAGCAGGGCCAGGACTTTTAATTACAGCCTCAATTTCTAGTATCGTACTAGGGGCTTATACGGTGTTCTCGACAATCTTACAATCGATGAATTATCGTCGCTTAGCGGTACGTTTCCTATTAATTGGACTTGTAGTTAAAGCAATTTTACAATTCCCATTTGTTGCTTTATTTGAAGCACATGGTGCGTTAGTTTCAACGGCTATTGGTTTCTTAGTTTCAACTGTATTGATGTGGATCAAGTTGAGTCGTGAATTAGACTTTAATTACCCTAGATTGAATAGCAGTATCATCAAGATACTCATTGCTTCGGCATTAATGACAGTTTCAGCAGCTATGTGGAATCAATCATTAAACCTTCTATTCGGTCCTGTTGGACGCGGATTTACTTTCCTTAAAATCGTCATTGTCATCATTATGGCAGTACTTGTTTATGGAAGTGTTCTCGGTATTATGAACATGTTATCAGTCTTAATTGGTAATCGATTTAAAGATATTCAAGATAAAATGAGGTTAATGTAATGAGATTAGATAAATTATTAAGTCATGCAGGATATGGCTCACGAAAAGATGTAAAAAAAATTATTGTGAGTGGTTCAATAACTGTAAATGATAAAGTAATCAAAAAAGTGGGACACAATGTGGATCCAGAAATTGATACAATTCAATACATGAACGAGCCTGTTTTATATCAAGAATACTACTATGTCATGTTAAATAAACCAGATGGGATTATTAGCGCGACAGAAGATAGAGAATATGAAACGGTGATTGACTGGGTTGAATTAGACTTTGGCCATGCTCAACTCTTTCCAGTTGGAAGATTGGATATAGATACAACTGGTTTCCTTCTTTTGACGAATAACGGACAATTAGCACATCAATTACTTTCACCCAAGAAAAAAGTGAAGAAGCGTTATGAAGCTCTAATTGAAGGCGTGGTGACAGAAGAAGATATTCAAAAGTTTGACAAAGGACTTGATTTGGGTGATTTTATTACTCAGTCAGCGAATTTAGAAATACTTGAAGTACACCCTGAAATTTCCCAAACATTAATTCATGTGGAGATTACTGAAGGTAAATTCCATCAAGTAAAGCGTATGTTTGAAGCGGTGGGCAAGGAAGTTATCCAATTGCACCGTATTTCTATGGGCCCTTTAAAGCTTGACCCCGAGTTAGCTCTTGGTGACTACCGAGAATTAACAGAAGCGGAGATGGATCTATTAGTTCCATACGGCTTAGAGTAGTTTATCGAAGGTTAATGAATAAGAAATTGCATGTTAAAAAAACAATTCTTATATTCATTAGCCTTTTTATTATGGAATGAAAAAATGTTCATTGTGAATAAGTTATTTAACTTTTTGCAACAAGAGATTAGTGATAGAATAGTAATAATGAAATTAGTGAAGGAGCATTATTCATAATGAAAAATATAAATTGGTTACAAGAAGTAGAATCACGTCAAGACGTCTTACTTAAAGATTTATTTCGAATTCTGGAAGTAGAATCAATCAGAGAAGATGACTTAGCGACAGAGGAAGCACCTGTGGGACCAGGTCCGAAACGTGCTTTAGAAGAGTTTCTTGCGATGGCCAAAGAAGACGGTTTTGAAACTGAACAATTTGGACCTTGGGCTGGTCATGTGAAAGTGGGCGACGGAGACGAGCTCTTAGGTGTTTTAGGACACGTGGATGTTGTCCCTGTAGGGACTGGTTGGGATACGGATCCATTTAAACCAGAGATTATTAATAAACGTATTTACGCTCGTGGTTCTAGTGATGATAAAGGGCCAACAGTGGCAGCTTACTTTGCAGTTAAATTATTACGAGAACTAGGTGTAAAATTCAACAAACGCATTCACTTAATTGTTGGAACTGATGAAGAAAGTGGATGGCAATGTATGGATTATTACTTCCAACATGCGCCTATGCCAGATTTAGGCTTCTCACCAGATGCGACTTTCCCAATTATTAATGGTGAAAAAGGGAATGTATCAGCCATCTTTGATTTAAAATTAGGTGAAACACTCGAAGCAGACAATCATTTAGTTAAATTAACAGCCGGCTTACGTGCGAATATGGTACCACAAGATGCCACAGCAATTATTCAAACGAATGATGCTGCTAACCTATCTAAAGCATTCCAAGAGTTTATTGATGAGCATGATGCTTTATCTGGAGACAGCAGTATTGAAGGAGATCAATTAACATTAGACTTAGTAGGTAAAGCAGCCCACGGTTCGACACCTGAAAAAGGTGTGAACGCTGGAACTCATTTAGCGAAGTTCTTAGAAAACTATGCATTTGATTCAAAAGGCGCTCAAGATACAATTCAGTTATTAGCGCGTGAATTATTTGAAGGCTTCGATGGAAGTAACATCGGTGTGAATTACACACATGAAGTCATGGGCGATGTGTCAATGAATGTGGGTATCATTGATTTTGATGACGCACAAGGTGCTAACATTGACGCGAACTTCCGTTTTCCAAAAGGAACAAACCCAGAAACAATTCAAGAACAAATTAATACGCATCTATTAGCCTATGATGCGACAGTGACAATGTCTGATTCAAAAGAACCTCATTATGTCCCAGGTGATGATCCATTAGTTCAAACACTTCTTGATGTATATGAAAGACAAACAGGTGAAAAAGGTGTTGAACAAACGATTGGTGGAGGAACATACGCCCGCTTAATGCCTAGAGGAGTTGCATATGGTGCCTTATTCCCAGATTCAATTGATACAATGCACCAAGCAAACGAATTTATTGCTTTAGAAGATTTATTCAGAGCGACGGCTATTTACGCTGAAGCAATCTATGAGTTAACACGTTAATATGTTAGAGAAAGAAATTATCCGCTCGAAGCAAAACGCACAAGTTAAAGCTTGGAAGAAGTTACTTACGAGCAAAGGGCGTAAGAAAAGTCAAAGTTTCTTGATTGAAGGTACCCATTTAGCATTAGAAGCAATTGAATGGAAAGTTCCAGTAAAGCAGTGGATTATGACAGAAGCCTATTATCAACAGAATAGTCAGGCATTAAGCCTCTCATCAGAAGCACCCATTACAGTGATTGATGATGATATCGCCAAAGAACTATCCGCTACTCAAACACCACAAGGCGTTTTTGCTGAAGTTGAAGCGACAGGAAAGCAATCTGAATTGGTCAAAGGGGCACGCTATTTACTAGTAGATAAGGTGCAAGATCCTGGTAATTTAGGAACAATGATTCGTACCGCAGATGCGGCAGGTTATGATGCGATAATTATCGGAGAAGGATCTGTAGATATCTATAATGAGAAAGTCGTCCGTTCAACCCAAGGTTCTTTATGGCATTTACCTGTCATTGTAATGCCTTTACCTCAAGCGATTGAAGAATTAAAAGCTATAGGAGTACAAGTATTAACTACTGCCTTAAATAAAGAGGCCATCTCTTATAAAGAGACAGATCAAACAATGCCTGTAGCGATTGTAGTAGGTAATGAGGGGCAAGGTGTAAGTGAAGAAATTCAAGCAATCAGTGATCAATTAATCTTCATTCCCATGCTAGGCAATGCAGAGTCGTTAAATGTAGGTGTAGCGACTGGAATTTTATTATTCCATTATATTAAAATGTAATTATTACAGTTATGTTTCATGAACTTTATGTAATATTAATATTATCTTCATACTTTATTTGAATTATTGTTGTATAATAAATGCAATCACAATATTTGGAGGAATATATTTGACTTTAAAATGGCAAAAAGATCCGGAATATTTAGCTCTCGTTGAGGATTTATTAGATCACGAGTTGGTTCAAAAATTAGAAATGTACAAGCATCACCAAGTAACTAACCGCTTATTACACTCATTATCGGTTTCTTACCGTAGTTACCGTTGGGCTAAACGACTAAAATTGAATACAAAAGCTATTGCTAGAGCTGGACTATTGCATGATTTATTTTTCTACGATTGCGAAACAAAGCATGAAGTAGGAGGAAAAGGTCATAATTTCGAACATCCACGTATTGCATTAGAAAACGCAAAAAAACTTACAGAGTTATCTGAGTTAGAATGCGACATTATATTGAAGCATATGGCTGGAGCAACACGCGACGTGCCTAAATATGCTGAAAGTTGGATTGTTACTTTAATGGATAAACACAGTTGTATTGCAGAATTAACGACCGGAGCATTTAGCTTCATTTATCGTCATACTGTCAAAGCCATGGACGTAGCATACAATCCAAATCAAATGAATTAATCAGTTTGACTTTAATATAAAGAGTTACTATAATAAGATAATGAATTATTAAACATATAGAAGAAACTAGTAAGAACCGCCATCGACAGGGATATTTAGCATTGACTGAAACTAAATAACATAAGCCGGTTTCTTACGTTCAATTTCGGAGTGGATCTGTAAAGAATTCTTATTAGAATTTGAAAAAGATACCTAAAGCCTAGGTTACCGGCGTAAGAGCTTAGTTAATTATTCTTTAACTAAGAATTAGGGTGGTACCACGGTAGCGCGTCCCTTTTTAGGGGCGTGCTTTTTTTTATGTATTCATTTAAAAAAAGGAGAAAAACATGACATCAACTATTGAACAATTAAAGTCATCAATTGAAGCTTTAGCACAAGATGCTGCTAAAGAAATTCAAGCGAGTGACTCAACTAATGCACTTCAATCAATTCGAGTAAAATTTACTGGAAAAAAAGGTGAATTAACTCAATATACGAAAGAAATGCGCCACTTATCTAATGAAGAAAAGCCAGAATTAGGTAAAGCGATACAAAATTTCCATTCAATCTTCAATGAAGCCTTTGAGAAACAAACAGCGCTCATTAAAGCGAAAGAGTTAGAACAGCAATTAGCAAATGAAACGATTGATGTGACATTACCAGGGTATGCTCAACCATACGGCACACGACATATCTTAACGCAAACTTTAGAAGAAATTGAAGATTTCTTTTTAGGGATGGGTTATCAAGTTGTCGAAGGTCCAGAAGTGGAATTAGACTCTTATAACTTTGAACGTATGAACTTACCAAAGAATCATCCAGCGCGAGATATGCAAGATACATTCTATGTAGATGATGAAGTACTTTTACGTACACATACGTCACCAGTACAAGCACGTACAATGGAAGTCCATAATTTTGAAGAAGACGGCCCATTAAAAATGATCAGTCCAGGTAAAGTGTTCCGTCGTGATAGTGATGATGCAACGCATTCACACCAATTCCAACAAGTGGAAGGCTTAGTGATTGCTGAAGATATCACATTGGCTGATTTAAAAGGGACATTATTATTATTAGTTCAAAGATTATTTGGTGAAGAACGTGAAATTCGTCTTCGTCCAAGTTTCTTCCCCTTTACAGAACCATCAGTAGAGGTTGATGTGAGCTGCTTTAAGTGTGGTGGAGAAGGATGTTCTGTATGTAAACAAACAGGTTGGATTGAAATTTTAGGCGCTGGAATTGTTCACCCGCGCGTTCTAGAAATGTCTGGGATTGAAGTTGAGAAATATAGCGGTTTTGCGTTTGGTTTAGGAATTGAACGTGTCGCAATGCTTAAATATAACATCGACGATATTCGTCATTTCTATCAAAATGATTTAAGATTCTTAAAACAATTTAAAGGAGGTCAAAACTAATATGTTAATTTCACTCGAATGGTTAAGTGACTTCCTAGACCTATCAGATATTACAGGCTTAGAATTAGCTGAACGTATGTCAAGAACAGGAATTGAAGTTGAATCCGTTGAAAATATTGGTAAAGGTTTAAATAATATTGTTGTCGGTGAGGTTGTAGAACTTGTGCCACATCAAGATAGTGATCACTTAAATGTGGCACAAGTTAATGTAGGTAGCAGTGATTTAAGTCAAATCGTCTGTGGAGCTCCAAACATTAAACAAGGTCAAAAAGTAATTGTTGCCTTACCAGGCGCAGTATTGCCTGGCGGACTGGAAATATTAGAAAGTACATTACGCGGTGTGGACTCAAATGGTATGATTTGTTCTTTACAAGAGCTTGGCTTTAGTGACAGTGTTGTTGCTAAAGAATATGCCAAAGGGATCTTTATCTTACCTGAAGATGCCCCAGTAGGCGAAGACATTGTGTCATATATGAAATTAGATGACGATATTATTGAATTAGATATTACACCTAACCGTGCTGATGCTTTAAGTATGTATGGAACAGCTTACGAAGTGGGAGCAATTTATGATCAAAAACCACAATTTAATTTAATTGAAGAGCGAGACTTTGCAAAAGATTCTAAATTGGGACAAGTTCAAATTGAAGTTGAAAGTCCAGAATTATCAAATGCGTACCAAATCCGTTTAATTGAGGACGTCGAAGTAAAAGCGAGCCCACTTTGGGTACAACTCCGTTTAATGAAAGCTGGAATACGTCCGGTAAATAATATTGTTGATACAACAAATTACTTCTTATTATTATATGGACAGCCTATGCATGCATTTGACTTTGATCAATTAGAGTCAAAAACAATTAAAGTAAAGTCAGCAGCTAAAGGAGATACTTTAACAACTCTTGACGGTGTTGAAAGAACATTAGAACCAACGGATACAGTCATTGCATCAGGAGACCAACCTATTGCTTTAGCAGGTGTTATGGGTGGTTTAGATTCGGAAGTGACGAACAATACTAAGAATGTCTTATTAGAGACAGCTATATTTGATTCACAACGAGTTCGTTCGTCATCTAAGAAATTTGCTTTACGTTCTGAATCAAGTGCTCGCTTTGAAAAAGGAATCAACGTAAGTAAATTAAATGAGTCAGGCGAACAAGCAGCTTTATTAATGGCTCAATTATCAGGTGGTCAAATCGCTGATGGTGTCAAAGAGTTTAATCAACTTAACACAGACAACGTTCAAATTAGCGTTCATAATAATTCTCCAGAGAAGAAATTAGGTATTTCTTTAACGAAAGACGACATCATTAAAATTATTGATCGTTTAGGCTTTGAAGTTGAGTTTAATGAAGAAGCGTTTATCGTTGATGTTCCAGCAAGACGTTGGGATATTTCAATTGAAGCGGATATCTTGGAAGAAATTGCTCGTATCTATGGTTATGATAATATTCCAACAACATTACCGACAACACCGAGTCAACCAGGGCGTTTAACTCAAAAACAACAATTAATTCGTAAAACACGTACCGTAGCTGAAGGCTTAGGCTTAAACCAAGCCATTACGTATGTCTTAACATCTAAAGAACATGCAAGTTTATTAAAATCAGACGCGCATTCTTTAGTAGAGTTAGAATTGCCAATGAGTGAAGAACGTACGGTTCTAAGACAAAGCATGTTCCCAGCTTTAATGGAAATTGCACAATATAACCAAGCACGTCAAAATAAAGATTTAGCTTTCTATGAAGCAGGACGTGTCTTCTTTGGACAAGGTACACATGTTCAACCTAAAGAAGAAGAACGCTTAGCGATTCTACTTTCTGGTGAATATAAAGGATCTCAATGGTATGAAAGTAAAAAGAATTATGACTTCTACGTACTAAAAGGTATGTTAGAAACATACTTTGAAAGCTTACGAGTTGCTTCAGAAATTGAATTTAAACCGACATCAGAGATTGATGTGATGCATCCAGGTCGAACAGCGATCGTTTCATTAGCGGGTGAAGATATTGGATTTATGGGACAAATTCATCCATTAGTGGCGGAAAAATTTGACTTAAATCAAGCAACATTCTTCGCTGAGATTGAATTAGATAAATTAGTTGCTTATCCAACAGCTGATTTAGTTCAAACTCCAATTGCTAAATACCCATCAACGTCACGTGACTTAGCTTTATTAGTTGATGATACGTTACTGCATCATGAATTAAATTCAACGATCGCAGAAAATGGAGGGCAGTACTTAGTTTCAATTGAGCTATTTGACCGTTATGTTGGAGAGAACATTCCAGAAGGTAAGCAATCATTGGCTTATCATATGACTTTCCAAAATCCAAATGAAACATTAAAAGACGAAGATATCGAAAAAGTAATGACTAACATTACGGATGCTTTGAAAGAAATAGAAGGCCTAGAAATTAGATAATGATATAAAAACAGCATTTATTTTTATAAGTGCTGTTTTTGTAATATTCTTTCACTTTTTATGCATATTCTCCAAAAAAATATGTCATAATCTTCATAAAATGCTTAATCGCATATAAAAGATTTATGCAAAATATTATACAATAATAGGTGTATATACTAATAAATATAGACGGTTATAAAAATATTGAAATTAATTAAAAGCAACATTCCGCATTGTGTCAATAAAGTTACGAATATGAATAGTTTATTGAAAATATATTAAAGCGCTTATATCAATATGTTATAAGGACTTTATGTCGAGGTATATCATTTGTAAAAAATAAAAATAATGATTATGATGGGTACAACATAAATATTTTATTTCTTTTTATTTATGATTATAAGGAGGATTAATTATGAAAAAACAATTGAAAAAATTAATTTTAGGAATATTAAGTGCAGGTTTAGTTTTATCATTAGCACCCGCAACTATTTTTGCAAGTGAGACTACTGAGACAAGCGAAGAAACTGAAGAGGTAGCATCAGAAGAGACAGAAGAATCTACTGAAGAAACTGAATCAACTGAGGAAACTTCAGAAGAGTCTACAGAAGATACTGAAGCAACAGAAGGTGAAGAAGATTTAACACCAAGTGCAAACAATCCTTACACAGAAGCTGAAATTACAGAATTAATCAAGCCTACTGAAGAATGGGATCCAAACTTAGTATTAGAAAGAGCAGACTTAGAAGCAGGTTATCAAGAAGTATTAGATACAGCGAAAGAACGCTCAACGAATGGTGAAGTGAATTTAACGTTTGATGAAGTAGTAGAAATTATGGGTGACGATCCAACATCTGTATCTGAATCAGATAATGGAGAAATCTTTAGATATGTTTCAATTGAAGACGACATCGTACAAGTTGTTCGTTTCCAAACATATATTAACTCTGAAGATAATGGACCAGAATTAACAAACATTGAATACCAATACAAGACAGCTAAAATGTTTGAACGCTTAGAAACTACCATTGAAGATTTACAAACTTTATTCAATGAAGGTGACTTAGCAGCATTTACTGATATGTTTGGCCAACCAGAAGTAGTAACAACATCACTATTCCCTGAACGCTATACTGAAGCATTATTATGGTCAGTTGTTGGGAATGAAGACGTTGAAGTTGGAGAAATTGCAGCAGTTGAAGTTCAAACTGAAAATGATGAGTTAACAAACTTAGCATACTATGAACAAGAAGAAGAAGCTTCTACTGAATCAGATGATTCAGCAACAGAAGACGATTCAGCAGCTGAAACTTCAGAAGAAGAATCAACTGAAGAAGAGACGACTGAAGAAGAAAGTGCAGAATAATAAAATTGTATCAAACTAACTCCAATTAGCTTGTAACAAATTAATACGAGGAGGTGAGAACCATGGAACAGGTATTAGAATTGCAAAAACTGGATTTAGATAATAATGTTTCACCCATGAGCAGTAGTAATAGTAATAATTGTGGAGATATAATTATCATTACTGATTAATGATGACAATCAAAAGATAAAAAGTTCTCCTACAAAAAATGTAGGAGAACTTTTTATCTATTATTAACTGTTTCAATAAATCAAGGAGCTATAAGA
Source organism: Ruoffia tabacinasalis (assembly GCF_005864045.1). Lineage (GTDB taxonomy): Bacteria > Bacillota > Bacilli > Lactobacillales > Aerococcaceae > Ruoffia > Ruoffia tabacinasalis. The sequence continues at coordinate 498 of NZ_VBSP01000033.1, read as the reverse complement.
ACGAATAAAAATTGAAAGCAGGAAATTATATGTCTAGAACTAAAAGCATTTACAATGAGACCTTAGCAAGCAAATATAATAATAAAGATATACTATCTAAATCTGTAGATAAAATACTAGATGATCAATGGAATTTCTATGAGAAAGATATTTTTATTAATTGTAATTTTTCAGTCAATGAAATACCTGATCAAGGGTGGAAAATCCATGTATCTTGTACTTTAAAAAATGCATTGGATATATTGAATATTGTTACAGAAACATTAAAAAAGGAAAAAGTGAATTTTAAATATTTGATTTGTCAAATTAAGCTAGACAAAACTGTTTCATCTAAGTAACTCAAAAATACTTCCAACGGTGTTCGGTAGTGTAAGGATTTCCGTGGAATCGTGTTCCGTTTGTGTGCAATCGATGACACAAAGCTTTGGTCTACTTGATTAAAGTCCATTCCTTTTGGCAGTCCGTCTCTGCGTAATAAACCATTGGAATTCTCATTCA
>NZ_VBSP01000032.1 GCF_005864045.1 Ruoffia tabacinasalis | reverse complement strand
GATGAGACTAAAAAGTTTTTCTTTAGCTTAGAAAATCGATTAAAATATTTTAATTTCGATAAAGTGATCCAAAATTGAAAAATAACGACTAGAATAACTCAATATTTAAAAGTATGAATTATTCAGGAGTATATCTATTATGGTAATTTAATCTTTGTGACATTTAATGATCTTAATGTAGGTGTTTTCTTATATTGGTGTTCTTCCATTTTAATTAAGATATCGTTAAGCATCTGAACTGTATCTGACATATAAGAGCCTTTATTAAGCATGACACACTCAGAACGGCTCCCTTCAGCGGCATCGGTCACCTCTGCTCTAGAAGGAATTCCTTCATCCAGCATTGAAGCCATTACCTCTGTCCCCCATATCACAGGAGTATCACTTGCCTCACAAATCCATAAGATTTCTTGTTGTAATTCAGCAAGTCTCACATAACCACTTTCTACAGCTAAATCTCCGCGAGCAATCATGACAGATACTGGGTTTCGACTTCCAGCTTTTAGAATCACTTCTGGTAAATTATTCATTGCTTGAACTGTTTCAATATTTAACGTTAATGGGACGTCGCTTAATGGTCGGTCCGACTTTTCAATTTCTGCTTGGATTTCTTCAATATCATCCGTAGTTCGAATGAATGAACACCCAATCATATCCGCATGTTCAACGGCAAAGTGAATTGCTTCGCGGTCTTCATCAGTTAAGATGTCAATGTCAAACTCTGTTTCGGGGAAATTTAGGCCTTTCTCAGCCTTTATCCTTACAGATCCAACTCTAACTCTTTTAACTAGTAACAAAGCTTCTGACTCGCCAATTTCCTTCCCTTCAAGCTCGATTGACCCATCATCAATTAAAATTGGATCATCTATTGATAATTGCTCAAATATTTGTGGAATACTACAACCGACGGTCACTTTAATATCGTCATCAAGAGGTGGTAAATTGGTATAATCTTTAGTCATACGAACTAAATCTCCTGCTTTTACTTTAGGTTTCTTAAATTTTGTGAAGACCCACTCTGTTCTAATTTTCGGACCGGCAATGTCGATTAAAATTTTTACTTTTTTATCTAATTCTTCGGCTAATTCATGAATATTATCTATCATTGCTTTCCAAGTATCTTCATTGTCATGCGCTGCATTAATTCTAGCAACATTCATCCCACTCTCAATTAATTCTTTCAAAAGCACCTTGTCTTCAGATGCTTCTGTAGGCATTGTCACCATAATGCGTGTATTTCTTTCTCTTGGCGCATCTCCAAAAAACAATTGTGTATTCTGAGCAAGTCTGTTTCTTCCAGCTGTTGATTGTTTTGATTCAGGTTCTTCAATCTCCATATCTTTGCCAATTGTATTTCCTAAACGTCTAATAACAGACTCTAAAGTAAATAACGTTCTAGACTCTAATCTACCTAAACTTGAAAGACCCCACGAAGATAAATCAGCTTGTAAAGATCGGATATCTCGTCTTCTTAAAGCAAGATATGCAAACAAATTTCTAGCACTTTCACGAAAGTCATTACGTTCGATATTTTTATCAATGGCTTTAAATTCAGTTTCAGATTCAGCTTTTATTTGTTGGTATAATTCGGTTAAATTATCATAAATTTGAGTTTGTTCTTCAATACTTGAGTATGTCATTTTTTCACCTCATAATATATTATTGTTAATGTGATTATAACAATATTCATCGACATTTGAAAACGTTACCCTTTATTATTACTACATATATATTTATAGGTATAAAATTTTATGGAAATACAAAAAAACACTACAAAAATTGCAGTGCTTTAAATAACTCATCTATACATTCTCTTGAAAGTAGTGATATTAAATTATTGGTCTAAGTATTTGTTCGTTAATGACACATTTTGTCCTCTGTCATAACCATCATGATAGGCATGGCTATTTCGACTTAAATCAGGTTGTTTAAAGGCTAAAGAACCATTAATTTCTTGATTAAACTTATCTACAACATCTTGAGGAGTTTTGATAATTAAAGCAAACTTCTCATTATCATCTGCCATCTCTTCTCTTTGCTTGGCAAATTTATGGTCTAAACCATCCATAAACCCTTGATAGTAGGCTTTTCGAATTTGAGCTTGAGCAAGTGTAGAATCCTCATTATTATCTTTAATATGAATTCCTGCATAATGTTTCATTGATTCTGCAGCTAAGTAAAATACTTCGTAAGCCAATTCAACATCTTCTGGATAACCCATTAGAACAAGCTTTCTTTGCACGCTCTTTTGATGAGGCAGTCGGTTACTCTGCACATAAAACATCACTCTGAAGTTTTCAGAAATGATCTTAACTAACACTTTCTCCCACCAATATAATCGCTTATATACAGAAAGGGATTTGATAATAATCTCTTGCTTTCCACCTTCATTTAACTCATCTTGAGAAATTTTATATTTAAGCATTAATTTTTGGGCCATTAATAAGGCTGTTTGACTCTCCTCGTCATTACCACCGTCTTCAGCAAGTGATAACAAATTACGTATTTTATCGAGAATTTTATCATTGATTGACACATTAATACCCCCTTGTTATGGCAATATAACTAATTTTATCATATTTTGAGACAAAATATAAATACAATGCCTAATTTAACGTAAAGTTCTTAAAACTTCTTCAAAGCGTTCTGGTAAGTCTGTTTCGAAATTCATTTCTTCCCCAGTTGTTGGATGTATAAAATGAAGCGATTGAGCATGTAAAAACTGACCATCATCAAGTCTCGCTAATTGCCCTTTCATTTGGCCTACACCTTGACGATACAAGGGATCACCGACAATTGGATGCCCAATAAACTCTAAATGGACACGTATTTGATGTGTACGTCCAGTTTTTAACTCAACTTTAACGAGCGTATTATGTGCAAAAGTTTCTAGTACTTCAAAATGAGTGAGCGCGTATCTACCTGCATGATTGGTCGTATATTTAATACGATTACTCAGATCACGATTAATTGGCGCTTCTATGATACCTGTAGGTGTTTCAATCACTTCATTGACTAAAGCAACATACGTACGGCCCATTGAGTGGTCTTCTAATTGCTCACTAAGTCTTTGATGTGCATGATTATTTTTAGCTACAACGATGAGACCAGATGTATCTTTATCAATTCTATGTACGATCCCTGGACGGACAGTATCTTCATTATTAGATAAATTATCATCTAAATAATACACTAAAGCATTCACTAAAGTTCCTCTTGGATGTCCTTTTGAAGGATGAACAACCATATCAATCGGTTTATTAATAACCAAGACATCATCATCTTCATAAACGATATCTAATGGGATATCCTCAGGTAAGATATCCATTTGCTCTTCTTCGGGAATTTCAACGTTAATTACTTCACTCCCATTTAATTTGTAATTTGCTTTTTGATGCACGCCATCAACAGTAATATGCTGATTTTTTAATAATTTTTGAATGGTAGAACGGCTGTAAGTTTCTTCAGATAATAAGTCTACTAATACTTTATCTAAACGACCTACTTCGCCTTCTAATTCAAATTTTTTTGTTTCTTTAATTTTTGTCATTATAAAACATCCTCTGTATTTTCAAAAAATAATATTACGATAATAAGTAATACGACTCCGATTGTCAGTGCAGCATCCGCTACATTGAAAATTGGAAAATCTATAAACTTGAGTCTAAACATATCGATTACGTAACCTAATCGAATTCGGTCGATAAAATTACCAACGGCTCCACCAAGAATTAAACCGTAACTTAAACGAGTTATAAAATGATGGTCACGATTCTTGAAGATCAAATAAATAATATAAGCAGCAGCCAACACGGTAATAATTAAAAAGAAATTCACTCGACCCGAGAACAAGCCCCATCCAGCACCATCGTTACGTAAGTAAAAAAAATCGAAAACATTCGTAATTCCTCTAGCTGATTCCCCTACTTGTAAATTTGTTACCGTCAAAAACTTGACAATTTGGTCAAAAACAATTAATAATATTGCAACGAAAAAAGATAAAAACATAGATACTCCTTGCCTTTAGGTTCTAAATATTTAATAATATTTGAATTGCTAATAGTGTTATTATATACTAATCTAAGTAAAAATTAAATTTATTATTTTTTAAACAATTTAAATCATTTTTAAGGAGAGTCTATGAAACATTTGAATAAAATTGTAATACTCTTAATAACAACACTATTTATTGCTGGTTGTGATAACTCAGTAGAAAGAGCTGATAAAACAGTCAGTCTCGTTCAGGAGAACGTTACAAGTATTGTTAATGAGTTAACAGAAATACAACTTGCTGAGGGAAACCTACAAGCAGAATTTGAAAGTACCATTGCTAACGCTGGAGATGATCTTACTTACTTTGCAAGTGATGATTCACCCATCCAACAAAATATTCAACGCCGTAAAGAACACTTAACTAAATTGGAAGAAGTTCGTGGTGAATTGGATACAATGATTGAGGAATTTTCTAATCAAGCTGATAATAGTCCGCTTCCAACTGAACAAGTGACAAATCAAATTACTCAGTTACAGGAATTGTCTCAAGAAATCGTTACTTACATATCTGATTATCGAGAAAACATTGAAACTGAATCAATTGTTTACAAATCGATTGCAAATCCAGAAACGGATTACTCATCTTTCTTTGCTGTATTTGATAGAGTGTCACAGTTACATACGACCAATCAAATTAATTTAGAGCGTATCTTAGGGTACTTTGAACCTATCAATGCGCAATTAATTAATTTTAAAGTATATTTAGCTAATTTACAAGAATCAAATTAGGAATTTGTAATAAAGACAAGAGGAGTTTTTAATATGTCCAACCTAAAAAACAAAAAGGTCAACTCTTATACCAAAGTATTTGTATTACTTTTGCTATCGGTATTTGTTTTGGCAAGTTGTCAGCAGTCAAATACTGCTGAACAACAAGAACCGCAGTACTATACGCTACCAGAAGTAACACCAAAGTATGACAGTGAGACGGTCACTGATTTCAATAGCCGAGTTGCTACAAATGATACAAATCGTTATGAAGGTTTAGTGATACCGGATGAGCCATTGTTATCTCAACCCGAACAATTACCATCTGCTCTTTTCTATGATAGTGGAATCTCTATTCCTTATCCCGAAGATGGAGTTAAAGGTGTTTACCTAACGGCTGAGAATGTTGCCAATGAAGAATATTTTAACTACATCATTGATTACATCAATGAAACAGAATTAAATGCTGTAGTTATTGACTTTAAAGATGATTGGGGTAACGTTATTCCACCCATTGAAACTGACAATGAATATGTTCAACAAAACGTGATTGGATCGGTAGACTACGCTGAGGTATTGGGTGTCCTAGAAGAAAACGAAATTTATCCGATTGCTCGTATCACAACATTTAAAGATAATCTGTTAGCTGAAGCGCGTCCAGACTTATCATTTAAAGATTCTGCCACAGGTGAAACTTGGTCAGATGGGAATGGTTCTAAGTTTATTAACCCATTCAGTCAAGAAGCTTGGGATTATGTTCTTACGATTGCTGAAGAAGCTGCAAAAATGGGCTTCAAAGATATTCAATTTGACTACATTCGTTTCCCTGAAGGATTCGAAACTTTCCATACTCAATTAGAATATGAAGTGGGAGAATATTCGGTTTTTGAATCAGATAATCCTGAAGAACAAGGTTATGAGCGTGTTGCCGCCATTAATGATTTTTTAACTTATGCTGATAACCGACTAACGCCTTATGGAGTTAATATAAGTGCGGATATCTTTGGATATACAGCGATTGCTGGAGATGCTCCGGATGTTCGTGGTATTGGGCAAAACTTCACCCAAATGGCTGAACGTGTAGATGTGGTATCTTCTATGATTTACCCTTCTCACTGGACTTCTGGATTCTTTGGATTTGATGTACCAGACTATTACCCTTATGAATTTACTAATACATACATTCAAGAAGAATTATATATGTTAGGTCCAGTTCAAAATAATGTTGTCTCAAGACCTTGGTTACAGGACTTTACGATGTTCATGGAGTACGGTCCAACTGAAGTTCAAGGACAAATTAATGCCTTAGCTGAAAATGGCATTCATGAGTACTTACTTTGGAATGCAGCTGGTGAATATACAACGGGTGTTGATTATGCTCCTGATGTAGAGACGGCACAAGTAACTGAATAAAGATAAAGGCTCTTTGTCAAATAAGGTTGATGAAGGATCATGCTAAGATCAAGCGACGAATAACGTTGCTTGATCTTTTTTCTTTGATTCCGGTTCATAAAGACGAGTCATGAGTAAGATTCTGTCTCTAAAATGGCTATAGTTTCGATAGCCATAGGCATTCCGTTTTAGTACTTTAATCTTATTGTTGATGCCCTCTAAGGGATCATTAGTCAAACCTGTGTAAACAAAACAATTGTGGATAGGTTTCTGATACTTTCTAAAGGTTCTTAAGACACGCTTTAATCCCGATGAGATCTTCAGCTGATTCGCTTGAATCAGGGTGGTTTCGAATCGTTTCCAGTTCTTTAAGCGATACGCTTGGCCTAATTGATGAACAATCCTATAGGTATCATGTAACATCTCATCTTGGTCTAGTAAGTAGTTGACGATACCTTGCGTATTGGTCAGCCAATCAAATAATCTAAAAGGATGGTAGCTGGTCGATTGTAGTGTGTCAGGGTTCTTAAGGATTAATTTCCAATACCGTTTTAATTTGTTATATAACCGACCATCTTTGTAGCGAACGGTATTCATAAATTGAGTTCGATACCGATTGAGCTCTCGGTTTAATGCTTGAATTATATGAAAAGGATCAATTATAATCTCTGCATTAGGGAACCAACGATGAATAATATCCATATAAGGCTCATACATATCAATAGTGACTGTTTTTACCTGGCGTCTAATCTCTAGAGGATAGCGACTGAAGTAGGAAGATAAAGACCTTTTCTTACGGTCTTCTACAATATCGATCACTTTATGCGTTGTGGCATCCGACCAAATAAAACTCATGGCAGCCTCCACCGAACTCACACTCTTGAATTCATCGAAAGATAAGTGAGTGGGAAGTTGATGGGTCGGTCTAATCCGTAGAGTTGATGCCACTTGACGAATCACTCGCCGGACAGTGTGGGTGGACACACTCGTATCTTCCGCAATCATTTTTTCGGTTTGAACCCGTGTGGCAAGATCCATTATTTTTCGTTTTACCGCGTTTAAAATAAAACAATGTTCCGCTATCACAGGAGATTTAGCCGTAAAACTCTGACCACATGCTTTACAATAATAGCGTTGTTTTTGAAGCTTTAAATACGCCGGTAGCGACGAGATGGTATTTAACGTAATCCGAGAAGCTTGTCTAAAGCCATTCTTAACGACCTGATAATTATCGTTATAGATGCCACAACATTCGCAAGCTTTTGGGACATAGGTTAATTGACCGTAATAGACAAGAGATAGCCTGCCTTTAATTTTCACCTCATCAATTTTTTCTGTGTTAATTGTGATATTAAGGTCTTTCAATTGAAGTGTTTTTTCGATAAAATGATTCATGCGTAGATATCCTCCTTATGTTATTTGGTCGTACTTTTAATATAACGGATATCTGCGTTTTTGTGTAGAGTCAAAGAAGAGGTTGATGACGAAATTTGTCATCAACCTCATTTATTTTAGAACCAAGATAAAAGAGCTCGACTAGTTTTGCTAGTCGAGCTCTTTTTATATTCTTAAAGTTGATACATTGTATCGATTGGAATGGATACCCCAAAATCCAATAGTACTATATATGCTTGCCTAATTGGTTTGTTGTAAGCAATTGTCAGTGCTTTTGAATACAAACTAATTTGGAAACGATATTTATTTACAATTTGTTCAATTTGTTTTTCTTTTGTCATATTGGCATAAGGTTTATAGCGATCCGTTTTGTAGTCATAGATGACGATATCTTCATCAAATTCAATAAAGTTATCGATAACCCCATGAATTAGCAACTGATCTTCAGACAATTCTTTCATGTTCTCTGCTGCAATATTATTTTCAAATAATTTTAATGCTGGAGTTAAATAAGAAAATGCTTGTTCCTTTTTAACTCGATCTGCATGTTCAATCGTTAACTGTCCTAATTCACTTTGAATAAAAGTGATGACACTATCATAGTTGATTAATTCGGCCAATTGTTTACTAATGTGTTTCGTTTCAACGAGAGATTGGCTAGTTTTAATTAATATTTCTTTTAATTGCGTTTGATTTTTCTCTCCCAAAATCGAAAAGTCTAACTGTTGTAATAAGAAGTGTGTTGCGCTCCCTATTTCAGCATAATTTGGTTTGGTTTCTAAGTTATCTATGAATTTAGGTGGTTCAAACGTATCTTCAGTATAGCGAATTCCTTGAATAGACGAAGAGCTTTCGTGATCTTCAACATTTTGGCTTTCGTTCGAGTTACCACTACGGTCTTCGAAATAAGCAATTTTATCGATACGCGGTTCTTCGTATAAGCGTTTTAATTCAGATACAGATTGATAACTTGAGGTATTCGTCGCTAATTCATATGTGTAGTTATAATTAAATAACTGATTCATATGATTATAGACGCTTTGATCACTTAAATCATTGACATCAAGACGTCCAATTTGCTTAGCTAAATTGGGTTTCTTTGAGTAATTTACTGGTATTTGATATTGAATTTGTAAATCTGCAATGCTTTGTAAATCGATAAACTCAATATTGATTTGCGATAGATTAAATTCAGCTAAACCGGAATCAGTTTGACCTTTAGCGATGGCTTGTCTAATCCAATCTAACCAACTTGAAGCACTTTGGCGCTCCTGTAAAGGAACCATTAATGTCTCATGATTACTTTTATCTTGCGTCGCTTCTTGTTTAGTATGCCACTCTTCTTCATTTTTAATCGTTCCAACAATCATGAGCTTTTGCTCACATCTCGTTAAGGCTACGTATAATTTACGCATTTCTTCCGCTTTTAACATATTTTCCTTTTCAATCTTAAATGCTTGTTTTGTAAAGGAGTCAAATTTAATACGGTTTTCAAAGTCATAGTAATCAGAACTAATCCCAAAGTGTTTTGAAGCGATGTATGATTTCGACCTTACGTCTTGTAAATTGAATTTTTTAGCTGTATCCATTAGATATACAATTGGAAACTCTAAACCTTTACTAGCATGTACAGTCATCAGTCTCACAAAATTTTGTTCCCCATCGAGTAAAACTGGCTCTGCTAAGTCATTTTGTTGTTGCATTACTTTCTCAATGTAGCGAATAAAGCCAAAGACGCCTTTGTATTGGCTTTGCTCAAATTCCAATGCTTTCTCGTACAAGGCATGTAAGTTCGCCTCGCGTTGGACTCCGTTATTTAAACCTGCTACATAATCTAGGAAAGATGTTTCTTGGTAAATCGTCCAAATTAAATCCACTAAGGAAATGCGTTTTGACAAGGCGTTCCAATGTGTCAATTGCTTGAAGAAGTTACTCAATTTCTGATGGATATCTTTATTACTCTCTTGGATTTCTGGGTCATTTAAGTAAGCAATGACTGCTTCATAGAACAAGCCATTGGGAGAATGAATCCTAATCTTACTTAAGGCTTCATCATCTAATTGAACAAAATATGATCGTAATATCGCAACTAATGGGATATCTTGTAAAGGATTGTCGATTAGTTTTAATAACGCTAACATTAATTGAACTTCTTGTCTTTGAAAATAATTCTCAACTTTTTGAGCATAAATCGGTACATCATAACTTTCTAAGATTCGTTGTGCAATTAAGAAAGGCTTTCGTGTTGGCGTAAGAATAACAAAATCCGAGAATGTTACGGGTCTTTGTTTTTTCAACTTCTTATCATAGACTAAGTAACCTTCTGCTACTTTATTTCGAATATCTTGAGCGATAATATGGCTTTCAGCTTCTAATGAAGTATCTGCTAATGCAATCTCATCACTGACTGCCTCATCGATTTCTTCACTCTCTTGATTTTCTTTTTCATATAAGAGTAGTTGAATATTAAAGTCTTCATGTGGCGCTGCTGGTTCAAAAGATTTATTCCCAGTTGTAAGTGATTCTGCTTTTCCATAATTCATCTCACCAAATTCTGAATCCATCACCCGCTCAAATACGAAGTTTGTAAATTGCAGTATTTCATCTCTTGAACGGTAATTTTTATCTAAGATAATGAGCTTATCTTCGCTAGAATTTGCATAGTTTAAATACCGATTTAAAAATAAACTCGGCTCTGCCATTCTAAAACCATAAATCGATTGCTTTACGTCCCCTACCATAAATAAGTTATCGTTTAATTCAGTTCGTGTCTCATGTGATAAAAAGTATAAAATGTCATTTTGGATATCATTAATATCTTGGTACTCATCAATCATTATTTCTTTAAATTTATCATGATAAAACATTGCAGCTGAACTGACTTGTCTTTGTTCATTTTCTTGGTTTAATGGCGCTAAAATATCTAAGGCGAGATGTTCTAAATCATTATAATCAATCATATTTATTGATGTTTTATGTTCAGCTAATCGGTCCATAAATAGTTTAGCTAATTGAGATAAGGAATAAATAATGTTTCCCTGCTCTTGTTCCACTTTTTCAGTTAACTTATATTCATAAGTAAAGATTGGCACTATGTTTTTAGTGATAATGTCTTTTGCTTCATCTCGTAATTCTTTGAGTTCAGCCACTATTTCATAGTCTTCGGAAGATTTCTTATTTGCTTTCCATTTGCCAAATTGAATTGAACTCGCTTGTGAGAATAAATCCTCAAGTTTATCTTCTCTCGACAATTCAAATAAAAAATTTGCTTGTTGTAAGTCTTCTTGAATGATTGGCTCATACTTAGAAACGCCCTCGTCAGAAAGTGAATGCAGTAAATTTGTCGCTGTTTCTAGTAATTTAATGGCTTGTAGGCTATTGGTTTCAAGCACAAATTTAATTGTTTGTTTATATAATAAACTATCTTTAAATGCTTCAAAGTTAGCACTTGCGTTATTTGCATCATCTAACCATAAAGTTGGATTCGTTTGTGAGCGGGCAAATTTATAAATATCGATGATCGTATCAAATAATGCTTCATCGGAACGCACACTTCCGTATCGCGCTAAAAGTGATTGGTAAATTTCAGGCGAAATATCTTCAATTTCAGAATTTGAATCATGGATTGAAGCAATCATGTCATCCCAGACATCTTGATAAATTAACTGTACTTGCGTCTGATCCGTCACTAAAGAGAAATTAGGGTTAAAATCGAATAAATAAAAGAAATTTTGGATGATTTCTAGACAGAATGAATGCAGTGTTTGAATATTTGCCTTAGGTAAAAGAGATAATTGGTGTGTTAATCGTCTTTGTTCCTCAGGATTCAGTGTTTCGTTCACTGCGTCTTTTAATCTGCTCTCCATTCTTTCTTTCATTTCATTCGCTGCAGCTTCGGTAAAGGTAACGACTAAAAGCTCATCAACATTCGCAAATCCTTGCAATATATGATTAAAAATCCGTTCAATTAATACTGTCGTTTTTCCTGAACCGGCGGAAGCTGAAACAAGGATATTACTTCCCTTATGTTGGATTGCTTCCCATTGTTCATCGTTAAAATTCGAATTAAGCGGTTTAGGTTCTATCTTATTCATCATCTTCTTCATCTTCCCCACTTTCATCCAATTCTAATAACATTTCTTGTATGATATTCTTTTTATTAATTGTCTTTTCACGGTATGCCTGATAATTTTCAGTTGAATCAAACCCACTTATTACCCGGTATTCCGGTTGTAATGATGTCGTGTATTGATTTTCTTTGAATGGTTTTAATTCAATCACACCATTTTGAATTTGATTCGCTGCTTGTTTAAATTTCATGTGGACGTATTTTAAGAGGATATCTAACTCTTTTTCCGTAAATACTCGACTGTAGGCATTGTAAAGTCCACCTTTTTTAAACTTCACAGGATAAATAAGACTATTATTCGTTACTTCTATACTTGAATCAATATAGGTTAATTGTTCTTCATCAACACTGACAAAACCATTAAAGGTATTCTCAGATAATTGTAACTCTTCCATAGCTTCTAAAGATTCTGGCAGCGATGCCTCTTTAAAAGCTGTGTAGGAGTGAATTAATGGTTGGTAAAATGCACCGAAAGCCTTTGTATCTGAGTAATTGCTTAAAGCAACGCTTAAATAAGTTAATACTTGTAAATCGAGCCCATAATACGTATCAACTACATTAAATTCCTTTTTACCTGATTTATAATCGACAATTTGTATAAAAGTATTGTTTGAAGTTTTAGCTGTATCAACCCGGTCAATCTTCCCGCTAATACTTAGATGTCCGCCACTATTTAATGGGTAAATGAATCCTTTTAATTGGTCAGGGGATGGTGAAATTCCAAATACTGCTTCAGATTGAATTGAAGTCATCTTCGTTCGTTTTTGTTGTGCTTGACTAAATTTTATAAAACGAAACAGTTGCTCGTCCATTTGCGTTTTAATCGCATTAAACTTCGCATGACTAAACATAATATTAAATCGTTCGTCTTGTTCTAATTTTTCTTCGACTTGGTTAAATAATTGCTTTAAATTGCTCATATCAACTTGTCTTAAATCTAATTTCTCATCAATTAATAGTCTAGTAAATGAATCTAAAAAGTCATGGAAATAATCCCCAGACCGTGCATAATCAAGTTCAAATAATTTTCTTTCTTTTATCTTTAAACCATGTAATAAGAAATGGCTAAAAGGATCTTGGAAATATTGTTCAATTTTTGAAACTGAAGCGTTAATATCTTTACCAAATAATTGAATCGCAATTTCTGGAGCGATATTAGTTGGTAATTCATTGAATTTCGCCACTGCTTCAACAATCGCTTCGATGGATTGACGCGTTTCTTTCTCTTCGCCATCATAGTCATCCATAACTAAAAATACTTGTTTATGCAGATTATTAAGTAGACCTTCATCTTGAGTGAGGTAATGTGATAATTGTAGTAATAAATTTTGTTCCATACTATATTTTCCAAAAGTACTTGGGTGAAGATGTTCCAATTCAGAAACTAAATCGTGCGTAAATATGTAACTTGGTAGTTTCAATTGTTTCACTATTTGCATGATATATGGACTTAATTGCATACTTTGATTATTTACACTCGTAGCATAGCTAAAGTAAATTCGTTCGGAAGCGTTCAGTAATAATTGGTACGCTAATAATAATTCTTGGCTATATTGTTGTTCGTTAAGCTTCATTAAGTATTGATGAGGGAGTAAATCTTTTTGAAGTAACTCTCTAGATGCTTCATCTAATAAAGAATAGGTTGGTCGATTCAGCGGTAAGGTTTTGTCGTCCATACCAATATAGAAAGCAATCTTAAATGGCTGTACCTGCGGACTTTCGACACTCGTTAACGTAACTTGATCGAGTGTTGCAGGGATTATATGGTAACTTGATTCACATAAACCAGCGATTAATAACTCAACAAATAAAGCATATGAAATGGTTTGGTCCTGATAAATCTCATTAAACTCATCTAATAGATCAACGAATACTTGCCACACTTGCTCATCTCGGCGAGAAGATTCTACTTCACCCGTATCGATAGAAATATCGCGTTGTTTAACAAATTCATCACGAACACCTAAATCAAGCATCAATTGATAGAGCCATGCTCCAGCCTTTTGGCCCGTCATAGGACTTTCCCAAGCTTTAAAGGCTTGGCTGACGTCAGAAATTATCCATTGTCTCCATCTCTCAGCAAGTTCTTTCATTGTATAGTGAGTTGTACGATCACCGTCTTGAACAAGTTTGGATTCATCTTCAAAATGCCAGGTAAAATTTGGTTGAATTAAACGGTAACCAAAATAACCATTAGCTAAAATAATGTTTTCAAAGTAATTTACTTCTTGGTCTTTAATCTTCTCTTGTTGCTCTATTGGTGTGTCTTTTAGAAATTTAGGAATAATTAAACCTGACTTCAAGAAGCCCATCACATCATCGTATTTCCAATTATAAAGTTTTAAATTCAATAAGCTTTCAAGTAATAGAACAAAAGGATGCTGATTCATCTTAGCAACATTATCGATAAAAATAGGTATATCGTTCGCATCAAAATACGGTTTTGCTATCACTTGATATCTTTCAAATTCACGTGTCATAACAACAATGTCTTGATATCGGTAACCCTCAGTAGCTACTAAATGGTGAATTTGGTTACTTACATGACGTAACTCCGTTTGAATGGTATCCGCCTGCCAAACTTCAATCGGTGGGCTTAAGTACTTCGTTTTCTCATCGTCTATACTCGTCCCAATTTCTTGAATATCTTTAAATAGCTTCGCTGTCGTTAGTAAATCAGTTCCAATTGTATGAAGTGGTTTATTAATGTCCCAATCCGGTGACACCTTAATTTGATTAAACTGTGCTAACGCCTTTACTTGATGGTATGTATAGCGAATTGTATCCAGAATCGGCTGAAACGTTTGGCTATTGGCTAATGAATGAGTAATAGGCAATGTGAGCCATACATCACTGAAAGAGGCTGAAAGCTGCATTAAAAGGCTCATCTGTTGCGCATTAAAATAATAATAATGATCAATAATCGCGTAATGGTCATCTAATTGTCCTTCACTTTTAATAAAGGCTTCTAATTGCTCTAAAGTGCTGTATTGTGAGACATCTAAAAGGTCAATTCTCTCAATAAATTTCGTATAAATCAGTTGTATCTCGACGATTTTTTGTTGTTCTAGATTAGGTATACCTTCACTTATATCTGAAACATCGTTATGTGTATCAGTCGTTATGCGTGACAAATCTTCAGGTGTAATATTTCCTTCGATTAACTCATTAAATAATGATAATAACTTATCAATGAAACCTTGATGGTTAATTTGACCTCTTAATACAATGAGTTCATCTTTTAATTCACTAAGCAATTGTCTAATAATCATCGTTAAACCAACATCAGAAATTGTTTGATGATTGGGACTTTGAGGTCGAATCATAAACCATGCTAGTCGCGTGAAACTAACCACTTGTAATGACATCATCGCTGCTTCTTCCTGCCCTTTGACCTCTTCGATGGTATTTAGGACAAAAGTCTCCATATCAAACTTCAAATGGTCAGGAACAATATAATAAATCGTTGCATTCGGATTGGTTTCAAGAATATGTAATAATTTTTCAATCATAACGCGTTTTTTATTTACTGAGAGATCTCCAGTTATAATTTGTAATCCCATTCTTTACTCCTTTCAATAAACTATTCTGTCGCTTTAAACTCATTTAATCTAAGAAAAGACGGAAATATAACCAAAATGCCTGGTATAATTTCCGTTTCTTCAATAATTATTATAATTTTTCTAAAAATCTTTCTTTGTTCACTTTCGCTCTTTTATGATCAGCCGAAGCAATTAATTGCCCATCTACCATAGCTTCAAGTGAAAGTGTCAATATAGATTTATTTTGTTCCGTTATTTTAGCTGTAATGCTAACCAATTTCCCAACGGCTGTTGGCGCTAAGTGTTTCATAGAAAACTCAATTCCAACCGTTGTTTCGTCATTGTCAGTGTAATTTTGACATAATTCATAAGAAACATTTTCCATCCAAGCCATTATACTCGGTGACGATAGAACTTCTAAGCCACCTGAACCAACAGAAGCTGCTGTTACAACATCTTGCACTTTGAATTCTTTGGTCAATGTCTTCATTATCTAATTACCCCTTAAAATTATTTTGCGTTTAATTCAACAATTTTAATAATGACATTAGCTGCTTTCTCCATTGTTTCTACTGAAACATACTCGAATCGACCGTGCATATTTTCGCCACCTGCGAAGATATTAGGTGTAGGTATTCCCATGAAACTAATTTTAGACCCATCAGTTCCTCCACGAATTGGATAAATTCTTGGTTGAATATTTAAAGTTTTCATAGCATTTTGGGCTAAATCAACCGGCGTCATATCTTTTTCAATAATTTCACCCATATTGTAATATTGATCTTCCATCTCAAGTTCTAGTGGTTTAGATGGATAATTATCATTAATTTTGTTCACAGCTGATTGAACGAATGCTTTACGATCTTCGAATAATTTACGATCATGATCACGAATAATCATTCTTAGAACAGCCTTATCCACTGTTCCTTCAACGTCAGAAATATGGTAGAAACCTTCTCGATCCTCTGTGTGTTCTGGTACTTCAAGTTCTGGGAATTCATCCATAAATTCGTTCATAACTGTTACTGCATTCAACATCTTACCTTTGGCAGTACCTGGGTGAATGTTTTTACCAGTTATTGTAACGGTTGCGCCAGCCGCGTTAAAACTTTCATATTCTAATTCGCCTTCTGGACCTCCGTCCATAGTATAAGCAAAATCAACATCAAAGCCTTTGGCATCAAAGTGATCTGCTCCACGGCCAATCTCTTCATCTGGACCAAATGCAACACGCACTTTACCGTGTTCAATTTCTGGATGTTTCACTAGATATTCAACTGCTGTTATAATTTCAGCGATCCCTGCTTTATCATCCGCACCAAGTAAGGTCGTTCCATCTGTTGTAATTAATGTTTCCCCAATGTAATTATTTAAGTTTGGAAAATCAACTGGATCCATGACGATATCTTCTTCAGCATTTAAGGTAATGGCAAGTCCATTATAATTTTCAATCACATTTGGTTGCACGTTTACAGAGTTAAAATCTGCCGTATCAACGTGCGCGATAAATCCAATTGAAGGGACATCTTTTGATGTGTTTGCTGGTAATGTCGCTGTGACAAAGGCATTGTTTGGATTAAGTTCTACTTCCTCCAAACCAATTTCTTTTAATTCTTCAACTAGTAAATTTAATAAATCGAATTGTTTCTCTGTTGAAGGAATTGTCTCGCTAAATACATCTGAACGTGTATCTATCTTGGCATATCTAATTAATCTCTCTTTTGTTTTTTCAAAAATACTCATAATATCACCTTTCTATTCGTACATAAATGGATTTGTGTTTGTTGTGCTCTCAATGACTTCAATATCCCATTGATTCTCTTGAGCTAAGTTTTTAATAACTGTAGCCATTTTCTCTTTGAAGATGTGTTCAATGTAATGACCACTATCAATTGTTAGTATATCAAATTCATAAGCATCTTGCCCTTTATGGAATGTTATGTCGCCTGTAATAAATACGTCCGCTTCCTCGTCTATAGCAGCCGAAAGCGAATCAAAGGAAGACCCTCCAACAATTGCGACACGATTGTACGCCTCTTTTGGCGTTCTTTCTATTAAAGTGAGATTGTTCGCATTCAATTTATCTTTGATATAAGAAATTAAGTCTCGACGTTCAAACGTTTCTGGTAAATTACCTACACGCCCTAATCCACTTAAACCGTCTTCAGATGGTTCAAGTTCTTTGATGTCATTAAGTTTTAAAGCATTAGCTAACCAATCATTCATCCCATTCAATGCTTTATCTAAATTAGTATGTAAGACAAAGACATTGATGTCATTTTTAATAAGGTCAGTATACATTCTTAAATCAGCCGTTGAATTATCGAAACGTTTGACTGGACTAAAAAGAATCGGATGATGCACAATAATTGTATCCACACCAAGTTTCAACGCTTCTTCTACCACTTCAGGCCTAACATCTAAGGTTGTCATCACTTTTTGAACTTTGGCATCTTTATGTCCAAAATGAAGTCCCACTTGATCCCATTCTTCAGCTAATTCACTTGGGTATAATTTATTCAAGTTATCCGTTAATTCATTTAATTGTACCAACTGCTTAGTCATTTTCTAACACTTCCTTAATGCGTTGATATTTTTTTTCTAACTCTTCAAGTTTATCATTCTTGTCGTTTGTAGCAAGTTTTATGGAATTTATAATATACTCCGTGCTTTCTAATTCACTCTTCCATTTAGAAAAGAATTCTTTGGACTGTTTTTGATAATTAATGGGTCCAAATAACAATTCCTCATCATTTAATACTTGCTTCTCTTCATCAGGTAAATGTCTAGCAACAATTATTTCATAATTATGTTTATGTTCTTGGATAATATCCTCATCGATAATATGATAATGATTCTCGATTAACCATGAACGGAGTTGCGGTTCAGCAACATTTGGTTGAAGAATTAATGTATGTCCTGATACAAGTTTATTAACACCCGCTTCAAGAATATTCCGAATCAAGATGCCCCCCATACCGCAAATCGTTGCTAAGTTAATTAAATCATTTAAATTTACGACATCGAAGCCGTCGCCAAAACGGACATCGACGGAATCATTCAAACCTTGTAGACGTACTTCTTTTTGAGCGGACTGATACGGTCCTTCGACGACTTCTCCAGCGATGGCATATTCAATCGCATCATTTAATACAAGATTACATGGTAAATAGGCATGATCACTTCCAATATCTGCTAATCGAATTGGTTTGTCCCCATGCTTTTCAACGAATTGAGCGACTCGATCGAGTCTTTTTGATAATGTATTTGAATTCATATTTTCCCTCTTAACTTATAAATAATACTTTAATTTTATCACTAAATACCAATTTAATTAAGTAAATTATACTAGCCATATTTTTTATACTCATTCGTAAAAATTAAGAACAAAAAAACGATTAGTGTTTAAGACTAATCGCTTCTGATTTTATGCATTTTACTTAAGAATTATCTGTTGCTTGCATTCTTTGCTAATTTTCGTGCAATTTGTGAAATCGTAAAGTTTACTACAAAGTAAATTAAGGCTAACAAGCCATATAATACGAACACTTGCGAAGTTGCAGTATATCTTCCCATCAGTATATTCGCTTTACCTAGTAATTCTTGTAAAGCGAGTACGGACCATAGGAAACTCGTATCTTTTATCACAGTCACGAATTGTGACATAATCGCGGGTAACATATTCCGAATCGCTTGCGGAAGTATTATGTGCCACATGATTTGTGAATTTGCTAGGCCTTGTGATTCAGCTGCTTCAATCTCACCTTTGGCGACACTGTTTAATCCACCTCGAATAATTTCAGCTAAGGCAGCCGTCGTAAAGATTGTAAAACTTGCTACACCTGCATCAACAGATTTTAGTCTAAAAATTAAAAAAATTACAAATATCCATAAGATATTCGGTACATTACGAACAATTTCAATATAAATCGTTGCGATCCATTTTAGTAATCCTCTTTCTTGATTACGCATAATGGCAAGTATTGTTCCAAATATTGAACTTAAAAATATGGCGATAACAGAAATATAAAGCGTAAGGTATAAACCATCCAAAAGGAAAACCATATTGTTCACTGTAAATAATTCTTGCATTTGTTCCATGAAACTCATTCTGATCCTCCTCTACCTAGTGTAAGCTTTCTTATTCTTCTCTTCTAGACGCACAGATAATTGCGTAAGTGGGAAACATAGTAGGAAGTATAAAAAGGCAGCAAATGCAAAGGCTGGCACGTAATGTAAATTCATTGACGACCAACTATTGGCAGTAAACATAATATCTGCTCCAGAAATAATAGCAATGGCTGAAGTGTTTTTGATTAAGTTTACGACTTGGTTTGTTAATGCCGGCAACATAATTCTAAAAGCCTGTGGTAATACTATTAACCACATACTTTCCCAAAAAGAAAACCCTTGGGATAATGCTGCTTCCATTTGTCCTTTTGCCACCGAACCAATACCGGATCTTATAACTTCTGCAATATAAGCTGCGTGATAAAGGCCAACGCAAATAATACCAATAATATACGTGTCTAAAACAATCCCTACCATTGGTAAGCCATAATAAACAAAGAATATTTGAATTAATAAAGGTGTATTTTGAAATAACTCAACATAAATACGTGTGAATATCGAAAGTACTTTACTTCTTGATGAAGAACTGATTCCTAAAACCGTTCCTAATAGAAATGCGAATATTAAAGCACATATTGAAATCCCAATAGTGTAAATAAAGGCTTCCATGAAAAGGGGAATGTCTTCAAATAGATCACCCCAACGATATAACGCAAAGGGCCCTTCTTGTAACCATGAGATACCTGATAACACTGACATGCTTTCCCTCCTCTAATTAACCGTAAAGATGTGTGACATATGCATTGAAATACGTCACACACTTTAGGTTATGATTTTGAAATATATTATTCGCTTTCAGAACTAGTTGCTTCTACGCCATTCGCTTCAAGTAATTCAGCTAAAGTACCGTCTTCTAACCAACCATTGATTAAATCATTTAAGTAATTGTGTAATTCATCATTACTTAATTTCGTTGCGATACCGTATTCTTGCGGAGAAAAACCAATGTCTAAAATTTGGCTATTATCATCCACATAACCAGCTAAGATTGATTTATCAACTGACATAGCATCAATACGTTTAGAAGTTAAGGCTGTTTTTAATTCTGGGTAAGTAGCTAATTCACTAAAATTAACCGTAACACCTTGAGCATCTGCTTCTGCTTGAACTAAATCTTTCGTTGTTGCACTTTGAGGAACACCAATCGTTTTTCCTTCTAAGCCAGCAAAATCAGTAATGCCATCTTCTGTACGAACTAAAAAGCCAACTTCATCAATAAAATATGGGTCAGTAAAGTTATAAGTTTCCTTACGTTCCGGTGTAATTGTAAACGTCGCAATCACTGCGTCTACTTCACCGTTATCCAATAATGGTCCACGTGTTTTAGGTGTTACACCAGTAAATTCAATATTATCTGCACTACCAGTAATTTCTTCTGCGATTAATTTTGCTAAATCAATTTCAAATCCTTCATGTTCAGTCGTATCAGGATTTAAAAATCCGAAATGTGGCACATCTTCTTTAATCCCCACTCTAAACACACCGGCATCTTTAATTGCTTGAACTTGAGCTGGCAGTTCTTCTTGCGCAAAAGCTGTATTAGGAGCCAATCCTCCAAGTAACGTTGTTCCTAAAAGTGATAATGCAACTAATTTATTTTTCCAGTTTTTCATAGTTTGTTCTCCTTTTAATTAAGCATGTTTAATGATTTTACTTAAAAATTCTTGTGCACGTTGGTTTTCTGTTTGAGAGAAGAATACGTCTGGTGTACCCGTTTCTACAATTGAACCATTATCCATAAAAATAATACGATCAGCAACTGATCTGGCAAAGCCCATCTCATGTGTCACAACTACCATGGTAATATTTAATTGAGACAAATCGATCATTACGTCTAACACTTCTTGAATCATTTCTGGGTCTAATGCTGAAGTAGGTTCATCAAATAAAATGACTTCAGGATGCATATTTAATGCTCTCGCTATCGCAACACGTTGTTGTTGCCCTCCAGAAAGTTGAGCAGGATAAGCATGTGCTTTATCTTCTAGGCCAACCCGTTTTAAATACTTCATTCCGGATTCTTCCGCCTGCTTTTTATCCACCTTTTGAACTTTGATTGGTGCTAAAGTTATATTCTCTAATATAGTCTTATGAGAATATAAATTAAAGTTTTGAAACACCATCGCAACTTTTTGTCGCACTTTCTGAATAGGTGCGTTTTTCTGTGTTAAATCGACATTGTAAACTTCAGCGACGCCATCAGTAATCTCTTCTAAACGATTCATACAACGTATTAATGTACTCTTTCCAGATCCAGAAGGACCAATAATAACTACTTTTTCGCCTTCTTCAATATCCAAATTGATATTTTTTAGCACGTGATTATCTCCGAAATACTTATTGACGTCTTTCATATGTATCATTTTTTCACATCCTTTCGCAAAGCTATTAAAGCTTAATTAGAAGATTATCATAAACCTTTTGATAAAACTAGTATTATTTTTACATTTATTTAATGTTATTTTTAATTTATCACAAGTTTACAACTGTTTTTCTGCTGTTTTAATATACGCGTCATGTCACATAATATGACATGACTTGATTTAATTAAGAGTATTAGATTTCAATATTAAAACGGGATGGACACTGATTTGAAAGCTATTACACATGAAATTTGAATCATAGTAAAAAAATAGTAACTTGGTCACTTTCTTCTAAATTGTTATATTTCCTGATAAATTCAAAGTTTATTACAAATATATGTTAGCTTCTCTTTTTTTAAAAAAAATAAAAAAATTTCCATATATTTAATATGGAATTTTTTAAATACTTATTTATTTTTAATTTTATTTTATAGAAAAACGATCCGCTAATAACTCTAATGCTTTGATTCGATTTTCGATTTTTGGCATTAATGGAATGATTAATATTTCATCCGCTTGAAACTGATTTACTAGATGGTCTAATTGCACCTTAACAGAATCAATATCTCCGACAACCATTCTTGAACGATTAGCTTGTACAATCTTTAAATCCTCTTGAGTAAAATGGTAATTCTTCGCAGTTTCAACTGACGGAAATTGCTTAAATTCATCAAAGTGGTTTTTACCAAGTAGCCAAACATCTAATGCTTTTTGAAGTTCTTTTGCTTCTGCATCTGTGTCAGCAACAACTACAAATGGCGAGAACATGACAATTGGTCGCTCTACTGCTTTTGATGCTTTAAATTCACTTCTGTATATTTCCGCCGCTTCTTTCCCGACATTCAATTTATCACTGCTGGCATTTGGAAATAAACCAAAGGTCAATCCAAGTCCATTTTTAGCAGCGTTTTTTGCTCCTCTAGTGCTTGTTGTTAACTGGAACATCTGGGGCACTGTATCGACTTTAGGATTGGCAGTAATATCATTTAAACGATGTTCAGCGTCATTTGTATCTGTCACATATTTATATAAATCTTGAATACTCTGATTATAGGGTAATTTTCGTTCTTTCGTTTCGTTTAACGCTTTGTTAACTAAGTTCGTTCCTAAAGAATTACCGATACCTAAATCAATACGGTTTGGATGAAATGCTTCTAACATTCTAAAGTTTTCTGCTACTTTATATGGACTGTAGTGAGGTATCATAACGCCTCCAGATCCAATTCGGATTTTCTTTGTCGAATCAGCAATATGCATCATTAACATTTCAGGGGAACTACTTGCAAAAGCTGGAACATTGTGATGTTCAGCAACCCAATAACGATGAAAACCTAATTTTTCTGCAACTTTTGCTAATTCTGTGGACTCATTTAACGCAGATTGTGCATCTTTCAGTTCATCGATTTGAGCATAATCTAATACACTTAATTTAACCAACGTTTTCTCCTCTCAAATAACTGTTATAATTTATTATTATTACTGTATCATAATTATTACCTTTCTAATAGTAATTACCTTTGAATTAATATCCTTTAGAATTTTGTCTGTTATAGCATAAAATAAATACTATGATATAATGACCATATTAAACTAGTGAAGGGGTCGTATCATGTACGTAATTGAACATATTCGAGACGGTGTTGAGGTTTTAGATCATGCTACTCAATTAGCTATGCATATTTATGCTTTAGAAAACATAAAGTTGGATGAATCCTTAGTTTTTCCATACCGTCCAAGTGCTTCCGTCCAAATTGGAAAATATCAAAATACAGTTGAAGAAGTGAATCAAGAATATATAACAAAAAACAATATTGATATCGTTAGAAGAGAAACCGGTGGTGGTGCAATCTATATGGATAGAAACCACGCGAATTTTGTCTTTATTATAGATGATCCTTCTACAAATTTTGATGAGAACTTTGATCGTATTTATCAACCAACTATCGATGGTTTGAAACAGTTAGGTGCTAAAAATGTCGGTCGTAAGGGGCGAAATGATTTAGAAATTGATGGACAAAAGGTTTCTGGTGCGGCTGTTACAATTCAAAAAGGTCGACTATATGCCGGCTACTCTCTTTTATTAGATATCGACTTTGATGCCGTTGAAAATGCCCTGCGACCTAATCGTAAAAAAATAGAATCTAAAGGAATCAAATCAGTGCGTCGTCGTGTTACACCAATTCGACCACATCTAGCCGAAGAATATCAAGATATTACGGTAGAAGATTTCGAAAAAACAATGTTAATGCATCTGTGTGAAGTAAATCATCCTGATGACATTAAGTATTACCGTCTAACAGACGAAGAATGGGCTGCCATAGATAAGATTGCAGAAGAAAAATTTGCTAATTGGGATTGGAATTATGGCAAATCACCACGTTACGATTATAATGCTGATGGACGTTTTGATGGTGGTACAGTATCGTTGACACTTAGTGTAGATAAAGGGAAAATTCAAAAAATCCGTATTTATGGCGACTTTTTTGGAAAAGCTGATATAAAAGATATTGAAAATGCCTTAATGGGTACACGTGTTGAACGTAAAGACTTATTAGAAGCACTTTCGCCAATTGAACTAAGTGAGTATTTTGGTAAGATTACAGCTGAAAATATCGTAGATTTAATCTTAGAACAATAAATAGTATAAAACATAGTAAAAAGGGTTCTTTGTCAAATAGTGTTGGTGAATATTTAAAGCGATAGATTTAGTTCTATCGTCTTTTTCTGATGTAAGTCATTTAGTGATCTGTTGGATGAGAGTATATTCGTCTAGAGTACCGCTTCGTCACAAAAATACAATGGGCGTACAGGTTCAGAATTAAGTTGTAGAAGATGGGTTGAGATTAAAATCCGACACCTTAAGTGACCCTAATTGCGATAACCATAGCCAGATCGTTTGATCATCTTGATTTTGTTTACGGTGCCTTCCACAACGCCATTCGAGAGTGTATAAGTTAAGCGGTTTTCAATATCCAACGCGTAGGAAGTTAATGTTCGAAACGCTGTTCTCACCTTGTGTGGGAAGACATATTTTTTACTTTCCATTAAGGTGTTCTCAAAAGCTTGGAAACGCCGGTAGCGAATGGCCTCAATCAGTCGGTGCACAAAGTCATAAGTACGTGCCAGTTGATCATCCAGTTGGATTAAATAGTCTACCATGCCTTGTTCACTGATCAACCCATCAAATAATCGATGGGTATGATAGTGGGTAAAATCCAACGCTTCGCGCGGCTTCAAGAGCAGCTTCCACAATCGTTTAAGCTTGGTATAATCCCGGGGCTGAGTATAGCGTAGCCGATTCATAACCCGAATGCGATACGCGTTTAACACTCGGTTTAAGAGCTGAACGATATGGAAGCGGTCAATAATGACATGGGCATTCGGGAATAACCGCGGTAAAAAGTCTCGATAAGGGGAATACATGTCCATGGTGATGGTTTTCACCTGCCGCCGTTCTTCCAGTGAGAACCGTAAGAAATAAGTCCTTAAATACCGTTGAGTTCGGTCTTCAAGGATATCCACCATTTGATGTGTCGCGTTATCCATTAACAGACACGACATTGCCCCGGGCACATTTTTAACCGATTTAAATTCATCGATCGCCACGTGGGACGGTAAGCGGCTAGGCTTAGGATTTAGGTTGTCCCCATAGGTTTTTAATTGACGGATGACCGTCGTGGTTGAAACATTCAGGTGTTGGGCGATGAAGGTCATGGACTGCATCTGAGCTAATTCTTCAATGATGACATACTTCATCGCATTAGAAATAAAACAATGCCGACGAGTTAAGGGAGTGATGGCCACTGTGGTCCGACGGCAATGTTTACACAAATAGCGTTGTTTCTTTAACTTTAAATAGACAGGCTGGAAGTTACATTGTCCCAGTAAAACGACGGAATTCATCGTACCGTTTCGTATGATATCGTGACAACTTTGATTTAGACGGCCACAGTAAGAACAGGCTTGAGGCAGATGATCGAGATGGCCCGTCACCGTGAGGACTTTTCGATGGGCCCCCTTCACGTCAAGGGAAGTCGATTGAACCGATGAACGGAATTGTTGAACATCTCCATAGGATTCTTCTTGTAAACCATGTGTTAATTTAATGTGAGGGTTTTTAATTCCTAGTAAATGATTATTGCATTTAATTTGTACCAACCCTGCGGTTCTTTTTACCAGTGATTGCGGACAGTTTTACCACTCTTTGCGGAAGAATTTACCAAAACTTATATATCCTCCTGTATACTTATTGAGCACGTTTACATCTTTTAGAAAGGTGAGCGTGACA
>NZ_VBSP01000031.1 GCF_005864045.1 Ruoffia tabacinasalis | reverse complement strand
GATTTCTCGTTTATTTATATCATTAACACCTTGGGCGATATAAACAGCTTTAGACACGACGCGATTGTCCTCTCTCACTTTGATATACATTGCGTCTACATATAAGTAACGAAATTTAGAGTGCGATAACGACCGTTGTTTAAACGCTTCAATTTGTGGATCTAATTCCTGCATGATGTCTGAGACAAAGGACTTGGATACATTTTCGCCACAGAGCTGTTCCACTATTTTCGTGACTTTTCGAGTAGAAACACCCATAATGACCATCTCAATCATCCCAAGGACAAACGCTTTATCCATCCGCTGGTAGCTGTTAAACACGTCTGTTTTAAACTCGCCTGATCTCGTCCGTGGTACTTTTAAGTTGATGCTCCCGATATTTAGCATGAGGTCCCGTTCGTAATAGCCATTCCGCTGATCTTTTCGTTCCGAAGTCCGTTCATAGTTCTCTGCTTTAATGTAGCGATCACGTTCAACTTCCATATAAGCGTTAAAGACAGTGACGGCTAATGATTTCATCATCGCATTCATATCGCTATTCATGACTGCCTCTGTTAATTCTTCTAAATTTAAGGTAATATTTAATTGAGCCATAATAATCTTCCTTTCAATGTTTGTCTGTCAACTACATTGTACCAAAGAGATTATTATGGTTTTTTACTTTTACACAATTATATGGGCTTTATCATAACAAGTCCTGTTAAACTTTCAATTTCCCTTGTCACCATATGACATGTCCTGATAGAGCTCCAATTCCCCTGGTCACCTCATGACTAGTCCTGTTAGACTTCCAATTTCCACTGTCACCATATGACAAGTCCTGTTAACAACCAATTTCCCTTGTCACCAAAAGACACGTCCCGTTAAACGTTTAATTTCCCTTGTCACCTCATGACAAGTCCCGTTAAACACCCAATTTCCCTTGTCACCATATGACAAGTCCCGTTAACCCAGAATTTCGCATTCGTTTCCAAATCGAATACTAGATTAGTATTAAACCCGCATTAGTCTCACCTCACGACGTACTCCCAACCAACACACCCATCAAAAAAACCTTACCAAATATGATTTCTCATACTCAGTAAGGTTTTATTTTATTGCTCGGACGAACGAGACGATTGCATTGTGTAGTACAAACCGCGTGCCTTCATTAAAGTATCGTGATTTCCTTGTTCAACGATGGAACCATCTTTCATAACTAATATCATGTCCGCATTCATGATGGTTGATAAGCGGTGGGCGATAATAAAACTCGTGCGCCCTCTCATCAAGCGATCAAATGCTTCTTGAATCAGAATTTCCGTTCTTGTATCAATCGACGATGTTGCTTCATCTAGAATTAACATTGTCGGAATTGAAACAAAAATTCGCGCGATAGATAATAATTGTTGTTGCCCCGTTGATAACCCAGCACCACCACTTGTTAAGACTGTGTCATACCCATCAGGTAACAATTCAATGAAGCGATGAGCGTGAGCCGCTTTGGCTGCTTTCACCACTTCTTCTCTAGATGCGTTTGGATGACCGTAAGCGATATTATCGTGAATCGTTCCACCTTTTAGCCAAGTTTCTTGTAGCACCATCCCGAATTGCTTTCTAACAGATTCGCGAGTAAAGTCGGTAATCGGCTCATTATCAATTAAAATTTGTCCTTGATCTAAGTCATAGAAACGCATCAGTAAATTAATTAATGTTGATTTACCAGCGCCCGTAGGCCCAACAATTGCTACCGTATCACCTGCTTTAACTGATAAAGTTAAGTCAGTAATCAGCTCTTTATCTTTTGTATAACTGAACGAAGCACGATTAAAGTTTACTTTTCCATCGACATTACTTGAATCAATCAATCTATGTCCAGTTTCTACCTCTTCTGGCTGATCGATAATTGTATATAGTCGATCCGCACAAGCCAGAGCACTTTGAATTTCCGCGAGCACATTTGAAATGTCGTTAAATGGCTTCGTATATTGGTTCGCATAATTTAAAAATGTCGTTAACTCTCCCACAGTAAACGTTCCATTCACAATTCGAACGGCTCCTAAAAATGTTAACGCTGCGTATATCAAAGCATTAATAAAACGCGTTCCTGGGTTAATTGTCGACGAGTAAAAGATTGCCCACTTGGACTTTTCACTATAATCAGCATTGAGTTTAGTAAAAGTTTCCGTCGCTTCTTCTTGAGAATTAAACAATCTAACAATATCAGCTTGTTGAATATTTTCCTCGATAAAATCCGCCTGTTCCCCACGTGCCTTCGTTTGTTGGCGGAAAAGTGAGTAGCTTTTCTTTGCAATAAAACGTGAGATAAATAATGAAATCGGCGTTAACACAACAACAAGTAACATCATGGTTAAATCAAGTTGTGCCATTGTAAAGATAGTGATGAAAATAGTTAATATACCAATGAAGAATTGATTGAAAATCATAATCAACCCATCACCTAATTGCTCGGTATCTGTGGTAACTCGACTCACTAAATCTCCTGTACTGCGTTGATCTATATAATTTAAAGACAATGAGTGAACTTTTTCAAGCACACGGTTACGAAGCGATTCTATAACTTCATATGTAATTTTGTTGAATAAAATTGGGTTAACCCACTGAACAATCGCATTGAGTCCAATCACAATTCCCATATTCATAAGTGTTGGTAATAAGACATCAAAGTTCACTTGCCCTTCACCAATCGTCTGGTTAACGGCTTGTCCGATTAAAATTGGGAGGTAAACAGTCAATCCTACTTGGATAACTGTTGATATTAACGAAAGAACAACAAGTAATTTGTGTCCAGATAGGTCAGAAAATAATCGTTTCAAAATACTTGAACTGCTTTTATTAGTGTTCTCCATTATCCGCTACCTCCTTCACATTTTGTGATGCATAAATCTCTTGGTACACAGGGTTATTTGCCAGTAACTCTTCGTGGCTAGCATAGCCAATTTGTCTTCCTTCTTCTAAGACCACGATATTATTTGCCTGTTGTAAACTATGTGTTCTTTGAGAAATCATAATTATCGTACGGTCGTTATACTTTTCTTTCAGCGTTCTTTGGAAATTTGCTTCAGTAACATAATCCAAGGCACTCGTTGAATCATCAAAGATTAATAATGATGACGGTTTAATTAGTGCTCGTGCAATCGTTAGACGTTGTCTTTGACCACCAGAGAAATTACGTCCAAAAGTAGCGACTTCTTTATCCAAACCTTCTGGATATGAGCGAACAAAGTCCAATGCTTGTGCATCTTCTAGCGCTTGCCACATCATCTCTTCCGTCGCTTCAGGATTTCCTAATAATAAGTTACTTCGAATTGTTCCTTTAAATAATGCAACATTACTTGGAACAACACTTATATTCTCTCTTAAGTCACGTTTTGAATCCGTATTAAAGTAATCTTCTTGGAAGAAAACGCCACCCTCTTGGGCATCATAAGTTTTTGTAATTAATTGAAGTAAGGTTGATTTACCAGAACCAGTACTACCGATAATCCCAACAAAATCGCCCTCTTTAATTGAGAAATCAATATTTGATAGCGATGGTTTCGTTGCATTCGGGTATGTAAAAGTCACATCTTGAAAACTTAAAACTGTATGCTTCTCTTCATTTTGCTGGCTATTATTCTCAAACACTTCAGATTCTAGTGGCTGTTCAAAGACAGTCCCTACACGTTTAGCACTTGAGTATGCTCGGTTTAATTGTGTAATGACAAATGCAATCTTCACTAATTCCACTAAGATAGCCAATAAATAATTCACTAAAGCGACTAGCTGACCTTGGGTCAATGATCCGGAATTAATAAAATTCCCACCTTGCCAAAGAACAATAATCAAAGCAACATTCACCACTATATAAGTGAGTGGATTAGTGAAAGCATTAATGAAACCTACACGAATTTGGTCGGTAGTGACGTTTTTGTTTTGAGCTTTAAATTCATTCACTTCACGGTCTTTTTGCTGAAAAGCGCGGATCACACGCATACCCTTCATTTGTTCTTGTGTTAATGTCACTAATAAATCAAATTGCTCTCG
The DNA here is from genome assembly GCF_005864045.1 of Ruoffia tabacinasalis. Taxonomy (GTDB): domain Bacteria; phylum Bacillota; class Bacilli; order Lactobacillales; family Aerococcaceae; genus Ruoffia; species Ruoffia tabacinasalis. The sequence goes on along the minus strand of NZ_VBSP01000031.1, from coordinate 22,144 downwards.
TATTTGTGTATATAATGGATTGGCAAAATAAATAATAGCACCTACTACAACAAATAAAATGGCAATCATAGCTAAAAATATAAGTGTCATTCGTCCATCAATTTGTGCGGCCATAATTAAAGAACCAAATACAATAAAAGGTGAACGAAGGAATAAGCGGAAAAATGTATTCAATCCACTTTGAATTTGGAACGTATCACTTGTTAATCGAGTGACAATACTCCCGGGAGAAATCGTTCCATATACTTCTTTTGGTAATTGTAAAACAAATTCAAATAAATCATTGGTTAAATTTTCAGCAAAACCTACAGCTGCTTTTGCTGATAGAAACTGTGCTGTAATTGAAAAGGCTAGCCCAGCTGCAGCAATTCCAAACATCACCAAAATATATTTGATAATATTTGCTACATCTCCAGTTGGGATGGCAACGTCAATAATTAATGCTACAATCATTGGGACTAGCAATTCTAAAACTGCTTCGACTAATTTCATTAAAGGTCCGAAGATACTACTAAGCTTGTAGCCTTCAAAATATCTAAATAATCTGCTCATATTATTCCTCTACTTTTTCTTTATTCTCGATCGGATACGATACTATTAAACAATTTTTGTTGTAAAGTTGATACTGGTAGGGATTCTAGCTCTTGAATGCTTACCCATTTGAAGTCTTCCTCATTCAAATCTGCTGTCCCATCTAGTAAAAATGGTATCACTTGTACTTGCCAAATCCGATGTGAGAATACATGCTTCACTTGTGCGAATGTTGGCAAGAGTTCAAAGCCTTCTTCTTCATCCAATATCAATGATCGGTCTAGCTTTAATTCACTGATATCAATACTTTCATCTAAATGATTCACTAAAGGCTCTATCAATTCAGAACTCGTCGCGCCTTCCATAACTACATTCACTTCAACCATTGGAAAATGCCACAGACCCGTCAAAAGTTCTTTGTCATTATGTTTGCGCATTAACCATTCACCCTTATGATTTCGTATCGCATAGGCGATTCGGTGGTGTTTGGTTGCTTTTGTTTTCTTTTTCTTTACTGGGTATAGATGACTCGTATTATTCTGATAAGATTGATCAAATTCTTTGATTGGACTATCTTCAGGTTGGTAATTTGTTGGCGTCATAATGGTGGCACCAATATCCATCAGAGCTTGGTTAAAGTCCCCTGGCCTTTCCGGATCAATTAACTGATATAAGATTCCAGTGAATTCATTTTTCGTCTTATTTAAAGTGATATCACGGTCTATTTCAAATAAGCGAGCTACAATCCGCATTAAGTTACCATCTAACGCGGGTTCTGGAAGATTAAACGCAATACTACCAATCGCACCGGCGGTATATGGACCGATACCTTTCAATGAAAGTAAGCCCTCCAAGGTATTAGGCATCTCCCCATTAAAGTCAGCCATCACTTGTTGGGCTGCAAATTGCATATTACGTACACGTGAATAATAGCCTAAACCTTGCCATAGACCCATTAATTCAGACTCCTCCACTTCAGCTAAATCTCTTATTGTAGGTAGTTCTTTAATAAATCGTTCGTAATAAGGTATAACTGTGTTGACTTGCGTTTGTTGCAACATAATCTCACTAACCCAAATATAGTAAGGGTTCTTCGTTTGTCGCCAAGGTAAGTCTCTTTTGTTCGCATCATACCAATCTAATAATTGAGTTCGGAATGCTTTTATCTTTTTTTCATTCCAATTGATTAGATACTGTTCGATTAACTTTTGTCTTTTGTTCGTCATTTAATCCACTTTCTATTCATTCATTTCGGCTTCGTTATCTTCAAGCCAAATTTTAATCATTTCATAGTCAAAGCCTTTACTAAGTAGACTTTGAATCATCTTTTGTTTTAAATCATAGCCGCTAAATCGGCGTTGATGTTTTCTTAAATACTTGTCTGCTTCTTTTTCTAACATATCTGCTTGATCATCTTCAGCATCATCAAAGGTTAATTCACTCATATGTTGATTCACTAAATCTTTGTCAAAGCCTTTGGTGAGTAGATGAGTATACAATTTATTACGCATCATTTTGGGGGGCAATGATTTTTTTGTTCGGATGAATTTATCAATGAGTGTTTGGATATTCTCGCTTTGTTCTTCTTCTGGGTACTCGTCCATTGCATCTAGAATTGTCATTTCATTTATCCCCTTTTTGACTTTCAATTCATTTTGAATAATGTTTGGTCCCTTAGATTTTAGTGTGTAATTTGTTCGGACATAGCTTTTTGCATATTCCAAATCATTTAAATAGCCTTGACGAATTAGGCGATCCAAGGTATTCTCAATCACTTCTTCTGAAGGTGCAATTGAATCCTCTTCTTTTTCTTTTTTATCTCTTTGCTTATGTAAATAGTCGCGCATTTCTTTGATCGATCGCATTCCGTAAGATAAATAATTAATCGCAGCAGAGTATAATTTATGATCATTCTCTGCTGATTTAATCTTATCTAATAAGTTTTGATCCACTTCTTGGTCTTTACGCAAAGCGTATTCGATTAGAATTTCTTGATCGACACCAATAAAAAACTCGTCATCAACGAAGATTGAATAACGATTTGCTTGTTTCTGTTGTTGTGCAATTTTTGTGATTTTCATACGTCTTACCTCACTCTACTTTCTTTTATTCGATAAGGTATATTGGTACTCATACATAAATGGGTTTGTTTCAATAAATTTATAAATAAATCCGAGTTGAGTTTTAATCGAATATTTATGTAGTTCCATTTCCATTGAATAATTGTGGAGTACTTTTTGAAAGTTTGTACATTCTCTATCATATTTAAAATATAATTGATATAATGGCTTGTCCTTATCATCAATGGATATGTAAATTGTATTGGCATCCTTGCATTCAAAGGCAAATACTAAATATATATATAACAATGTCATGAAATCACTCCTTATTAAAATTTAATTATATTTAAATAGTGATTACTCAATTTCTATGTTACCATATTTTGGATGTCTCTTAACGAATTATTTAACAAAAGGTGGGTGATATCTTTATGAGAAAGAAACATAAAAAAATAGTTGAAGTAGCAACAACAGCAGGTAGAATTATGCTAGAGTCTCATGCTGAAAGTTATCGAGTTGAGGATACGGTTCGACGTATTCTTCAAACTAGTGGGCTTTCTAACACGGAAGTCATCACAAATACGACAGGTCTATATGTTACTTTAGATGATTCAGATCCTGAAATCGAAGGTATTACGTTAGTCCGTCGAATAACAGACCGTAGTAACCAATTAAATAAGATTTACCGAGTAAATAATATTTCACGTCAACTGACAAGTGGTCAAATTACGATTGATGAAGCAGCTGAACGTCTCGAGGTGGTAGATGATTCAGATTACACGGTATTTAGTAAAGATTTGGCAACAGTTATCTTAGTGGTTGCCTTTGTTGTTCTTTTAGGTGGAGGTTTTTGGGATAGTGTCTTTTCAATCTTTACTGGCTTACTTGTAGCTTATTCACGTATTTTAAAAGACTTATTCCATTTGAATGACTTTATTTATGGCGTAGCATCAACCTTAGTGACTGCATTTTTAACCAATGTAATTGCTTCAGTTGTTCCACTTGATATATCAACTGATGTTATTATCATTGGTGGTTTAATGCCTCTATATCCGGGGACTGCTGTGACCAATGGCCTTCGGGATATGTTGAAAGGAGATTATATCTCTGGTGTCGCTCGTGTCGCTGACGCGATTGTTATTGCACTGAGTTTAGCAATTGGAGTCGCAATTGGCCTTTACTTTTACGGGGAGGTTACATCATGGTTGGTATAATTATCCAAGTTATCGGGTCATATGTAGCCACAATCACAGCTGCCATTACGCTCGAAGCACCTAGATCCCTCATCTTTAAGACGGGTTATGCGGGAGCAATAGGCTACCTTGTATATCTTCTATTGGCAAACCCAATGGGTGCTGCTTTAGCAACATTTTTTGCTTGTAGTGTTGTATCATTAATTGGCCAATTCTTCGCGCGTCGTTTTAAAGCACCGGTAACCATCTTTTATATCCCAGCCTTTTTCCCATTTGTGCCTGGGTCTGCGATTTATCAGACAGCTCTTTACTTTATTCAAGGAGACTATGATCTAAGTAATTATTATCTCATACAAACTCTTTCAATCGCTGGAGCGATTGCTTTAGGTGTATTTTTTACAGATTCAATCTTAGAGATATACATGCACGTTCGATTCAAAATGTTAAACATGAGAAAATAAGCAAAAAAGCGTCAGAATTCGATTTGGAATTCCGACGTTTTTCTTATGTTTACTTTATTTCTTGAAAATGACTGCGCTTAAACCAGCTAATTTAATTTGTGTTGAAGATAACATTTCAATGCCTTGGGGTTGCATTAAAGGTTCAGTATCAACCCGATCCTGATCGGCAATCACTTGCGCCAATTCAACTTCTTCCGGTAATGTGAACGTACGACTACGTTTGTTTCCATTAATCACTATAATATACTCGTCCCCTTGAGTTCCTCTCACTTTATAAGCAATCGCAACGTCACGTTCACGAATTTCTGGAATATTTAATAGTTGAACATTTATATCAATGAGTTCTTTATCCGCCAATCTAAAGGCATCTGTTGAATGACGGAGTTGAATTAAGCCGCGCATATGCTCCATCGTTGTATTCTCAATTGAGTAACCATTCACTCCTCTAACTTTTTCCCATTCAAACTTGTTAATCGCATCGGACGAGTCATAAGAGTCATGAATAAAGTATGGATACTCAATCGGGTCCCCATTATTATTAGTAAAGTAAGTAGAATTATCTGGAATATCGCCCCACTCATCTACCATGGTTTTAAATTCTGGGTGCTTAAATTGTTTGGTACGACCGTATTCTTGACCGGCATGAATAAATGCTGTCCCTTGAGATGTTAATACTATTAAGTTTCCAAGGCGAATCCGTTGATGGATTTCTTCCGTATGGAGCAATGGATTTTTATTAATAGATTGGGCAATAACATCGTGTAAAGTTAAGTTATCATGTGCTTCAATATATTGGACGACATCACCTGGTTGGTCCGCTTCGAAATTATGCGGTTGCCCTTTAATATTATCGAAAATCTTCTGCACATTTCGGCGCCCACCAGTAATAAAGCGTGGCTTCCCTTCACTTTGAAAACCAGATTTTAACTCGTCTCGTATTTCGTCTGAGAATGAGCCAACAGCTTCTGTATCTGACATCCATAATTGATCCGCTGCTTGAACGTCCTCAGCACCTTCATCTCCAACGTACGTAATCCAACCTTCACCAATCATTAAGATATTTGGATTAATTTTGACCGTTTCATCATAGGCTAATTGAACTGTTTCTGCATCTAAATCTCCCATCATATCAAATCTGAAGCCATCAACTTTAAATTCTTCAACTAAGTGCTTTAATGAGTCAACAATTAAGCGACGAGTCATATAGTGGGTACTTCCTAAACGTCCGCCACCAAAGTTAGTTCTTGATGTACCATCTGAATCCATAAAATGATAATACTCAGGTTCTAAATCTTCAAGAATATGGAGTTCTGCAGTGTGATTATACACGACGTCCAGTGTCACTGCCATTCCCCTTTTGTGGATTTCATTCACAAGTTCTTTAAACTCTTTAATCCGGGATGATGGGTCTTCTGGGTTAATCGAATACATCCCTGTTAAAGCGAAATAATGCATGGGGTCATAGCCCCAGTTGTAGTTCGTCCAAGCTGATTTATATTCTAAGAAGCGTTCACCCGTCTCATATTCATTCGCATGATAGTAACTTAAGACAGGCAGTAACTGCACATGCGTGACACCAAGCGACTGAATATAATCCAATCGTTCCGTCATCGCTTCAAACGTTCCGAAACGGTGGTGTAGTTCATCCTTAATTGATGGATCTGATGTAAAGTCCCGCACGTGAACTTCGTAGATTACAGCATCTTCTCTTCGTTTATAGTTTTCAACTTTAGCAAAGTCTAATTTTTGCCCAATGTTCTCTGGTGCAACAATCGCGGCTTTGGCAATATACGATGCTTCGTCGTGGCTATTCCAAGTACCCAGTGATTTAGCGTAAGGATCCAAGGCTAAGACGGACTCACTTTCACGGTTAATTTGGTAATGATAACAATAATTATTGAAATTATCGATACCAGACACTGTGTCTTGATTCAATGTCACTTCCCATAAACCTTTGTCGTGTGAATTCATTTCCACTACTGCGACTTGTTTTTCTTGATTGTCTTTATCATACAATAATACTTGGACCGATTTAGCGCTCGGTGACCATAATCTTAATACAGCTGTCCCATCAGAATTTAATACTGGACCGAGAGGCCCATCGTAAGCAAAGTGTTCATCTTTCTCTTGCCAAGTGAGACTTGTTGTCAATCTTTCTGTCATAAACTTCCTCCTACATTGCGTTTGATATCAAAAAAGCCAGATAATATTGAAGGATCTAATTAGCGTTCGTCCTCAATACTATCTGACTGTGAGTCCATTCTATATTAAATAGATACGATGTTTTTATCTTCGCCGTTAATATATGCCATTACGTTGTCAAAGGCAATTTGAGCACGAAGGACCATTGCTTCATTTGTTAAGTAACCAACATGTGGTGTTAACAATGCATTTTTTGCATGAAGTAACGGGTAATCATTTGGAATTGGTGGCTCCATGTCGAAGACATCAATACCAGCACCAGCGATTTTTCCTTCATTTAAAGCATTTGCTAAAGCTTCATTATCAATAATCGGTCCTCTAGCTACATTAATTAAGATAGCTGATTCTTTCATATTATCCAGCTCTCTTTCACCGATTGTGTGCTTAGTATCTTCAGTCATTGGAAGATGGATTGAGATAATATCACTTTCTTTAATCAGTGTATCTAAGCTTACATATTCAACACCCGCATCAATCGCTTCTTGTTTCTCTGAGCGGTTATACCCTAAGACTTTAGCTCCGAAAGCTTTGAATAGTTTTGCTGTATGAATTCCAATTGTCCCGGTACCAATAATACCGACTGTTTTTCCATGAATTTCTTGTCCTTGAATTAATCCTGGAAAATCGTCGCCTTTACGGACATCTAAGTCTCCTTGTTTCACTTCACGTAAAACATTCAGAGCTAAACCAATAGATAATTCTGCGACTGCTTGAGTAGCATAACCCGATGCATTTGCGATTTTAATGCCTTTTTCTTTAGCACTAGCGTTATCTACATGGTCTACCCCTGTAAAAGCAACATCGATAAATTTAGTTTTGTCTAATTTCTCAATCACTTCTTTAGGATACGGATTGTTGGCAATAATCACCACTTCAGAGTCTTTACTACGCTCATATAATTCATCTGGATCTGTTGTTTTTGTTTCATGATAGACAAACTCATGGCCTAAATCTTTTAATGGCTGTGCCAATTCTTCAATGTATTCCTTTGGTACACGTAATGGTTCTAATAAGCTAATTTTCATAATATCCTCCAATAATTCAATATTTATAGTTTAAATGATTTAAGGTAACGCTTGCAAGTATTATTAACAAAATAAAAAATAATCTTCTTAAATACAACTTGCCTGGCTCAATGTATAATAGATTATAGTATTAATATAGCATGAATATGAATGGAATGAGTAAGATATGCCTTTTGATTTTTAAAAAAAAGAGAAGCAGTTTTATAAACCAAAAACAATACCAGAAATTATTGATATACCTAAGATGAAGTTTATTGCGATTGATGGTATGGGTGACCCGAATGAATTAGACGGGGAATACCAGGCAGCAGTAAAACAAATATATAGCCTAGCCTACACGATTCGGATGAGTGAGCGTAATGGCTACACAATTGATGATTTCTTTGTATTTGTTGTTCCACCGCTTGAAGGATATTGGTGGCAAGACGGTGTACATGGTGTGGATTCATCAAGAAAAGAAGACTTCCAATGGGTTATGAAGCTGCGAATGCCAGAGTATGTCACACCTCAAGTCTTTGAGTGGGCTCAAAATGAAGTTCTAAACAAGAAGAAAATCAACACTGCAAACGTCTATCTTACAACGATAACTGAAGGTTTAACTGTCCAAATCCTCCATATTGGACCTTATGACGATGAAGTACATTCTGTGTCTAAGATGCATGACTATATCAACCAAGAAGGCTATCAACTAGATATTAGTGACATCAAGCATCATCATGAAATCTATTTGTCAGTTACACGAAAAACAGATTCCGACAAACTTAAAACTATCTTAAGACATCCAATCAAAAAGAAATAAAAAAAGTCTGAGGCGCACGCTGCGTCTCAGACTTTTATACTTATAATCGGCGTAATACTGCATTTAATACATAATGTGAAAAATAATACACTGCTTTGGGTAATGGTAATTTTTCTAAATTATAATAAGTATTCCACGTCCGTTTCAATGCACCAATCCGGTCACTTGAAATCGAACCTTGAACTTGACGATAATAATTATGAACTTCTTGTAAGCCATAAGCTTTAACTTTTCGCTCACGCATTAACATTAACCACGTTGCTGTGTCTTGTCCTTTTCGAACAAGAGGCATACGGAAATCTCCAATTAATTCGCGGTCAATGACGACCGTCGAACAGGCAATGGCTGTATTTTTTAATAGCTCTGAATACGAGAAGGAAGCCGGTACATTGACGCGGTCTTTTAATACCTCACCTAATTCGTTGATTAATGCTAAGTCCGTATATGTAAAACCAACCTGTTTTTCTTGCATAAATACAAGTTGTTCTGTCAGTTTCGACTCCGACCAACAATCATCACTATCAACGAAAGCAATATATCTTCCTTTGGCATTCTCGATTCCAGTATTACGTGCCACGGCTGCCCCACTGTTTTCAGCTAAAGTAACTAATTTAATTCGCTTATCTTCTTTAGCAAACCCTTCAATAATTTCAACCGAGTTGTCTTGGCTACAATCATTGACTAAGATCATTTCCCAATTGGTGTAACTTTGTTTAATAACACTCACAATGGTCTCGCTAATAAAGCGTTCTGCATTATACACGGGTGTGATAATGGATACTAAACCTTCTTCAAAAGTTGGCAAATTTTAGCCTCCTTAATTAATAAACGTGAACTAATTTCAATGGCACATTGTATAAAGTCGCCATTGTCATTTGGTCTTTTAACCAACGTTTCTCTGTATGATTCGCTTGGATGACAATCACAATTTGTTTCGGTGCCTGTTCATCACTCTTAACTTCTTGCAACTTCGAAATAAATCGTTCTGATAAATCATTTGTATTTTTAAAGTCCTCAGTTAAAGCACTTTGAGAAATAATCCAACGTAAGTTAACCGCTGGTATACGAATCGCATCTTGAACATTATATACAGCACCTTCATGGCTACTATGAACAAGTATATGCTGATCATCTAAGTCCCATGCATACTCAAAGGCATAATTAATCTTGCTCTTACGCAATCTTTGTAAGAAGACAATTCCACTTGTTAAGATCAGTCCAACAACGAAGCCTAAGACACCATATACAATTAATGATCTCGCATTATTCGAACGATATACGCTCAATGTCTCAACCGTTGGTAAACTTAGATATTCTTCTGTATCCAATACTTCACCAATCACAGGTTCTAAAGTGATATCTGCAAATTGGTTATCCATAAATGGAATCTCACCTGAAACTAATAAGTCACGGTAAGCATTCGCTATCGCTAAATTTTCTTCGGCTGTCTTCCCTGCTAACACTCGGAAGATAAAAACGCCGGAAGCATTATCTCTCACTGCAGAGATTGACCCACGAAACGTTGGTGTTTTAAATAACTCCAATGTTTTTTCACTATCAATTGTTTCTTGGAATTCAATTCCCGTTGTTTCTTCAACCGCTTCAACTACTTGAGGCGATGTAAAGTAATCATCAAATAAATGTGGATTCGAGAAGATTTGACCATCTTCAATCGTTACCACTGCTTTAAATGAACTCGGTTCTTGAGTATAAACATCCTCAAGGTAATCTGCAGCCTCTTGGCGGTCAGATAATAAAATATCAGTGATAAAATAACGTGCACCGACAGTAATCACAGATATAACTAAGGCGCCAATTAATATTCTTACAATATTATCTTTAAAAAATCGCCATAACTCATTTATTATTGTTGCTAAACTCATATTCATACCTCATTCTTTTTTGGTTTCGTGACGTTCTTCATTTCCATTAACTTCACAAAGCTAATCATTATTCCAAAGTAAACCCAATGCCATTCAATCAACATGTTATTCGCACTTGTGATACTCGCAAAGATATATACAACTAAGAACGATATAAAACTAATTGCAATTTGACGAATGACTTTTGATTCATGATGACGGAGTCGGTTTAAAGCTTGGATTAATAAGCCATAACTTACAACGTATAGGACAAATACTATGACACCATAACCGACTAGTATCTCAAGCCACCAGTTATGAATGTTTGTAAATTCATCAATAGGTAAAAATGGCAACATATCCATCCATATTTCAATATTCCCCGCTCCCACTCCAAAACCGAAAGTTTCTGCTAGGAATACTAAACCATTTCGCCATAGGTTAATTCGGCGTGAATCGCCTGTATTATAGAAATCGCCACCTAGATAAAACAAGTGCGAGACCATATCATTTAGCGATGGAACAAATATAATCAAGCCAACGATAAGGGCTAGACCGATACCTATCGCGCTTAAGATATACTTTCTTTTTATATCCCAATTAAATTGTAATAGTATAACCATAAAAAAGAAAAGTACGAAACTCAGTAAAATCATTCGTGAATCACTTCGATAAATTAAATATGCTGTTAATAGTATTGGAATCACATATAAATATCGTCGAATCGAGTGACGATTGAGATTCAGCATAATTAAATTTACTGGCAAGTATGCGAGTAATAAAGTTGCGTAATCATTCTGATTTGTAAAGGTCGTTACCGGTATACGAGATGATGGCTGAGTAGCAAAGGTATTGTTCTTATCTAACGCTTCTAAATTAGCGAAAACATAGTGATTCGTAAGAATCTCATAAAAACCCCAAAGTGCTAAAAATGTCATCATAATCCAAACTGTCTTAATCAGAACTTTCCAAGTGACTAAATCATTCGTCCACAAGTACAAACCAACTACACTGCTTACACCTAATGTAAGCAAGAACATTGCTTGGAACCAATTCATCACATCAATCGTCCAAATGACTGACACTGCTCCCCAGGCCCACCAAAAAAGATAAATACCAGTAATGACGGTGGCCGTATTATTCGGGATGATTTTAATATTTGGATCTTGTTTGAGTATTTGATAACCAAAGATGGCTATCATACCAATCACCAGTAAACGATAAATCGTAATTTGTGCTACCGGTGTTGGAATCGCTAATATCTCCGTCCCTAAAAAGACCGAAGCAACGATCAGTATTAAATATTTTCGCAAAGTTGTTCACCTTCTAACTTTTAAGTAAAATCCCATTCTCCAGGATGATTCTTAATTTCTAGTGCTGTTTTAATGGTTGGTATTTGGACAACTAATGCCAATAAACCTAAACCAATCGTAATAAAAATGCTGTAATCCAATGGATATAAATTAATTAGACCAGCAGTAATCATAATTAACATCGTAATTATTTGTTTCTTTTGTCCAAAGTAAAATCCTGTTCGACTTGAAAAATACGTTCTTGCAAGATAGAAAACAACATAGGCTGCTGTTGAAGCCAATGCGGCCCCTCTGAAACCAATAAAAGGAGTCAGTGATAAGTTTATAATGACACTTACAACTAAAGACATAATACTTACAAAGATATTATAATGTGTCTTTCTTGAAAATACGATTCCCAATGTCGTTGTCTCAGACAAAGTATACATAATATGAGGAAATGCTAATAGCCCCATAATGTACTGAACATCTAAATATTCCCCGTCTGAACTTAAAATTAAGGATATTGGATACCTTAAGACTAAGATAACGAAGAATAACCCTGATAATAAAAATAAGACAATATCACTAATAAATTTATAGTGTTTCATCGATTTATTCTCTTCATACCAACGATAGGCTGTCGGAATCCAAAAACTCGCAAAGGCCGTTTTTAATATTCCGATAATACTACCTATTTTACTCCCTGCTTTATAAATTCCGATATCCGTTAAGCTTGAAAACTCAGTCAATACTATAATATCAATGGAGTTAAGCGCAGCAGCTAAAGAGCTTGCAATCATAATCGGTGTTCCAAAGAGGAACATTTTCTTAATTAATTTTGGATCAATTTGAAAACCACGGAAATCCAATAAATCTCTGTAACGGAAAAATAAGACTAAATCAGCTAAGATTTGACCAAAAATCAAACCATAAACAACGGCTCTAAAGTCTCTCACTCCAGCGAAAATCATTCCCATAGATACTATGAAGTTTCCAACTTTAAGTAGTAAACTATAGGACGAAAACTCGACGGCTTTTTCTTGCATTCGTATACTTAAAAGTAAAAATCTCTCTACAATCGTTGCTAACACCCAAACTCCAGCGTACCAAACGATGTAGTAGTAATCCCCTGATTGGAACAGCCATTCAGAAAATGGAACTGAAAAAACAGCTGATACTGCAACAAGAAACACACCTAACATTAACGGTAGAAGCATCGCTTGTTGCATCAAGTTTCTTTTATTATCCATATGGTTATATTCGCGAGTAAACGCTTGATCCATCCCAATATATATAAAATTGGGAATTTGTAAAATTAAGGTTTCGAATGTTCCCGCTCGACCATACTCCTCAATTGGGAGTGCGTTTGTAAATATGGGGAACAAAATCAAAGAGATGGCTGCGCCTAAGATTGGTCCTAAGCTAAAGCCCGCTAACCTTTTCATAAATTGTTTCATTATTTATATCACCTTTAATAATTAGTGTATTGAGCTATCGATGTTGCATATAGCTTAGCCGCTTGAATATTAGTGTAATTATTTCTCTCAAGTGCCATTAAGCGCTCACTTGAATCTACTTTACTTTCTCGAGATGCTTTAAGCACTTCTTTTAACCAATCACTTGGCGCTGCACTTAAATTAACTCGATACAATAAATCGATCCCCAACTCCACTTCCATTGGAATTGTATGTGATAAGACGACGGGTACGCCTGCAGCTTGGCTTTCGATGGCCGTAGTACCTAATCCTTCGTTAATTGACGGGAAGAAAAGCACATCCATGACCGGAAATAACTCTGCAATCGGTGAGATACGTCCAACTAATTGAACATAATCATCTAATTGATTCACTCCAATTCGCTCTTTCAACTCTTCTTCAAGTTCTCCACTACCTGCGATAATGAACTTCATATTTAATTTCTTTAGTTTTGCTATTTCAGCTACTTGTAAAGTTAGGGCATGATTTTTAATTGGTGCAAGTCGTCCTACTTGTCCAACGACTATGGTATCCTTTGATATTCCATAGTGTTCCCGTCCCTTTTCACGAAAGTTATTTTCTTCTTCCGATTCAAATATAAAATCATCAGGCTCAATACTATTCGGTATGATAATCATGTCTTTTCGGTCGATTTTGTAACCGAAAAGCGCTTGAACAGCATCGCGACTGCATCCAACAAATTTAGCAGAGACAGTTTGGTTAATCATCTGGTTAAGATAATGTAAAAAACGTTGTGCGACACTTAATTGATTGTCATCGACATAATGATGGGCATGAATAATAAATTCAGCCTCACTTTGGAAGTTACTAATCGTTTTGTAAGCTAAAGCACGGTAGCCAGCTATATGACAATGGATAACATCATAATGATATAACTTAATGACACGTGAGAATGATTTGTAAAACTGTCTCCATCCTTCTTTTTTCGGATTCTTAATTTGATACACATCGCCACCTGTACGACGAATGGCCTCAACAAATTCTGGTGGACATGGTCCGTAAGTTACAACATCAAATACAATTCCAAATCGATGAATCTCTGTTGCTAAATTACGGATAAATGTTGATATTCCACCACCATGACTACTCATAATATGAAGAATACGTTTATTCACTTTTTGGCTCATCTTAACGATCCCCATCCTTACATCATTCTATAAAATTCTGAGCACTTTGACTTATCTATTATTAAAGTCGACTCTTTAACGCGATGAAACACCCACAATGATATAATTTAATCCATCGTGAGTGTTGTCGTCAGCGCTTTTTTATTCAGGTATTAGCGATTAACTAATACTCGAATCATTTGTTCCTGAGCTTTGTCCTTCATTTGCTTGGGTAGAATTAGAAGCTTCTTCAGAATAACTGCCTTCTTGTTCATTTTCACCGTCATCATAATCTGGTGTACTAGTTTCAGGTAATTCTGGTTCTGCAGGAACTTCCGGCTCTTGAGTTTCTACCGGTGGTTGAGCTGAACTATCCTCTGGCGGATAATTCGGTTGAGTCGGTTGTGTTGGTTGGCTATATTCTGGTTCTTCCCAATAATCATTATTGTTTGGTGTTGAGTTATTATTCTCTACAGGAGCGGGTTGGGCAATTGTTTCCCTAGCCGTTTCTAACGATGTTTGTCTTTCGTTCAGTTCTTGTAAATCTTCTTCTGAAAGTCCTGTTGGATATTGATTAATAATAACCGCTAAAGATTTAGCTCGCTCTTCACTTTCTTGGATACCTAGTGGATCCTCTAAATCACTTGCTGTAATTGAAGGCATGTTGCTCACATAACGAAACTCATTCGCAACTTTTACCCGAGCATTTAAAGGTATGTGATAGTAGGCAATTTCATCAATTTGAATTTCTTCTAACGTTTCAAATTGTACTGAAGAAATATTATTTAATGCTGGCAGATACTGTTGGTAGATTGATAATACTTCATTCAAATCAACATTGGTCGTTACATATCGACTAGCTACATTAATTAGCCTTGGATATTGGACGACTGCATCTAAACTTAACGCTTTATCAATGATGGCTTTAATAACAATCTTTTGTCTGTTCTGACGTCCAAGCTCACCTTGGGGATCGTCATAACGCATACGAGCAAAGTTCATCGCCTTCACACCATCTACTTCTCTTCGCTCTCCTTCATGGAACTCAGTTCCACGATATTCAAAAGATAATGGACTCACAATTTCTATCCCACCGATGGCATCAATCATTTCTGATAAGCCGTCCATGTTCACTACTAAATAGTAATCTATGGGTATTTGTAAGAAATCTTGTACTGTATCAATTGTTAAATCAATCCCACCATATGCATACGCGTGATTAATCTTATCGGGTTCATCTTGACCATCAATATTTGTAATCGTATCTCGCGGAATACTGACCATCTTCGTTGTACCGGTTTCTGGGTTTAAATTAATAAGCATTAAAGTATCAGATCGACTCACATAACCGTCGTCCTCTTGTCTTTCTGCGCCCCCATCAGTCCCTACTACTAAGACATTAATTGGATCTCCTTCAGTAATCTGCACATTTGTGTCACGAATGTTTTGTACATTTACGTCTTGATTCGTATTATTAATTGCGTTTAGAACGTTACCATATAGGTAACCTCCAATAGCTGCAGCAACTAATATAATTATAATGATTAAATTTCGTATTGTTTTCCAAATACTAAATTTACCATTTGTTGTAAAAAATCGTTTCAAATTACTCTCAGTCCTTATTAGCAAACTCATCTATAGCAGAAGCCATTCTTGAGACAACTTCTTTAATTTCAATCAAGTCTGCAAAGTATATATATCGATGTTCCATTTGAGTTCTTTCTAATTGAACTAACTCATTGAGGTCGACATTCGTTAAATTATAATCATCATTGCGATAAATTTCAACTAATTTTGTAAAAGGCACCTCAGTTTGGATAACATATTCAGCATTTTCAAAATTTTCTGGAAGTTGTAATATATTCTCAAACTTAAAGAAATGTGTATAAAGGCTGTTTAATATCGCATGATGAAGATCCGATTGCTCTAAAGTAGGTAATTCGTTCCCTTCATCAATTAAATTCATGATTTCTATACCACTAAATTGAACTGCTTGATTACTATTAATTGATAAATCTTCAATATCTACTGGGACATTCACCGTAATAGGTTCGATTGGATCTACGATATCACGAATGTTTTGCAGTCGCATTGCAGAAATATAATTCAATTCAACTTCAAATAAACTTTCTATCGTCTCTTTAATACTTGTGAGGCCACCGTCAGCATAAGTTAGAAGATTCACCTCTTCATTGCCGTTACTTCTTACGATTAAATTCATCGGAATATTCACCGCTTGAATTGAATTTTGTTCTGGATCAACATAGTAAAGTGTTGACCATAAGGCTTCCTCAACTTGAGCACCATCATAATAAACATTGTCCAAAGCTACGAACAACACTGTATATGGCGCCTCGTCTGCTATGTCCTGTTGCTCAGCAAGATGAGGAACAATTTCTTCTTCATATACTGTTGATTGATAAGTTTCTTCTATCGTCGAATACTGATAGAAGATATAAAATCCAGCAATGATAACTAAAATCATCAAGATAAAAAGAATAATGAACCATTTTGTCTTGGACTTTTGTTTAACCCGTCCTTCATAGGTAGGATAACTGTCTCTTGTTAATTTTTGTTTCCTTACCACTTTATCGCCTCATTACTAGTCTACATAACCATTAGGGTTGTTTTGTTGCCAACGCCAACTATCTTGACACATTTCTTCGAGTGTCTTCTCAGCTTTCCAACCAATTTCTTTTTGGGCTAAGTTAGGATTCGCATAAACTTCAGCCACATCACCTGGACGTCTTGCGATAACCTTATAATTAATTGGCTTATTCGTTGCTTTCTCAAAAGCATTTACTAAGTCTAGAACACTATAACCTTCGCCTGTTCCAAGATTATAGATATTCGTTCCTGTATAATCGAGTAACTCTTCTAACGCTTTCACGTGCCCTTTAGCGAGGTCAACGACATGAATATAATCTCTCACGCCAGTGCCATCTGGTGTATCATAATCGTCACCAAAGACACTTAATTCTTCTAACTTACCTACAGCTACTTGCGTAATATAAGGCATTAAGTTATTTGGTACGCCTTTAGGATCTTCACCAATTAAACCACTTTCATGTGCTCCAATTGGATTGAAGTATCTTAATAACGTTACGCCCCACTCTTGGTCCGCATAGGCCACGTCTTTTAATAAGTTTTCATTCACAATTTTTGTGTATCCATACGGATTCGTTGCTGTATAAGTTGGCATTGTCTCATCTAAAGGAGACACATTCTCTGTACCATAAACCGTAGCCGATGAACTGTAGACAATTTTTTTAACATTGTGCTTAGTCATTACTTCTAAAAGCGACACGGTTCCTTCAATATTATTGTGATAATACATTAAAGGTTTCTCAACAGACTCACCAACCGCTTTATATGCAGCAAAGTGAAGCACTGCTTCGACATTATGTTTTTCAAATATATCGTTTAATCCATCTTTATCAAGAATATCAACGTCATAAGCGACGACATCTTTACCAGTAATTTCTTTAATTCGTTCTATGGCGATCGGACTACTATTACTATAATTGTCAGCGATAATTACTTCATATCCATTATTTAATAATTCTACAACAGTGTGGCTTCCAATATATCCTGCCCCACCTGGTACTAAAATAGCCAATATTCACACCTCACATAATTATTTGTTCATTGGCATATTATAGCATAACTTCTGTCTCTTTTAATTGTCTTAATACATTTATAACAAAGTTCATATAATTGGTTCATTCCGTAGGTGTTTTACTGTTCTTAAGAATAACAACTGTTAGAATAAACATATCTTTGATATAATAATTTAGAATTACATTATAAGGAGGCAATGCATGGCCGAAGCGTTGATAATTTATACAAGTTTAACTGGTAATACGGAAGCATGTGCTGAAATTGTGTCTGCCCAGCTCGAAGAGCATGGCATCGATGTAACAATGGAAGATGTAATGCTTTCAGAGCCAGAGGATTTCCTAGACTATGATATCGTCTTAGTGGGAAGTTACACATACGGTGTTGACGGTGTTCTACCCGATGAGATGGAAGAATTCCATGAAGAATTGGCGGAATTGGACCTGTCTGGGAAAGTGTATGGTGTGTTTGGTTCAGGTGACGATTTCTACCCTGTCTTCTGCAGTGCCGTAGATGACTTTGAAGAACAATTTGAAAAAGCGGGTGCCGTTAAAGGCGGGACAGGCGTAAAGGTTAATCTTTACCCTGAAGAAGAAGATGAAGAACTTCTTAAGAAACTTGCTGATGACATTGTCGCCAAATATGAAAACTAATGAGGGAAAGAAGGAATTTATTGTGTTAGAAAATTTTGATACATTATTAAACAAATATGCAGATTTAATCGTGAATAAAGGGATTGCTGTTGGTGAGGACGATTACGTACTTATCAATGCTGATATTGAGCAAGCACCTTTAGTTCGCCTTGTTGTTAAAAATGCATACCAATCTGGTGCGAAAAAAGTGATCGTAAACTGGTCAGATGACATCATCACTCGAGTTAACTATGAAGGACAAGACGTTGAAACATTAACGGATATTCCTCAATACAAAGTTGATGAAGCACATGATCTATTAGATAAACGCGCGAAACGCATTGCACTTCGCTCATCAAATCCAAACGCTTTAAAAGGTGTTGACCCTAAAAAAATTAGCGAAAGCCAATTAGCATCTTCTCAAGCATTAGAAAAAGTACGTAACGCCACTCAAGCAAACGTAGTGAGCTGGTTAGTATGTGCCGGAGCGGGTGAAGAATGGGCAAAATTAGTCTTCCCAGAATTAGAGACAACTGAAGAACAAGTGGATGCATTATGGGACCAAATCTTCAAAACAACTCGTGTTTATGAAGAAAACCCTGTTGAAGCATGGGATGCTCATGAAGCAACATTAAACGAAAAAGCAGACTTCTTAAATGCTGAACAATTTGATCAATTACACTACACTGGTCCTGGAACTGACTTTACACTTGGTTTACCAAAAAATCACGTATGGGAAAGTGCTGGAAGTGTGAACGAAAACGGCGAAGTATTCATTGCTAATATGCCAACAGAAGAAGTATTTACAGCACCTGATTTCCGTCGTGCAGAAGGAACAATTACATCATCTAAACCATTAAGTTATGGTGGAACAGTGATCGATGGTATGACTTTCAACTTTAAAGATGGCGAAGTTGTTGAAGTATCTGCAGAACAAGGTGAAGAAACACTTAAAGCTTTAATCAATGATAACAAAGGTTCAAAATCATTAGGTGAAGTTGCTTTAGTACCACACAAATCACCAATTTCTCAATCAGGAATTATCTTCTACAATACTTTATTCGACGAAAACGCATCAAACCACTTAGCTTTAGGACAAGCCTATGCAACATCTGTTCAAGGCGGAGCTAAAATGGATCGTGACCAATTAGAAGACGCTGGTTTAAACCGTTCAAACGTCCATGTTGACTTCATGGTTGGTAACGGAGAAATGAACATTGATGGTATCAAAGAAGACGGTACAGTTGTTCCAATCTTTAGAAATGGGGAATGGGCTTTTTAAGCTCAAAAAACTAGGAGGTATGTTGTATGTCAGATGAGAATAAAACTGGAAACGCGTTAGAGCAGGAGCTAGTAAAACGATTAGAACAATTTGACCGACGATTTGATCGTAATGGTTGGTTTTTCTTAGTTATCGTCATTGTCATTTTCTTTATTACTTTATATTTATTTATGCAAATATTTAGGGTTCCCGAAGTTGATACATATACCTCTTCGAATGAAATACTCGGACAAATCGAAAGTCTTGAAGAACGAATCGAATCTTATGAGATTCGAATTGAAGAATTAGAGGCTGAATAATTTTAGAAGGATTTTTTCATGAAAATATTACATATAAATTCATACTTCTCAACTTCCGGCCTATTTAACCAATTATATAGTCGCCAAGTTGAGTCGGATATTGATATTGATGTTTATGTACCGATCCCGCATCAATATCCAGAAGACAGGTTATCAACGAGTGGAGAATATACTACGGTCAGTCGAAATCATCATCAACTGACTCGTTGGGTATTCCCGATTAAACATCATTTAATATTAACGGATTTACTCACTCGTTATGACTTTGGGTCTTATCAATTAATTCACGCGCATTCATTATTCTCAAACGGTTGGCTCGCACTGCAACTTCATAAGAAATATAATATTCCATATGTCGTTGCTGTTCGTAATGCCGATATGCGCACATTCTTTCAAAGAATGCCTTGGATGAGAAAAACTGGAATAAACATCTTAAAACATGCTTCAAAAATTGTATTTATTTCAAAAAATACTTACAACGAAATTTTTGATACTTACATTCCAGAGTCGCTTCAGGCTTCTCTAAAAGAAAAGGCACATATTATTCCAAATGGTGTTAGTGATTATTGGCATGAGAATCGTTATACAGATAAAAAGTCTAACTTGCATCAACCTTTAAAAATCGTAACAACCGGAAAGATTATGGCTTTGAAACGATTTGTTGAGTTAGCTGAATTAGTTCAAAGTTATTCTCAAGAACACTCACCTGCCGAACTTCATATTATTGGTCCCAGTTGGGATGATTCAATTCTAAAAGAGCTACAACAAATGCCGGTTGTCACTTATCATGGCAAACAAGATATGGAAAGCATGAAGGAATTGTATCGCTCGATGGATATCTTTGCAATGCTCTCTTATCCGGAAACTTTTGGGCTTGTTTATGTAGAAGCTATGAGTCAAGGCTTGCCTGTCATTTATACAAAAGGTGAAGGCTTTGATAATTTCTTCTCGAACAAAGAAATTGGGATGAGTGTAGATCATAAAAGTCAAACTGAGTTCAATCAAGCGGTTGATTACATTCGTCAAAATTATGCACAAATGTCTCAACAAGCGATGGAACAAATGCAAAGATTTAAATGGGATAAGATTAATCAAGAATATTTAAACTTATATCAATTAATTACAAAGGAGTCTATCAATGAGTAAAGTAAAAAAAGCAGTGATACCTGCTGCTGGTTTAGGAACTCGATTCTTACCTGCAACGAAGGCAATGGCAAAAGAAATGTTACCTATTGTAGATAAACCAACGATTCAATTTATTGTTGAAGAAGCTGTTGCTTCGGGTATTGAGGACATTTTAATTGTAACTGGTAAAAGTAAACGTCCGATTGAAGATCATTTCGATTCAAATATCGAACTAGAAGAACATCTTAGAGAAAACGGCTTAGAAGATTTGTTAGACATTGTTAACGACACAACCAATGTTAACTTATTCTTTGTCCGCCAAGCTTATCCTAAAGGTCTAGGCCACGCAGTACTTCAAGCAAAAGCCTTCATTGGCGATGAACCATTCATTGTTATGCTTGGTGATGACGTGATGCAAAGTGAGGTTCCGCTAACGAAGCAATTGATTAATGTTTATGACGAAACACATGCGTCGAACATTGCGGTTATGGAAGTACCTTATGAAGATACAAACAAATATGGTGTCATTGCTCCAGAACGTGAGTATGCTGAAGGGATCTATAATGTAGAGCGTTTTGTGGAAAAACCAAATCCAGAAGATGCACCAAGTAATTTAGCTATTATTGGACGCTACTTATTAACACCAGAAATATTTGAAATCTTAGAAAACCAAGCACCAGGTGCTGGGAACGAGATTCAATTAACTGATGCGATTGACACACTAAACAAATCGCAACGCGTCTTTGCTAAACGCTTTGATGGTAAAAGATACGATGTAGGAAGTAAATTTGGCTTCCTTGAGATGAGTGTCGAAATCGGTCTGGATCATCCAGAAATTAAAGATGAATTAAAACAACATATCATTGCCTTAGGTAAAGAACTTAAAGCATAAAAAATTGAGGGAATCCGAATGGACTCCCTCAATTTTTTATGGTTCTTGAATTTTTGGTGTTGGTGAGAGAAATCTCACTGACACCTTTTTTTGTATGTACACAAAAAGCCAGTGAATTCCTATATAATAAAGTTACCATACATTACTAAAAGGAGAATTCACTTGGCTCATATGAATTATATCGCAGACTTACTAAATATTAAAGATAAACATGTTCAACTTCAAGATGACATCATGGAGGAAATGCACAAGGGGGTGCGGTGTAA
>NZ_VBSP01000030.1 GCF_005864045.1 Ruoffia tabacinasalis | reverse complement strand
TTTAACTGTTAGCTCCTGCCGAAGATCGTCACATCCGAGGAGGCTCATTGTCAAGGACAATCGGAATAGCATACGGAAAGAAGTTCTGCACCTTATAAAATTTGTCAAAAAAACTGTTGCCATTCCATCTAAAAATAATTCAATAAAAAAGATTATTATTCTCCACCAACGTCATTTGACGTAGAACCGAATTTTCAAAGTTCAAACGACCAGAAATTTGTTCTGGAGACCATTGTTCGTTGAGAAATAGTCATTTGACCAACTGGAAAATAGAGTCTTTATCTAGCGTGCGATGTCTGCCACATAGTTGTTTTCTACGTTTATACTCTCCATGAGCAGTTGACGGTGAATAACTGCCATCCTTGTTTGAATTACGATGTAATTCTCTTGAGATAGTCGATTTAGAACGGTCCAGGGTCTCGGATATATGCCCGATAGTTTCACCTTGTTCATACATTAGGAATATTGTTTCTCGCTCATTCATGGTAAGATGTGTGTATGGATTCATAGCTTTCTCCTTCTAATAGTTGGTTGGTACATCTATTTTATAGGAAAACTATGGATCTTTTTTTATTTTATTATTGTTGTTGCACTTAAATTGTAAATTCGTCAGATAAAAAAACCTTATCGCAAGAAAAGACTCTTACTATCGAATAAATATAATCGATAGTAAGAGTCTTTTCTAGGAATATTTCACCAATTTTTATTGATTCAAGAATTCTTCAAGAGTTTCCCTGTCAATTTCAAGTAAATCTTCGATATAAAGCTCATTATCAATCAATCCGGCCGTTGTTTCAACTATTAGTACATTATCGTCTCCAACGTCCATTACAAAATATTGAGAAACATTGATTGTAATATTATTGAACCTGTAATTACTCAATAGTTCAACGTTCTCCTCAGTGTCTGCACCTTCGGAAAAACGATCGCGGATAGTCTCTTCAGAAGCCATTCTATCAACAAGTTCAAGTGCAGTTTTAGGTTTACTATCTTGAACTAGAAACCATATCAAAAAACTAGAAAAAATGATTAACATAAGCAAGAAAGCTATGCTACGTGTATCAGAAAAATATTTTTTCATTCATAATCCATCCTGTTCTAATTATTATTTAGATAGACGTTGTAAATACCAGCATGGATCATGTCTGTTCTAGAACGAGTATCACCAGTACTCAAATAAGGAACCATGGTGGTACCAGAATTGTTACTATTAGGAACACTTATAGTAACATCTTCAGTGTATGTTCTTAGTCCTACTTCATCGTTGGCTACAACTTCATAATCGTATCTTTCAGTCCTAGAATAAGTAGTCCCTCCAACCGCTGTATCTATAAGGGCGCCTGTTCCAGAGCCTACCAAACCAACTCCTAGGGCAGTTGCTACAACTGGAACACTAAGTACTCCACCTGTTGCAACGCCAAGTAATGCACCTATTACGGTCCCAATAGCGGTACCTGCAGAGAATTCAAAAGTCCTTCTTGGACCATCAGTAAGAGTTCTTTCACCATAAAGTCTACCAGTCATATCCCAAGCAGAGCTGTACTCTACACCGTACAAGAAGTCATACTGTGTAGCCAATGTACCAATAGAATCTGAATTATCTGGAGAATTCGATACTCTTTGATCGAGCACACTGGTTCCTTCAACGGGTTCTTTCACATAGTCATTAATGTTAGATTCTGTGACTTTACCATTTTTATCAGTATACACAATCAATCCATCGTCGTAAACCGTTGTGGTGTCTAATAATTCTCCATCAGAATATATGCTTATTTTCTTACCATTATCCTGAATTATTCATACTTATTTGTCAGAACTAGCATTTATCCCGTATTAATACCGTTTACCACTCTAATCATTGTTCACCCGTTGGGTGAAGTAAAAAAGATACAAAAAGAGCACACTCTGTGATATTGTAAAGTCATCCAAAACCCAAAGACCAAAAAGAGGTGTGCTCTTATATGGAAACTTTACAAGAAAAATCGCTGAAATTCAACTCAAATATGATTGTTTCAAACGATGGAGGACAATTGTCCAATGATGCCGGACTTCTTTTACTTTTTGAGTTTTTACACAAGATTAAGTTTGATGAGATGCTTAAGGAGTTCTTTCATTTATATGATTCTCGTGCCTATTGTATTCATGAGTACGAAGAAATATTGAAGCAACTAATCGTACAACTCATCGCCGGTTATCCACAAGATTCCGCTGCGAACCGTCTACGCCTAGATCCTATTCTAAAGCAAGGGCTTGGAAAAGATCAGCTCGCTTCTCAATCCATGATTTCTCGCTTTATTCATGAACTGACTGAAGAAAATGTGGCTCAATTCCAAAAAATCGCCAAAGGCTTGGCAGATGATTGGATCCACCATACGAACACACAACACATGGTGATTGATATCGATTCTACGCACTCGGATACCTTTGGCCATCAAGAACACACAGATTTCAACACGCATTACGGTACCAATGGGTACCATCCTTTAGTCGCTTTTGACGGATTAACTGGATTGTTTTTAGATGCCCGCCTTCGTCCTGGAAATGTCTATACGTCCAATGCGGCAGAAGACTTTTTAGCCGCTATTATCCGTCAGCACAAGAAACATTCTTGTGAGATGTTTCTGACTGTTCGTGGAGACAGTGGCTTTGCCAAACCAGAGATCTATTCCCTTTGTGAAGAAGAACAAGTCAAGTATGTGATTCGGTTGAAAGTGAATCATAAACTGAAAGATCTCGCACATCACCGCGTGCATTATGGAGAAACCACGGACTTCACTAAGGACGAACACCAATATTTTATTATGGACTATCAAGCAGGTAGTTGGGATATTTCCCGAGAAGTCGCTGTAAAAGCGACTCGTGAAGCTGGAAACCTTCTGTTTACTAAGTATGAGTTTATTGTCACTAACTTTCATGGACTCTCTGCCGAAACTGTATTTAAGCTGTATCAAAAGCGTGGTACGATGGAAAATTGTATCAAAGAAATCAAGAATGGGTTTTCCTTTGATAAGACCGACAGCTCAACTTATGTGGCGAATCAAGCTCGAATGATGATGAGTTGTATCGCCTATAATTTGGTCCATCTCATGAAAGAAGCGACCTTTCCAAAGGAAATGAAGCGGTCGACCATTTCAACAATTCGTTTCAAACTCTTTCATATTGCAGGAAGGCTAACGAGTCATGCCAGGCAACTAAGAGTTCGTTTGGCATCATCTCACGTATTTGATTCCCTCTTTTGGGAAGTGCTTGAGAATATTCAATCGCTTGTCCTCTTGCATTAGCTTTTTGAATGAGTCAGACGTCTTTTTTTAAGTAGTGTAAAACCAAGGGGTGGTATACCCTTTTTTTGGGCGAACCTATCAAAATCTGCCTGAACCGCCTTTATTCGAGCCAGTCAAGACAACAAAAATACTCAAATGAACGAAAATAGTCAGTGAAATAGTTATCAACAGATAGCTATAAATTATTCAGGATATATATAATTAATTAAAATTCTTTTCAGTGGAAGTTTATTAAAATAAAACACTTTATAATTGAGTAACGTTTATTCCTTTAGTGACATAAACAAGGAAGGGGTCAATTCTTCACTTTCAACCACAATAGCAGTTAGCCCTACCTTAGTTTTTGTTTCGTGCCATTCATCTTTGTTCCAGAAAACAGCATCCCCTGGTTCAACTTTGATATATTTGGCTTTTTCATTACGAACATAACCTTCACCTTTCAAAATTAAAAGAAGTTGAGGAACGACTGCTTGGTGATAGCCTACAATACCATTTTCATCTAAGTGAATACACCCGATGTTAGTTAGATTATTTGTCTGAATAACACGAGACATGATGAAATTTGAATTGAATTTCGAAACATTTTTACCGTTGTCTTTACTAAAGTTATAAAACTCCATTATATCCTCCAAAATTTAATTATCCTATATTCTAAGCTTCTCCATCACTGTAACCTATCCTGCTTTATTAGCACAAGAAGCAACTGTTTAATATGATTGATGGTTTCCGTTAATGTATAGGTCTCATTTAACTATATTAACTGATTGTGTTGAGAGGTGTAATGCTACATCCCTGATTCTATCATCCGTTTCTAGTTCTAATTCTTCTCTGTTTTTTGTATAGGAATAGATAGTATCACCTTGAGTCAAATGATCTGATAAATTTAATAAGCCTATTGCCTTTTTATTTAACTTCTTCGCTACCGCTAACGTCGTTGCCGTTTCCATATCAACGCCCGTATAACCGTTATCGGACCATTTGTTTACCATGTCAACTGTTTCCAGAAGCATTGCACTTGTAGAAATTACACGTCCAATTGAATAGCTATATCCCTTCTTTTCACAGTAACTTATTGCTTCATTTACCATTGCTTCATCAGCTTTAACTACATCCTGATCAGGAAGGTACCACTGCGAAGCTCCATCTTGCATCCCGGCTTCAGTTACGATAAGTATATCCCCATATTTCACATCGTGTGTTAGTCCGCCACAATAACCCGTTTGAATAAATAAATCAGTTCCTGCTGCACCGAATTGATGGACAATGTTTGTTGCCATCGGCGCACCATAGACATTTGCGAAGCCGATCTTCGTCTCTCTATAATCACCTATTACTGTATTCCACTTAGGTAGCCAACTCTCATCTTTTAGTAATTCGCTCCATAATTTCAGGTTATCATCGTGCTCCCATTCACCATGAACTACAAAAGAAGCAGGAATTTTTTCTTCCCAAGCTCCTAATGCTTTTAACCAATCTTCTTTTAAAAACTCCCCGTATAATTTCATGAATTTCTCCCTATGTACTTTAATATATTTCTAATACCCTGAACAATTCATACTTTTCGTTGAAACATGTGCCAACTGCCTAACGGCAGCTTAAATTTACTTTTTCATTTTCACCTGTTAAGTGATGAAAAAAGAACCCCATTCTGATATGGTAAAGGTGTCTAAACCAACCATAAGAAAGGAGTTCTCTTCATGATTAGCTTACACAAAAACCAGGTAAAATTCAATTCAAACATCATCATTTCGCATACAGGTGGTCGTTTATCGAGTGATTCGGGTTTAGTCTTAGTTAAAGAAGTAATGGATACCTTCAAGTTTTCTTATTTGGCAAAATCACTTCTGGACATTAAAGATAACCGTGCTTACTACACGCATGATAATTTAGCGATATTAGAACAGCTCATTATGCAACTGATTGCTGGTTATTCGGCAGACTCGTCAGCTAATCTGTTACGACAGGATCCAGTCTTTCAAATGGTGTTAGGCAGAAAACAATTAGCCTCACAATCGTCAATTTCACGGTTTCTGGATCGTTTCACCACGGAAAATGTGGGTCAATTACAATCATTAAATCAGTCGCTCATTGATAAAGCGTGTTTGATTCGCAATGACACCGAGTTAATCATTGATCTCGATTCCACTCATTCAGATACCTTTGGCCATCAAGAACAAACAGATTATAATGCACATTATCAAACCTACGGCTACCCCCCATTAGTTGCCTTTGACGGACTGACTGGAGATTTCTTAAAAGCTGAACTGCGTTCAGGTAATCAGTACACATCTAAAGGGGTGAAAGCCTTTATCGACTCATTGTTACACCACTACAATGAATCCATACCGAATACTGACATATTGGTTCGTGGGGACAGCGGCTTCGCAACACCAGAGGTGTATGAGTCTTGTGAAGAAAATGAAAGTCAGTATGTGATCCGATTAAAGAACAATCGGAGGTTAAGTCAATTAGCTGAGCAATCCGTTCTTTACGGGGATAACCAAAAATGGGAAGATCGGGAAGTTCAGTATTTTTCAATGCCTTATCAAGCACAATCATGGTCGAAACCCCGTCGTGTCTGTATTCGATCAATCCGTGAAGCAGGAGAACTCCTCTTTCAACACGCATTCATTGTGACCAATCTGTCAGATAACGTATCGCCTCATGTTATATTTTCTCTTTGCGGCAAGCGAGGGACAATGGAGAATTTCATCAAAGAAGCGAAAGGTGGCTTATATTTCGATAAAACAGATAGTCCACGCTTCTTAGAAAATCATGTCAGAATGATGATTAGTCTGCTTGCATACAACCTCATCAACTGTCTAAAGACTATCGGCTTTGATAAAAAGAACCAAGGGATGACTATTCATTCAAACCGACTAACATTCCTTAAAGTCGCTGGCAAACTTGTGCAAACAGGCAGACGAGCCAATCTAAAATTGTCGAGTTATCATGTGTATCAAACTGAATTCTATAGGGTCTTCGAGTGCCTACGGCGATCCAGTCAATGGATTTAAATCAGTTATCACGTTATTTTTTTGAATCAATCGTCTACAAGGGAGAAGTATGCCTTCAAACAAACAAGAGAATCGTAAGAAGGTTCATTTAGTTAAAATCTACTTCGAGAACGCACTATTTTGTAGAAAAATTCCCAATTTTTCCAAGAACGATTAATTTATTCAAGAAACCAGCTTAAATTATAGAGCTATGAATTATTCAGGTTAATTATATAAATATATTACACTCTCAACAAAAAATATAGCCTATATAATATTATACCTTATGGAGGAACTGAAATGTACACTGTCATTTTTTGTATATATTTTTTAGAAAGTTAGTAGTCCCCTTCTTTGCAAATTGATATCAACTTGGTTGTACTCTTCTACTTTCTAAATAGTATTTTCTAGTGTAATTTTTCATACTCTCTTCCGGGACATAATGTTCGACGTCTATAACTAACTTATTTAAATTAGCCACTGTTTTGTTTATGGCTAAAGCATTATGTTTATCTAGTGAGGCATTCCCTTCATCGATTAAGAGTATTGGTTTATCAAACAGAATTGCTCTTGCAATTTCTACTCTTTTCAATTGTCCTCCTGATAATCTTTCTCCATCTTCTCCGATTAGATAATTTAAACCTACTTGCTGTATTAATTCTTCTAACCCTGCTTTTTTAATTGCTTCACTTAACTTTTCTTCGCTTACTTCTTTTCCTAATGTAATATTGTTTCTCAGTGTGTCATTAAATATAGCAACCGTTTGGGGAATTAAGCTCACATAATTGTATAATTCATTTTTGCTAATGCTTTTCATATCTTCGCCATTAATGAAAATTTCACCATTAGTTGGGGTTAATTTTTTTGTCAGTAATTTTAAAAATGTCGATTTACCACTACCTGAAGCTCCTTCTAAAAGTACATTATCGTTTGAATTTAATGTTAAATCTAAATGCTCAAAAATTTTCTTGTCCTCATAATTGAATGAAACATTTTGAAAAACAACCGAATCAATCTTCTGGTTCCTTAATACATTGGTATCATCTGGCTGTTTGAATTCCAGTGTATTAATTATCGTCTTCTTGATTTCTCCTATACTGTTTAACTTGTTTATACACTGCGATAATCCTAAAAAATTATTTATGATCCAACTACTGGAGTATTGAACGGCTACAAAAGACGCTAACGAAATTCGCCCTTGAATAGTAAAGTAGATACCAATGCCAATCGGAAGATACAGAAATAAATATGATAAAGCGATGACCAATGCATTCGATAATGAGATGGCATTATTCATGTCTTTAGTACTCTCTTCTAAACCTTTTACTTTCAGATAAAAATTTTTAATGAAATAATTTTCGGATTTATATGAAGCTATTGTTTCAGCCCCACTTAAGATATCCTTTAGTATAGAAGAAAAAGATTTATTCTCTTTTGTCCAATGACTATTACTTTCTTCTATTTTTTCTTTATAAATGTTTGTAAACAGTGGTGTTACTGATGTAAATACTAAAAAGATAACGGTCAATAAAAAACTGTTGCTCATAGAAAAAGTCAAAATAACAACTAGAGTAACTAAATAGCTGACGACATTGAATAGTTGCTTTACGTAATTTTCTTCAAGTAACTTGAGATCGTTCATAAAAAATGATGTATTACTTGATACTCCTTCGGTTTTACTTAAAGAAGTCTCTTTTTCTAAAATTTTCCTTATTAATTCAGTCTTTAAAGACGTGTTAAAAAAAGCAATATTCTTATTTGTCCAAAAATCTTTTAAATAAGTAATAATAGAAAACAATATGTAACCCAAGACAACAAGAATAATGTACTTTAATAATAGAGAGGTGTCTTTTTCCTCAATAACCTTAAAAATATACGCATAAGTAGCGGCATTAAAAGTAGTCTCTACTGCTGCAAGTCCAATGAAAATAAAAGCTGCAACTAGGTACTGTTTATTATAAAATTTAATCATTTGTATCCCTCCGTATCCGTTTGTACTGTTATTTTATCATTTTTCGAGCACTCTTTATGTTATGATATGGGTCATAAACTACCCAAAAAATACGGAGGTACATCAGTTGATAGGATTAACGTTTAGAAAAATACGTATGCAGAAAAACATTTCACAAAAAGAAGTTTACACAGGCATTGTTTCTAGATCTTTCTTTCAAAAATTTGAGAAAGGACTACACTCTATTTCTGTAGAAAAATTTCAAGAATTGTTAAATAGGATAAATGTATCTTACGATGAATTTATGTATAAACATCATGGGAAACTCTTTACCACAGATGATTTTTTAGTGACTATTTTTAACGCTTACTGGAATCAAGATCCACATTCTTTAACCAACCTCCATAACAAATTACGCTTTTCGTCCAATCAAACAGAAGTCTTTTTGAGCAGAGTTGCACTATTATTCAAACTTATTTTATCAAAAGAGTCAGATGGTGATTTAAGTTTCGACTTTATCTTTAACTATCTAGACAGAATAAGCAGCTGGACCTTTTTTGAAACAAAATTATTTAATAATATTATGTCTATAGTCCCTTCTAAGAAAAGAAACCAATATTTCAAAAAAGCACAATTTTTTTTCGACAACAGCAAAGGACTAGCAGCCGTTAATAGTGAATTTGCAAACTGGCATTCTCATCTTTATGTCAATTTTATCCATTTAACTTTGGAAGAAAAAGAACTCAATAGAGCAAAAATAGCTATTGAAGACATGCGGATAAGTCGACAAAATTTATATACCAGTGAGCGGAATGAACTGGCTTATTTATTTTTAAAAAACTTAATCCGTCTTTATGACAAGGAAGAAAGAGACCAAGCAATAGAAGCACTAAAAAAAATAACCGATTTGTCACAAATAGTAAATAAGTTGAATAATGAAACCTATTCAAAATTGGTCACTACTCACCAAGAAAAGACTGAACCATTGCATGCTAAAAGCGAAAACTAATTAACCCTATTAAAAAACTACATAATCTCTGGCTTGTTACGCTCTTAATCAAATCTATGCCTTATGCGAGAAGGCAAACTTATAGATAATTGGATATTTTCCTGCTGGAGCGATTGATTTTGAAAAAAGTTTATAGAGAGATAACATCACTAGAGGAATGTCTGCCTTATCGTATTAAATCAAAAAGAAATAACTAAGAAAAAAATAGAACCTCTTCTGGGTCGTAAAATCAGAAGAGGTTCTATTTTTCTATTTATTATTCTTGTATCAAAAACAATCGTTTTTGAGAGAAAGCAAGAGAGATATAAGGAGAAATACATAGTTACAATCAAGTAAACACTACTCGCAGGCATTGAAGCCTTAAATGGATTCAATGAATGAAAAAACAGTATCTTATTTATTACGGTTTTTAAAACTATTGATTATACTATTTAAGTCTTTTATGTCAAAAGAACCTTCTTCAGCTTTACTAATAACAGAATTTAAATTTTTCTGTCATTTGAAGTGGAAAGATATTGATGAAGTAAACCAAACATTAACTGTGCGAAGAGTCCTTGCTCAAGGGGAACATGGTACTATCTTTCAATCACCCAAAACTAAAGCAAGTCATCGCACAATATCTATCGACAATATAACCATGGATTTATTAGTTAACTGGCGTAATATTCAAAGAAAAGATTTATTATCCTTTGGGATTAATGCTAATGGTCCTGAACAATTAGTTTTTACAAACCAAAAAAATAATCCTTTAAATCTATACTATATTGGAACTGCTCTTCAACGAATAACAAAATTGCATAAACTAAAACATATTAATGTTCATGGTTTTAGGCATACTCATTGTGCATTACTCTTTGAAGCAAAATTAGAAATGAAGGAAGTTCAAGAGAGACTCGGTCATGCCAATATTGAAACTACAATGAATATATATGACCATGTAACTCAGAACAGAAGAGATGAAGCAGCAGAAAAGTTTGCTCAATTTATGTCTTTTTAACAAACCGTACAACATCTCGTACAAGATTCTTATTTTCAAGCAATAAACAAATAATCATTTGAATTTTAAAAAGAGAAAAAATATATTTATTTAGATAGATTATTCAATAAATATGAACACAAAAAAACATCCTTACCTAAGTAGGGATGTCTTGTAAATAGTGCCGGCTAAAGGAGTTGAACCCTCGACCCTCTGATTACAAATCAGATGCTCTACCAACTGAGCTAAGCCGGCTTGTTAATTATTAACTAATCACTATTATGATGAGATTAGTATGACCCGCGCAGGAATCGAACCTGCGACCCACTGATTAAAAGTCAGTTGCTCTACCGACTGAGCTAGCGAGTCGTTTTGACGACCTATATATAATACGATATTTCCATACCTTTTGTCAACACTTTTTAAAAAGTTTTTTTATTATTTATCAAAAACGCGCTGGTTACTGTTATGTCGGGCTTTTGATATATGGTAAACTGAATATACAAACAAAAGGATGTGAAAAAATATGAGACGTATTCTATTTACTCTCAGTATTATACTCGCTACTGCCCTCACCTTGCAAGGGGAAAAAGTATTTGCCGATAATAAAATTCATTCCATTGATATTTCAGTGGAACTTCAAGAAGATGGATCAGCAATTGTTGAAGAAACTCGTAACATGACGGCTGATGATGGGACTGAATTATATATTGAGTTGAACAACTTACAAGATTCAGAAGTATCGAATTTTTCAGTGGAAGGTTATAACTTTAATCCTGTTTGGGATTCAGATCAATCTTTAGAAGAAAAAGAAGGATACTACGGTATCATTCGCGATGACGATGATGCAGAGCTCGTATGGGGTATGGGTGAGCACGGGGATAAAACTTACCAGCTAACTTATACGTTGTCGAATGTCGTCCGGAATTTAAATGACGGGCAAGGCTTACTATGGAACTTTGATACATTCCTAGGTATTCCAACAGAGGATTTAACTTTAACGATTGATTCTCCAGTCGGCTTATCTCAGGATAATACAAACTTCTGGGGCTACGGCTTTGATGGTGATATCCAGATGCAAGGGGAGAAAATTGTTTGGACTTCAGAAGAATCACTTGATGATAGAAACAATGTCACGGTCTTGCTGCAGTTTCCTTCGGATTTATTTAATACTAGCGCAAGTGTAGATATGACGCTTGAAGAACAAAGAGAGATGGCCAACGAAGGATCCTCTTACAATGAATCTTCATCATTGTCAGATAGTAGTTGGATTTTTTGGCTCATATTTGGAATCACGTTTATTCCAGGTTTAGGTATATTCACTGCAAGCATGGTATATTTCTTCAAAGTTCGAAAAATAAAACGCGAGAACAATGCGATGGTTACCGGAGCAGAACGAATAAAAATGAATAAAGGCAAAACAACCGATGTAGTTCCTGAATACGGTGATGACATTGCTAATATCGCATTCTTACTCCAAGAACTGCAAGCAGGTTTCTTTGAAGATTATTTTGCAGCTTACTTAACTAAATGGCTAAGTGAAGACCTCATTGAAATTGAAACTTTTAAGAGCGATAAATTTTTTGGTGATAAATACACAACCTATATTCATGTTAAAGATTTCGAACAACAACAACCGGCGATGGCTTTTGACGAATGGATTGAGAAGAACCCTGAAGATTCTACAATCGAGGAAGGCATGTGGATCATGTTACTCGATGCTTCGGATTCTCATGGTGAAATTGATTCCACAGTTATGATGGAATGGGCAAAAGAACATGCGGACGAAGTAACAAAATTCGAGCTCATTCTTAAAGCGCGTTCAATAGAATATCTAGAAGATGCTGGGTATCTCAATGTTGTTGAAGACAAAGTTTGGAAGCAAACAATCGCAATTCCTCAATCAACACCCAAAGGTGAAGAGTTATTCAATCATATTACACAATATGTCGCTTATTTAGATGATGTTGAGGTAGATCATGTTCAAGAAGATACACAATTATCTAGTATTTTAGTCTGGGCGCTGATTGGTGGCGCAGCAACAAGGATTGCGAAGCAATACGAAGATATTCTTCCAATGAAAAAAGCTTATGATGACAGTAGCACGACTTATACACCGACTCATTACTGGCATAGTACGATGCATTTCAGACGAAATTGGTCAACTGGCCTTTCTAGTGGTGGTTTTAATTCAGTTGTCGCTGGTGGAGGCAGTGGCGGTTCTGGTGGTGCGACATCTTCAGGTGGAGGTGGCGGTGCCGGCGGAGGTGGCGGCGGTGGTGCAAGATAGCATGAATCTTAGCAAACACTCCCAACTGACTTCTTTACAACAAGGATATTCAATAATTCTGGTAAATTAACCAGAATATTGAATATCTTTTTTATTTTAGCATTTTCCTGAGGGGTTCTTTTGTCTTGAAAGGCCCCTTTCCTTGTATTAAGTATCAATTCCAGATAAAATATGCTAATAGTATAATAAATTTTACAATGGAGGATTGTATGACTTTTAAATTAATCGAAACCAAAGAATTAAACGATATTCATTCAATTGGTAAGTTATATGAGCATGAAGAAACTGGTGCTCAAGTATTACACTTAGATAATGATGACACAAATAAAGCATTCACAATTGCTTTCAAAACACCCCCTTACGATGATAATGGGATTGCCCACATCTTAGAACACTCGGTCTTAAACGGCTCAAAGAAATTCCCATCGAAAGAGCCTTTTGTTGAACTAATCAAAGGTTCTTTAAACACCTTTGTTAATGCGATGACTTTCTCGGATAAGACAATTTATCCCGTCGCATCAACTAATCAAAAAGATTTTTCGAATTTGATGAGCGTTTATTTAGATGCGGTCTTCCAACCACTGATTTACTCAAATCCACAAATTCTTGAACAAGAGGGTT
Organism: Ruoffia tabacinasalis; assembly: GCF_005864045.1. Classification (GTDB taxonomy): domain Bacteria; phylum Bacillota; class Bacilli; order Lactobacillales; family Aerococcaceae; genus Ruoffia; species Ruoffia tabacinasalis. The sequence continues at coordinate 16,146 of NZ_VBSP01000030.1, read as the reverse complement.
GGCATTATCATTTAGAAAATGCTGAAGATGATTTAATCTACAAGGGTGTTGTTTATAATGAGATGAAAGGTGCGACAGCCTCACCTGACAGCCAATTGTATACAGCTATTCAAAAGTATTTATACAAAGGAACACCGTATGAATTCGAATCAGGTGGATTACCATCTACCATTCCGTCTTTAACACAAGAAGCTTTTCTTGATTTCCATGAGAAACACTACCATCCAAGTAGCTCATTAACGATTCTGTACGGAGATTTAGATACGGATCACGCTTTTAGCTTACTTGCTTCTTACTTTGATGGCAAAGGTCAATTGGATGAGCCAGCCGTTGATTTAACTTTTGAAGCAACTCAACCTGAGGAAGAAGATGTTGAATTAACCTATTCAATTACAGACGGCGATGACCCCAATAAAAAAGATTACTTGGCGATTGCTTGGCATACCGCAACAGCTTCAGATTCCTTAGAGCAACACGGTTTACGTGTGTTAGCTGAGATTTTATTTGGTAATAATCAAGCGCCTTTAAAGAAAGCCTTACTCGAAGCTGAAATTGGCGGGGACATTAATGGTGATTTCTTCCAAGTCGGCTATCCTGCAGTCTTCTCAATCGATGCAAAATATAGTGACAAAAACAATATGGACCGCTTTAAAGAAGTGGTTGAGTCCACTTTAACAGACATCGTTAAAGATGGTATCTCAAAAGAATTAATTCAAGCAGCCTTAAACAAAATCACTTTCCGCTTAAAAGAATCTGCCATCTCGGAAAGTAATCCACGCGGCGTTCTTTATGCGATTAGTTCATTAAACACATGGTTATATGATTTATCTCCTTTCGTTTCACTGGAATTCTCAGATAAACTTGATTTATTAGCAAAATTATCTGAAGAAGGTTACTTTGAACAATTGATTCAAGATAAATTATTGAATAATACTAGACGTGTGAACATCGTATTAAAAGCTGAACCTGGAAAAAATGATGCTTTTGAAAAAGAAACATTCAAAGCTTTACAAGAGTACAAAGCAAGCCTTTCTGACCAAGAAATTGATACATTAGTTGAGCAAACACAAGCGCTCATCGCTCGTCAAGAGGCTCCAGATAAAGCAGAGGATTTAGCGGCAATTCCGACATTAGATAAAGAAGATTTATCCACTGAAACAGAAGATTATCCTTTAACTGAAAGTACTTTATTCGAAGGAACAACACTGTATCACGCGGACCAATTTACTTCTGGAATTGATTACCTTGATCTATACTTTGATGTGTCTGACTTTGAAGGGGAAGATTACTTATTATTAAGTTATTTAAGCCAATTATTAGGTGACTTACCGACTGAAAATTATTCTGTTGCAGAATTGCAAACGCAAATTGACTTACACACGGGTGGTATTCACGGGGGCGTCGTAGTTTATGAAACAGTGACTGGCGAAGCAAAACCTTACTTTACATTACGAGGTAAATCACTGGAAACATCATTTACTAAATTAGTTGAGTTAATTAATGAAATTATGACAGGAACTCAGTTTACTGACCGAACTGAATTATTAAATATCACTCAACGTCATGTGTCTGATTTTGAAGATGATATTAACTCCACTGCTCATGTGATCGCTGCTTCACGTGCCTTAAGCCAAGTGAAACCTGTCAGCAAATTAGGGGAATTAATTAACGGGATTGATCAATTTAATTTCACGAAAGAGCTTTTAAAACAAATTAAAGCCAATGATATGAGTGACTTAAGTGAAAAACTTCAAAATATGTTAGAACGTTTATTAAATAAACAACGTATTCATGCACTTTATATTGGTGAAGAAAATCGCTTAGAAGATGTGAAAACAACCTTTACCGAAGCTTTTGCTTCTTTAAGAAGTGACGCTTTAGGCGCTGCTGTGACGTATGAAGCCGGCGAGAAAAAGAATGAAGCCTTTATTACTGCTCAAGATGTAAACTATGTTGGTTTCGCCTCAGACGCGACGAATGAATTGACTTATTCTGGATCTTCACTCGTCTTATCTACTTTCTTACGTTACGATTACTTATGGAATAATATTCGAGTTAAAGGTGGCGCATACGGTTCGATGTTCCGTCACAACTTAAATGGAGATTTCCAATTAAGTTCATACCGCGACCCTAATATTAAGAAGACAATCCAAACGTATCAAGGGATTCCAGATTTTATTGAAACCTTGCAACTTGATGACGCCAGCTTACTAAAAGCAATCATTGGTACATTAAGTAATTTAGACCAACCATTGTCTGCTTATCACAAAGGAAAGCGTGCATTCTCTCGTCACCAAGTGGGCCGTACGACAGCTGATGTGATTCAACTTAAGGAAGAAGTTTTAGCTACAACTGAAGCAAGCTTAACTGTCTTAAGTGAAGGATTCCGCTCAGTGATTGATAAAGGGACCATTGCCGTGATTGGTAATAAAGCCCAAATTGAACAAGAACGCGAAAACTTCGATGACATTCACGAACTCTATTAATACTTGGTACAACAAAAAATCCACTACTGATATTTTGGTCAGTAGTGGATCTTTTTTATTTTACATAGTCAAATTCTACTTCGTCTTTCAAGATACCCATAAAGTAAGCATCCCGATATTGTCCATTTGTATAGAAGTGGTCTTTCATTGTTCCTTCTTGTCTAAAGCCTAATTTTTTATAGATATGGACCGCTGGATGATTATTTGCATCCACAATTAAATATACTTTATGCATATTTAAAATTGAAAAAGCATACTCAATTCCTTTTCGTAAAGCCTTTTGTGCTAAGCCTTGTCCACGGAATCGTTTAATGACAATAATTTGTATTTCGCAATTACGATGAATATAATCGATTTCCATTAATTCAACAACCCCAACAAACTCACCGGCGACTTCAATGACAAAGCGTCTTTCAGAAGAATCGAAGAGGTGCTTATCATATAATCGTTCTAATTCATCAAGGGATTCATAGGGCTCTTCGAACCAATAGGCCATCATCTCGCGCTCATTATTGATGATATGAATCGAAGGTAAGTCATTCTTTTCTAATGCTCTAATTATCATACTCATCGCTTCCTTTAGTAATTATTTGGTTTTCACTAAGCTTATTATAGCATTTACCCAACTAACCACAAAAAAGTTTCCAACAAAATTAATTTGTTAGAAACTTCATTGACGTACTCTATTCATTATTGTTTATGTTTTTCAACAAACGCTGCTCGTCCTGACCCAATAGTATAACGATTATAGTGTTCAGGATTTTTCTTATAATAATCTTGATGATAATCTTCTGCTTCATAGAATGGTTTTGCGTCTTCAACCGGTACAACGACAGGTTTACCAAATCGTCCACTCTTATCCAAGGCTTCTCTTGATTCTTTAGCTAACTGACGTTGCTCTTCTGAATTAACGAATATCACAGGACGATAAGATGTTCCACGGTCATAAAATTGACCCGTCGCATCTGTTGGGTCCATACTTGACCAATAAATATCAAGCAATTGTTGGTACGTTATCTTTTCTGGATCAAAGGTAATTTCAACCGCTTCTGTATGATTCGTTTCACCACTTGTTACTTGTACATAGGTCGGATTTTCAGTCTGGCCTCCAGTATAACCTGAAACAACCGCTTCAACTCCATCCATTTCATCAAATGGATGAACCATACACCAGAAACACCCTCCAGCAAATATTGCTTTTTCAAATTGACTCATTATATCCAATCCTTTCTTAATTCACTGACTAATTAAACAAATCAACGAAGAATCGTCGTGTGGACTCCCACGTATTACTCACGCCGTTTGAGAAGGAATGCCAGCCATTCACATACCAGGCTGCTTCTTCAATGGGCTCTGCTTGAACGACTGGAACGTGGTTCCCTTTCGTCGAAGGTAAATACGTAAATTCAGTGTCAGCACCGTAGATAGTCATCTCTCCAACGACTTCTCCTTGTTCAACCGGTGCCACTAAATAGCTTCTATCTTCAAATAAAGCGTCATTACTTGAGAATTCGTACTCCAAACGCGGAGCGGTATCAATAATTGGAACAACTAAGGACATATTTTCGCCGTAGATAAGCTCCGCTTCACTTTCGGAACTACCTTCTACTTTGATGGTATTCACCTGTGTCGTCGGTTGCCCTTCGCTTACAACAAGTTCTTTCATATAAGCACTATAGCTGTAGTCCATGAGACGATCTGTCTCTTCATAGCGAGTATCTTCATCTTCAGTTCCTAATACAACTGTAATTATACCAAACTCATCTTCATTCGAATAACCGACAAAGCTATTGCCGTCTTGTTCGGAAGATCCTGGCATTAAACCTAGGACGTTTTCACGTTCATAAGGCTTTCCTTTTAGCATTTGGTTATAATTATTCATATCAATCGCATCATCCGTATTCGGTTTAAACACTGCTTTTGCTTGATCACTATAATCTAAATAATCCGGAAAGTCATTGACCAGATGATAGGCAATGATTGCTGCAACTTCTGCAGAAAAGGCATTGGTTTCACCATTGTCTTCTAACCCTGTTGAATTAATGAGGTTAAATTCTTCAATGCCCCATTCTAACAACTGCGTTTCCATCATTTTAACAAAATCCGCTTCCGTCTCTCCCACCATTTCAGCTAAAGCAAGTGTGGCACCATTTGCTAAATTAATTGAAACAGCTTCGACTAATTCATTGACTGTATAATTATAATCCTGTCTTAAAGGCACATTACCAATATTATAATCTTGACTCAATTGATATGCTTCATCTGAGATGGGAACAATAGATTCGCGTGTCCACTCATCTTGTGCTTCAATTGTTTTTAAAGCAACATAAACGGATAATAATTTACTTATTGAACCAACTTGAAGTATTTCGTCTGCATTTTGGCTCATTAAGACTTGTCCGTTCTCGCTATCAATTGAAATAGCCGAAATAGCATCGATCGTTGGCGCAGTTGATTGCGCCTGACTACTTTGTTGCGGAAATAAAAACGAGGTGATTAACAAAATGACAAATAAATATCTTAACTTCATTCGCCACCACTCTCTTCTATATTTTTTAATTTAATACGAAAGACAGTTTCATTATCTTCCACAGTCGCAAAAACCAAACCGTCATGTAGATCAACGATATTTTTTACGATTGAAAGTCCTAAACCACTTCCAGGAATCTCAGATGTTCTTGATTTCTCAGTTCGGTAACTCCGCTCAAAGATATTCTTATACTCAGATTCCGCAAGTATTTCACCGTTATTTCGCGTTTCCAGATAGACACTCGCATCATCACTCGATTTATAAGCGCGCAAGCGAATGACATCTCCAAAACCGTATTTAAATGCATTAGAAATCAGATTACTGAACACTCTTGCCATCTTATCGACATCAATCTGTACGAATAAATCCTCTGGGTAAACTTCTACAACAATGTCTACGCCTTGCTCGTCACCTGTTAACTCAAATTCAGCTGCCAATTGTTCAAAGAAAAACTTGATAGGAATGGATTGAGCTTCAAGCGAATACGTTGCTTGTCCTGATTCAATATATAAGAATAAATCATTCACTAACGTTCGCATCATCTTCGCCTTCTCGTACGCTATCCCAATATAGCTATCTTTCTCTTCCTCACTTTGATACTGCTTATGAATCACAGCATCTAAGTAACCAATCGTTGACGTGAGTGGTGTCCGAATATCATGACTGACATTTGCGATTAACTCATCTTTCGTCTCTTCCGCTCGTCGTTCCTCTTCAAGTGAATGTTCTGTACTTTCAACCAGTTGATTAATACTATCGATAATATCTGTCAATTCACCAATTTGCGTACTCTCGATTCGGTAATTGTATTTATTATTTTCAGATATGTAGTTTAAATGCTCTAAAGCACGACCAATCTTCATCATTTTACGCTGTCTGTCCATACGGCGATATGTAATGAGTCCTCCGATACTTAATACGATAAGCGTAATAATTTGGTTATAAGGAATCCGCCACAACTGGAAAAACTGGAAAAAATTCCCCCCACGTAGAAAATCTAAACGGGTATTAATTACAATATCAAAGCCAAGTATAATCCCTAAATATACAAAGAATACAATGAAGAGAACACTTGAGGTATAACGAATTAAATCAATCTTTTGTGAACGTGTTAATTGGGTAGATAAGATTTGTTTATTATCATCGTTCAACCTTATAGCCTACTCCCCATACAGTCTGAACGACTTTGTCTCCTCCAGTTGCCTGAGCAATTTTATCACGCAAATGACTCACGTGAACCATGACGGTTTTGGCACTCACAACACTTTCTTGATTCCATACTTCTTCAAAGATTTCATCCGCACTAAAGACACGGTTTGGGTTACTTGATAAAAGAAATAAAATTCCAAACTCTAGAGCTGTCAATTGGATTTCAGTACCGCTATTTGTTCTCACTTCATGAGAATCCCGGCGTATAACTAAAGGTCCAACCTCAATTGTATCTCCTGGTGTCTCCATTCCTGAATAACTATGTTGACGGCGTAGAATTGATTTCACACGTGCCATCACCTCTAAAGGATTAAAGGGTTTGGTTACATAATCATCCGCTCCAGCAAATAGGCCTTCGATTTTCTCGTGATCCGCTGATTTGGCACTCACCATAATTACTGGAATGCTCATATCCTTTTCACGCATCACTTCAACCACTTCTAATCCCGTTACTTTTGGCATCATCACATCTAAGATAACCAAATCAAATTCTTGACTTTCTTCTAACTGATTTAAAGCTTCTTCACCATTAAATGCTTTTACAACTTCATAACCTTCATTTTTTAGATAAATATTTAAAAGATCTACGATTTCGCGATCATCGTCTGCTACTAATATACGCATCATAATCCTCCTTCTTTACAATTAAATGTACTCAATAACTATTATACCTTTTTTAAACACAAAAAATAGTAGTTACGATTAATGATGTCAAAATGACATAAGTTTTTCACAATTTGAGCTCATAATTCAAGATAAGTAAAACCACCAGTGAAAAAGACTTAATTAGCCCTTCCACTAGTGGTTCATATTATTTGTTTACTTCTTTAGTATGAGCAATTATTGTCTAATAATCAATTCGTCACCAACTTGCAAGGCATTACTTTCTAGATTATTCCAGTCGATAATGTCTTGAACAGTTACCCCAAATTCAGCGGCGATACGGTATAAGTAATCTCCCGCTTCAACCACATAAATAATGTCTTCAGGATCGCCTGGGTCTGGTTCTTCCGCTCCATTATCTGGGTCAACAACAATTAATTCTTGACCAACAAATAAGCTATTACTTTCTAGGTTATTCCAATCAATCAGATTATCGACTGTAATACCAAATTCATTCGCGATTCGGTATAAATAGTCACCGGATTGAACAACGTAAATATTATCATCTGGTTCTTCCGGATCTGGGTCAGGCTCTTCAGGTTCTTCACCATTACTAGGATCTACTACAATTAATTCTTGTCCGACTTGTAAGAAATCACTTTCTAAGTCGTTCCAGTCAATAATATCTTGGACGCTAATACCGAATTGATTAGCAATTCCATATAAGTAATCGCCTGATTGTACAACGTAAATATTATCTTCAGGTTCCTCTGGATCGGGTTCGGGTTCTTCGGGTTCTTCGGGGTCTTCGCCGTTACCAGGATCTACTACGATTAATTCTTGTCCGATTTGTAAGAAATCATTGTCTAAGTTATTCCAGTCAATAATATCTTGGACGCTAACATCATATTCATTGGCAATACTATATAATGAATCGCCTGATTGAACAACATAAGTACCTTCTTCTGGTTCTTCAGGGTCAGGTGCAGGTTCCTCAGGTTCTTCAACGTCCTCTAAAAGTTCATAATAAACGTAAGCACCGTTTTCATCCATAGTGACATAAAAGTCAGCATGAATATCAATATTGAAATTTGCATTCGCATATTCAACGGCTGCATCTACACTTGGGAAATATTGCTCCACGAGTGAGTAGTTTGGTAGATAGGCTTCGTCTCCTGGTTCAGGTCTAACAAAGTCTTGTGCGTTGGTTTGAACTTGTCCAAAACCAAGTGCCATCAACGATGCTAATAAAGTGGCTGTTAATTTTAAGTTCCGACTGTTTCTGCGAATCATTTGTATCGCATCCTTTCATTATTGTGCGTCGGGTTTCTTTTTTTCTTAACTACAACCTCATTGTAACACCCTCGAAATTCTTGTCATGTCATAACCCCCATGTTCATATAAAGATCAAACAATGTTCACAGTCTCATAATCAAAGATTCATATTAGGTCGAATACGGTGGTTTGAGTGCTCTGGCATTTTCTCAAGGCACTTTTCTCACGTTTTGCATCCCTGAAAAATTCTCAAGGCACTTTTTATATAATTCCCTGCCCTAAGCTCCCAAAAACACAAAAAACCCAACAATATAGCTAATTAATCACTACATTGTTGAGTATTTTCGGTTACCAAACTTACAATTGTAAATTATGCCCGTGAGTAGTTTGGTGCTTCTTTTGTAATATTAACGTCATGTGGGTGAGACTCGATAAGTCCAGCACCACTCATGCGGATGAATTGTGCTTCTTCGCGTAAGGCTTTTAAGTTTGCTGATCCAGTATAACCCATACCAGCACGAATTCCACCTAGCATTTGGAAGACGATATCTTGAGCGCTACCTTTATAAGCAACACGCCCTTCGATTCCTTCTGGAACAAGTTTGTTTGCTTCGTTTTTAGATTGGAAGTAACGGTCGCTTGATCCTTTTTCCATAGCCGCTAAACTACCCATACCACGGTACGTTTTGAAACGACGTCCTTGATAAATTTCAAAGTCACCAGGAGATTCATCCGTACCAGCTAACATACTACCTAACATGACAGCATTTCCACCAGCTGCGATTGCTTTGACGATATCACCTGAGTATTTAATACCACCGTCGGCAATAATTGCTTTCCCGTATTCACGAGCGGCAGTAGCTGATTCATAAATTGCGGTTAATTGAGGTACACCAACACCTGCAACAACACGCGTTGTACAGATAGAGCCTGGTCCGATACCTACTTTTACAACGTCAACACCGACATCGAATAAAGCACGTGTACCTTCAGCTGTCGCAACGTTCCCAGCAATAATAGTAACATCTGGGTAAGTATCTCGAATTTCTTTAATTTTACGAATGACACCTGCACTATGTCCATGGGCTGTATCAACAACTAATGCATCCACTTGTTGGTCAATTAAGGCTTGTGCACGTTCAAATGTATCACTTGTCACACCAATTGCTGCCGCAACGAGTAAGCGTCCATGGCTATCTTTAGCTGCATTTGGATATTGGATTACTTTTTCAATATCTTTAATCGTAATTAATCCTGATAAGTGACCTTGGTCATTCACTAAAGGTAATTTTTCGATACGATGATTGAATAAGATACGTTCAGCTTCTTCTAAAGATGTACCAATAGGTGCTGTAACTAAAGCTTCTCTAGTCATCACTGAAGAAATTTGAGCTTGGTCATCGTTAATGAAACGAGTATCACGGTTTGTGATAATCCCTACTAAAGTTAAGTCTGTTTCAGATTTAACAATTGGAACACCACTAATGCGGTAACGAGACATTAACTCTTCAGCATCTCTAACAATATGTTGAGGAGTTAAGTAAAATGGATCTAAGATGACACCATTTTCTGAACGTTTAACACGGCGAACTTCTTCAGCTTGTGCTTCAATTGACATGTTCTTATGAATGACACCGAGTCCTCCTTGGCGTGCCATTGCTATCGCCATATCTGATTCGGTAACTGTATCCATACTTGCCGATAAAATTGGGATATTTAGTTTTAAGTTTGGGGCTAATTCTACTGATAAATCAACATCATTAGGTAAAATATGACTTTCTGCTGGTACGAGGATTACATCATCAAATGTATATCCTTCGCGTTGAAATTTAGTGTTCCATGCGTTCATTTAAATCCTCCTATATATTTGTCTTTTCTATATTTTTACAAAGTTACCATATTGTATTTTTATTATCAACCGAATACTTAACATTCTCTTCATAAAAAAATGGAATGTTCGTTAATTTTCCTATCTATAATAAAAACCAACCAAGTTAAACTTGATTGGTTGATTTGAAGTGGTTAGAATACCCCACCTTGAATATTTAATTGTCTCTTTAATAAGAAGCGTAAACCAAAAGTTATAGCTGCAATAATGATATAAGTCATTGGTTCAAAGACTGGGTTCAGTACCGGTGGAAGTAACACGGCACTGATACTTACGATTAAGAACCAACCAAACATTGCGGCAATAGACACTCCAAAGTAACGCCATAAACGACGCTCACCTTTAGGTGCATCTAAATCTGGCATAACTTTTGATGTCACTAACATCGCAATACCTGCAACAATATAGTTAATAATTAAAGTAGTTAAGCCCATGAAAGCAGAAGTTGTCCCCGCATCCGCATTCAACATTGAAATTCCTGTGATGAATGTAAATAATGAACCTAGCATTAACCCACCGTCTAAAGCAATTTGCCAATCAGGTGACTTTTCAACGGGTGCATTTTCTGGATTTGGGAATTCTTGTTCCATAATTAAGTTAGCAGTTTCTGTCGGTGTTCCATAAATTTGACGCGCAGTTTGGCTATTGATTTGTCCGTCAAGTAACGTATCCACCATCTCAGCATAGACACGTTCTTGAACTTCATAGTGCAATTGGTCAGATAATTTTTTATCTACACTTAACATAAATTGCTTATTTTTGTTCGTTAATTCTGCGAACTGACTTTCTTTAATCCCAGCAATAACGTTTTTTTCTTGGGTTTCTTCAACGATGACCGCTTCTGTTTCCTCAGTCGTTTCAACTGATTCTTCAGTAATTTCATCATTAGTCACTTCTACGTCTTGTTCTTCGAATTCTTTTTTGTTATCTTCTGACATAATTTCCCCCGATCGATCTAGACATTAAATCTAAATAACATAATGTCGCCGTCTTTAACAATATATTCTTTACCTTCTGAACGGTAGTAACCTAATTCACGTGACCGAGCCATGCTTCCAGCTTCCATTAAATGGTCGTAAGAAACAGTTTCAGCACGGATGAATCCACGTTCGAAGTCCGAGTGAATCACTCCAGCTGCTTGAGGAGCTTTCATTCCTTTTTTGAATGTCCAAGCGCGTACTTCTTGCTCACCTGCTGTAAAGTAAGTTCCTAAACCTAATAATGTATAAGCTTTTTGAATTAAACGGTCTAAGCCTGATTCTTCCAAACCAAAGTCTTCTAAAAATACTGCTTTTTCTTCGTCATCCAAGATAGCAATTTCTTCTTCAAGACTTGCACATACTGGAACAACTTCTGCTCCTTGTGTAGCAGCAAATTCAATTACTTTTTGTAGGTGAGGATTTGAATTTGGATCGCTTACTTCTTCCTCCCCAATATTCGCTACGTATAACATTTTCTTGCGTGTCAATAAGAATAAGCTCTTCACAATCGGCTCTTCTTCTTTAGTGAATTCAACTGAGTTCGCTAATTGATCATTTTCAAGGGCATCTTTCAAGCGTTCTAAGATATCCATCTCGATTAATGCATCTTTATCTTTAGTTCTAGCTAATTTTTGAACACGTGTTAATCGCTTATCAATCGATTCCAAGTCAGCTAAGATTAACTCTAAGTTGATTGTCTCTATATCTGAAAGTGGGTCCACTTTCCCGTCAACGTGAGTAATATTTTCGTCTTCGAAACAACGAACAACGTGACAAATTGCGTCCACTTGGCGAATATTACTTAAGAATTTGTTTCCTAATCCTTCGCCTTTACTTGCACCCTTTACAATCCCTGCGATATCTGTAAATTCGAAAGTTGTTGGAATTGTTTTCTTAGGTTTTACTACTTCTGTAATGTCTGTTAAACGTTTGTCAGGTACTTCTACCACTCCAACGTTTGGGTCAATCGTCGCGAACGGATAGTTTGCTGCTTCAACCCCTGCTTTTGTAATTGCGTTAAAAAGTGTTGATTTACCAACGTTAGGTAAGCCAACAATACCAGCTGTTAATGCCATGTAGTCACTCTCTTTCTTTTATTTAAACTTATTCAGCAGATTCTGCTTTTTCTAGTACTTTTTTCATTTTCTTTTCAAAATCACGCCGAGTCATCGTCACAATATGCTTACAATTCATACATTGTATACGAATATCCATCCCCATACGGATAATTTGCCAGCGGTTTGTTTGGCAAGCGTGTGGTTTTTTCATTTCGACAATATCGAGTTTATCGAATTCTTTACGATTCATCTTGTCCACTCCCTATAAATGTATATTTAATAAATCTAAAATTCGAATTAAATCTGATTCAGATAAAAATTCAATTTCTATTTTACCACGTTCACCACGTTGATTAATTGTCGTAGCTGTCCCAAAGTAATCTTGCATTTCTTGTTCAATCGCAAGATAATGGGGTGGTTTTTTGGCTTTTTCTTTTTTGGCTTTTTCTTTTTCTTTGTCTTCTTTAGGAGCTTCATCATTTAATGATTGAACTAATTCTTCGAGTTGACGAACAGTCATTCCTTCACTTACGACACGTTTTGCGACTGGAATCAGTTGGTCTTTATCTTTAAGACCTAAGATTGTACGCGCTTGTCCCATCGATAATTGTTCCCCAACCATTGTCTTAATTTCATCTGGTAATGATAATAGACGTAAGTAATTGGCGATATATGGGCGACTTTTACCAATTCTTTCAGCCACTTGCGCTTGTGTTAAATCAAGATTCTCCATCAAGATGTTATATGCTTCAGCTTCTTCTAAAGGACTCAAGTCTTCACGTTGTAGGTTTTCTACCACTGCAATTTCAATCATTTGTTCTTCATCTAGTTCACGAACAATACCTGGAATTGTCTCTTTACCTGCCAGTCGACTTGCACGAACACGCCGTTCACCAGCGATTAATTCATAACCTTTGATTGTCGATTTTCTAAGAATTACAGGTTGAAATACACCGGACTGTTTAATCGAATCAGCTAATTCATTTAAAGCTTTCTGATTAAATGTTTTACGCGGTTGATAGGGGTTAGCACGAATTTGATCTAATGGAATCTCTTCTACGATTTCGTTTTCGCCTGGAGTTTCCTCATATGCTGAAAACAAGGCATCCATACCTCGGCCTAAGCCACCTCGTTTACGAGGTTGGTTATTATTCGCCATTACTAATCACTTCCTTTGCCAGTTCAACATACATCTCCGCACCTCTTGAACGAGAATCATATTCAATGACTGATTGCCCATAAGAAGGTGCTTCTGATAAGCGAATATTTCTTGGAATGACTGTGCGGTAGACTTTTTCATGGAAATACTTACGTACTTCATCCATCACTTCAAAGCCTAAATTCGTTCGTGCATCGAGCATTGTAATTAACACGCCCTCGATACGGAAATTGCGATTATAAGTTTTTTGAACTAAACGAATGGTATTTAATAATTGTGTTAATCCTTCTAGCGCGTAATACTCAGCTTGTACTGGGATTAAAATTGTATCACTTGCGGTAAAAGCATTAATTGATAATTGACCTAATGAAGGTGGGCAGTCGATTAAGATATAATCATAATTTTTCCGAATCGGGGCCACTGCTTCTTTCAGGCGTGACTCGCGGTTTTCAATATTTACTAGTTCTAACTCTGCAGCTGCAAGTTGAATGTTTGACGGTACAATCCATAAGTTATCTTGACTTGTTTCAACGATGACATCTTGAATTGGAATTTGATCAATGAGTACTTCATACAAGCTTGCATCTAATGCGCTTCTTTCTACCCCAAGACCACTCGTCGCATTTCCTTGCGAATCAGAATCAATGATTAATACTTTTTTACCTAAAGTTGCTAAAGCAGCTCCTAGGTTAACTGTTGTGGTGGTTTTACCAACACCACCCTTTTGATTACCGACTGCAATCATTTTACTCATGCGATCTCCTCCTTGTTATAACGGTTGTTTGGCTGGTTTACCAGGACGTCTTGGATATTTCTTCGGTGTTTCTAAAGTTTTGCGAATCACTAAGATTTCACGCTCACTATCTTCAATGGGTAACATCTCGCTAATTTGCTCTTCAAACTTCGCTCCAAGCGTTGCGATAGCCTTTTTCGCTTTAACGATTTCTTCGTCAGCTCTTTGTGCTTTCAGAGCAATGAAGTAGCCACCTTTTTTTGCTAATGGTAAACACAATTCGCTTAAGACGTTTAAAGCTGCTACAGCTCTTGCTGTGACGATATCGAATTGTTCGCGGTGGGCTTTGTCTTGTCCAACTTCTTCTGCACGACCATGAACAGCCTTAACGCCTGTTAAGTTCAATTCCTCTGCTAAAAGGTTTAAAAATGTTATACGTTTGTTCAATGAATCTACAATTGTAATGTCTAAATCAGGGCGTACAATTTTCATTGGAATACTTGGAAAGCCGGCCCCTGCGCCAACATCACATAAAGTAGCATTCTCTTTAAAATAATCAGGTGCCATCCATAAGGGCATTAATGAATCATAGAAATGCTTTAAATACACATCTGGCTTTTCAGTAATTGCCGTTAAGTTAATCTTATTATTCCACTCGACTAACAGGTGGTAATACTGTTCAAACTGATTAATCTGTTGTTCAGTTAATTGACTGCCCTTTTCATTCAGGGCTTGGATAAATTCTTCGACTGTCATAACCGTCTCCTTTTAAATAAGTCCTTTTGTGAAACAAACCTATGTTTCACGACATGTATACTTTAACTTAAATGCTAGTTCTATGCAATGATATCTAAGGAGAAATTTCCTTTTAATCACTATTTTAACATAGACTGGTATGAATTATCATTCATTTCAATATGATTCTTAAAGAGTTATAATAGAGATACAAATAAAATGGTTATTATATAGAAAGGAAGTTTACCTTGAGCCCAACTTTGTACTACACTTTTCATACGGTATTCAATCGGTTATATACGATTGCTTCAACAGAAAAGGGCTTAGCTTACGTAAGTCCAGACGATGGAGATATAACGATTTTGGAAAAGCTATTTAAGGGGTTTACTATCCAAGAAGATGAATCTATAAATGCAGAATCGATTAAACAACTTCAAGAATACACACAAGGATCACGTAATGAGTTTGATTTAGTGTTAGACATCCAAAATGGAACACCTTTTCAGCAGTCAATTTGGAAAGCATTACTTGATGTTCCTTACGGTCGAACTATTCATTATGGAGCGTTGGCTGAAAATATAAACAATCCTAAAGCAGTTCGTGCAGTTGGAGGCGCTGTTGGCCAAAATCCAATTTCTATTATTATTCCGTGTCACCGTATCATCGGAAAGAATGGTTCGTTAACAGGCTATAATGGTGGGATTAATGTAAAGATGAAATTGTTAGATATCGAAGGTATTCAATACACTGGTTAAACACTTTAATCACTTTAAACACTCTTTTAAACACTGCTTTTAATTAAAGAATAAAGCACCGATAAATGCAGGAGAACTGCATTTATCGGTGCTTATTTATGGTCTGATACTCATTTCTTCTAGTCGCTTACGTACTTCTTTGGCTCTTGCTACTGATAAATCACAAGTTAAACCATTTTTAAAAGTAATGATTTTTTCTTTTTGATTAACACTTTCAATCATCATTATATTCGCAATAAATGATTTGTGAACGCGGATAAATTCCTCATGTGATTTTTCAATTGCCTTTAAACTTTCATAGAACTGATAATGTCCATTTGTAGTAATGATTGCCACTTTATGCGGCTGAGATAAACTTTCGAAATATATAATATTATCTAAAGCGATTGAGCGCATTTTACTACCTACTTTAAATGTATATTGTCTTTTTACTTCTGAATTTAAATGTTGTCTCTCACCAATCACATTCAAAATTTCTATTATTCGGTTTTGTAATTCTTCAGGTGTCTTTTTTACTATGTAATCAATCGCTTCAACTTTATAACGAAAAGTAACCGGAGCTAATTCTGCGTGTGTAGTTATAAATACAATTTTACCTAAGTCATCAATGACTACCGCCAGCGAAATGTACCAGCGTTGCCAAGTTTTGTACCACCCTTTGCCATGAAATGTACCAGTCATTGCCAACCTGTTTACCACTTATTAACTTCTGTATAATTAATGTGCATGCCTACG
>NZ_VBSP01000029.1 GCF_005864045.1 Ruoffia tabacinasalis | reverse complement strand
GGCTTAGTTCCACTAAGCGAATTGGTAGAGTCTGCTTACGCAAGGTATTGAACCGCCGTGTACGGAACCGTACGCACGGTGGTGTGAGAGGTCGACTAGTCAAATAATGGCTAGTCTCCTACTCGATTTAAAAAAAGGAAGGAAGTTGAGTATGCCAATTAAAATTGTTGAAGGATTACCCATACGCAAAGAATTAAAGAGAGAACAAATAGTGACAATGGATGAGAGCACGGCACGTACTCAAGACATTCGTCCCCTTAAAATACTCATTCTTAATCTCATGCCTAAAAAAGAAACGACAGAACTGCAATTATTGCGATTATTAGGTAATACACCGCTTCAAATAGAAGTAGATTTAATGTATACAGCAACTTACGAAGCGTCCAATACACCGATCAGTCACTTAAATCAATATTACAAAACGTTTGATGAAATTAAAGACCAACAATATGATGGGCTTATTATTACAGGCGCCCCTGTAGAACAATTTGAATACAATGAAGTCAATTATATTGATGAGCTGAAGACAATATTAGATTGGTCTCAAAAAAATGTCTTCTCCCGATTATTTATTTGTTGGGGAGCTCAGTATGCCTTAAATTATTTTTACGACATCGACAATTATAAGCTTGAACAAAAGTTGTTTGGTATTTATGAATATGACGTATTAGAAGCAGATCACCCCTTACTCCGTGGTTTTAACGACACATATCAAGTGCCACAATCACGCCATACTTCAATTTCTATCGAGACTATACAAGCTCAAAAAGATTTGAGAATCACAACAAAACATCCAAAATTTGGACCAGATATTATTACAACAACCGACAATCTAGACATATATTTATTAGGGCACTTGGAATATGACCGAGAAACATTACATCAGGAATATCAACGCGATAAAGAGGCAGGAAGTAAAATAGCTCTACCAGAAAATTATTATCCAGGAGACGATGATTCGAAAACGCCAAAATTTACGTGGAAAAGTAATGCCTTTCTTCTATACAATAATTGGCTTAATGAGGTTTACCAACGAACTTATTATAATTTGGAAGATATTTTAAAGGAGGATAAATAAAATGACAACACACATCAATACTAAACTTGTCCAATTAGGAAATCGAAAAGATCCATCAACAGGAGCCGTCGTTGCTCCTATCCACTTAGCGACAACTTACGCTCATCCAGGTTTAGGGCAAAGTACCGGATATGATTATACACGAACGAATAACCCAACCCGAGATATCTTAGAAGAGGGCTTAGCAGCTTTAGAAGGTGGCGAGAGAGCGGTCGTTACAAGTTCAGGCATGAGCGCGATTCAATTGGCTTTTCAACTTTTTAAACAAGGTAGCCATTTTTTAGTTTTACGCGATTTATACGGTGGAAGTTTCCGATACTTTGATCACCTTGAAGCAGAGAATTTAGCACAATTTACTTACTTTGAAACCGAGGCAGATTTTGAAAAACTAATCAGCGATGACATATCAGGGGTATTCATTGAAACACCGACAAATCCATTAATGCAAGAGGTTGATATTCAACGCATCGCAGATTTAACGCATCAACATGGAGCACTATTACTCGTGGATAATACTTTATTAACGCCACTTCGCCAAAGACCCTTAGAATTAGGTGCAGACATTGTACTTTATTCAGGAACAAAATATTTAACGGGACATAATGATATCTTAGCTGGAGTGGTCGTTACAAATGATAAAGGTATGGGTGAAAAGTTAGGCTGGTTATCGAATACAACCGGTCCTACTTTATCAGCCTTTGACTGTTGGTTGTTTATTCGTAGTTTGAAAACTTTACCGATTCGATTAGACCGACAAGAAGCAACTGCGCAAGAAATTGTGACCTGGTTAAAGCAGCAGGAACAAGTTAAAAATGTGTTATATGCTGGAAAAGGTGCCATGATAAGCATCCGCTTAAAAGGTGAAGCGAAAGTGGGAGCATTCTTAGAGAAGTTACAAGTATTTACATATGCCGAAAGTTTAGGTGGGGTTGAAAGTTTAATTACATACCCAACAACACAAACACATGCAGACATACCAAAAGAATTGCGTGAATCCTATGGCTTAACGCCTGATTTGTTAAGGTTGTCTATCGGCTTAGAAAATTCTTCCGATTTAATTCAAGACTTAGAAGTTGCTTTGAAGGAGTAAAAATGATTAGATGATTTTAGAAGAAAGAAGAAAGAAGAAAGAAGGTAGATGTGAGTGGAAATAGAAGAGTTTGTAGAAAAGTATTATGTTGAGCGTCAACATACAAATTCATTAAAATGGGACCTATTAGAAGAACGCTTTGGTCAAGCAGATTTACTCCCTTTATGGGTCGCTGATATGGACTTTAAGGTGAGTCAAGCTATTACAAAAATATTAAAAGATCGAATATTACATGGTGTTTTTGGTTATACATTTGCAGGTAAATCATATTATCAAGCATATAATAACTGGATGGAAACGTATTTCTCTTTCCCGATAAAAGAGGAATGGGTTCGCTTTTCAACAGGTGCCGTTCAAGCGATTTACCACCTATTATACACTTTCACCGATGAAAATGATTCAGTGATTATTCAAACACCTGTTTATTATCCTTTTAGTGACGCGGTTAAAGATACAAATCGTCGATTAGTCAATGTCGACCTAGTGAATAACGATGGATATTTTACCATTGATTTTGAACGGTTTGAACAGGCAGTTATCGATCAATCGGTAAGGTTATACATCCATTGTTCACCGCATAATCCAGTTGGACGAGTGTGGACAGAAGAAGAGCAAGCGAAGCTATTCGCCATTTGCCAAAAGCACAATGTGTTAATTATCTCTGATGAAATTCATCAAGACTTTACTTTTGAACGTCAACATATCCCAGCAGCAAATGTTTCTGAAGGAGTTCACCGCCCACGAGTCATTACTGTGAACTCTGCGTCTAAATCCTTTAACATCGCTGGTTTAACCCATTGTAATATCGTAATCACAGACGATGAGTTGCGTCAAAAATATGATGATTTTGCAAATTCCATGATTAAAACAGAAGCGAATATTATGGGGTTATTTGCTACCGAGGCTGCGTATGTGGATGGTATGGATTGGATAGACTCATTGAAGAATGTCATTTACCATAATTATGAAATCGTTCGCGATTACTTCACAAAATTTGCACCCGAAATTACAGTATCACCACTCGAAGGGACATATTTAGTCTTTGTAGATTTACGCAAAGTAGTAAAAAGTGATGAGATGGTCGAATTCATTCAGGGAAAATGCGGGCTCGCAGTGGATTACGGAGAATGGTTTGGTGAAGGTTACGAAGGTTTTATTCGTTTAAATCTTGCGACAAAACCAGAAAATATCGAAAAAGCTGTCCAAACAATTGTTGAACAGCTAGGATAATGCAAGATAAGACCTTCCGTCAGTGAAGGTCTTTTATTATTGCCTATTATAGATTAAATTTAAATAATGAATCCGAATTATTTTTGATCAGGAGTTAGCACATTGATATAGTTAGGTAAGACGCTAATTTCCACCGGGAAAGAAGGACCTTTATCTCCATCAACGGCCACATGTGTACTAACGTCTTTATTAAGTAATTCGATCTTGATATTTTTGGCATCTACCGTTAACACACCGTTGTTTTGAACTTTCTCAGTATCGAAAATCCAGTTAGCAATACTTCCAACTCTATCTCCTAAAGTCGTTTTCTTTAAACCAAAGATGTGTAATTTACCATCATTATAGCTTGCATCTTTGAAGAAGTTAGTTAAACCAACCACACTACTAGATACGCCAATTAATAATAAATCTAATTCAAATTCATCGACTTTATTATCAATATTTAAGCTGAAACGGTAACTCTTTTGCTCGTTTAACGCTTGAATTCCTTCAACTAAGTAAGCGACAGGACCTAAGCGTTCCTTCTCTTCTTCATTTACTTCGAAGACACTTTCAGGAATTGTTCCCGTGGAAACTAAACTTAAGAAAACTTGATCATTCACAAGCCCTGCATCAATGGATTGTGGAGTAAGGTTTGGTAAATCCTTAACAGCTTTATCCAAGTTTATTTCGATATTTAACGCACGTGCAACATTATTTACCGTTCCAGTCGGCAAAATGGCAATCTCTGGCCGATAATCTTCATCTTTAAGACTCGAGGCAAGAAGTGAAACCGTTCCGTCACCACCTAAAATAACGATAGTATTATATGTTTCGCGCGCAGCTTCTTGAGCGAATTTGACAACATCATCGCCGGATTCTGTTATATTTATTGTTGCAAAACGTCCATTTGCTTCAAGGATTTCTTTCGCTTGTTGAGCATAGTCTTCTGCTTGTTTTTGTCCAGAAGATGGATTTGCAATAATCATGACATCTTTCATTTTATCTCTTCCTTTTAGAAAATTTATGTATATACTATACCGCTCGTTTTTATGAATAACAACTACTTGGAAAGGACTCAACTTCAAATGTGAATTAATTGTTAAAATTTTAAATAATACCTGAAAAAAAGACTATCTCTGTTACAATTGAATTATCGCATTAAAGGAGTTGTAGTTGAATGAGACTGAATTTGAAAGACATGGATACAAAATCACAAACAACGCTAATTAGTATTGGGACAGTTATTTTTGCGGTTTTAATGACGGCATTATTTGCTAGACATCATCAGCAACAAGTGCAAAGTATTGATTTGGCGACAAGTGCCATACAAGACTTGTATTTAGATGAGGGAAATACGTATTTGAACCCAAAAATATCTCCAGAACTAATAAAAAATGCTGAAGTGACCGCTAAAGAAGTTGGAGGCGTTCAAGGAAACAGGCTTCAACATCTAGTAAAATTAGCAGAGGAGAAGCAAGTGGCAATCGCCAACTTATCTGAGCTTTACCAAAGTGATGAACCAATTATTATCGGTGAACAAATTAAAGAAGGGCTTCCTTTAAATGAAGCAGTGACGCCCCAATTAGTAGCCGAACAAAAAGAGCAATTACCTTTTTCCGATGAAGATGCTCTCACAGAAACAATCTACTCTCATTATGATCAGATTCTAACAACCTTTAATGAAATCGAAACAGCAAGTGACCAGATTCAACACTTATCTGAAGAAGTAGATTTAGATTCTTTAGATCAAGAAATCCAAACTTTTTCTAAAGTGGAAGAAGTGCTTTTAAAAAACCAAAAACATCCACAAACTAGAGCAGTGATTGATAAATATATGGAAAAATGTCGTATTTACGCCGAAGATTTAATTAAACATTCTGAATTACTTGAATCCAATCAGGCAATATCAGATGCGATTTTTAATTCACGTGGTTTATCGGCTCCTTTAACGGGCTCTCCTATTGATGAGCGGCCGTTAGTTGCTCTTACCTTTGATGATGGCCCCACTGAGAACACCTTAGAGATCCTAGAAGTCTTGGATGAACATGATGTTACAGCCACCTTTTTCTTTTTAGGGCGCTCAGTCGAGGCCAATCCAGATATCGCCAGAGCAGTGGTTGAAGCAGGGCATCAAATTGGAAACCATTCCTATTCACACGCAAATTTTGATTTATTAAATATGGGAGACGTTGAACACGAGACTGAAATCACACAAGAAATCATTGCGGATGCTACAGGCGTAACGCCAAATATCTACCGCTCGCCTTATGGTAATGGTCGTCAGAAAATGTTGAAACTTTACCCAGATATGGAACCTATATATTGGAATGTTGATTCAGAAGACTGGTTAAGTAAAGATGAACAAATAACTAATGAGCATATTGCTAATCACTTACAACATCGATCAATTATCTTAATGCATGACACTCAATTATCAACCACCGAGGCAATTAAAGCACTCATACCTCACTTAAAAGAGCAAGGTTACGTCTTTGTCTCACCTACTCAAATTCCAGAAGCAGATTCATATCGGCTATAAAAAAATCCTCGGAGAATATCCGAGGATTTTTTGTGCATAATTATACTATACAACCTTGTCGCATTTACTTTTTAGCTTTAATCTCTGGTCTTCTTGCCAGAAAAAAGCTAAGTGACAGCAACAACCAGAATAAACCAAAAGAGAAACCAGCCAGCACATCACTAAAATAATGCACTCCAAGGAAAATTCGGCTAAAACCGATGAATAAAACAATTAAAAAGGCGAATACAATCAGAATATGACGAAACACGCTTGGTTTGAGGGACAGAATGAGTAACACAATGACGCAACCAAAAGCAACCATCGAAGAAAACGCATGACCACTCGGGAAAGAATAACTACTTTCTTTCACCATTCGAATCGCTTCATTTGGAGGACTTCGTTGAACAATATTTTTAACCAGTGGATTCAATGCCAAACTCCCAATCGCATTTGTAATTAAGATCCATAGTGGTAAATCGATTCTCTTAGTTAAAAGGTAAGCAATCACCGCCAAAATAACGACCGTCGAAACGACACTCATTGGATTCGCAAGAATTGTTACGGCATTAAAGAATGAACTTAATAGGGGTGTCCGCCAAGAAACAATTTCAAGCGTAATAAGATTATCCAGATGTTGAATGGCATTCATATTGAATATAACAATTGCAATAATAATCAAAAAGGGTATCAGAGCAAGTAATGAGTAATTTAAATATTTTTTATTCATAAAAGCACCTCGGTATTTTATTGAATTAAATAAAGTTTGTCTTTAAATGTTTCTCCATGAATTTGTTCATATAAAGTAAAATATTCTTCAAAAGTTATCTCCGAACTTGTACCTAGCAATTCAAATTCTACATCAAATAAACTCACAATCATATTTAATTGTTGGAAGCCATTCTTCTCGTAAAATTGTAGGCGACGTAAGCGTTCCTCTATGATACCTTCATCTGTTTGAACAACTTCAATTTCTAAGCAAATATTCACGTCATGATATTTTTCTTTAAGAAGTGATAAAACTTTTGAACCATAACCTAGGCTGCGATATTCAGGAGAAATTGCAAAGTATTCAACAAAAATTAATTGAGAACTTTTTAAAGTTGAAATCATACCAATAAAGCGTTCGTCTTCAGTAATTGCGAAGACTTCAGCAAAACCAGTTTCTTGATGTGAGAATAAAGATTCAAAAGGTTTGCGTTCATACGAAGGAAAGGCATTGATATATAAAGTTTCCAAATCATCTGCCAAAGGTGAGTGAATGGAATTGATACGTTGGATTTTCATGTTATAAACTCTTTTCTAATATATTTATTCTATTATATCTTTAATTGAAAAGGATTTAAAGAGTCTACTTTTATTATATTTTCATAAAGATAATCAGCAAGGGGATCAAATTTGTTTCATGTATGGTAAAATAGGTGAACATTTTAATAAATTTAAATTGTTTAAGGAGGTATAGATATGGAATGGATTAAATTAATAGGTATTGTCATTATCATAATAGGTTTTATTCTAAAATTTGATACAATCGCAACTGTTGTTGTCGCAGGACTTGTTACTGCATTAGTATCAGGCATTTCATTCACAGAATTTTTAACGATACTCGGAGAGGCATTTACGAACCAGCGTTTTGTAACCTTGTTCTTCTTAACTTTACCGATGATCGGCTTGTCAGAGACGTTTGGTCTAAAAGAACAAGCGATTCGATTTATTGAAAAGATTAAAGGACTCTCAACAGGTGGCTTGTTTACAGTGTATCAAGCGATCCGTGAATTATCGGGATTTTTCTCAATTCGACTTGGTGGGCATCCACAGTTTGTGCGTCCATTGATCTATCCAATGGCAGAAGCAGCAGCGGAGTCAGATACGGATGGTAAATTAGATGAAGACGACGTTGAGAAAATTAAAGCACGCGCATCTGCAGCGGATAATTATGGTAACTTCTTTGCGCAAAATACATTCGCAGGATCTGCCGGAATTCAATTAATCAGTGCAACATTGATTGACTTAGGTTTAAACGGTAACCAAAGCTCATTAGCCATTGCGTCAATCCCAATTGCAGTGATTGCATTAGTATTAGCTGCCATTTTCAACTGGCGTTTTGACCGTCAATTACGTAAAAAAGCGAAAGCTAAAAAGTAGGAGGAGAAATCAATGGAACAATTTGCAAGTACAGTTTTAGAAATTATGTATATCGTCATTGGTTTACAATTACTTTATACAGCTTACCGTGTATTCAACGATGAGACGAATCCTACACGTATCGGAACGACATTATTTTGGGCGACTCTAGGAGTCCTATTCGTTGGTGGTAGTTATATTCCCAATATCATTAATGGAGTATTAGTGTTGATCATTGGGGTAATTACTTTATTCAAACAAGTATCGATCGGAGAAATCAAAGCCACACCGGAAAAAGAAGTTAAAGAGAATGCTGACAATACAGGTAATGGTATCTTCTTACCCGTCATGACTTTAGCGATATCTTCATTATTGATTGCCCAAATTTTCCCAGCATTAAGTCAATCGGTCTTAGGTATTGGAGCTTTAATCGGGACGATAACACTATTATTCACTATTCGTCGTGGACCAAAAACATTGCTTCCAGAAAGTGATCGCATGATTCAACAGGTATCAACAACAGGTATTTTACCTCAATTGCTTGGTGCTTTAGGTACAGTATTTACTGCAGCAGGTGTTGGAGATGTTGTGTCTGGACTTGTTCAAGGAGTCATCCCAGCTGAAAGTCGATTCTGGGGAGTTTTAGTATATGTCTTAGGTATGGTGTTATTCACAATGGTTATGGGGAATGCCTTTGCGGCCTTTACCGTTATTACGTTAGGAATTGGTGTGCCATTCGTATTCTCACTTGGTGCGGATCCAATTATTGCAGGAGCTTTAGCAATGACTGCTGGTTTTTGTGGGACTTTAATGACCCCTATGGCTGGTAATTTTAACGCATTACCTGTAGCATTATTAGAGATGAAGAGTGAATTTGGAGTCATTAAAGACCAAGTTCCATTCGCGTTTATTATGATTGTAGTGCATGTTATCTTAATGTACTACTTACCATTTATATAACAGGAGGAGTTTTTATATGAAAATTTTAGTAACAGGATTCGATCCTTTTGGTGGCGAAGCAATGAACCCTGCCATAGAAGCAGTAAAATTATTACCAGATACAATTAAAGGTGCAGAGATTGAAAAATTGGAAATCCCAACAGTTTTCCACAAATCTGCAGATGTTGTCCGTGAGAAAATGAATGAATTCAAACCTGATGTTGTTTTAAATATCGGTCAAGCGGGCGGACGTATGGGCTTAACACCAGAACGTGTCGCAATCAATCAAGATGATGCCCGTATTCCTGATAATGAAGGAAACCAACCGATTGATTTAGCTATTCAAGAAGACGGCCAACCAGCTTACTTCTCAAAATTACCAATTAAAGCAATGGTAGAAGCGATGAAAAATGTAGGCATTCCTGCCTCAGTATCAAACACAGCTGGAACTTTTGTATGTAATCACATAATGTACCAAACACTTTACTTAGTTGATAAAGAGTTCCCAGAAGTAAAAGCAGGATTTATGCATATTCCATTCATGACTGAACAAGTATTAGATAAACCAAATCAACCCGCAATGTCATTAACTGATATGGCTCGCGGAATTGAAGCAGCGATCAAAGCAATTGTTGAATACAATGATAAAGACGATATTCAAGTGATCGGTGGAGCGACGCATTAATTTTTAACTCGGTAAGGCAATCTGATATACTTAGATTAACAAACTTACGAAAAGAGGAATGGACATGTCAATATTTGATCGATTAACAGGAAAAGCAGGTAAAGTCGATAACGCGAGTGCTATGAATGTGATTCAAGATATTTTAACGTCAACAGAAGAAGTTGTTTCAACATACAAATTGATTCGTGACTTTATTGTGTTCACTAACAAACGTCTTATCTTAATTGACATCCAAGGAGTCGGAAGCAAGCGTGACATCCAAAGTGTTCCGTATAAATCAATTAGTCGTTTCTCAATCGAAACGGCAGGGACAACTGATTTAGATGCTGAAATTGATATCTTCATCTCGAGCGCTACAGAACCGATTATTCGCTTAGAATTAGGTCGTAATCGTGACAATTTAAATGAAATAGCCCGTACCTTAGCTGAAGAAATATTAGGTTAGACAAACAAAAGGACTCATTTACCTGGTTAAACGGGTAAATGAGTCCTTTTTATATAATTTAATCACTTTAATCACCGTGACCGCTTTACTTCTACAGCCATTTATTCCGTTTAAACAGCCAGTAACCAATTAACACTAAAATTAGAGTAGTAATACCAATGATAATCATTGAAGATGCAGCCTCTTCACCTGGCACAGGAACGTTCATTCCCCAAGCGCTGGTTATAATGGTTGGAATTGTTAAAATAATGGACCATACGGTTAATACGCGCATAACTTGGTTCATATTATTATTGACCACATTCGATAAGATATCGCTCACTTTTTCATTGAGTTGCTTCAATTCATGCACCATGCCACTCGCTTGATGCAATTCAACATTAACATCACGCAGATGCTGCAAGTCATTATCCTCAATATCTAACTGGTTAAACTGTTCTTTTAGATGTTCTAGTACATCCCGATCATTATTAATGGCTGAATTAAAGAAGACGAGCGCTTTATTTAATTTCATTTGCGTGTAAAAGATTTCATTTTTAGTAGACTCTGTGACATCTGATTCTAAATCCCGAATTTCTCGGTCGATTTCCTCTAAAAGAATAATGAATAATCGGGCGATAAACCATAGTATATTCAATACTAGGCCCAACTCATCTAAGCCGTTAAAAGAATTCAATCTCATTTCTGTAATGTGATTGAGAGTTTTTAAGGAATCGATACTAGTGACAATGACTAAACCAGGTTTAAATACAATGGCGATAGGGGCAGTACGATACACGTCACGGAAGTCTTGTGTTCGCTCTTTAAAGGGGTAGTTAAAGAGTACCAAGGTGTATAAATCTCCATCATCGCCTTTATACGACTCCCACCGGGCAACTTCGTAAGAATCTAGACCACTCGTTATAAAATCCTCAGGAATATCAAATTGATCAAGCATCTGTTGAATTTCCTGTTCATTCGCTTGCCATAAATGATAGAAATCATACGATTTATCTTCTTGATTCTTCCCATAAGCCATTGTGTAATGTTCTAGCATGTCGCTCCTCCTTAAGTTAAATTATTCCACCAAATGACCAACAACATTCCGACGTGGTTCTGAACCCCAAAATGTCCAGAAATCTAATCCAACCACTTCCCCATTTTCTTGAGTCGAAACGGGAGCGCTTTTATTTATACTAATAAATGAAAAAGCCATTACAAAGGTGATTAATAAATTAATAATTTTTTTCATTGTAAATCCTCTTTAAAATTTATGAAACGGTGACAAACATAATTTACGATATAAATCGGTGCGCTGAACATTAATAACAAACCTAGACCAGGCTGGAAAAATGCGGTCACTATTATAATCAAATGCGCTAGTATTATCAGTAATGACATAACAGGATTTTTAATCGTTAGTAAAAATCCAATTATTATAGATTTCTTCAATGTAACTGAATGATTTGCAAAAATATAAAGTGAAAAATGAAAAATACAGTAAATTATGAGACTAAGAAAAATTAAAGCATATTTAAATGTGATAACGAGCGGACTCTGAGTTGTAACTGAACTAAGAATGAGTATATCTAATCCAATGATTAAAATAAAAGGGAGAGATATCAAACCAAATTTAAGGCTTTTTCTCCACAGTTGTTTAAATGCGCTTTTAAATCGAAAAAATAACGATGAATTCGTTAATTCATCATTGGAAAAATAGCCATCGATCACATGAACTAAAGCGAAAAGGCTAGGGAATAGAGTTATCAAAGGTAAACTGAATAAAATAAATAGTAAATTTACGTAAACTAGAAAAGGTAAAAAATGTAAAAAATTAATAAGGTTATTTTTAATTAGACCTACCCCTTTCGAAGATTAGATTTCCAAAAATGTATACCTATTAAAAGATAAGCATCACTATTGGAACATAGCGTAAAGCGAATACAATTAGAATAAGAATCACTCAAACGAATACTTTAATGTATTAGGATTACTTTAATATTATTAAATCACCCTTATGATAATTAGTCAAACTATACAATGGTAATTATATCAATATAATAATATGAATGATTATTAATTGATAACAAAAAAACTGAATAACTTATCGTTACTCAGTTTAAGGTACCTATACTTTATTTAATGTTATAACCATGTTCTTTTGCTAGATCAATGTATTCTTGTAAGTCGCGTTTAAATACCCAATTTGTGAATGATTCAGAAAGTACTTCACTTGCTGTACGGTATACTAATGAAGGGATGTTACGAATACAGTAGACAAAGATATCGTCCACTTTAAGTAATGGTTCATCATAAGTTGTCTCTTTACTGAATTCAACGGCTTCACCAGGTTGAGCGGCTAAATCAACAACAAGCGTTCCTTTTTTCATGTTTTTAACATGGTCATAAGTTAACATATGATTTGTTGGATCAGTTACCGCAATTCCGTTAATAATCACATCGTATTCACTATAAGTTTTATAAAATTCATCTAAATTACTATGGTAGAACATACGAATATTATCAATAGCACCAAGTTTAGATGCAGCATTCATCGCACCTTGAGATACATTTCCCGAACCAAGAATCGCGATATTCGTTGTCGAACTGAACAGTTTACCGTAACTTAACATTGAATGAATGGTACCTACATAACCTGCGGTAACGCTGTTTTTGTAAGTAAAGTTACTTCGGATAAATGGAATAGGTTCAATCTTATCTTCAAAAGCAATGGTTGGTTGTGTGTTATCAATGTTTAAGATGATTAAATGTTTATCAGTTGCGACCCCTTCCATGAATGCTTTACCTTTGGCTTGTGGGTGGATCCAGCCAATGATAATTTGGTTATCTTGTAATAAATCATATTCCTCTTCCGGTATACCTTTCATCGAGTAAAGAGCATCTGCTTGCTCATAGACCTCTTTACGTGAAAGTATTGTACAGCCTTTATCTTCATATTCTTTATCAGTAATTTCTAAACTTTCACCAAAGCCAGCTTCGATTAATATATCATTTTCTAAGCCTTCGATGTGTTCTGGTAGTAGAGTAAGTCTCTTTTCTCCAGCATTACTGGGTTTTAAAATCCCTAATTTCATATAATACCTCCTATGTCCATGTTACATTCTATTATAACCTTTACTAGTAAATATTTCAGTGAATTAAATTATTATAATAAAATTATGAAGATAGTATTGACATATAATGTAATTAGATGGTATACTTCTGTTTGTCGTTGTCACGACCAACCACTTTTTTTATTGCCGGGGTGGCGGAACTGGCAGACGCACAGGACTTAAAATCCTGCGGTGGGTGACTACCGTGCCGGTTCGATTCCGGCCCTCGGCATAATAAGCTATCGGTTTATAATAATCCTTACTCTAGTAAAGAGTGAGGATTATTTTTTTGGTTCGTTAAAAAAACGGAGCTTACAATAAAGTAAGCTCCGTTTGTATGTTATGTTAGTTACCATCCACTACATATTCCTCAGTCACTTCTCCGTTTACTAAATGTAACATAGGAGCGGAGTTTACGGCATTATGAAGGTCATCGTATTGGAATGATCCAGTTACGCCTTCGAATTGAATATTTTCCATCGCGTCACGGATCGCTGTTGGATCATCTGACCCTGCTTCTTCGATTGCTTGGAAGATTAAGTGAGCGCCATCGTAACTTAAAGCGTCGAATGTATCGGGTGCATGACCGAAGCGTTCTTCGAATTTCGCAACGTATTCTTGGGCACCAGGATTGTCACTACCTGTATGGAAGTGCGATGTAAAGTAAAGATCAGTAGCGTTTTGGGCGCCAGCAATTTCAGTTAAAGTATCACTTGCGAAGCCATGTCCACTTAGAATTGGTTGCATTAGACCCATTTCACGTGCTTGGCGAACGATGATTCCAGCTTCACTGAAGAAGGCGGGGACATATAAGACATCGAAATCAAGGGCAGCAATTGAAGTGAGTAAGCCCATAAAGTCTTGCTCGCCATCATTATAGAACACTTCATCAACAACTGTTCCGCCTAAATTTTCAAATTCTGCTTTGAAAGGCTCAGCTAAACCAACCGAATAGTCTTTTGATTGGTCAGTAATAACCACTGCATTGGTTGCGCCTAATTCGTCCATCGCAAACCTTGCAGCTGCGTTTCCTTGGAATGTATAAGTAAAGGCTAAACGGAAGATATTACTGATAACTTCACCGTTCTCATCTAAAGCTAAATCGTCTGCTGTTCCTACGGGATATATAGTTGGTAACTGACTTTCAACCGCAGTTGGACGGGATGCGTAAACTAGGTCAGACGTTGCAGGACCAAAAACTACAGATACACCTTCACTAGCTAAACGAGTCGCAATCGAAGTTGCTTCTGCTTTATTCGATGTGTTATCGTATTCTACGATTTCGACCATTCGACCACCTAAGAGACCGCCCGCTTCATTAACTTCCTCGGCAGCTAATGTCAGATTATCCATCATTGGTACAGCGTATGCTGATCCGACACCAGACAGTTCCAAGTTTGCTCCAATGCGAATTGGTTCTTGATCCTGTGCCTGTGCAGTAGTCTTAGCAGGTGTTAAACTTGTCCCTAAAGTAAGCATTGAAAGTAACGTTAATCCTAGTTTTCTTAATTTCATAATAATAATCCCCTTATATAATATTCAATAGAAAAAATAAAAAGCCCTAATCTATCTTTCGGATAGAATAGGACTATTAAAAAAGATTTTCCTATTCTGTGTTCAAACATGAATAGGACTGAGCAGTTATTCGATTTTTTCGAATAAGCTAAGTCCTGAGGCCGTTAATAATAATAATAATGGCGTTATTTAATTTCATGTTTGATAACAGAAGCATTGGGGTTTCTCCTTAAATTTTAATGATTTCTAATGTAATTCAAAGATATCACATGGAATTTAAATGTGCAAGCATTATTAATGGACTTTATTCGTGCTATAGTTTTATGACAATAAAAAACGGAACTCACTAGAAGTAAGCTCCGTTTATCTGTCTATTTATTAGTTCCCATCAACTTCAAATACTTCAGCTACTTCTCCATCGATATAATGTAACATTGGGGCAGTTTCTACGGCATTATGGTATTCATCGTATTGGAATGCACCAGTGATTCCTTCAAACTGAATATTTTCCATTGATTCGCGAATTGCTTCAGGGTCATCTGTTCCGGCTTCTTCAATAGCTTGGAAGATTAAGTGGGCAGCGTCATAACTTAAAGCATCAAATGTGTCAGGTGATTCACCGTAACGTTCTTCGAATTTCGCAACATATTCTTGAGCGCCTGGGTTTTCACTACCAGTATGGAAGTGAGAGGTAATATATAAGTCTGTTGCATTTTGTGGGCCAGCAATTTCTAATAATGTATCACTTGCGAAGCCATGTCCACTTAGAATTGGTTGCATTAGACCCATTTCACGCGCTTGTCGAACAATGATTCCACCTTCACTAAAGAAACCAGGTATATATAAAACATCAAAATCAAGGGCAGCCAATGAAGTCAATAGACCCATAAAGTCTTGCTCGCCAGCGTTGTAGAAGAGTTCTTCAGTAATTGTCCCACCTAAAGCTTCGAATTCTGCTTTAAAAGGATCGGCTAAACCAACCGAATAATCATTGGATTGGTCAGTAATAACTGCTGCGTTTGTTGCACCTAATTCGTCCATAGCATATCTAGCAGCAGCTTTACCTTGGAAAGAATACGTAAAAGCTAAACGGAAGATATTGCTTATTACATCACCATTCTCATCGATTGTTAGATCATCAGACGTTCCAACTGGATACATTGTCGGTAACTGACTTTGAATGGCAGAAGGGCGTGATGCATAAATCATATCTGATGTTGCTGGGCCAAGAACTGCTGCTACATCTTCACCGGCTAGGCGAGTCGCAATGGATGTTGCTTCAGTTTTGTTCGAAGTATTGTCATAGTCAATAATTTCGATCATGCGGCCACCTAATAAACCGCCCGCTTCATTGATTTCTTCAGCAGCTAATGTCAGATTATCGATGATAGGTACACCGTAAGCTGATCCGTATCCAGAGAGTTCTAAATTCGCACCAATGCGAATTGGTTCCTCTTCTTGTGCGTTTGCAGTGGACATAGCAGGCGTTAAGCTAGCCCCTAAAGTAAGCATTGATAGTAATGTTAGTCCCATTTTTCTTAGTTTCATAATAATAATCCCCTTTTTTAAGTTTTAATAGAAAAATAAAAAGCCCTATTCTATCTTGCGGATAGAATAGGGCTTTTAAAAAGAAAATCCTATTCTGTCAACAAACACGAATAGGACTTGGCATATATTCGAATTTTTATCGAATAAGCTAAGTCCTGACAGCGTCGACGACGACGTTGTTTAATTTTGTATTTGTTAACAGAATCATTTAGTTTTCTCCTTGAATTTTAATTTTTCTAATGTGATACAAAGATAACACACGGAATTAAAATGTGCAAGCGTTATTAAATACTAGTTAATGAATATTATTAATATCATTAAGGAAAACATAGAAAAGGCATATCAATACCCTCAAGACGGTGTTATAATGACAAATGTAGGTAATCGATTACAATATGAGTATATTCGCAATGTATACCTTTTACAAACTGACAGGTATTTTTAGCCTTAATCGAAAATATAATTAAAAAAATAGTTAATAGAAAAATTAAAAGAAAGAGAATAAAATGAGTGAAAATATTATTAAACAAACCAAAGATGATAAAAAGTTCTTAATTATGGCCCACCGCGGATTCTGGGGTGGGAATGTAATTCAAAATACCCGTCAAGCTGCAATTACCGCTAAAAAAGCGGGAGCAGATATTATAGAGGTCGACGTATGTCGCTCAGCTGACGGCGTGTATTATTTATTTCATAAATTAGTCGTAAGAATGTTACTAGATGTTGATAAAGAGTTTGAAGAGATGACCTCTGAAGAGATTGATTCTTTAGTGTTACTCAATTCGAATGGACAAAAATCTGGCTACCGAGTAGAAAAGTTAGAAGACTTTCTAGATTGGCTTCCAATAAACTATATTGTAAATATAGATCGAACGTCAGATTACTGGGATGATGAAGCTCTTTTTGACATATTAATCAAATCAGGTAAGAAAGAATTATTATTCCTAAAAGCACCAGCTGAACCAAAGTCATTAGAGTTGTTAAACGAAGCGAATGTGAATATACCAATCGTTGCGATTGCCTACGAACAAGCTGACTTTGAACGAGTAAAGACTTATGAAAATATTCGATTAATTGGTGTTGATTTAAGAATTGATGATTTAAATCATCATTCATTGCTAGAAAGTAATTGGTTAAATAAACTGATTCACCAAGATATGATGATTATTGCCAATTCTGAACACCTTGGTAGAGAGTATAAACTATTCGATGTGCTGGACGATACAGCCGCAATTCTTTGTAGTGAAACTTATGTCTGGAGTATTATGAGAAAATACGGAGTCAACGTCATCAAGACCGATTGGCCTAATTTCGTGAATGATTACCGTAACCGTATTAGAGAAAGAAACTAGAAAAACCGCTAAAGTTGAAAAATGCTTTAGCGGTTTTTTTACTATTAATTTTTCAAATCACGGCGGTTATATCCAATGAAACCAAGCGCCGATAGTACAATAGCTACAACGATTATGACAAGTAGAGGGAACCCATCGAATTCCACTGGCGTATGGTAAAAGACAGATAAGTTATTTAACCATTCTGGAAATTCCATAAGTTCACCTAAATAACTCACGATGAAAGAGAATGTTAAGTAAAGCCAAATTAATTGCATGACTTTAGGAATAAAGCCGAGTATGAACGTTGCCAAGCTTAAAAGGAACCATATGCTAGGAACATATAACAAGGCCATTTCAACAAAAGTTACTAGAGATAAAGGTTCGTCCATCACAAGGCTGGCAGGGTAGTAAATACCTATCGCCATTAAAAGTTGCATAATTGCAATAAATACTAAACCGATACAATAATAGGTCAGTAACAACTTCGTGCGTGAAACAGAACGACTGTATATATTTTCCAATCGCCCAATATCTTCCTCATGCTTCAGGCTCGTGATCATCGTAACAGCCGGGATGCCAGTAAATAGCGACATAATCGCGAACAATAATCGTGTAAATTCTTCAGTTAAAGTAGCAGTGTCTAAATTTGGTAGAAAAGCTTGCAAAATATCCATGTCAGCAAAGTACATTTCAAGATCACCTAAGATCGCACCAAAAGCTGCTGCTATAAGGAAAATTCCTAAAGCCCATGAAATGAGTTTAACCTTTTCTTGACTCCAAACAAAACCTGGTAAAGTTTTTAAGAACCAAGAAGCATTTTTTCTACCTGGACGTTGCGGTAGTAATCCTTGAAAAATATCGCGACGACGATTTAATATAAAGCCAACGCCAATTAGAATTACTGATCCAACCGCTAATCCAATGATTGGCCACCATTCATTCGTCGCAAACACTTCAGTACGCACAGTCCAACCTAATGGTGAGAAAAGTGACAGAGTTTCATTACTAACGTCACCAACTGCACGAATAAGATATGAAAGAATGAGTACAGTGAAAGCAATCCCGCGAGTTCCACGTGTTGTCTCACTTAATTGAGCAGCGACAATGGTAGCTCCTGAAAAGAATAACCCAGTGGACCCAAGAACAGCTCCATACAATAATGAAGCCTCCCAAGTAAAATCTGCATTATCCATAACACCTAAACCGACCGCAATCACTATTGTTATGACTCCATTGAGTATAAGCATTAATAAAGTCGAAGCGGTAGTATAGGATAATTTTCCAACAGGTAATGATTGAACGAGCTCTAACCGTCCTTCTTCTTCATCCAACCGCGTTGTTGTGCTTACTAATAAAATGTTCATAACAGCCATGCCAATCGCTGTAAATAACAACATCTCTCCAGCAAAAGCAATCGCAGCCGTATAATCCGATGGTGACTGTGCAGGACCTAGCATTGCTGTCATGGCTGGGTTTTGCATTGTAATACCTAGGCCAACTAAGTCGCTTTGATTTTCATAAATCATCGGATAAACGTAAGCCACACTTATAGTTAGTCCAACGATCCCAACCAGCCAAAGAAATATATTTAGCCGATGCTGTCGAAATAATAAACTAAACATCCGGCCAGTCTCTTTAAAAAGCTGTGTGAGCATAAATTACTGACCTCCTTGCGGATTCTCATAATGATGTAGTAATAAATCTTCTAAAGTTGGCGGTTGGCTTTC
This sequence comes from Ruoffia tabacinasalis, assembly GCF_005864045.1. Taxonomy (GTDB): domain Bacteria; phylum Bacillota; class Bacilli; order Lactobacillales; family Aerococcaceae; genus Ruoffia; species Ruoffia tabacinasalis. The sequence continues at coordinate 11,195 of NZ_VBSP01000029.1, read as the reverse complement.
TAACTTAACTAAATTAAAGTCTGAAAGATGTTGCATAATTGCATTAAGTCTCTGACTTTCAATCTGCATTTGATAATGATTATCGTCCATCTCCACCAAATCATGGATACCTTCTAATTGAGCCAAACCAGGCACTGGCATTTCAGTTTGAATCGTTAATTTACTTCGAGTTAAATGACGCAACTCATCGAGTGTGCCTGACTCGATAATTTGGCCCTTACGAATAATCGACACACTATCACACAGACGTTCCACTTCGGATAAGATATGACTCGATAGGAGCACACTTTTACCATTTTCCTTTGCTTCAAAGACGAGCTCTTGGAAAAGCCGTTCCATTAATGGATCCAATCCAGAAGTAGGCTCATCTAAGATATAAAAATCCACATCTGCTGCAAAAGCGGCGATTAAAACAACTTTCTGACGGTTTCCTTTTGAATAAGTTCGACTCTTCTTAGTCGGGTCAAGTTCAAAACGCTGAATTAAATCATCCAGACGAGTTTGGTTCACTGGACCTCCATGCATCTTCAGTAACAGATCAATGGTTTGACCCCCAGTGAGGTTTGGCCAAAGATTTGCGTCACCTGGGACATAGGCAATGCGTCTATGAATATCAACGGATTGTTTCCACGCATCTTGGTCAAATACTTTAACTTGCCCCGAATCTGCTTTTAACATACCTAGCAGAACTCGAATTGTCGTTGATTTACCAGCACCATTTGGCCCAATAAAGCCATGGACTTCACCTTTGTTAACATTTAAATTGACTTTATCTAAGGCTGTGAAATTTCCAAAGCTCTTCGTTAAATTTTTTACTTCAATGACTTTTGACATGTTGTCCTCCTTATTTAGAACCGTCAGTAACGTATGCTGGTTTATAATATACTGTCTTCAATAAATGAATGTAAGCAAAGAATTCATCGTAATGTGGTGTTAGGTCTGCTGAATTGATTTCTGTAAAATCCGTATCAGAAAATTGTGTCACAAGCTTATTCCGATAACCTTCTATTGACCAATAGATTAGATTCAACGCTTTCTCCGCATCAATATCCTCACGAAATTTAGTTAAATCAATGTCTTTATTTAATACTTTATCAACTTGCTTTTCAATCGCTAGTTTAGCTTGCGGTAAGCCTTCACATATAGTTGTGTAGCGGGATATATTTACAAAAATATGACCTAAAAAATCAAACGTATCTTTAAATCTAGGGTATTCTTGATTTTTTATTTCTGAAAAATGAATAATCCGCTCAAAAATATCCGTAATGTCATAATTTACCTTTTGAAAATACATGGTATCAATGCGTTCTAAAGATAATTCAATTAAATACTTAAACAAACCTTCTTTGTTATTGAAGTAATTAAACAAACTCCCCTTACTAATATTCGCTTCCTTAGCAATCCGGTTTGTTGAAGCGTCATCAAACCCTTTCTCAGCAAATTCTTTAAAAGCTGCACTTAGAATGCGTTCCTTCTTTGCATCATCAATTCGATTAAATTGCTGACTTTCAAACATATAGCACCTACTTTCTATAAATGACCACACTGGTCAACTTATTTGAATTCTAGCATTATTGACCAGGGTGGTCAATTACATTTATTTCTAAAGCGAATAAATTTGATAATTTTAACGAAAATATTTTAGTTTTATCAATTTGTATCATTAGAATAGTTCGATTTAATCGCTTTAATATAGATAGTTAAATATTATACAAGTAGGATCATATGAATAAATTTTCATTCAATATTATAGAAAAATATCTTGACACATAGGTAAATAAAATATAGAGTCTAAACAGTAATTATTACTATTTACAGAAAAGGTGGAATGAGAAATGAAAAAAGTATTATTGATTTCGTTGGCAAGCATAACTTTGGTGGCAATAGCGCCCGGGGGAGAAGCAATGGTTACAGCACAGGAAAGTCAAGTAACAGAGAGCCAAGAAAAAGCAACGTCGATCTCTATTGAAGGATTGGCGGAACATTATCATACGGGGGATGAGATTGAGTTAGTTGCTTCAATTGAGGGAGAGACTGAAGGGTCATGGCAATGGTATATCAAGGACAGTGAAGCATCGGAGTGGGAACCCGTAGCGGGTTTAACAAGTCAGATATTTTCAAGAGAGGCTACGACTAATGGTTTACAAATTAAAGCTGCATTACTAGAAAGTAATGGAGATTTAATTGAAGATTCAGAAGTGGTCGAAGTTGTTATTGATGACCACCATAGTGGGGATGAAGATGGGAATGGGGAACGAATTTATAATGGATTCTTCTATAATGATGAGATAGCTGATCGTGACTTATCTGATTGGGAAGGCGATTGGCAATCGGTCTATCCTTATCTTGAGTCAGGGGATTTGGATGAAGTTTTTGAATCTAAAGCTAGCGAGAACGACACAATGACAGCTCAAGCATACAAAGAATATTACACGACAGGTTATGAAACTGATTTGAATCGAATTGTTATTAATGATGATACGTTTACATTCTATTATGAAGATGAAAATGAAGTAAGTGCCCAATATGAATATGATGGTTATGAAGTTTTAACTTATGATCGTGGTAATCGAGGAGTGCGTTTTATCTTCAAAAAAGTAGATGGCCAAGCAGCGGATATGCCAGAGTTTATTCAATTTAGTGACCATAGTATTTCTCCGACAGATTCCGCTCATTTTCATTTATATTGGGGGGATAATCGTGATGAATTACTAGAGGAGGTTGATCACTGGCCAACATACTATCCTTCTGAACTAGATGCTTCAGGCTTAGTCCACGATATGTTAGCCCACTAAGAGTGCACTTTGTACTGCAGTCCTATTTAGAAAAGGAGATTGTGTATGATATTAAAAAAATATAGCAAACACTTGATGGTGATGTTTATTAGCATGTTAATCGTAAATAACCTAGGGATGTCGAAGGTTGCATTTGCTAATGAATCTGAAGAAGAAAAAATAACTGTTGTTACTTCATTTTATCCAATGTATGAATTTGTTAAACAAGTTGGAGGTGATCGAATTAACGTCAGTCAATTGGTGACAGACAATGCGAGTCCTCATGGCTATGAACCAAGTGTCTATAATATTGTGGCAGTTAATAATGCAGATGTATTTGTTTATAGTAGTGACACAATGGAACATTGGGTTGAATCACTACTTAACAATTTTGACAAAGAAGAGCTTGTAATTGTCCAAGCGAGTGGAAATGGAACAGAACAGCATCATAATCATTCAGAGCAAAATCTCACTGAAGCAGAAGAGGAAGGTTATGAGGCAATGGGTGTGGAAATTATCGGCTTATCCGATCATTATCATACTGGCGATGTGATAACACTGCAAGCTAACTCAACGGAAGCCGTGACGGAATGGCGATGGCAAGTAAACTATCCAGGGGAAGACTGGCAGAGAGTAGAAGATCAAACGACGGAACTGTTTGAATATGAAGCATCTAATTCCAGCTTTTCGGTTCAAGCATTAGGAATGAATAATGATGGTGAAGTACTCATCAAATCAGAAATTTTAAACGTACATATTGATAACCACGATGAGCTGGACCCTCATAGTTGGTTAGACCCTGTCTTAGCAATCGATCAAGTAAATAGAATTCAAGAAGCCTTGATACAAGCAGATCCTGAAGGAGAAAGTGAATATAGAGCGAACGCTGAAGCTTTCAACCAGAAATTACAAACTTTACATGAGGATTATGAGCAAGCTTTTGCTGATGCAAAGAATCGATCATTCGTTGTTCAACACGAAGCGTTCGGTTACTTAGCCGATCGCTATCAACTTGAGCAAATATCTGTTGGTGGATTATCAACTGAGGTCGAGCCAAGCCCAGCACGGATTGGTGAGATTGCAAAAATAATTGACGAAATTGATGCTTCAATCATCTACTACCAACAAGGAGGAAATACTTCTATCGCTCAGACGATTGCTTTGGAAACCGGAGTAGAGATCGTTCAATTATACGATTTAGAAGTAGCTCCTCAAGACCAGGACTTAGGCTATATTGAAGCTATGCAGGAAAATCTAAAAGCATTGAAGTTAAGTATTCAGTAGAAGACTAATCGAAATATAGATAGCTTCATGATACGGCTCAGTTTAAGAAAAAACGATAAAGTATTTTCCTTATTAGGAGGAATAGTCTAACGGGACCTGTCATGAGATGACCAGTCCCGTTAGTCGTTTAATTTCCCCTGTCATGAGATGACCAGTCCCGTTAGCTGTTCAATTTCCCTTGTCATGAGATGACCAGTCCCGTTAGTCGTTTAATTTCCCCTGTCATGCGATGACCAGTCCCGTTAGCTGTTCAATTTCCCTTGTCATGCGATGACCAGTCCCGTTAGTCGTTTAATTTCCCCTGTCATGCGATGACCAGTCCTGTTAGCGGTTTAATTTCCCCTGTCATGCGATGACCCGTCCCGTTAGCTGTTCAATTTCCCTTGTCATGAGATGACAAATCCCGTTAGCTGACCAATTTCCCTTGTCGTGAGGTTTCATATAATACTCAGTTCAAATTAGATAGATTTATAATCACCCCTTAAATTCATTCACGAATTTAGGGGGTATTTATATAGGGAAAATCAAAAAAACACCTCATAAACCAATCGGTCTACAAGGTGTATCACAACTTTAATTCTTTTTACGTTTTGCTTCTTTAATTAATTTTAACGCGCGTTTGCGAGTTTTGATATTTGGACTTTTTAAGTGACGATAAGCACTTGATGCATTCATTGCTCCCATGGATATTTGCTCCTTTACTTCAATTACCAGCTGGCTTTATGAACACCCGGGATTTGCCCTAGATGTGCATATTTTCTAAAGTTAACTCGTGACATTCCGAATTTTCGCATGTAGCCTCGTGGACGGCCATCGATTTTATCGCGCAGTTTTAAGCGGTTAGGGTTTGAATCAATGGGTAATTTACTTAAACCTTCATAGTCTCCCGCAGCTTTTAACTCACGACGTAAGTCTGCATATTGTTCTACTAGTGCGATTTGTTTTTCGTATTTTGCTTGTTTAGATTTTTTAGCCAAGTATGTAAATCCTCCTTATTTTTTAACTTCAGTGAATAAAGTACGACGTCTTAATTTTGGTGAATACTTCATTAATTCTAGTCGATCCGGGTTATTACGGCGATTTTTCGTTGTTAAGTATAAACGCTCGCCAGTTTCTTTGCTTTCCATTAAAATATTAATACGCATTTTGAACTCCTTTTATTTAAAATTACAAACAGTAATGATTACTATTTAATAATAATATCAGGATTGGTCAAAGATGTCAATTAAAAATCCAATCCTATTAGAAAAACATGTTCTCTATAGCATTTCCTCAAACGAATAAATCGTATCGAATGCAACTTGGGATAAAGTGCAGTACAATAAAATTACAAGGAGGCGAAGATTATGAAAATAACGACAGATATGCTCCATCCAGAATTACGTCAAGTAGGAAAATGGATTCGTCGTTTACAACCTAAGATGAATCAACGAAAAATGAAAAAGTTAGGGCGCTTTTCTCAAAAAGCTTTATATGGTAAATACTCAGGACCCAATCGCTTAACAGAAGTGTGGATTCCACGTAAAGACGGATCATTGCTTCGATTATGCGTCTTTCGACCCCGTGAACGAATGTCATCAGATAAAGAAATCTTTCTAAATCATTCAGGTAAACAATGGGATGCTTCAATTGATAAAGCACCCGGGCTACTCTGGCTTCATGGGGGTGGCTACTCACTAGGTGCACCGGAGCAGGATGCAAGTCTTATTGATGACTTTATTAGAGTAAGCGGATCTGTTGTCGTTGCACCCGATTACACACTATCTGGCGATGCACCTTATCCTGCGGCATTAGAAGATGCTTACTTATCTTTACAATGGTTAAAAGATCTTGCATCAGAGTACGGTGTCCGGTCTGATCAACTATTTATTGGTGGTGATAGTGCGGGTGGCGGACTCACTGCAGCTCTATCACTTTTAGCAAGGGACCGCGGGGAAGTGAATATTGCCTTTCAAATCCCTTTATACCCTATGTTAGATGCAAGTAGACAGACTGCTTCAGCGCAAATAGAGAATAGCCCAGTATGGAACAGCCAATATAATGAAGTTGCTTGGAAGATGTATTTAGGTCCTGATTACCAAGCAGAAAACCTACCTATCTACGCTTCACCAGCACAAGCGACAGATTATTCAAATTTACCGCCAACTTATACACATGTTGGAACAATGGAGCCTTTCTTCGATGAAACAGTCAGCTATATTAGTCATTTACTTGAGGCTGGCGTGCCAGTGCATTTTAAATTATTTGAAGGGGCGTATCATGCCTTTGATATCATTCAACCAAATACGCCAATTGCGAAAGAAGCGCGAGCTCATTTACTTGCGACATTCAAATACGCTGTCGATTATTACTTTTCAAAACAACCCAATTAAAAAATCCGGAGAGGTTTGACTTTAAAATAATAAGTTGCTACAATGCTTGTAATTAAAGCAAAGCAATTATTTTATCACCGGATGAAATAGTAGGCTCTTTTCCTTTTGTGTAGGTCTTAGAAACAAAAGGGAGGGAGTCTTTTTTATTTGAGGAGGAAATGAATTTGGTAGGTCTGAGTAATCAAGCGTCAAGGACGCGAAAGCAGTTTATGCAATATGTATCCTTAGCGATGTTAAGTATGATGGGACAATCGCTGTTTATCTTTGCGGATACATTCTTTATCGCAAATGGTGTCGGTTCACGGGGTATAGCAGCTTTAAATATTGTATTACCAATGGTTAATGTATTTAATGGGATTGGTTGGATGTTTGGAATTGGTGGGGCAACTTTATTTGCGATTGCCCTTGGTAAGAAGCAATTTGCTGATGCGAACCGTTTATTTAATATGACATTTATGTTTACAATTAGTGCTGCAATTGCATTTGCGGCGATGACGAGTCTATTCTCGGAACCCATTTTGCGATTTTTAGGTGCGAATGAAGGGACTTATTCTCTAGCGAAAAGCTATTATGATATATTGATGTTCTTTTCACCGCTGTTTATGGTCAATTTTGTCTTTATTTCATTTTTAAGAAATGATAATAATCCACGTCTTGCGATGATTGCGATGCTAACTGGAGGGCTAGTGAATATCGTATTAGACTATATCTTTATATTCCCTTTACAAATGGAGTTAAAAGGAGCGGCAATTGCGACGGTATTCTCACCAATAACGTCGATTTTAGTAGCAACTTTACATTGGCACAGGATTGATCATCACTTGCACTTTAATAAAGTAAGTATGCAAATTAAGAAACTTAAAGACATTGTGAGTCTAGGCTTTTCTTCATTCTTTAACGAGTTTTCTTCGGCCGTCGTGATGTTTTTATTCAATATTGTCTTATTAAGATTGGTTGGAAATATTGCTGTATCAGCCTATGCAATTATTGCCAACATTAATATTATAGTAATTGCTTTATTTACAGGCTTAGGTCAAGGTTTTCAACCACTAGCAAGTAAGTTCTTAGGGCAAGGAAATTCGAAAGAATTAAAACATGTGTTAAAACTTGCGCTCATTGCGGCGGTATTCCTTAGTTTAATTATTTTTGGGATAGGTTTCTTTTTCCCAGACGGGTTAGTAGCAATTTTTAATAGTGAACAAAATCAAGAGATGGCACTGATTGCGCTTCAAGGGATTCCATTATACTTTATGTCATTCTTATTTACGGGAATGAATTTTGTTGTGATTTATTATTTGGCAGCGATCAATCAAGCGAGATCTTCGCTTATCTTATCGGCACTGCGTGGTTTTATTTTAATCATTCCGGTGCTACTTGTGATGGCCTTGTGGTTTGACCTCATCGGTGTGTGGCTCACGATGATGATTGTTGAAGTTATGACATTTATATTCGCATTATATATTTTACGTAAGTCACTCAGCAGACTAGCGTAAGTAAAACCCCCATCAACCGAATGATGGGGGTTTAATGTTAAACTATTTAATTAATTGAACTTGTACTTCTGAATCGATATATTCTTTATCGCCAGCACCTTGTTCAACTGAACCAAATGGCATTTGTGCTACTAATTCAAATGATTCTGGTAGGTTGAACATTTCACGGATTGCTTTATCGAATCCTTGTTCGTAGCCTACGTTAAAGTGTTGTAGTGATCCACCTAAGTTCATTTCAGCTAATGCTAACCAAGTAGCGTATTGTGAGTTAGCTGAGTTGTTTTGTTTGTAAGCTTCAGTACGTTGACCTTGAGTAGGCATTTTAGCTACTGCATCGCGGTCTTCGAAGAATAATACTGTACCGATACCGTTTTTAGCCCCTTCCATAATTGGTGACATGAAGTCCCAAGTTGCTTGGTCTAAAACTTCTTTTTGAACATCTAAGATTAAGTTCCAAAGTTTAGTGTTTGCTTCACCAGTTAAAACAACTAAACGTGATGTTTGGCTGTTGAAAGCTGAAGGAACATCTTTTTGAGTTTCACGGATTGTAGCTACGATGTCTTCGATTGAATACTCGCTGTTTGTACCTAAAGCGTAGATTGAGCGACGGTTTTTGATTACATGTTTAAATTCTGCCATAATAAATAAATTCTCCTCTATTTCTAAATAATTAACTTACTTTTTATATTATAAAGGGTGTTTGAATGAATGTAAACCTCTAATTCGAGATAATAGACACAAAGGCGAAATTGTCGATTAGTTCGTAAATTTTATTACGTAATGAGGGGAATATTTGGATAATGTTCCCTGATTAATTCTAGAACTTTCTTAGTCCACATGTTTTTATTCGTAATATTCATAATCATCGCACCATCTTCACCTTCGATGACGATTTCTTCAGTATGATCATTTCCGCGTTTTCTTCGAATAAAGCGAGAACGATAGACAAAACGATGAATACGACTAACATCATAAGTCTCCTTGTGATATTGAATTGTATCCTCACTAGCCGTGATATACGTTGCGTTGACGATTGAATAAATCGAGTAACCCAAAAGAATGAGTCCAATAATTAAAAAAATCAGGGGTATAAACGCAATGATGCTTAACTGATTATCAAAGTCGTCTTGGCCGAGCATCGGGAAAAGGATAAAGGAAAATGTGGCTCCATACCAAGTAAAGACTAAGCCGATGATTAAGAAAATAGCTGTGGCTAATTTCCCTCTTTTGATTTTAAAGTAAGTTTCCATTATGAGCACCTCTTTCAAATAGCTTTATTAAAGTATAAAGCTAATCGAAGTAGACTGCTATTGATATGGATAAATGTGCAATTATTCATTTAAAATGAGTAAAGAAATAGGCCAGCAACATGCATACGCAACTCACTGGCCTAATGATTTAAAAATTATTAATACTCTGCGTTATGATAAACATCAGTGACATCATCGTCATCTTCAATAATATCGATCATAGCTTCAAATTCTTCTACAAGTGCCTCATCAAGTGGCACAGAAATATTTGGTTTCATCGTTAATTCAGATTGAGCTAATGTGTAGTTTTCAGCTAAAGCATCACGAACAGCAGTAAAATCAGTTGGAGCCGTGTAAACTTCCACAACGTCATCTGACAGCTCCATATCTTCCGCGCCAGCTTCAAGAATATTCATCATTAATGTATCTTCGTCATCTTCTAATCCTTCACGTTCAATCGCAATATACCCCTTACGTTCAAACTGGAAAGCAACAGAACCTTTCTCACCTAAGTTACCACCATTATGATTAAAAGCCGTACGGATATTTGTTCCTGTACGGTTATGGTTATCAGTTAGTCCATAAACTAAGACACCAATCCCGCCCGGTCCGTAACCTTCATAAACAACTTCATCATAATTAGCACCATCAGCCGAATCGGTTGCACGTTTAATTGCACGTTCAACGTTATCGTTTGGCATATTCGCACTTTTTGCTTTATCAAGTACGAGACGCAGTGACGGATTCATATCCGGATCGCCACCATTTTTTGCAGCGACATAAATTTCACGGGATAGCTTTTGGAAGATTTTCCCTTTTTTAGAATCTTGTGCATTTTTTCGTTTTTGTATATTTTTCCATTTTGAATGCCCAGCCATCTAATCACTCCTTTTGTTAGTATCATCTAAGTAATCATATAATGAAACCACTTAATTGTAAAATAACTACTAGGACAAAGCAGTATTCCCTTAAATTTAAAGCATATAGCAATCTTTTTCTCTATTCACTTGTTACAATGAAGATAAGAATATTCAATATGAGAGGACGATTTATATATGGAATTAGGCGTACACGATTTAGTAACATTAAATGACGGAGAAACCCCTGAGGCAGCATTTGAGCGAACAAAGCGCTTTGTTCAAGAGATAGAAAAGTTAAATTACAAACGCTATTGGTTTGCAGAGCATCATAACTCACCGACCCACGCAAGCTCATCACCAGAATTATTAGCAGCTTATATGTCTGCGGTGACATCAAAAATCCGCTTAGGTACGGGTGGAACAATGATTATGCACTACTCACCATTGAAAATAGCAGAAAACTTCAAAACTTTAACAGCATTAGCTCCCGACCGCATTGATATTGGACTTGGACGTGCACCCGGAAGTGGACCGAATGAAATTGTTGCACTGGCACAAGGAAAGCCTAACTCTTTCGATGATCAATACGATAAGATTGAAATCATTCTGGATTACTTATCAGACCAACAGGCAGATGGCTATTATGGAAGAACGAACGCGATGCCACAAGGAACATTGACTTTAACACAACCATGGATGTTAGGATCTTCTGGTCAATCTGCAAGTAAAGCGGGAGAAATGGGCTTAGGCTATAGTTTTGCGAAATTCTTTGGTTTAGAAACAGACCCTGAAGTATTCAAACAATACCGCAATGAATTTCAAGCTAGCCGTTTCTTTGAAAAACCATCTGTGATGGTCAGTTACTTAATTGTCGTGGCTGATACACAAGAAGAAGCTGATTACTTGGCTAAACCTATGGAACTATCACAATTGGCCTTGTCACGCGGACGTATGATTAAAAATGTCAGTCCCGAAGAGCTGAAAGATTATAAATATTCTGAACAAGAATTAAATTACTTAAATAATCATTATGATCCTGAATAATTCATAGTTTTTCTAAAAATGTCAATTAATGTTGTGATTATAGTACTTGTAGTAAATTGCTTCATCACCCGTTAGGTGATGCAAAAAGAACCCCTTTCTGATATGGTTAATTCACAAC
>NZ_VBSP01000028.1 GCF_005864045.1 Ruoffia tabacinasalis | reverse complement strand
TCATCGATTGCACACAAACGGAACACGATTCCACGGAAATCCTTGCACTACCAAACACCGTTGGAAGTATTTTTGAGTTACTTAGATGAAGCTGTTTTGTCTAGCTTAATTTGACAAATCAAATAATTTAATAAAGAGCTATAGAAATGCTATTAATTTCTATGGCTTCTTTTTATATATAATGGATAGGAGAAAATTATGCGTAAGAATTCAACAGTTATAAATGCTTTATATGGAATTGTAGTGGCCTTGATTTTAGCAGTTATTTCGATAATGATTACCAATGTCTTGCCAAATGGGTATGTTGGAGCCAGTGTAATGGCGATGTTAATAGGGATGGTTCTTCATCCGCTTGTAAAGAAGTTATTACCTTCCTTTACTGGAATTGATTTAGTTGCTAAACGATTACTCAAAGTATCCATTGTTCTAATGGGGGGGTCTTTAAGCCTCACTCAAGTTGTAGAGGTTGGGAAGTTCTCTCTAATAGTGATGGTATTTACTTTAGCTACTGCTTTTATATTTGGTAACCTCATTGGAAAGTGGTTCAATATGGACTGGAAATTATCAAACTTAATTTCCGTCGGGACGGGAGTATGTGGTGGAAGTGCCATTGCAGCAGTTTCACCTATTATTAAAGCCAAAGACGAAGATATAGCTTATGCATTATCAACGACTTTTATTTTTGATATTTTAATGGTTATTTTATTCCCTATTGCGGGACAATTTTTCGGCATGACTGATTTAGGCTTTGGTTTATGGGCTGGGACAGCAATTAATGACACTTCGTCAGTGGTTGCTGCAAGTTATGCTTTTTCTGAAGTGGCTGGGAATTATGCCGTGATTGTTAAATTAACAAGAACATTAGCGATCGTTCCAATTGTATTTATTTACTCGATTGTTAATCAACGGATTGAACAAAAGACTCATTATGTTGATGGGAATTCAGACGCAACATTTAAATTAACGCGTGTGATTCCTTGGTTTATATTATTCTTTTTAATTATGGTCATATTACGTTCAGTTGGCGTCATATCGGCTGAGTTTGGATCAACTTTATCCTCTATAAGTAAATTCTTTATGGTCATGAGTTTAGGAGCGATTGGTTTACGAACGAACTTTAAATCTGTTGCTCAAAGTGGAATCTTACCTATGGTACATGGTTTTATTATTTCAATGTTAGTCGTAATTGTTTCTTTCGTGATTCAAATGATGTTAGGTCAAGTTTAAAAAGTGTAGGGTTTGTTCCTTAACTAATAAATGATATACTTAACTTGTTGTTGATTAATGAATTTATGGAGGGAAAATAATGTCTGTCATTCACACTAATTTTGAAAGCAAACTTAATGAAATGAATATTCCGTTTAACAAGAAAGAAATTGAGAACGGACATATATTATATCGTTTTAATTTTCGTCTTACTACAGAACGTGCACTCGTTGTAGAGGTCATCATCCAAGCATCGAAAGATAATTACGCTGATGCTCAAATCATCTACCGTCACGTTCATTTATTAACTGACCGTAGTAAAGAAGCAGATGCTTACGAATTACTTAACTCATTAAACGAAATGAAAACAGGTTACTATAGTCTTTATCTAGCTGGTGATGGAGAAGTTTTCCTTAAAACATTGCTAAGAACTGGTGAAGATGCTGAGCCATTATATCAAACATTGGTTATGGGTTCAGGAATTGCTAAAGGTTTACAAAAAGACTTAGTAAACGTGCTAGGTGAATCTGGAAAAGCAATGTAAGGTGACCGCTAATGATAAAAAAGGTTCTATCACAATATCCTGCGCTTAATGTCGTAAGCCAATTTTTTATTATTTTATTTTCGGCTTTATGTTTTGCGGTATCACTGAATATGTTCTTAATTCCTGGGGATATTTATAGTGGGGGGGTTACTGGGATTTCTCAGTTGATTACTTATTCACTAGATCAATTCACACCCTTTGGTAATATTATTCAGACAGGTACATTAAACTTCCTACTTAATATTCCCTTATTGATATTAAGTTATATGAAGTTGGGACGTCGTTTTACCATTTTAACGGTAGTTGTAGTAGCTATAATGACGGGTTTTACATTAATCATACCTGTCCAACAGGTATCTTCAAACCCGCTACTTAACGGAATCGTCGCTGGAGCTCTGAATGGGTTAGGCGGAGGATTAACGATCAAATTTGGTATGTCAGCAGGAGGAATTGATATTATTGCTCTTGTGATTAACCGATTAGTACAAATAAACGTAGGTTCTTTATCACTGCTTATTAATTCGGTTGTTATCGTTGGTGCAGGAGTACTTTATTCTTGGGAATTTGCTTTATATACATTAATTTCAATGTATGTAACATCTAGAGTAGTAAATTCAATTCATACAAACGAACAACGCTTAACTGCCTTTATTGTTACCGATAAAGAAGATGAAGTCGTCAAGTCAATTTATGGCCGTATCCATCGTGGAATTACGATTCTTGATGGCCGTGGAGGGTATTCGAAAAAGACGCGTAATACGCTTATGATCGTTATTAACCGATATGAACTTTATGATTTAGAGATGGCAATTGGAGAAGCGGACATTCACGCATTTGTTAATATTATTCAATCTACAAGAGTGAATGGAAACTATCTAAATCGAGACCAACAAAATAAACTAAAACTAAATATAACGTAATAATTAAACACTAGTTATAAGTAATAACTGTCAATCTGCTTTAGGCTCTGATGCATACTTACTGACTAGTGTTTTTTTAAATTATAATATTTTTCATAAAATGAGAATAAAATGAATAATTAACGTTGACATACTCATAATCATCCATTAATATGAAAGTAACAAAAAAACTAAGAAGAGGGATTAATATGATATTGAGTATTATTAACAATCAAAATGATTTTCAAAATTCATTTAATAGCGTCGTCGTGGTCGTTTAATACGATCTATGACGGGGCCAATTGATTGTGCCCGCATAGATTTCTGAAATCTAATGCGGGTTATACTCAATATATACTTCTTAATAGGGGATTATTAAGTAGATATGTTAAGTTTAGGAATAGACCTGAATTAGATTTTAAAATCTAGTTTAGGTCTATTTTTGTAAAAAAATTAAGGGATGGGGAATTATGATGAAACTTAGAAAAATTGGATTAACATTATTATCAGCTCTATTACTTTCGACAACAGCACTGTCACCGGCAGTTACTTTTGCACAAGAAAATATTATTATTGGTGGGAATTTAGAATTAACTGGGAATGCTGCAGCCTATGGTTCACCCGCGGCTGATGCAATAAATTTATTCATTCAACAAATTAATGACAATGGCGGAATCCTAGATGGCCGTATGTTAGAGGCAGAGATTATTGATAACCGATCTGATTTAACTGAATCGGCATCAATTGCAACGCGTTTAGCTGGTAGCGAGGCCGTAGGAATTATTGGACCTACAGCCACAGGTGTAGCCAAAGCTGCTATTCCTATTACTAATGAAGCTGGAATTGCGAATATTTTTGCAGCGACTACAGGTGACGGCCTAACATTAGCGGTTGATGGTTCATTATTAGAATATATCTTCCGTGTTTGTTTTGAGGACTCATATCAAGGTTTAGCTGCGGGGGCTTATACAGCGAATGAATTAGGTTTCTCAAAAGCAGTTATTCTAACAGACCAATCCTTAGATTACTCACTTGCTTTAGCTGATTCATTTACTGAAACATTCACAGAGAATGGTGGAGAAATCTTAGAGACACAATCATATCAATCTGGAGATACTGATTTCACAGCGTTACTTACTTCGCTATTAGGCAAAGACTTTGATGTCTTATACATTCCAGGTTATTATACTGAAACAGGGTTAATTATTAAACAAGCCAGAGAGATGGGGATTACTCAACCAATAATTGGTGGAGATGGATACCATAGTGATACATTAGTAGATTTAGCTGGGACTAGTAATGCCACTGACATCTACTTTACAACACACTTCTCTGAAGAAAGTGACAATCCAAAAGTACAAGAATTTTTAACTGACTTTGAAGAAATGTATGGACGTTCAGCAGATACATTCTCAGCCTTAGGTTATGATGCGATTGGTTTACTCGTTGATGCGATTGAAAGAGCCGGATCCACAGATCGAGATGCCATTCGCCAAGCTTTAGAAGAAACTGAAAACTTTGAAGGAATTACTGGAACTTTCTCTATGGATGAAAACCATAATCCAACAAAATCCGCTTTAATGTTACGTTTAGAAAATGGAGAAATCGCAGAGGTATCTGAAGCTTCAGCTGAGGAATAAAGACAAAAAATTAGGAGGGAGACATATTAGTGTCACCCTCCCTTTTTATTATAAACTGAAATAATTAGTTAAGAAATGAGCTAGGCCATCTTCATCGTTGGTAAATTCAGTTTGAGTGTCAGCAACGCCTTTGATTTCGTCTGTAGCATTCTTCATTGCTACACCTAAACCAGCGTATTTAATCATTTCTAAGTCATTATTCTCATCACCAAAAGCTAGGATATTCTCATTTGGAATATGATAGAACTCGCTGACTTTATTCACTGCAACTGATTTATTGATTCCTTGACGAACGACTTCAAGAATGGGTAAAACGCCACCCCAAGTACGTACAGATACCTCGTCACCGTAGCGAGCCATAATTCGATCTTCAATCGTTTTTTGCTTTTCAACGTCACATAGAATAGTTAAAGCGGTTGGATTCTGTGTTAAGTTTGCGCGGCTTAATTGACTGATCTCGGCTAAGTCTTTAGGGAAGAAGGGACTATCTGGTAAATTCATTGATGAAGTAAATAGTCTTTCTTTACCTTCGGCGATTAATAAATTGATATCTAAATTATCTTGATTCGCAAATAATTCAAAAGCGATTTCTTTATCCAATTCTTCATGATATGCAGGTAAGAAATGTGGCTTTCTTGGGTGGTGGCAATAAGCACCGTTAAAGTTTACCATCGGCGAATTGATATTCATTTCATTGTATATATTAATACTATTTCTATATGGGCGCCCTGTAACAATCATGACGATATGTCCGAGCTCATCAAGCTTTCTTAAAGTTTCAATTGTAAATCGAGAAAGTTTTGATTGATTATTTAAAGTTGTGCCATCTAAATCAATGGCAATAAGATGTTGATTCATATAAGAAACTCCTTTCATATATAGATGATTATACTTAATTATTTTCAATCATACAAATGAATGTTTAAATTGTTTTTCTTCGTCAATATTCGGTACAATATGAGATAGAAATAAATATTAACTATGGGGGAATTTTATGCGTCATATTACTAAATCCTATTATGTAAATGAAATACCAGTCATTGAAATTATCGATGCGAATTTAGAAGATAAAGCTGCGCCATTGGCTATTTTTTATCATGGTTTTACCGGTAGCAAGGACTCGAGTATGACCTTTGGGAATGAGATTGCTAAACGCGGATTCCGTGTTATTATGCCAGATGCTCAACATCATGGTGAAAGACGTAAGTACGGTGTCGATTTAAATGTTAATGGTATCTTATTTTTCGAAGCGTTGATGAGCAACGTTAAAGAATTTCCTGAAATAGTTCATTTTTATCGTTCGAAAGAATTAATTAAAGATGACTTTATTGCAGTAGCTGGAATGTCAATGGGTGGTATGACCACTTCGTTAATACTCAAAGCAAATAAAGAAGTCAATGTTGCCGTTGTATTAATGGGATCTCCTCAACAAATCAAATTTAACGATTGGATTGTTAATCAATATGTGAGTCATGGCGGTGAAGTGGATCAATTAGCTCCAAATGCTAAAACCATCTATGAATATATGACTGAATACTTCAAGAAATATGATTTGGGACTTGATCCTCAAGCGATTAATCAGAGACCACTATTATTCTGGCATTCTAAGCAGGACCCAGTTGTACCATATATCTATGCTGAAGAATTTGTGGAAGCTGCTAAAAATATTCCAGAAGGTAAATACGTATACTTAAAACCAGACGATCAGGGTGCACATAAAGTACCTTTCATCGAAATGGCAAGAATGGGTGAGTTTATTTCTGCTGCCTATAATGAAGAAGTTGAAAATGTTTATGAAGTAGCCGAAGAAAACTTCAATAAACTTTGGGGTTAATCACTGAAAAAATTTAAATATGTAACAATTTCGCTAAAACGCTTTAATTATAAATTGAAGCGTTTTATTTACGTGATATTATAAATACATCAGATGATTGGGAGGGTTAATTTAAAATGAATCTTAAAACAAAAAGTAAACAAATAATTGAAGTCGATGGTTTAAAATTTAAAGACCTAAACAACAACGGTGTATTAGATGCTTATGAGGACTGGAGATTATCAAGTCGAGAAAGAGCTGAAAACCTTGTCTCATTAATGAATATCGATGAAAAACTTGGTATGTTAATGATTAATCAATTAGGTATGGGGAAAGCGAAAAAAGAAGGCGAAAATACCGAAATCTTAGATGAAGTATTTGAGAAAGCTGACGGAACACCAATGAAGTCGCTAGATAAATATCCGACGACTGAAACGATTGAGAAATTACACATGCGTCATTTTATCTTAAGAGATAATATGCCGAATGAAGATATTAATGAATGGGTTAATAAATTAAACGAAGTGGCTGAGGCAACTCGTTTAGGAATTCCAGTAGTTGTTGCATCGAATTCAAGAAATGAATTTTCTAGCAAATTACTGGCTGAAAATCTTGAGAAACTGCCATTCTCACTATATCCAGGAACATTAGGAATCGCTGCGGCTGTACAAGGTGATCTTGAACAAGGTGAAGGCTATAAGATCATTGATGATTTTGCTAAATATAGTAAAAATGAATGGTTAGATTCAGGTATCCGTAAAGGTTATATGTACATGGCTGACGTTGTGACAGATCCAAGATGGCAACGTACTGATGGAACATTTGGTGAAGAGCCTGAATTAATTAGTGAAATTATTGCCCGTTTAATCAAAGGCTTCCAAGGTGAAGAGCTTAATGAAGACTCGATTGCCTTAACAATCAAGCACTTCCCAGGTGGGGGAGCAAGAGAGAACGGATTTGACCCTCATTATAAAGAAGGAAAATGGAACGTATACCGTACAGAAGGTAGTTTAGAAAATTATCACTTACCTCCATTTATCGAAGCGGCGAAACATAATCCAAGTTCAATGATGCCATACTATTCTGCACCAAGTATTGAGAAAAGTCATTTCCAAAGCTTTGATGGAGAAGCAATTCCTTTTGAAGAAGTCGGGATGGCATTTAACCACTATATCTTAAATCATTTATTACGTGATAAATTAGGCTTCACTGGGTACATTAACTCAGACACAGGAATTATGGGTAAAACTGGTTGGGGTGTTGAAGACTTAACGGTTCCTGGACGTTTTGCTAAAGCAATTAATGCTGGGACAGATCTAATCAGTGGAACAAACCAAGTTAAAGACCTGAAAAAAGCTATTACATCTAACTTAATCTCTCCACAAAGAATCGATCAAGCGAATGTGAATGTTTTAATTGAGATGTTTGATTTAGGATTATTCGATAATAAAACTTATGTCGGAGACCAACCTGTAGTCAATGAAGCAACTAAGAAAGAAGCTGAAGAAGCGGCATACCAAACACACTTAAAATCAGTGACTTTATTAAAAAATGATAATGTCTTACCAGCTAAAGGACAAAAGCTATTCGTTAAAGCCTTCGGTAGAGGTGAAGAAGAAACTGAAAAATATCAAGAACTTCTATTAAAAGACGTGCAGGCATTAAATATCGATATTGTTGAAGATTATAAAGAAGCCGACATTGCGGCGCTATTCTTATACCCAGTGAGTGGTTCGTATTTTGATGCGACACCTGGTTTATTAGAATTAGAAATCTGTGAAGATAAGACAAATATTGCACTGAATGGCGACACATATAAAGAAACAACTTTAAGCAACTTCTATGAATTAAATAAAATCGTAGACTATATGCACGAAAACGACAAAAAAGTTGTGACATCAGTGAATATGATCTTGCCATGGATTTTAGAGAATGTTGAGAAGAAATCAAATGCCTTACTTGTTGGCTATGACACATTCCCTGGAGCAGTGCTTGAAGTTATTCTTGGGCAATTCTCTCCAATTGGAAAACTTCCTTTAACATTACCTAAAAACAGTAAAGTAATTGTTGTTGATGAATATGGTGTATCAATTTCACGTAACGACGTACCAGGTTATGATAAAGATAAATACATGCGTGAAGGTATGACTTATGCTTATGTTGATCAAGCGGGGAATGAATACCGAAGTGGCTTTTGTTTAAATTATTAAATTCTTCTACATAGATGTGTTTATCTTTTACATATCACTTTTAAACGTTATAATGTAAATGAATTAAAATGATTAGATATGGGGTGAGTAGGTGGAGCCAATGTTTTGGAAGCGAACGGATGATTATTACTATTTAAAGTTAGAAACGCATTATTTTGATATACCTTACTATAATCAGAAAAGACGCATCCGTGTGTTATTACCGAAAGATTATAAAAAAGATGTTGAGAATGCTTACCCTGTATTGTATATGCATGATGGGCAAAATGTGTTTTATAGTAAAGAGGCATTTGTAGGTCATTCTTGGAAAGTCATTCCAACGATAAAAAAAAATAAAGAGTTACCTAAAATGATTATTGTTGCAGTAGATAATGCCAATGAAAATCGATTAAATGAATATTCGCCGTGGCCAACAGATCAAACGAAGACTGAAGAATTTCAGAATGTCGGTGGAGATGGGGCCTTGCATGGTGAATGGTTTGTTAACGAATTAAAACCCTTTATTGATGACAATTATCGAACGCTACCTGATAGAAAGAATACTTTACTTGCTGGAAGTTCAATGGGTGGCATTATGGCAGCCTATATGGGGAGTAAGTATCCAGAAGTATTCGGAGTCCTTGGAGTATTCTCATTAGCTTCATGGTTTAATGAAGCGCAATTTTTATCTTTCATCAAAGCGCATCCTTTAAACCCAGATACGAAAGTATACATTCAAGTAGGGACAAACGAGGGCGATGATACCGATGCTAGTTTTATCGATGGTAAGATGAATCAACAATATATTGATTGTAATCTTCGATATTATAATAATTTACTGAAAATGAATCATCCCATAGATAATATTTGGTTACGAATTATGGCAGACGAAGAGCACCATGAACTTTATTGGGCGCGACATTTTCCAGAATTCCTAAGATATGGCTTTGATATTATTAATGGTGATAATTAATCTTATTTTTCTTTTAAAAAGACTGGATTATCTAAAAACTTGCGTTATAATGTAAATCTCTTAGATATTTTAATAAAGGAGTTTTTACAATTAATAAACATCAATTTATAACACATACAATTGAATTAGTTGATGAGAACCATCCTTTGATTGCTCAGTTTCAACTTTCTTTAATGTTGCTAGTACCTAGCAGTTTAATAGCAACGGATATTCGCACAGGTTTTCCAAACTTAGTGAGCAATGAGCGGATAATTATTGACCAATTTGTTCTGATGCAATTTGAGGATTACAACAAGAATGCTGATAGTCAAAAACTGAGACCCTTATTATATGCAGATAATTTTCTACAAATTATTGAAGATGATTTATTTAATTATTATCAGACACATGATGAGATCGAATTAGTGAGTTGTAATTTGAATTTGTTTACCGATGTAAGGGCAAATTCAGCCATCAAACTTTTTTCATCGAATCCCGAAGATACAAGTAAAGATAATTAGTAAAAAAACTCCCTTAACGGGAGTTTTTTTTTCTTTCTATTCAAGTATTATGCTAAAGCTTCAACAATCGCTTTGTTAAATGCATCGATATCTTCGGGTGTACGACTAGAAATGATTCCAGAAGGGTCGATAACGACTGCTTTATCATAGAAGTTAGCACCAGCATTTTTTACATCAATTGCAACTTGTTTCACACTTGTAATGTCTTTACCACGTAGTATATCTGCATTGACTAATAATTGTGGTCCGTGACAGATGGTAAAAATTGGTTTCCGTGCAAAAGCAAATTCTCGAACAAAATCAACGATACGATCGTCTTTTCTTAATTTGTCAGGAGAAAATCCACCTGGAATAAATAAAGCATCATAATCAGCTGACTTCACATCATCAATACCTTTGTCGATTGTAACTTCTGCTTCACCTTTTTTCCCTTTGGCAGTATGTCCTGCTTCAGGTCCAATTGTTATAACCTCGTGACCTGCTTCTATTAATACATCACGTGGTGAAGTGAATTCAATATCCTCGAATAAGTCTGTTATTACTGTAGCAACTTTTGCCATTAATAAACTCCTCCTTTGAATATTCTAGCCACAGTTTAACAAACCGTTGTAAGAATGCAATTGATTTGCTTGAAAGATTAAATATATTGAGTGTTTAATAAGAAAGAATATCTAGTATCTGATATAATTAAAATAAAAAAGAGGAGGTGTGTTTAAAGTGAAAATAGCTTTAATCGCACATGATAAGAAAAAAGATAATATGGTTAATATTGCGGTAGCCTATCGCCATATTATTGCTAAACATGAATTATTTGCTACTGGTACAACAGGTCAAAGAATTATTGAGGCGACAGGTTTAAACGTTCATCGTTATAAATCAGGGCCATTAGGTGGAGACCAACAAATTGGTGCAGCAATCTCAGATGATCGTATGGACTTAGTATTATTCCTAAGAGATCCCTTAACTGCTCAACCACATGAACCAGATGTGTCTGCCTTATTACGTCTTTGTGATGTTTACGATATTCCATTAGCAACAAATATGGGTACAGCTGAGATTTTAATTCGTGGGTTAGAAAGTGGATTTGTTGACTGGAGACATATTCGTGAAACTCAAGAACACAATAAGATTGATATTTAATTGATGACATTAGGAGGTATGTGAGTGAGTAATTTAAAACAAATGATATTAGAGCATGGAAAAGTTTATCCTGGGAATGTCTTAAAAGTTGATTCATTTTTAAATCATCAAATCGATCCACATGTGATTAAAAGTATCGAAAATGATTTTTATCAATACTTTAAAGATAAAGGTGTCACAAAAGTATTAACTATTGAATCATCTGGTATTGCACCAGCTTTAATGGTTGCCTATCGTTTGGATGTTCCAATGTTATTCGCCAAGAAAGCTTTACCAAGTACAATTAAATCAGAAGATAAATATGAGACTCTGGTTCATTCATATACAAAGAATACAACTAGTAATGTGTTTATATCAAAAGAATATCTTAATAAAGATGATAAAGTATTAATTATAGATGATTTCCTAGCTAATGGCGAGGCTGCTTATGGTTTAGCAGATTTAATCGAGCAAAGTGGGGCGGAAACAGTAGGTATAGGTATTTGTATTGAGAAATCCTTCCAACCCGGTAGAGAAAGATTGGAAGATTCCGGACACGATGTCTATTCGATCTGTCGAATTAAATCATTAGATGATGGGAAGATTGAATTTTATGAATAAAAAATAAAGGTAAAAAAAACATTTGACCTTTCCTGACTAAAGGTATATAATAAATATAGCTTCAAGAGGGGCTTATATTTATATAGAAAAATAATTGACCAATTTTGACCAAAAGAAAGGCTGTGTAAATATGATTGATAAATTAACAACCACTATGCAACAGGCAATTGGTGAGGCACAGCAAGTAGCCATAACACGGCAACATCAACAAATAGATATTGCGCATTTATGGTTAATCATGCTACAAGCAGACCATTTTGCTTATAAATTATATAGTGAACAAAATATTCCAATGGATCAATTTGTTCGTCTAGTTGAAGATGAAATTGATAAAATATCACAAGTAAGTGGGAGTAATGTACAATACGGACAAGGTATTAGTCAAAACTTAAATCGCTTATTACAAGATGCAACGACGATTGCAGCGGAGTATAATGATGAGTATCTTTCAACGGAAATCATTCTGTTGGCTTTATACAAACAAAAACATAATCCAATCGTTAAGTTTTTAAATGATAATGGCTTAACTGAACAAAAATTTAAAGATAGAATTGAAGAATTGAGAGGAGGAAATCGTGTGACATCTCAAAATCAAGAAGAGACATATGAATCTCTAGATAAATATGCGATTAACTTAAATGAAGCAGTCAAAACAAATAAAATGGATCCAATCATCGGACGTGATGAAGAGATTCGTGATGTAATTCGAATTTTATCACGTAAATCTAAAAATAATCCAATCTTAATTGGGGATCCGGGTGTTGGTAAAACCGCGATTGTTGAAGGACTAGCACAAAGAATTGTTCGAAATGATGTACCGGAAAACTTAAAAGGAAAAACTCTTTATTCCTTAGACATGGGTGCATTAATTGCCGGAGCAAAATATCGTGGAGAGTTTGAAGAACGCTTAAAAGCTGTATTAAAAGAAGTGAAAGATGCAGAAGGGCAAATACTTCTATTCATTGATGAAATTCATACAATTGTCGGAGCAGGTAAAACTGAAGGTTCAATGGATGCTGGGAATCTTTTAAAACCGATGTTAGCCCGTGGTGAATTGCATTGTATTGGAGCAACGACACTAGATGAATACCGCCAAAACTTTGAAAAAGACAAAGCTTTAGAAAGACGTTTCCAAAGAGTTATGGTTAATGAACCAAATGTTGAAGACACTATTTCTATTCTACGTGGTTTAAAAGAACGTTATGAGATTCACCATGGTGTGAATATTCATGACAATGCCTTAGTAGCTGCAGCAACACTTTCAAACCGTTATATTACTGATCGTTTCTTACCAGATAAAGCACTCGATTTAGTTGACGAAGCTTGTGCGACAATTCGTATGGAATTAAATTCAGTTCCATTAGAAATTGACCAAGTCAATCGTCGTTTAATGACTTTAGAAATTGAAGAAGAAGCATTGAAAAAAGAAGATGACGACGCAAGTAAACGTCGCTTAGAGATTCTTCGAGAAGAGTTAGCAAACTTACGAGAAGAAGCGAATAACTTGAAAGCTCGTTGGGATATTGAAAAAGAAGAAACAAATAAATTACGTGATAAACGTGAACAATTAGATCAAGCTCGTCATGACTTAGAAGATGCAGAAGCTGAATATAATTTAGAAAAAGCGGCTGAATTAAGACATGGCATCATTCCTGAACTGGAGAAAGAATTAACAGCCATAGAGAATGAACATGTTGAAACTGAAGTACAAAGCCGACTCACACAAGAATCAGTAACAGATGAAGAAATTGCTAAAGTTGTTGGTCGTTTAACTGGTATTCCAGTGAACAAAATTGTTGAAGGCGAAAGAGAAAAATTATTGCATCTTGATGACGTCTTACATAGAAGAGTCATTGGACAAGATGAAGCCGTTCGACTTGTTCATGAAGCAGTGCTTAGATCACGTGCTGGAATTCAAGATCCGAATCGACCAATTGGTTCGTTCCTATTCTTAGGACCAACGGGTGTTGGTAAAACAGAATTAGCTAAAGCACTCGCTGTGGCGTTATTCGATTCTGAAGATCATATGGTTCGACTTGACATGAGTGAGTATATGGAGAAACATACGGTGTCTAGATTAGTGGGAGCTCCTCCAGGATACATTGGACATGATGAAGGTGGACAACTGACTGAGGCCGTACGTAGAAATCCATACACAATCATTCTTTTAGATGAGGTTGAAAAAGCCCATCCAGATGTTTTCAATATATTACTTCAAGTATTGGATGATGGTCGATTGACCGATTCGAAAGGACGCGTTGTAGACTTCAAAAATACTGTCATCATAATGACAAGTAATATCGGGTCACACTTGCTTCTTGAAGGTGTAGAGGATAATGGCGAAATATCTTCAGAAACTGAAAAACAAGTAAACCAATTATTACGTCAACAATTCAAACCAGAATTCTTGAATCGTATAGATGATACTGTTCTATTCTCTCCATTAACATTAGACAATATGAGTGGTATCGTGCTTAAAATGATTGAAAATCTTTCAAATAGATTAGCAGATCAACAAATTAAATTAGAAGTGACAGAATCAGCTACCCAATGGCTAGCTGAACAAGGATATGACCCAATTTATGGAGCGAGACCATTACAACGCTTTATAATGAAAGAATTGGAAACACCATTAGCTAAAGAAATTGTAGCAGGGAATGTGTTGCCAAACTCTATTATAACAGTTGATGAAAGCGATGGACAACTTAGCTTTAATAGCACCGAAGTTATGGTATAACCTATAAGATATTCAACCAACGTATTGAAAAATGCGTTGGTTTTTTTGTTTAGTTAAACTTAAGACAGACGGTTTATAATACAAAAAGTAATATGGCTATATTGAGAAAAATAAATATGGTATATTAAAAGGAAATAACGGAGGTGAAATATGAACAAAATAAAGAAATATCGCTTTGATATTATTAAATATTTGTTTATAGCAGGTTTAATTGTATTGGCGATTGTTAATTTCGACAGACTAAAAAATATTTTTAGTTATTTATTAACAATTTCAATGCCAATTATTTTAGGTTTTATTATTGCGTATATACTGAACATCCCGATGGTGATGTTGGAGAAATTATATTTTCCCAATAGTGACAGTATTGTTGTGAAAAAGACACGCAGGCCAGTTAGTATATTAGTATCTATTATTATAATAACGGTCGTTTTAATTTTCATTCTAAATTTAGTGATTCCTCAATTGATATCAGTCTTTGGCCGAATCATTGAAATAATCCCAGTCTTAGCGAATGGAATTCAAAGTTGGGTGATAGAGAATGAAGAAATATTCCCGCCATTAGCGGAGTTTGTTGAAACATTCCAAATTGATTGGCAAAATATTGTCACAAATATGATTTCAATAGTGAATCGTTTTACCACAAATATTATTGAGACAACTCTCTCAACAGTAGGTTCAGTCTTTAGTATCGTAGTTAATCTATTCCTTTCATTGATGATTTCACTTTATGTCTTGATGTCTAAGGAAACTTTAGGTAGACAGTTTAGAATCTTATCTGAAACGTATCTGCCTGAAAGAGGGCATAAAGGTCTAATGTATGTGTTGGAAGTTACTGATTATTCGTTCCGTCACTTTATCACAGGAGAGGTATTGGAAGCTTTAATACTTGGCTCACTTGTGACGGTTGGTATGTGGATTTTCCAATTTCCATA
This sequence comes from Ruoffia tabacinasalis, assembly GCF_005864045.1. Classification (GTDB taxonomy): domain Bacteria; phylum Bacillota; class Bacilli; order Lactobacillales; family Aerococcaceae; genus Ruoffia; species Ruoffia tabacinasalis. The sequence goes on along the minus strand of NZ_VBSP01000028.1, from coordinate 15,724 downwards.
TGCTTCAATGATCGGAGCATTGACGGGAGTAACAGCACTAATACCTGTATTAGGGGCATATATTTCTGGAGCCATTGGATTTATTATGATTCTCGTTGATTCCCCAATTCAAGCGTTAACTTTCTTAGTCTTTATTATTGTTATACAACAATTAGAGGGAAATCTCATTTACCCTCGTGTAGTAGGTGGATCGATTGGACTCCCGGGCTTGTGGGTATTAATATCAATAACAATCGGTGGCGGATTATTAGGAATTTGGGGAATGCTTCTTGCTGTTCCATTAGTTTCGACTTTGTTTAAGCTATTAAAAAATGACATAGAATACAGAAGGAATAATAGATATCAAGAGCAAGAGTATGTTGATGTCGTTGAAGAAATAAACGAATCGGATGAACTAAAAGTTAACGATTAGTAATTTAGTAACCGGTCAATATTTTACCGATATTTTATAGATATTTCTTCGGAAATCCTTATATTAGTGGTATAATGATTATGAGAGGAGGGTAAATATGATTGCAAGTTTATTAATAGGTATGTTGTTACTTAGCTTATGTCTATTTTACAGTCCCAAATGGCTGTACTTAGGATTAGCAGTAATAGCATATGGTTTTTATTTTGGAATGCCAGGTCAAAACTTACTCGTGTTCATAATTTTCTTACTAGGTATACTTATGTTAATTGTGGAGTTTTATGTTCCTGATTTCGGTATTATTGGTATGTTTGGTTTATTAGCAATAAGTATATCTCTTTATATGCACTTAAACGACATTGGTGATGTAGTATTAACACTATTAGCAATGATACTTGTGAGTGCGATTGGAATTATTGTCCCAATAAAATTAGGTAAAGATTTAGCTATCAGTAATGGTTTTGTACTTGGGACTTCTTCTGAAAAAGAAAAAGGATACTCGAGTCATAAAGATTTTACATATTTATTAGGTGAAAAGGGTGTCACAGTCACAGCGCTTAGACCTGTCGGACGTGGTGAGTTCGATGGGGAGTATTATGAGGTTGTCAGTTCTGAGGACATGATTCAAAGTGGGACACCAATATATGTTTCAAAAGTTGAAGGCGCAAAAATTTACGTAAGAAAGGAATTATAATATGAATAATTTTCAAAATAATGATTTTGAGGTGTCGTCTCTAATTTCGATAGGTATTATTATTGTTATTTTAATAATACTAATTTCTTTATTCTTTAGATTCGTACCCGTAGGCTTATGGGTTACAGCTTATTTCTCAGGTGCTAAAGTTTCCATCGGTAACTTAGTAGGTATGAGATTACGTCGGGTTCAACCGTCAGAGATTGTACGACCACTAATTAAAGCAACAAAAGCTGGACTTACATTAGATACGAACCAATTAGAGGCGCATCACTTGGCCGGGGGAAATGTCAACTTAGTTGTTGATGCACTGATCGCCGCTCAAAGAGCGAACATTGATTTGGTATTTGAACAAGCTGCAGCGATTGACTTAGCTGGACGTAATGTATTTGAAGCTGTTCAAGTTTCAGTAAATCCGAAAGTAATTGAAACGCCACTTATTTCTGCCGTTGCAATGAATGGTATTGAAGTAAGAGCGAAAGCTAAAGTAACAGTTCGAGCTAATATCGAACGACTTGTTGGTGGTGCTGGTGAAGAAACCATTATTGCCCGTATCGGTGAAGGGATTGTAACGACTGTTGGTAGTTCAGAAAGTCATTCAAAAGTCCTTGAAAATCCAGATTCGATTTCACAAACAATTCTACGTAAAGGGTTAGACTCTGGTACTGCCTTTGAAATTCTATCCATTGATATTGCCGACGTAGATGTTGGACGTAACATTGGTGCCAAACTTCAAGCTGATCAAGCGATTGCTGATAAAAACGTTGCACAAGCTAAAGCCGAAGAACGTAGAGCATTTGCGGTTGCAGAAGAGCAAGAAATGGTTGCCGAAGTCCAACGTATGCGTGCGCGTGTTGTTGAAGCCGAAGCTGAAGTACCGTTAGCAATGGCGGAAGCTTTCAAAAAAGGAAATCTTGGTGTGATGGATTACTACAACATGAAAAATATAGAATCAGACACTTCAATGCGTGATTCAATTGCAAAAGGAACGAATTCATCCGAAGAAGGTAGAGAATAATGAATTTTCTAGTTGGAGTTTGGATAATTTACTTATTAGGTTCGTTTCTATTTTCAGTGTTTGCACCAAGGATTAGAAATCAACAACATAAGAATTTTCAAGATTCAGAGATTGATAATCATGAATCGGTAGAGAAACCCATTACCAAGCCAACAAATAAAGAACAGTTACACCGTAAGTCTGATATTCGAGCTCGAAATGAACGAGTTCAGGCCATGCGAAAAAGACATAATAATCAGAGTGACAATCCGAAGTTAGTGAAGAACATGTCTTTAAACCAATTAAATAATAGTTTAAAAAATGCTAATAATGCTTTAGGAAATACTAAAGCATCCCCTGGGCAAAGTTTTGAATCACAGGATGATTATCAAGTTGATTTTACAAAAATCGCTGATTATGACAATCCAATTGATCATTCTTATATGGAAGGGGAAAGTCCAGAGCAATATTTATATGAATTAGAAAATTGGTATGCAGATGCTTCAATTGAAGATGTTTCATGGATGGAACTAGATAATACAAATATCCTCCAAGATGAACATACACAAAAGGCAGCCAGACCTAAAAATAAAACTGTTAATCATATGTATCACTCTATGAGAGATGGAGCAAAGCTAAGAGAAATGATGATTTTCAATGAAATTATTAACAGGCCCAAGAGTCTTCGAAATAAATAATTGACATACTAAAGATGCGAACGAAACCAATGTATTTTCGGAATAGTTCGCATTTTTTTAATTTTAATATAGATATGCTAACTATTTTAAACAAATGTAATAAACTAGCTTGCATAATACGAAAGTATATAGTAATATAGTCCGTGGTGTAAAACCAAAAACACACGAATAATGATAATTTAACGGGTGCTCTCCTCGGAGAGACGTTTTGTTAGTTGATTTATTCGGAGGAAAACAAAACCAAAGGAGAATGATAATTATGGCAGTTATTTCAATGAAACAATTGTTAGAAGCTGGTGTGCATTTCGGACACCAAACACGTCGCTGGAACCCAAAAATGAAACCTTACATCTTTACGGAGCGTAACGGTATTTATATTATTGACTTACAAAAAACAGTTAAGTTAGTTGATAAAGCGTATAACTTTATGCGTGACGAAGCAGCTAATGGAGCGGTTGTATTATTTGTAGGTACTAAAAAACAAGCACAAGGTGCAATCGACGAGCAAGCAAAACGTGCTGGTCAATACTACATTAACCACCGTTGGTTAGGTGGATTATTAACTAACTGGGAAACAATCCAACAAAGTATCCGTCGTCTAAAATCTATTGAAAAAATGGAAGAAGATGGAACATTTGATGTATTACCTAAAAAAGAAGTATTACAATTACGTAAAGAATTAGATCGTTTAGAGCAAAACCTTGGTGGTATTAAAGATATGCCTCGTATTCCAGATGTAATCTTTATCGTTGACCCACGCAAAGAACACATTGCAATCCAAGAAGCTAAAAAATTAAATATTCCATTAGTTGGAATGGTTGATACAAACTGTGATCCAGATGAAATTGACTATGTTATTCCATCAAATGACGATGCTATTCGTGCGATTAAATTAATCACATCTGCAATGGCTGACGCAGTTCTTGAAGGAAACCAAGGACATAGTGAAGATGATTCAGAAGAAAAATCTGACAAAGAATTTTTCGATAACTTATTTGATTCTGAAGAAGAAGCTACTACTGCAGATTCAACAGAAGCTTAGTAATTAGATTATTCACAGCTGTCTTAATTCAGGACGTTACACAGGTCTAAAAACCTTGCCCTGTGTTAGGACAGCTTTTTATTTTGACTTTAAAATATCAAGGAGGATTTGAGTTTAATGGCTAAAATTAGTGCAAAACAAGTTAAAGAACTACGCGAAATGACTGGTGTGGGTATGATGGACGCGAAAAAAGCGTTGGTTGAAGTTGACGGAGATATGGATAAAGCGGTAGACTTTTTAAGAGAAAAAGGTTTATCTAAAGCTGCTAAAAAAGCAAGCCGTATTGCTGCAGAAGGTTTAGCTGCAACAAGTATCAATGGAAACACAGCTGCAATTATCGAAGTTAATTCAGAAACTGACTTTGTTTCTAAAAACGAAGAATTCGTAAATATTGTTAACACAATCGCTGATGCAGTTGCTGCTAACAAACCAGCTACAATGGAAGAAGCTAACGCTATCGAAGTTGACGGCAAAACAATTGCTGACATCGTATTAGAAGCAACTAATAAAATCGGTGAGAAAATTTCTTTCCGTCGTTTCTCTATCTTAGAAAAAACAGATAACGATACTTTTGGTGAGTACATCCATGGTGGTGGACAAATCGCTGTTATCACATTAATCGAAGGATTATCTGATGAAGATGTAGCGAAAGATGTTTCAATGCACGTTGCTGCAATCCAACCAAAATACGTTAACCGTGACGAAGTTCCTGCAGAAGAATTAGATCACGAGAAAAAAGTTCAAACTGAAATCGCGTTAAACGAAGGTAAACCAGCTAATATCGTTGAAAAAATGATCGATGGACGTATGAACAAATTCTTAGCTGAAATTAGCTTAAACGAACAACCATTTGTTAAAGATAACGATCAAACAGTTGGTAAATACGTTGGTGATAAAGGCGGAACAATCAAACAATTCATTCGTTTCACTGTTGGTGAAGGAATCGAAAAACGCCAAGACAACTTCGCTGAAGAAGTTGCTGCTCAAATGAAAAAAGATTAATTTTATACCTTTAGCCCCAGTTTCCTGGGGCTATTTTTAAAGAAACGATTACGATTAAGAAAGGCAGTATGATATGACTAAAGAAATAACAAAATACAAACGTGTAATTTTAAAGCTTAGTGGAGAAGCAATTGCTGGAAACCAAGGCTTTGGAATCCATCCAGATACAATTAAAGAAATGGTAGAAGAACTTAAGGATATTCATGACTTAGGTGTTGAAATTGCCATTGTTGTAGGTGGAGGAAATATCTGGCGTGGTACAATCGGTGAAGAAATGGGAATGGAACGTGCTCAAGCTGATTACATGGGAATGTTAGCAACCGTAATGAATGCTTTAGCATTACAAGATGTATTAGAGAATAGCGGTGTCCCAACACGTGTACAAACTTCTGTAGAGATGCGTCAAATCGCAGAGCCGTATATTCGTCGTCGTGCAATTCGCCATCTTGAAAAAGGCCGTGTAGTCATCTTTGCTGGTGGAACAGGGAATCCTTACTTTACAACAGACACAACTGCAGCTTTACGTGCGGCTGAGATTAATGCAGATGTTATCCTTATGGCTAAAAATAATGTTGATGGTGTTTATGACTCGGATCCAAAAGAGAACAAAGCTGCCGTTAAGTATGATAACTTAACTCATCTTGATGTTATTTCTAAAGGCTTGAAAGTTATGGATTCTACTGCTAGTTCATTAAGTATGGATAATGACATACCTTTAGTTGTATTTAACTTAAATGAATCAGGAAATATTCGTCGCGTTATTCTTGGCGAAAATATCGGAACGACAGTTGAAGCAAAACTAAAAAATCAATAATACAAATTTTTAAGATTAATATTTTTTACGATAGTTAGTGATAAACATATCATGTCTATCAGAATGTCTGATTTAATACTCTTTGTACTTAAAATATGGTATAATGAGTTAAATTGAACTATAGAGTATTATTAGGAGGATCTTTTTATGACACCGAGTGAAATTTTATCAACAACAAAACAAAGAATGAACAAATCCGTTGAAGCTTATCAACGCGAAATTGCTTCAATTCGTGCTGGACGTGCGAATGCAAGTATATTAGACCGAGTTAATGTTAATTATTATGGTGTGCCAACACCATTGAATCAACTTGCGGGTATTTCAAGTCCAGAGGCAAGAATGTTAGTTATATCACCTTATGATAAATCTAGCTTAACTGATATTGAAAAAGCTATTTTACAAAGTGATATCGGTATTACACCATCAAATGACGGAGACGTGATTCGTCTTGTAATTCCAGCACTGACGAAAGAAAGACGTGCAGAATTAGCGAAAGTTGTCGGAAAAGAACAAGAAAATGCAAAAGTTTCTATCCGAAATATTCGTCGTGATATTATTGATTCAGTTAAAAAACTTGAAAAAGCAAAAGAGTTAACTGAAGATGATGTAAAAGATTATGAATCAGATATCCAAAAAATAACGGATGACTCAACAAAAAGAATTGAAGAATTAACAAAAGAAAAAGAGGATGAGATTTTTAACGATTAATTAAATAATCGTCCTAATGATTGCTGTTGATTTTGTTTCAAATTGAAAATACTTTTATCTGAAAGGTTATATCAACTTTTCAAGATAAAAGTATTTTTTTGTTTTCATGATTATTATTCGTAATTTAACATTATTTTGGTATAATACTAAGGATGATTATTTAAAAGGGAGTATTTTATGAATAGTGAATTTGAAACAGTTCCCAAGCACATTGCAATTATAATGGATGGGAATGGACGCTGGGCTAAGAAAAGATTTTTACCACGCGTAGCTGGACATCGAAAAGGTGTTCAAGCAATTAAAAAAATAACAATTAGAGCGAATGAGCTTAATATTAAATTAATTACAATGTATGCATTTTCAACAGAAAATTGGGGTCGTCCTAAAGATGAAGTGGACTTTCTGATGAAATTACCGAAGGAATTTTTTAATGAATTTCTACCTGATTTAATTGATAATAACATACGAATTGAAGTGATTGGTGACACAGATGCACTTCCTGAAGAAACTAAAGGTATCTTAAATTCAGCCATTGAAGATACTAAACATTGTACTGGAATGGTATTAAACTTTGCATTGAATTATGGCTCACGACAAGAAATTACAAGTGCAGTAAAAAATATTATAACTGAAATTCAAAACGATAATATTGATATAAATGATGTGTCGGAAGACTTAATTAATAAACATTTAATGACAAGTCGTTATAATGAATTTAGTGATCCAGATTTAATTATTCGAACAAGTGGCGAAGAGCGTTTAAGCAATTTCCTATTGTGGCAATCAGCCTATAGTGAATTTTACTTTACGGATGTGTTATGGCCTGACTTTAATGAGGATGAACTTGATAAGGCTATTAAAACTTATAACGGTAGACAACGACGATTTGGAAAAATTTAGTAGTTACCTGTCGTCTTAAGTCTTAGGAGGAATAATTTTGATTGTAAGAATTAGAAGTGCCGTCATAGCACTTGCACTTTATATCCCATTCTTATTATTAGGTGGCGGTTATTATGCATTTGCGATGTGGGTTATTGGAATTGTAGGATTATTTGAATTTGCCGAAATGCAAAAATTAAATATTATTAACCATATTGGTTTTTTTTCTGTTGTTGGTTTAACTTCTTTACTTATACCTCAAATGTATATGCCAGAATTTATGAATCAGGGCAATCCAGAGTATTTATTTTACATTTGTAGTTTAATTTTGCTAGTATTTACTGTGTTCAACCATCGGAAATTTAATTTCGGTCACGCCGCTATTATGGTGTTTGCATGTATTTATATCGGTTATGGTTTTAGATTTTTAATACTATTTCGCGAGATGGGGCTAGAAACAATTCTATACTTACTAGTCGTAGTTTGGTCAACGGATTCAGGTGCATACTTCGTCGGTAGAAAATTTGGAAGCAGACCACTGGCGCCTGAGATTAGCCCGAATAAGACAGTTGAAGGAATGATTGGTGGGGTTTTAACAGCACTACTTGTAGCGAGTATATTTATTGCTATATTCCAACCAGCCTTAGGTGCAGTGAATCAAGTATGGATATTAACAATCATTGTGTCACTATTTGGACAATTTGGTGATTTAGTGGAATCAGCGTTTAAACGCTATTTCAATGTCAAAGATTCGGGTAAATTTTTACCGGGTCATGGCGGTATGTTAGACCGATTTGATAGTTTAATTTTCGCAAGTTTTATTATGATGTTTTGGATAAATTTATTTAGATAGGATGGTTACTATTGACGACTTTACTAGTATTTTTAGTCATATTTTCGATAATTGTAGTTATACATGAGTTTGGACATTATTTTTTCGCAAAGCGAGCAGGGATTTTAGTTAGAGAATTTGCGTTAGGAATGGGTCCTAAATTATTTTCTAAACAGGGGAAAGATGGAACGACATATACAGTCAGATTGTTACCACTTGGTGGTTACGTTCGTCTAGCTGGATTGTATGAAGAAGATGAGATTCAAGCTGGAATGGAAGTTGGTTTAGAAATTAATGATAATGATCAAGTGTCATTGATTAATTTATCGGATAACTTTTCAGTAGACGAGATGCCAGTTAGAGTTGACAATGTTGATTTAATAGATGAGATGTTCATCGAAGCCGTTCCAGTTGGTCAAACGGATATCGTAAGATACTCAGTGGCAAAGAAAGCAAACATTATTGAAGCGGATGGAACTAAATTACCAGTCGCTCCACGTGAAATGCGTTATGAAAGTGCAAGTGTTTGGAACAAGATGATTACTAACTTTGCAGGACCAATGAATAACTTCATATTATCCATAATTGCTTTTACAATTGTGGCTTTTATGATTGGTATTCCAAATACGGATAGTGTCATTGGAGAAGTTGTTGATGGATCTGTCGCTCAAGAAGCAGGTTTAGTAGATGGCGATAGAGTGACAGAAGTTGATGGTCAATCTGTAAGTGAATGGTCCGATTTAGTCTTATTAATTCAAGAAAGACCGAATGAAGAATTACCAATGACCGTAGAACGCGAGAATGAAACGGTTGATACAGTTGTGGATGTTCAAGCTGTGACAGATGAACAATCTGGTAACGAAATTGGACAAATTGATATTATTGCGGATAGAGAGTTTGGTTTTGGAAGTAGTATCACTTATGGTGTGACAGCGACTTGGGGAATCATCACTGGCGTATTAGGAGTTATCGGTAGTATGATTACGAGTGGCTTCAATATTAATAACTTTGGTGGTCCAGTAGCCATGGCTCAGATGACTGATCAAGTTGTCAGTCTAGGTTTACCGGTAATAGTCAACTTCTTAGCAATGCTTTCTGCTAACTTAGGAGTATTCAACTTATTACCAATACCAGCTTTAGACGGTGGTAAGATAGTATTAAATGCCATTGAAGCAGTGAGAGGGAAACCTTTAAGTGAATCAAAAGAAGGAATTATTACTATTATTGGTGTCTTAATCATGGTAGTATTAATGGTTGCTGTAACATGGAATGATATTAATAGAGCGTTTTTCCAATAGGTTTTAATTTGAGGATGTGTCATCATTATTGATGGTTGCATCCTTAATTTTATCGAAAGGAGTCATTATGGCTGATAAAAGAGAATTATTTGAATTACTTCTCGAACATATACAATTAAATGATGAAGAAATTGTTGAAGAACTTCAACATACTGAAATTGAAACTGTGAATATATTAGCACAGTCAAACCAATGGCATTTTACATTTACTTCGCCAAATCGAATTCATCCAAATGTATATCAAATTTTTCAACATCATATATTAAAAGCATTTGAACATATTGGTAAAGTTGAGACTTGGTGGTTATTTGAAGAGGATTCTTTAGAAACTAATAACATACTTGAATATTGGTACGCTATTATGTCAGTAATAGCACAAGAAAAGCCTTTTATTCGGTCGATCTTATCTCAAGCAAAGTATGAAATTGTTGGCGAATCATTAAGAATTGGATTAGCTAGTGATATTCAAATTAATATGCTAAAAGAAAAATATGAAAGACTATTGTTAGAAAAACTTGAACAAGTCCAAATTACTGACCTTAATTTAGAATATTATGTCGACGAAGAGTTATTACAAGATGAGATTAATGCAGTTCGAGACCGTCAAAGTACTGAAGATGAACGGAGTTTATTAGAAGCTTTAGAAATTCAAGAAAAAAGACAAAAACAAGAGCGAACAGTTGTGCAATCTACCTCTGAAGATATAGGTAAAGATATTCCTAATAAACCGGCATTGCCTATGATTGAATTAGAAGACAATCAATTTAAACAAATTATTGAAGGTTTTATATTCTCGCACGAAATTAAAGATTTGCGTAGTGGGAATCAGCTTTTAATTATGAATATAACTGACTACACGAGTTCAGTAACTGTTAAGTTGATGTCTGGGCGTCGTATTTCTAAAGAGGCTTTGAATCAATTTAGTAAAGGGGAATGGATTCGTCTAGAGGGAGATATGATTCCTGATAATTTCACTTCTGAATTATACTTTAGACCGAGAAGTGTCAGAAAAGTGACAGTCCCTGGACGTGAAGATAAAGCTCCTGCTGATGAAAAGCGTGTCGAATTGCATGCTCATACAAATATGAGCCAATTAGATGCGACAAATTCAGCCACTGATATTGTAACTCAAGCAGCTAAATGGGGACATAAAGCAGTAGCTATTACAGATCACGCTGTTGCACAGGCTTTCCCGGATGCGTATTGGGCAGGTAAAAAACATGGAATAAAAGTAATCTACGGAATTGAAGCATATGTTGTGAATGACGGTGAACCTATCGCATTTAACTTAAGAGATGAGGCTTTAGATGAAGCAACTTATGTTGTATTCGACGTAGAGACAACTGGACTATCATCAGTATACGATGACATCATTGAGCTTGCTGGAGTGAAGATGAGAGAAGGCGAAATCATTGATACTTTTGAAGCTTTTATTAATCCGAACAAACCATTGTCTGCTTTCACTACTGAGCTCACAGGTATTACTGATGATATGGTTAAAGATGCTCCAACAGCTAAACCAGTTTTAGAACAATTCCAACAGTTTTGTGGTGATTCCATTCTAGTTGCTCATAACGCAACGTTTGATATCGGCTTCATTAATAAAGGCTATGAACGTGTTGGCTTACCACAAACTGACTTACCAGTGATTGATACTTTAGAATTGTCTCGTTTAGTGAATCCAGAGTATAAATCACACCGATTGAATACTTTGGCTAAGCGTTATAATGTTCAACTAGAACAGCATCACCGCGCGGTGTATGACTCTGAGACAACGGGATATATCTTGATGAAGCTATTAGAACAAGCAAAAGACCAATTTGGGATTGTCAATCATAACCAATTAAACGACCAAATAGGACAGGGCGAGAGTTATAAACAATCAAGACCTTTCCACGCAACCCTTTTAGTTAAGAATCAAGATGGACTGAAAGCTTTATTTAAGCTGATATCTATGTCCAGTACAGAGTATTTCTACCGTGTACCCCGTATTCCAAGATCCGTATTGACCCAATATCGAGATGATTTATTAATTGGAACGGCGTGTTCAACAGGAGAAGTATTCACTGCCATGATGCAAAAAGGGTATGAAGAAGCAAGCGAACTTGTTGATTATTACGACTTTATCGAAGTGCAACCTCCATCAGTTTATGAACCACTCATCAAAGATGATTTGATTCGTAACGAACCTGACTTAAAACATATTATCAGTGAAATGCTTCGACTAGGTGATGAAAAGAACAAAACGGTTGTTGCGACTGGGAATGTCCATTACCTGGATGAAAAAGATGCAATTTACCGTGAAGTATTGAAGAAATCGATGAAAATCAATGCAAACAGAACTTTACATATGCCAAAAGTTCATTTCAGAACGACAGATGAAATGTTACATGAATTTGCATTCCTTGGTGCTGAAAAAGCCCAAGAAATTGTCGTTGAGAATTCTCAAAAAATTGCTGATTCAATTGAAGAAGTTGCTGTGATTAAAGATGAATTATATCCACCTGTTATTGAAGGCGCTGAAGAAGAGATTACACAAATGAGTTACGATAAAGCTCATGAAATGTACGGGAATCCACTGCCTGATATCGTTGATAAGAGAATCAAAAAGGAATTGGATAGTATTATTTCCAATGGGTTCGCGGTTATTTATTTAATCTCACAAAAATTAGTGCTTAAAAGTAACGATGATGGATATTTAGTTGGTTCTCGTGGATCAGTTGGATCAAGTTTAGTAGCCACCTTAACAGGAATTACTGAAGTAAATCCCTTAGCAGCACACTATTATTGTACAGAATGCCATTATAGTGAGTTTTTCACTAACGGTGAACATAAATCTGGTTATGACCTTCCACCGAAGGCGTGTCCTGATTGTGGTGCTGAATTGAAAAAAGATGGGCAAGATATTCCGTTCGAAACCTTCCTTGGATTCTACGGAGATAAAGTTCCCGATATTGATTTGAACTTCTCGGGGGATTACCAAGCAAAAGCGCATGCGTATACTAAGGAGTTATTCGGTGAAGATTATGTCTTTCGTGCAGGGACAATTGGTACAGTTGCCAATAAAACTGCCCACGGTTACATTAGAGGGTATTTAGAATCATCAGGTGAGCACCTGCCACAAGCTGAAAGAGAACGATTAGCATATGGTATTGAAGGCGCTCGTAGAACAACCGGGCAACATCCGGGTGGTATTATTGTTATCCCTGATTTTATGGATGTGTACGACTTTACACCTGTGCAATATCCAGCGGATGATGTAAATGCTGAGTGGAAGACCACTCACTTCGATTTCCATTCTATTGATGCCAATGTCTTAAAACTTGATATTCTTGGTCACGATGATCCGACTATGATTCGTATGTTACAAGATTTAAGTGGTATTGACCCAATGGATATTCCACCCGTAGATGAAAAAGTAATGCAAATCTTTAGTGGAACAGAAGTCTTGGGAGTAACGCCTGAACAAATAAACTCTGATACGGGAACGCTTGGAGTGCCAGAGTTTGGTACAGGCTTCGTGCGAGGTATGGTCTCAGAAACAAAACCTAAAACTTTTGCGGAATTACTTCAAATCTCTGGACTTTCACATGGGACAGATGTTTGGTTAGGAAATGCTCAAGAATTAATTAAAAATAATGTCGTTGAATTATCGGATGTTATTGGTTGTCGTGACGATATTATGACGACTTTAATTCAATATGGTTTAGAAGATGGGACAGCCTTCCAAATTATGGAGCATGTGCGTAAAGGAAAAGGGATTCCTGATGAATGGCAAGCCGATATGCGAAGTAACAATGTTCCAGAATGGTACATTGACTCTTGTTTAAAAATTAAGTATATGTTCCCAAAAGCCCATGCGGCTGCTTATGTTCTGATGGCCTTGCGTGTAGCTTACTTTAAAGTGTATTATCCAATGTACTATTACGCTGCGTATTTCTCAATTCGTGCAAAAGACTTTGATTTAGTTGCTATGCATCAAGGGAAAGAAATGGTCAAAAGACGTGTCCGTGAAATTAATGACAAAGGCTTTGGAGCAACAAATAAAGAAAAAGAATTAGTGACAGAACTAGAGATAGCGAATGAAATGTTAGAACGTGGATTTAAATTCCAAATGATTAATATTGAAAAATCTGACTCGAAACATTTCATTATTGAAGGTGACTCATTAATTCCGCCATTTAGAGCTGTTCCTGGTTTGGGTAATAACGTGGCTGAACAAATTGTGAAAGCACGTCAGGAAGCACCATTCTTATCAAAAGAAGATTTACAAAAACGTGGTAAAGTTTCAAAAACTGTATTAGCTTACTTAGATGATAATGGTGTCTTAGAAGGACTACCAGACGAAGATCAATTAAGTTTATTTTAATTACTAAATAATTTACACTTCTTTTTAGGTTAGAAAACCAGAAAAGAAGTGTATTTTTATGGAAATATCAATAATTATCTCTAAAACGAAATTATTTTCAAAAATCAGACCTTTTCATTTGCATATCCATTTGAATGTTGTTAGAATCTAATAGTAATCAAAATTATTTTAAGGAGATGTTATTTTTATGACAAAAATTGGAGTAGTAGTAGGTAGCTTACGTAAAGAATCATATGCTCGTAAATGGTCGGTAGCATTAGCTGAGTTATTCCCAGCAGATGTAGAAGTAGAATTCTTAGAAATTGGGAACTTACCATTATATAATGAAGAATACGATGAAAACAACCCAAGCGAATATACTGAATTCCGTAACGCTGTTTCAGCACAAGATGCTATTATTTTTGCGACACCAGAATATAACCGTTCAACTTCTGGGGTATTAAAAAATGCCATTGATGTTGCTTCTCGTCCTTGGGGACAAAGTGTATGGACTGGTAAGCCAGCTTTAATCTTAGGTCACTCTATTTCCAATATTAGTGGTGCGAACGCTGTTCAATCACTACGTCCTACATTAGCATTCTTAGATATGCCAGTATTAGGTCAACCAGAAGTTTACTTAGCTAATTCACAAAACTTCTTCGATGAAGATGGTAAATTAAACAACGAAGAAACGCGTGGTTTCTTACAAACAGTTGCGGATGCATTTATCGCACATATCGAAAAAAACACTAAATAATTAGACAAATACAACTTATATGTGTTGTTAAAAAACGCGCGTAGAAAGCAAGAGAAGACTTACTTTCTACGCGTGTTTTTCTTTTTAAGAATAACTACAAACGGTATCGTTTGTAAAAGTTGTGATAATCACAAAATAAATAATTAATTACGTTCATTCTCAAGACTTGCTTCATATTCTTCTAATAATATCCAAGCAGGAATATGACCACCATTTGAAATTTCTTCAATATAGTCTGCAACATCGTCTGATTGATATAAATCTACAATATATTGGTATAGTGGGTTGCCTTGATCTTCTTCACGAACCGTAATGGTGTTCAAGCGGTTATAATTGAATGTTTCTGTATTGTGGCCATAAGAATAGATAGCATCATTTGGTTCAAAGTCAGTACTTTCTAAGTAGACCTGATGAATCACTCCCATATCAACATCTGCCATGGCAGATGGAATTTGAGCAGCTTCCAATTCAATGATTTCATAATTATTTGGATTTTCAACGATGTCATTCACAGTAGGTAAGGCATCAATTGATTCATCTAGTTTAACAAGATCAGCATAATCTAAGATTTGTAAGGCGTAAGAGCTACTTGCCAAATCATTTGGAATAGCAATGATCGCCCCTTCAGGTAAATCATCAATAGAATTATGCTTTTCAGAAAAGAAACGCAATGGAGTAGCAAAAGTATTTCCAATAGAAACTAAATTTGTTTCATTTGCATCATTCCAATCATTTAAGAAGTCAGTATGTTGATAAGCATTCATATCCAATGAGCCATCAACTAAAGAAATATTAGGCGTATTATAGTCAGTAAACAAGACTATGTCTAATTCAATGCCATCTTCCGCAGCCTTATCAGCAACAAACTCCCATATATCGGCCAGTTCTTCACCAACCGTTCCGATAGTTACCGTTTCACCTACAAATTCATCTAAACTCACCTCTGCTTTTGGACGAGTCTGTGGTACAAAAAGTAAGAATAATGACAAACTAAAAAGTAACAGTTTTATATGTTTTTTCACTTATATAAACATCCTCTCAATTCAATATTAATAGAATTATAGCACAACTTGTTAACTATAAGAAATAAAATTGCACTTAAATAAATATAACAGATAACGCCGATTGTAAAATTAAGCTAGACAACTAAAACAGCCATTTGTGGTACACTCAACTTGTAATTCCGACCAAAGAATACAAAGGAGTGACCACAAATGACCTACACCCATCTTACCACGGATGAACT
>NZ_VBSP01000027.1 GCF_005864045.1 Ruoffia tabacinasalis | reverse complement strand
GGCTTAGTTCCACTAAGCGAATTGGTAGAGTCTGCTTACGCAAGGTATTGAACCGCCGTGTACGGAACCGTACGCACGGTGGTGTGAGAGGTCGACTAGTCAAATAATGGCTAGTCTCCTACTCGATTCAATATGATGCTCATCGATTGATCAACAGATGATTCATAGGTTGCACCAAATTTGTGTAGATGAACCATTAATAAGTAAAGGCGGTAGAACTCGATGCGTAATTCTGAACCTTCAGAAAGTGGGTAAGCTTCATCATAAGCAGCGTAGAAGTCAGAATTAAAGCCACCAAATACTTTAGTCGCACCCAAATCAAATTCGCGGTCACCGTACATAGAAGCGGGGTCAAATAAAGCAGGACTACCGTCAGACAAGAACATATAGTTACCTGCCCATAAGTCACCATGCAATAATGACGGGTCACTTTTGTGTCGAGTTAACTCATCCACCATAATTTGTCTTACTTGTTGATAAGTATCGCTTTGACGTTGATTCCATTTATTGTTATCCACAAGCAGCCTGTGGAGTTTGTCCATCCGTCTTTCGACGAAAAGCTCAAGCCAAGAATCAGTCCATGAATTATCGAACTGAATGTCAGCTCCTTCATAAGGAGCGTCAAAGCCGTATAAGCCGTCATCAGAGTGATACTGATGCAATTGGGCAACCATTCTTCCTAATTCACGTTGATTCCCATTTTGACCTTCCTCGAGGTAGCTAAGCAATAAATAAGCATCACCTTGATTTTCACCTGAATCAATCACTTGCGGTACAGTGATTCCAGCTTTAGCCATTTCTTCTAAGCCTGTAATCTCACCTGTATAAAAGTCTGCACTGCGCCCCGCTTGGACGAGTAAGAAGTAAGGTTTAGAATTTGTTTCCACTCGAAAGGCTTGGTTTACATCGCCTCCTGATACAGGGTTGATTTCTTGAATTGAATCGATAGGTAATACATCTTTCCAGTTATGACTCATTGAATAAGCGCCTCCTTCTTGATTATTCAATATATTCATTTTTAGTGATAACCTCATCTGGCGTTTCAAAGCCTTCTTTTTGGTCTTGTTCAAAGTTTTCTTCAATGATTTGTGGTGGGCTAATATGTTTCGTCCAGAAGCCTCCGTGAATGTATTTTGCATCATATGAGATGAAAAATGCGTTCGGGTTTAGTTCATTAATTGTGTTACGCAAAGCTTTCTCAGTAGAACGTGGCGTGAGAATCGTTAAGACTAACCGGTTTCCATTCCGTCCGTAACCAGGTTGAATTGTCACCCCATAGCCACGTTCCCTTAAAGAATCTGCCAGCACATGGTTGTCGTCTTCTGTGAATACTTGCATCACTGAATAACCTAAAGCAATCCGGTTCTCCACTAACATACCTAAGTAAATCCCAACGCCAAAACCTAAAGCGTAAAAGATGAGGTACATGATGTTTTCTTCAATGTATGACATCACCATTGACAAGCCGAGTGTGTAAATCGTTATTTCGATAATAGCTAAGATCGGAGCAAGGTTCCGGTAACCTCGCATCGTCAGTAATGTTCGAATCGTGTTTAGCATAATATATACTAAGTTGATGGCAAAAATTTGTCCTAATACAAGCCAGTTCATAAATCAAAGGCCTCCTTTTAATAATCTCTAAAGTAAATGTTACAGTAAATTAAATTTTATGTAAATTAACTCGCTGTTTGTAGCTATATTTATAGGTTATGATAAAATAAGTTATCATTTGAAAAGAGGTAAAACTATGAAGAAAAGGTTAAAGCAATTAGCAGTCCTGATTGTATTGTTTTGGTCTTGGCATGCTGTATGGCTCTACTTCAATTTAGATGTTGGAGAGACTCCCGTACTCAGCGATGTTATCATCGTACCTGAAGGTGGAGATGGGCGTGAGGATCAAGCTGGCCGACTATTACACGATGGTTATTCACTATCCGACCGAATTATTGTCTCACCTCTTTATGGAGAGAACTTAAATCTTTTACCTCACTATCAAAATGCAGGTGTGAGAGAAGATCAGATTATCGCTGAAAATGAAGCAACAAGTACTTACACAAATGCAGTAAATACATTAAATTTAATGGAAGAAAATGGTTGGAGCTCTGCTTTGGTCGTCACATCTGATTACCATACGAGACGGACACGCATGATTTATGAGCGAGTAAACCGTCATTATGACTTTGATCTAACTTATATTTCAGCTTACGTCTATACGAACGAGGGTGAAGTCATTTCTTATCTTGATACACCTGGTCTACGCAGTGCAGGGCGTCGTGAAATTTACAAATATTATGGTTACCTATTTGGCTTATATCACTTTTTGGATTTAGATTAATAGTCATTTCTTTAGACTTTGGAATCTAGAAGCGGTATTATGTATTTTCTAAAAAATTGAATAGGGGGATTACATGTCAAAAAATTACAATATCGAAAAGGTGAAGTTTGTTGCTGCTATTGGAGTAGTACTCATTCATGTATTTGCATTTATCGATTCGGCATATAACGAACCTTTGATTGAACTACAATGGCCTCGTGCTATATTTAACTACGCTGTTCCTTTGTTCTTCGCAATTACAGGTTATATATTGTCAAGCCGAACAAATGCATACATGTTAAAGTACGCAGGCAGTGTTTTACGTTTATTTATTTCTATATCATTATTTTATTACGTGGTGTCTTTACTCATGGCAGGCCTCGAAGCTTGGCTATATGAAGAACCTGTCATAGACGCTGTGATGATCATCTTCCGTTCTAAAACGTGGCGACAATTTGCGCAAGGAACGATTGGATCTTACCATCTATGGTACTTATGGGCGAGCTTTCTAGGTATCTCGTGCCTGTATGGCTTAAATAAGATAATCAACTCACCAAAAACCTTAATCGTCAGTGTATTTGCCTTATATCTTGTATCGCTTTACTGTCTGGAAAATGGGCTGTTAACTGATATATTACGCTACGGAGGCTTTCCAAAAGCCTTGATGTATACAAGTATCGGCTATTATGTAGGGGTTCAAGGGGATTATTGGAAGTATAACTGGCGTGTCTTAATTGGTTGGATGTTTGTCTATGTTGTTACTTTTGGCTTTTTCTACCAAGGACAATATATTGAATTTTTATTTATTCCAGTGATTTACTTAGTGATTACTTTCTTTAACCGATACAAAGGTGAAGAAACAGTGATTGCGAAATTAGGGGATTACTCGGACCAAATTTATCTTTTACATGCTTTGGGTATTAATGTATACGGCCTATCGCTGTTCGTCTTTCCCAAGCTTCAGATTCACTCACTTCCGATTCGCGTTGTGTTGATTACATTGTTCGCTACTTTATTTTCGCTTCTGGTATATATACCACTCAACCGATTTTATTTGGAACCGATGCAACATTGGTTAAAGAAACTGCGCTTCAAATTTAATGATAATAGCAAACCAAACAATAAAATAGATTTAACTCAGAGCACATCGAATTCATAAATCCGATGTGTTTTTGGGTTATCTGATGATTTTTTCTGTTAATTCCATATTTTAGATTGAATTCGCTAAAAGTATGTAAAAATCATCTGACCTCTCCGTAATCATATTTTATTTACAAAAAAGGTAGCATTTTCAATGAAATATCATTACATTAACAGTTGTACATAATATTAAAAATGGTATAATTGGTACGGTTTTATCTATATTTTTATATATTTTGAAAGGGGAATCGTTTTTTATGAACGGAAAATTCTTTAACCTAATGCAAACATTAGGTAGATCTTTCATGTTACCGATCGCTTTATTACCGGTAGCTGGTCTGTTTCTTGGTATTGGTGCAACCATTACTGGGGACGCATTTATTGCACAGTGGGGCTTAGAAAATATTCTAGGCGAAGGTACAATTCTTAACGGGATCCTAAGTATCTTGACTGATGTTGGAGACATTATTTTCGGAAATCTGGCATTGTTATTCGCAATTGCGGTGTCGAGTAGTTTAGCTACTGCCCGTAAAGAGGTTGCGGCACTTTCAGCCGTTATTGGTTACTTAGTCATGTATCAATCAATTACTAGTACGTTGGCAAACTTTGGTGACATTGAGTCATTAAAAGAGATCAACGGTTTAGTTGGTTCAGTCTTAGGTTTTGAAGAAACATTGAATACAGGAGTATTCGGTGGGATTATTATCGGTTTAGTTGTTGCTTACTTACACAACAAATTCTACCGTGTTAAATTCCCAGATGCGTTATCATTCTTCGCGGGAACTCACTTTGTTCCAATTATTTCAACCGTTGCTGCTTTAATCGTTGGTGCAATCTTAGCCTTCGTTTGGCCATTCATCGGTGGGGGAATCGCTTGGTTAGGTGAGACAATCGCAGGATCAGGTCCAATTGGTGGGTTCTTCTACGGTTACGTATACCGTGCACTAATTCCATTCGGTTTACATCACGTGTTCTACTTACCATTCTGGCAAACGGCTATGGGTGGATCTATGGAGGTTGCTGGTGAAGTAGTTAACGGAGCGCAAAACATTGTCTTCGCTCAATTACAAAATGGTGACGTTATTAGTCCAGAAGCGGCTAAATACTTCTCATTCGCATTCCCAATGATGTTAGTTGGTTTCCCAGCTGCAGCATTAGCAATGTATCATACAGCAAAACCTGAACGTAAATCTGACGTTAAAGGACTTTTAGTATCAAGTTCATTAACATCATTTGTTACAGGTATTACTGAGCCAATTGAATTCTCAATTTTATTCGCTTCACCAGTACTTTACTTTGGTGTTAACGCGGTATTAGCTGGTTTATCAGTAGTAGTGGTTGAATTATTAAGTATCGGGGTTGGGTTTACATTCTCAGCTGGTTTCTTAGACTTCTTCCTATATGGTATGTTACCGGGTAATGAACGAACAAACTGGATTATCTTAGGTATCTATTCACTTATTTGGGGATTAGTATACTACGGACTATTCCGTTGGGCGATTACGAAATTCGACTTAAAAACACCAGGTCGTGAAGATGATGAAGAAGAAACACGTTTACGTGGTAAAGATGAGTACCGTGAAGAGCATGGTATTGGTCAAGCTGCTAAAACAACAACAACTTCATCAACAGGTGAATTAACTGAAGAGGAGTTACGCTCACAACAAATTTTAGAAGGTCTTGGTGGACAAGACAACTTAGCAAGCTTTACTAACTGTGCAACACGTCTACGTGTAACAGTTGAAGATGGCGAGCAAGTGAATCAAGCACAATTACGTCGTACAGGAGCTGCTGGAGTTACTGTAAGTGGTAAATCTGTACAAGTTATCTATGGTACTCAAGTTGGTGGAATTGCGACTGACTTAGAAGAATATATCGAACGTGTTAATAAAGGCGAAATTACAGTAACTGAAGCTCCTGTAGCTGAAGAAGTTGTAGCCGAAGAACCAAAAGCAACACCTGCTAAAGAAGAAACTAAACAAACTGCTGAAGGAATCGCAAGTCCATTAACAGGACGTGTTGTTGCTTTAACAGATGTTCCAGATGCAGCTTTCGCGAGTGAAGCATTAGGTAAAGGGGTAGCAATTGAGCCAACTATTGGTGAAGTTGTTTCACCAGTTAATGGTACTGTTGTTACAGTATTCCCTACAGGACACGCTGTTGGTTTACAAACAGAAGGTGGAGCTGAAATTCTAATTCATATCGGTCTTGATACTGTTAAATTAGATGGTAAAGGCTTCAACGCATTAGTAAAAGCAGACGATCAAGTTACAGTTGGACAAAAACTGGTTGAATTTGATATGGATGTTATTAAAGAAGCTGGTTATTCAACAATTACACCTGTTGTTGTAACAAACACAGCAAACTATAACAATGTCTCTGCTTCTGAGTTAGAAACAGTTAACGCAGGTGACGAGCTTATTCAGATTGATTAATGATTGGAATTAATAACTAATGTTTACAAAGAAACCGCTAGTATCGGAAAAGGTACTAGCGGTTTCTTTGCCTTCTTAAAGATGATAGCGTTTAACTGGAGGAATTTAAATGAATTGTTTCAGCTGCGGTGATTAACTGGAGGAATTTAAATGAATTGTTTCAGCTGCGGTGATTAACTGGAGGAATCTAAATGAATTGTTCCAGCTGCGGTGATTAACTGGAGGAATCTAAATGAATTGTTCCAGCTAAGCCAATTAACAGGAACAACTCAATCATATTCTTCCGCTTCTACTGAAGAAAGCACACCAATCAAGGGTTATAGCTTCCCCTTCCGCTTCATAAAGGAAAATGTTTAACCATGAAAACATTTACATTGTGCTTCGAGAGAAATAGAATAGATTTATAAGTTATAGCTGACATATTTCCAGTATTTAAATTACTTAAGGAAGAAAGCATAAGGTCGTTATAAATTTCAAGGAGGCAGATATAGATGTATAAATTTCCAGATGGATTCTTGTGGGGGACATCTACATCAGGTCCACAAAGTGAAGGTGTGGAATCTGGAGACGGTAAAGGAATGAGTAATTGGGACTATTGGTTCCAAGTGGCACCAGAGAAATTCCATAATGGGGTAGGACCGGGTCGCACATCAACATTTTATAAGAACTATAAAGAGGATATTGATTTTCTTGAACAAACGGGACATACAACCTTTAGAACATCAATCCAATGGTCACGATTAATTCCTGAAGGTGTTGGGGAAGTGAACCAACAAGCAGTTGAGTTTTACCGTGATGTATTCGAACGCATTAATGCTAAGGGCATCAAGTTGATGATGAATTTATACCACTTTGATTTACCTTATGCCTTACAAGAAAAAGGTGGCTGGGAAAATAAAGAAACCGTCTACGCATTCCGTGATTTTGCAGCGACATGTTTTGAACTGTTTGGCGATTTGGTGGACACTTGGTTTACATTCAATGAGCCCATCGTACCAGTTGAAGCAGGTTACTTAGGTGACTTTCATTATCCAGCCAAACATGACTTTAAAGCAGCGATTCAAGTCGGGTACAATACACAACTTGCGAGTTCAATGGCAGTTGAAGCGTGTCACCGATTGAATCCAGATCACCGAATCAGTGTCATCCTGAATTTAACGCCAGCGTATCCGAAAAGTGATAGCCGTGAAGATAAGAAAGCAGCGCGCATTGCGGAATTATTCCAAGCGAAAAGCTTCTTAGATCCATCAGTGAAAGGTGAGTATCCAGAGGAATTAGTACAAATTGTTAAAGACGCAAATGCTTTACCAGAGTATACCGACGAAGAATTAGACATTATCAAAAACAACACGGTCGATTTCTTAGGTGTAAATTACTATCAACCATTACGTGTACAAGCACCGTCACATACAGGTGACATTGATGTCGCATTAGGTTTAGAGAATTACTTCGACAACTACATTATGCCAGGTAGAAAAATTAATCCACACCGCGGTTGGGAGATTTACGAACAAGGTATTTATGATATCGCGATGGATATTAAAGAAAATTACGATAACATCGAATGGATCTTGACTGAGAATGGTATGGGGGTTGAAGGCGAAGAGAAATTTAAAGTAGACGGTATGATTCAAGATGACTACCGCATTGAATTTATCCAAGATCATTTAAAAGAATTACACCGAGCCATTCAAGACGGCGCAAACTGCCATGGTTATATGTTATGGACATTTATTGACTGCTGGTCATGGTTAAATGCTTACAAAAACCGTTATGGTTTAGTCGAATTAGATTTAGAAACACAAGAGAAAACAATGAAAAAGTCAGGTTACTGGTTTAAAGAATTGAGCGAGAATAACGGCTTTTAAGCCAGTATACCTTTAGAAGGTGAGAATAAAAGATGAGTAATTTACCCATAAATAGTAAAGACGCTCAGATAATACAGTTTTTATATAAAAAATCAGACGACTATCTATCAAGTACGTTGATTGGTGAACACATTAGTGTTTCAGACCGAACCGTACGTAAATATATTAAGAATATTAAACAATTTCTACCAGAACACGGTGGGAAAATCGAAACGAAAAAAGGCTATGGCTTCAAATTAAAAGTCACTGACAGCGTGAAGTTTAACCGGATGTTAGAAGAGTTGAGTTCTAACCGACGCAACCCTTCTGATGTTCTGTCTATGACGGAAGCGAAAGACCGAGAACGATTCATTTTAAACAAGATTTTCTTAGAAGATCAGTTGTTAACGGTAGATGAATACGCGATTGAGTTATTTGTTAGTACATCAACGATTATGCACGCTCTGCAAAACATACGCAACTTCTTCAGTCATTATGATTTGACTTTACGTAACAATGTGAATGAAGGGGTATCTGTTGAAGGACCTGAAATTGAGAAAAGACGCTTTATCTTGAATTACTTTTTTGATTCAAAGCAAATCGATTACTTTATGGACTTTAATCATGACCATTTTGAAGGCTTAGATTTATCGATTGAGTCATTATTTATTATAGTTTTAGAAGAATGTCGCAATGGCGCAATTCAATTATCTGATTATGTATTACAGAATCTTGTCTTACACCTTGCTTTAGCCATTGTACGAATTAAGGTAGGTAAGACGATTGATTCCTTTCGAAGTAAGCAAAGTCAGGATATTAGTTATGAGATTGAAATTGCGGACCGCATCGTAAAGCGAGTGGAAACATTAGCGGATGTGACGTTTCCAGATGATGAAGCCAACTACATTGCCCTCCATCTGAAGTCTAAATCTAAACATGATAAAGCCGATGATCCGGAAGCAAGTAAGACGGAGTTACAAAACCAGATTATTGAAGTTTTATCACTGATTGAGGAAAGTAGTGAGATGCAATTTAGTATGGATCCCATGCTTATGATGGGATTGGAGGCGCATTTTGAACCGTTACTGACTCGGTTGAAGATGGACATTCCATTAAAGAATCCCCTATACGAGGAAGTATATGAAAAGTATGCCCCCGTATTCAATGAAACGAAACGGTACTTTTCTCAAATGCCTCTATTAAAAGACTTTGAGATTGATAATCATGAATGGGCTTATATTACCTTACATATGCTGGCGTCAGTTGAGCGGTTCCGTCAAAGTCAACGTTTGAAAGTGATCGTGATTTGTTCTACCGGAATGGGAAGTGCGCAAATGCTTCGCAACCGATTAGAGAATGAGTTTGGTCAGAGCATCCAAATTGTAGATGTTATTAGTTACTACCAACTGAATGAGAGTCAATTGGAAGATGTGAATTTAATCGTCTCAACGATTGATATTTCAGTATCTTTCTTCTCAATTCCAGTCGTTCGTGTCAGTGTCTTTTTAACCGAATCAGACATTGCTCAAATTGATGCTTATATTAAAGACCGGAGTTCAACAGACAGTTTCGTAACACCGAAATTACTGGCTGAAAACCATGCCCTGCGATTATTTGACACTTACTTTAGTGAAGATAGATATTTAGTCACATCAGGGCCGCAGACGCGCGACACACTTTTGAAAGAATTAGTGAGCAGCTTAACGGGTTGTCAAACACCGTCGCAAGTGAATGAATTTATTAAACATATTGAACTGAGAGAACGTTTTGGTTCCCTCGCTTTCTCAGATACAATCGCCTTTCCACATCCGTCGATTGCCTTAACAGTGCATAGCGAGATGGCGATAGCCATTGTACCAGAGGGGATGTATTGGGACGAGGATCACCAAGCAGTCAAGTTTATTATATTAATGTCACCGTCAAAAGTGATGAATAAAGGCTTAAGTCAAGTGACAGATTACTTCGTTGATTTAATCGACAATGAAGCCGATCAGGCTGAGTTATTGGAAGAGCCCAGTTTTGAACGTTTTAAAGAAAAATTTATAAAAAATCATACAAAGCAAAAGGAGAAATAGAATATGAAAGAGATTATGTTAGTTTGTAACGCAGGTATGTCAACAAGTATGTTAGTAACAAAAATGCAAAAAGCCGCTGAAGCCCAAGGTGTGGACGCGAAAATTTGGGCAGTGTCATTATCAGAAGTGGATGAAAATATTAAAAAGAATAACATCGAAGCCATCTTAGTTGGACCGCAAGTAAAATTCGTCGTTAAAAAATTCAAAGCCGCTTATGAACCAGAGATTCAAGTAACAGATATTCCAATGGCAGATTATGGAAGAATGGATGGAGAGAAAGTTCTAGCTTTAGCACTTTCCCTGCTTGACTAAAAAAGAAACGGAATGGACAGATAGGAGTACAGACAAATGAGTGAACCAGTAAATTTAGAAGCTATTATGGGCTTAATTATGTACGGCGGAGATGCTAAAGGAAAAGCGATTGAAGCCATTGAAGCAGCTAAAGAATATGATTTTGAAACTGCTGAAGCGAAGATTGCTGAAGCGAGTGAATCTTTAGTCACAGCGCATCAATCTCAAACAAGTTTATTAACCAATGAAGCTCAAGGCGAATCGATGGAAGTGTCTTTATTATTAATCCACGGACAAGATCATTTGATGAACGCGATTACCTTTATTGATTTAGCCAAAGAAGTGATTGATATTCATAAAAAATTCGCTGCCTTAGAAAAGTAGGTGAAAGGATTGGAAATTACAAAAGTATATGATGCACATTCGGAAGATTTCTTTCATCTTCTAAGAAATTCTTTCAAAGCAGATTATCAAAGTAATACTAAAAAAGCCATAAATGTGTTAGATATTCAACCAGGACTCAAGTACACAAAACATTTTGGCAAAGACAATAAACAAAAAGTGCTTATTGAAGTGGAAGAGATGACTTTTCCACTTCATTACCGAGTGAAGTTATCTTCGAATCGAGGAGATAATATTATTGAATACTTAGTTGAACCAAAAGATGACAATGAAATAGAGGTGACTTACCGAGAAGAATACGTGAATACGGATTTTTTCACTAAATGGAATAACAAACTATTGTATCCATTATTTAAGAAGAAATTTCAAAAACGGATGGAAGCACAAGTCGATAATTTAATAAGACATTCTAAAGTAAGGAAGGGAAGCTAATGACAGTAAAAAACTTTCCAAAAGGCTTTCTATGGGGATCTGCTTCGGCAGCTTACCAAGTAGAAGGTGCTTGGGATAAAGATGGTAAAAGTGAATCAATTTGGGACCGCTATGTTCGCATTCCAGGAACAACTTTTAAAGGAACGAATGGTAACTTAGCTGTCGATCATTATCACCGTTACAAAGAAGATGTTGCTTTAATGGCAGAACAAGGCTTAAAAGCTTACCGATTCTCTATTGCTTGGACGCGAATCTTACCTCAAGGCCGCGGGGAAGTAAACCAAGCGGGTATCCAGTTCTATTCAGACCTAATTGATGAACTGCTTGCCCATGATATTGAGCCGGTAGTGACGATTTATCATTGGGATTTACCGCAAGTGTTACAAGAAGAGTATGGTGGATGGGAATCACGCCAAATTGTGGATGACTTTGTTAATTATTCCGCCGTTCTCTTTGAAGCTTTCGGCGACCGCGTTAAGTATTGGGTGACATTAAATGAGCAAAATATCTTTATGACTTTAGGATATGTTCAAGAACTCCACCCACCGAAAGTGCATAGTTACCAACGAATGTACAATGCCAACCATATCGCGAACTTAGCGAATGCATTAACAATTAAAAAGTTTCGTGAAATGGAAGTTCCTGGGCAAATCGGACCAAGTTTTGCTTACAATCCAGCCTATTCCATTAATTCGAAGCCAGAGAATGTAATCGCCACTGAAAACTATGAAGCCTTTAACAGCTCATGGTGGATGGATATGTACATTAATGGAAAATATCCTAAGACAGTATTGAAAGCGCTTGAGGGTATGGATATTCATATTGATATCCAAGAAGGTGATGATGAAATCCTTGCCGATGCCCGACCTGACTTTTTAGGAATAAATTATTATCAAACGAATACAGTTGCTTATAATCCAGTGGATGGAGTATCAGTTGGGAAGATGAATACAACCGGCGAAAAGGGATCTTCGGAAGAATCAGGTATGCCAGGACTTTTCAAACGCGTGCAAAACCCATTCGTCGAACGAACAAATTGGGATTGGGAAATTGATCCGTAAGGATTGAAACTAGGTATTAAACGCATTACCAATCGTTATGACATTCCAATTATGATTACGGAAAATGGTCTGGGCGAGTATGACAAGTTAACAGAAGGCAAAGAAATTCATGATGACTACCGTATCAAATACATTAGTGACCATGTGGATGCGATTGGAGAAGCTATCCAAGAAGGTTCAGATGTGATTGGTTACTGTACTTGGTCTTACACGGATTTACTGTCATGGCTGAATGGGTATCAAAAGCGTTACGGTTTTGTGTACGTTGACCGTGAAGAAGATGATGCGACAGCGAAGTTAACACGTTATAAAAAAGATAGTTACTATTGGTATAAAAATTTAATAGAACAATTTAACAAGGAGGTAAATTAATATGTCGTTTAAAGACAATTTTACAGACAAATTTATGGAGATCTCAGGTAGAATCGGATCTCAACGCCACTTAGTCGCAATTCGTGACTCATTTATTGCGGCGATGCCGATAACGATGGCGGGTTCAATTGCTGTATTACTTAACGTATTCTTACGTGACTTACCAACAAACTTAGGGTGGGATGGCTTCTTATCTGCTATGGCACCGATTGTTGAAATTAACAGTTACGTGTATGCCGGAACGATTGCCTTAATGGCGATGTTCTTCGCATTCTCACTCGGTTGCAACTTAGCAGAAAGCTACGGCGTGAATTCACTTGCCGGAGGATTAATCTCATTCGCCAGTTTCCTAGCTGTTGTACCTCAAACGATTGATGTAGCAACTGATTTATCAGGTGTTGATGGATCAGTCATTTCATCACTAACAGAATTTGGAATGACAGTGTCTGAGACCGATGGGGTGTCGAGTTTAATGACAAACACAACCGGTCTGTCCTTAAATTATCTAGGTGCGACTGGATTATTCAGTGCATTAATTATTGGGATGATCTCAACGATGATTTATTCATACTTAATGCGTAAGAACATCACGATCAAGATGCCAGATACAGTACCACCAGCAGTTAATAAAGCATTCGCTGCTATTATTCCAGGTACAGTTGCCATTTATGCCTCAGCTATCATTGGTTATTTAGCATTATCATTGACTGGTTTATCACTGAATGATTTAATTTCTCAATACATTCAGTTACCATTAATGGGCTTATCACAAGGTATCGGAAGTGTTATCTTACTAACATTCTTAGTTCAATTATTCTGGTTCTTTGGTTTACACGGACACAACGTTCTTGCACCAATTATGGACGGAGTATACGGAGCAGCCTTAAACGAGAACACTGCCATCTACGAAACTACACGTGATATCGCTCAATTACCTTGGGACTGGACACGAGGATCATTCGATGCTTATGCACAAATGGGTGGTTCAGGAACAACACTTGCTTTAATTATCGCCATCCTTTGGTTCTCAAAACGTGAGGAACACAAAACAATTGCGAAATTATCAGCACCAATGGGAATTTTCAATATTAACGAACCGGTCATCTTCGGTATGCCGGTTGTATTAAACCCACAATTTGCAATTCCTTGGTTAATTACACCACCAATCTTAGTTACGATTGCTTATCTTGTAACTTCATGGGGATGGGTTCCGCCAGTATTCTTAGCAGTTCCTTGGATTACACCTCCAGGACTATACGCATTCCTTGCTACCGGTGGTAGTTTTGGAGCAGCTGTCCTATCACTCTTTAATATTGTCGTGGCATTCTTCATCTATGCACCGTTTGTCATTGCAGCCAATCGAGTGAAAGTAGACGACACAACGATTGAGTCTGTGAATTAATATGGATTCAAAATGGAAAACAGCGATTGTTGCTGTAGGTTTCGCAATCATCTGTCTAAGTACAACCGTGGAAAATAATATTCCAACTATCATTACCGGAGTAACATTTGTCTTTTACGGCTGGTATTTACTGAGAAAAGATCGCAAGAAAACAAAGAAAACTAAATTCAATACATGACTCTATTAAATTTTTACACGATACCTCCACTTGGTCTTGAGACTGGGTGGGGGATTTGTTTATGAAAGCAATTGTTAATAAAAGTTTATAAAAACGCTTGCAATTTAAAATAGTAGAGGTATAATAACTTTAAAAGGATTGTTACTGGTCGAGCAGGCAAAACCTAAATATATGTGAGTGAAAGATGAATGGCGAAGTAGCCACTTTTATTTGCATATGTTTAGGTTTTTATTTTTGGAAAGGATTGCTAATGGGCTTATGCGGATACAAAAAATTTTAAATAACAACGTTGTACAAACAAGTAAAAATAATGAAGAATTAATCGACATGGGACGAGGCATTGCTTTTCAAGGTAAGGTCGGTGATCCCATTGATGAAGAAAAGATTCAAAAAACGTTTATATTAAAAGATGACGATTCTATGTTCACGGATATATTTAATGAATTATCGACAGAAGAAATTGACACAGTTTTTATAATTGTAAGGTTAGCTGAAGAAAAGTTAAAACAAGACTTTGAAAGTCATGTTTACATTACTTTAGGAGACCATTTGCATTATGCAATTGAGAGACAAAAAGAAAATATGCCGCTAACAAATCCTTTAGCTTGGGAAGTTAGACGACTTTATAAAGCAGAATATCAAATTGGTGTTCAAGCATTAGATATCATTGAAGAACGGACAGGCGTTCGTCTAGTTGAAACTGAAGCATCGTCCATTGCTTTGCATTTAATCAATGCTCAAAAAGAAGGGCATATGATGGAGCAAACGATGCGCGCGTTAAAAATTGTACAAGGTATTTTAAATATCGTGCGATTGCATTTCGGCCATGATTTTGATGAAGATTCCTTTGCGTATCAACGCTTTGTTACACACCTTCAATATTTCGCTCAAAGAGTGAATTCTAAGTTACAACAAGGATCGAATGATTCATTCTTATATGAACAAGTTCGTGATACTTATCCAGACTCATTTAAATGTTCTGAAAAGATTAAACAATACATTGAATCGACATATGATTTCCCAGTGGGTCGAGAAGAACAAGTGTATTTAACAATTCATATTCAAAAATTAACAACTAAATAAATCAATCTACTTTAGGATTGTTACTGGTCAAGCAGGCAAAACCTAAATAGATAGTATGAATGCACACCCCCATTTTGTGGGATGAGTGTTGTTTGATTCGTATTATCTATTTAGGTTTTTTCTTTTGATCAAATTCGATGAAAAGGAGGAACATCAAAAAATAAAACTAATTAAAAAAATGGTAAGAATACAATCAATGCTTTAAAAATAAGGAGGAAGAAAAAATGGCAAAAAATTATGATGAACTAGCAAAAGATATCGTTGCCCATGTAGGTGGAGAAGAGAATGTCCGCGACTTAAGACACTGTATTACACGACTAAGATTCCGTTTGAAAGATGAGAGTAAGGCTGATACAGAATACTTAAAGAAACGTGATGGTGTCGTGACGGTTGTTCAAAGTGGGGGACAATACCAAGTTGTTATCGGTAATCACGTACCCGATGTGTATAATGCCGTCATTAATAATTCAGATATTGGTGGCGAAGCAAGTACAGAAGATGATGGACCTAAAGGGAATTTATTCGATCAATTTATTGATTTGATGTCTGGTTTATTCCAACCATTTTTAGGACCTATGTCTGCAGCCGGTATCTTAAAAGGTGTCGTAGCTATTCTGGGTGCGTTAGGTATGACTGAAGCCAATGGTGCTTATGCCTTATTAAATGCTGCAGGGGACGGATTCTTCCAATTCTTGCCGTTTATGATTGCATTAACAGCAGCGAAACGGTTCAAGATGAATCAGTTTACTGCGATGGCCGTGATTGGCGCGATGTTATATCCAACGTTAACTAACTTAGCTGAATTACCTGTGCTTTATACGTTATTCGAAGGAACGGTTATTGAATCTCAAATAACATCTACCTTCTTTGGAATTCCAATTATCTTACCACCAGGTGGCTACTATTCAACAGTTATTCCAGCTATATTTGCGATATTTATTGCCTCAAGATTTGAGAAGTGGTTCGCGAAACGCTTGCCAGATACTATTAAAACATTCTTTACACCATTCTTTACTCTATTATTAAGTGTTCCGTTATCGATGTTAGTATTTGGCCCTGTGGCGACTTGGTTATCTGACTTAATTGGCGCGGCTTTTATTGCCTTGAATGGCTTTAGCCCAATTCTATTTGGTGTAGTATTAGGTGCTGCATGGCAAGTATTAGTATTATTTGGACTTCACTGGGGACTTGTCCCCATTATGATCTTACAAGTAGCTCAAAGTGGGATGTCAAATATTGGAGCGGTTATCAACGCGGTTAGTTTCGCACAAATGGGTGTTATGATTGCGATTTACTTTAAGACTAAAGAAGCAAAAGTGAAGCAACTATCTGTTCCAGCAATTATCTCTGCAGCTTTCGGGGTAACAGAACCTGCGATCTACGGATTCTCATTACCAATGCGTACACCATTTATTATCTCGTGTATTGGTGGGGGGATTCAAGGTGCCTTTATTGGAATTACCGGTACAATGATGTACAACATGGCTGGTTTAGGGGTGTTTTCAATTCCTGCTTATATTGACCCATCAGGCGTTGATACACGTAGTTTATGGATGTACTTAATCAATATTGCTGTGGCTCTTTTAAGTGGGTTTGTATTAACAATGTTTACAAAAGTTCCTAAATTGTATGAAGATGAAGTGGATGTAGCAACAACGAATGGCGTTGCTTTAAATGATACAAGTAATACGAGTCTAATCGATGAGACCACAACAGATGATGGTTTAGCAGCTCAAGAAATTATTGCTAGCCCAATTACTGGTCAGGCAATGCCATTGAGTGAAGCACCAGATGAAGTGTTTGCCAGTGGGGCAATGGGTAAAGGAATTGCAGTTGAACCAACAGAAGGCGTTGTTTATGCACCAGTAAATGCGACTGTAACTACTATATTCCCAACAGGCCACGCGATTGGCTTAACAACAGAGAATGGGGCAGAGATACTCATTCATATTGGTCTAGACACTGTCAATTTAGATGGAAAAGGATTCGAAAAACTTGTTGAAAACAATCAGCAAGTTGAAGCAGGACAAGAGCTAGTTCGTTTCGATATCGATTTAATTAAAGAAGCTGGCTATGAAACTGTTACACCGATTGTTGTGACTAATACTGGAAATTATTCAGATGTTTTAGTAACGAATGATCCTGAAATTCAACAAGGTGACTACTTGTTCACAACAGTAAAATAATTTAAATTCACTTAGATGTGTCAGTCTTACACAAAACCACTCATTTATTCGTGAGTGGATGTGTAAGACATTTCAATAAAAGGCAAATAGTAGAGAGTGACAACTGAAACAGTTACAATGGCATTGTAGGGTTACAAAGACAACAAGGAGGAATGGAAATGGGATTTAGAGATGATTTCTTATGGGGAGGCGCAACTGCTGCGAACCAATGTGAGGGTGGATATGATGAAGGTGGGCGTGGTTTAGCCAATGTGGATGTTGTTCCAATTGGAGAAGACCGTGGACCAATTATTACCGGGCAAATGAAGCATTTAGAGTTTGATGATGCGCATTTTTATCCAGCTAAAGAAGCGATTGATATGTACCATCATTTTAAAGAGGATATTGCTTTATTTGCCGAGATGGGCTTGAAGACATACCGCTTTAGTATTGCTTGGACACGTATCTTCCCTAAAGGTGACGAGCAAGAGCCAAATGAAGCAGGGCTTAAATTCTATGAAGAATTAATCGATGAATTACTTAAATACAACATTGAACCGCTTGTGACAATTACTCATTTCGATATGCCAATTCATTTAATAAAAGAATATGGTGGTTGGAGAAGTCGTGAAGTTGTAGACTTTTACGAACGTTTAGTGACTGTTCTATTCAATCGCTTTAAAGGAAAAGTAAAATACTGGCTAACATTCAACGAGATTAATATGATCTTCCACGCACCTTTCATGGGAGCAGGCCTTGTCTTTGAAGAGGGTGAGAATCGAGAACAAGTAATGTATACAGCAGCGCACCATGAACTACTCGCAAGTGCGATTGCCACTAAAGTTGCCCATGAAGTAGATCCAGACAACATGGTTGGCTGTATGATCGCGGCCGGACAATATTATCCAAATACACCAAACCCAGCAGATGTTCGCCAAGCACAAATGGATAACCAAGAGAACTATTTCTTTATCGATGTACAATCACGTGGGGAATATCCAGCGTATGCACTCAAACAATTAGAGCGTGAAGGTATTGAGATACCTTTCGAAGAAGGCGATAAAGAGTTATTAAAAGAGCATACGGTTGACTTTATATCATTCTCTTATTACTCATCACGTGTATCGTCTGCTGATCCGAAAGTAAACGAGAAGACGGAAGGGAATATTTTTGCATCAGTGAAGAACCCATATTTGGAAGCAAGTGAGTGGGGATGGCAAATTGATCCATTAGGATTCCGAATTACAATGAACGAATTATACGACCGTTACCAAAAACCGTTATTCGTTGTTGAAAATGGACTAGGTGCTATTGATACTCCTGATGCAGACGGAAATGTTGTAGATGATTACCGAATCGACTACTTAAAACAACACGTGGAGACAATGAAAGAAGCCGTTGAATTAGACGGCGTTGATTTACTTGGTTACACAACTTGGGGTGTCATTGATTTAGTGTCAGCAGGTACGGGAGAAATGAAGAAACGCTACGGCTTCATCTACGTTGACCGTGATAATGAAGGAAACGGTACGTTAGCCCGTTCTAAGAAAAAATCTTTTGACTGGTATAAACAAGTAATTGAGTCAAATGGAGAGGACTTAGATTATACGAAAGGTTAATTTAGATCGATTTTTGTAAAGGAGAGAGGATATGTCACGATTATATTTAATGCGGCATGGTCAAACTTTATTCAATGAGTTAAAACGAATTCAAGGAGCCTGCGATTCACCACTAACAGACTTAGGTAAATCACAAGCCGAAGAGGCTAAAAAGTATTTCGAGAGTGAGTCACTTTCCTTTTCGGGTCTTTATTCATCAACCCAAGAGCGTGCGTCTGATACATTAGAAATTGTGAAGCCAGATGAGGCTTATACGCGTCTGAAAGGTTTAAAAGAATGGAACTTTGGTATCTATGAAGGGTCGCCAGAATACTTGAATCCACCCGCTCAAGAAGGACAAGAAAGTTATGGGGATTACTTCAAGACATATGGTGGTGAATCAGTGACTGAAGTTGAGAAGCGCATGTCGGAAACATTAACGGAGTTGATGGAACAGCATCAAGGCGGGAATGTCCTGGCAGTGAGTCATGGAGGTGCTTTGTATGCTTTTTATTTAAAATGGCGCAAAGCAGAAGATATTCGCCCGAGCTTTTTAAATTGCTGTATCTTAGTGTACGACTATAAAGATTGGGAATTTGATCTGGTTGAGAGTATCAATCCCGGACAATAAGGAGAATTTTGTGAGCAAATATATTTTTTTAGATGTAGATGGGACATTAGTGACGTATGAAAACCACTTACCGGACTCTGCAGTCAAAGCAATTAAAGCGGCCCAAGCGAAGGGGCATAAAGTGTATACAGTCACTGGCCGTAGTAAGGCAGAGATGTATCAAGAGATTCAAGACATCGGCTTTGACGGTTATATAGGTGGTAATGGCAATTATATCGAAAGTGACGGCGACGTGCTCGCACACCGTACTCTAACCGCTGAAGATACCAATCGTATTGTTAATTGGTTACATGAACGAGGTTTAGAATTCTACCTTGAGGCAAATAGTGGTTTGTATGCAAGTGGGAAGTTTGAAGAACGCGGACTACAGACTATGAAAGATTATATCGCTTATAAAGGCAAAGAAGATAATTCAATGACTGTTCGTAAAGCTTTTCCAGAGATGTTATTCGGTGAAAGTTTAGAGCGTTCTGATATTAACAAGGTAAGTTTTATTCTAGATAGCTACCAAGATTTTAAAGATGCAAAAGCAGCCTTTCCTGAATTTAAAGTTGGAACGTGGGGTGGCCGTGGTGAAAAAGCCTTGTTTGGCGACATTGCCTTAGCTGGCATTAACAAACAAACGGCGCTGGATTTTCTATTGAAAGAAAAAGGTGTTGACCGTCAAGAAACATTTGCCTTTGGCGACGCGAATATTGATATACCTATGCTTGAGTTTTGCGGCGTAGGTGTTGCGATGGGTAGTGGTGGCGATGGCATCAAAGCCATGGCTGATTATGTGACAGATGCAACTGAAGATGACGGCTTATATAATGCTTTCAAGCATTTTGACTTAATTTAAAAAAGGAGAATGATTTATGACTGAAACAACCTTTCCAAAAGGATTCTTATGGGGTGGTGCAACCGCTGCGAACCAATATGAAGGGGCTTATAATGAAGACGGTAAGGGCTTGAGTGTGCAAGACATCATGCCGAACGGTATTCAAACACCGCCTACTGAAGAACCAACTCCAGATAACTTAAAATTAATTGGCATCGATTTTTACCATCGTTACAAGGAAGATATTAAGCTATTTGCTGAGATGGGCTTTAAAACATACCGCACTTCGATTGCTTGGTCACGTATCTTTCCTAACGGTGATGAGACAGAACCAAATGAAGCGGGCTTAGCTTTTTATGATGCAGTATTTGACGAATGTCTAAAATATGGAATTGAACCGTTAATTACTTTATCTCATTATGAAACGCCACTTCACTTAGCGCGCACTTATAATGGTTGGGCTAATCGTGATTTAATCGACTTCTATGAACGTTATGTTACAACTGTATTCAACCGTTATAAAGATAAAGTAAAATACTGGTTAACATTCAACGAGATTAACTCAGTGCTTCATGCACCGTTTATGAGTGGTGGAATTAATACACCGAAAGAAGACTTAACTGAGCAGGATCTATATCAAGCAGTGCATCATGAATTAGTGGCAAGTGCCTTAGCAACTAAGATTGGTCATGAAATTAATCCAGACTTCCAGATTGGTTGTATGGTACTCGCGATGCCAGCTTATCCAATGACACCGAACCCAGAAGATGTCCTATCAGCGCGTCACTTTGAGAATAGCAATTATTTATTCTCAGATATTCACGTTCGCGGCGAATATCCTGGTTACGCTAAACGTCTCTTCAAAGAAAAAGGGATCGAGATTGAGTTTGCGGAAGGTGATGCAGAATTATTAAAGGAAAACACAGTGGATTTCATCTCCTTTAGTTACTATATGAGTACCGCTATAGCTGCTAATCCTGAAGAATATGATAGCGGCGTGGGTAACTTACTCGGTGGTGTTAACAACCCATACTTAGAAAGTTCTGAATGGGGATGGCAGATTGACCCAGTGGGATTACGCATTGTGCTAAACGACTTCTGGGATCGTTACCAAAAACCACTATTCATCGTAGAAAACGGCTTAGGTGCTAAGGATGTTTTAGTTGAAGGTGCCGACGGAGAGATGACAGTAGAAGATGATTACCGAATCGACTACCTTGAGAAACATTTACAACAAGTTGGTGAGGCAATCAAAGACGGTGTTGAGTTGATGGGTTACACAACTTGGGGTTGTATCGACTTAGTCTCAGCTTCAACAGCAGAATTAAGTAAACGTTATGGCTTCATTTATGTAGACCGCAATGACGATGGATCAGGTACTTTAAACCGCTACAAGAAAAAGTCATTTAACTGGTATAAAGAAGTGATTTCGACAAACGGCGAAAGTTTATACAAATAAATTCAAGAAAACTATCTACTTTTTAGAGTAGGTGGCTTTTTTGATGGGAAAATACGGAAACGAAAGTTCGAAAACAATTTGAGTGCTCGATTCCACAATTTAAACAGCCCACTCAGTCAACCCCACTTATTTCCAGGTAAAATTCACCAAACTTTTATGAATAATTATTCATAATTTACTATCTAACCTTTGTAATCGTTTACACTGAGTGGTATAATTTCTATGAAATGCATTATTGAGTAGAGGAGGAAGAAAGATGGTAAGTATTATTTTGGCGAGTCATGGAAAGTTTGCTGAAGGACTAGTACAATCAGCACAGATGATTTTTGGAGAGCAGGATCAGATTAAAACTGTGACTTTTATGCCAGAGGAAGGGCCGGAAGATTTGAAAGCGAAGTTGGAGACAGCTATTTCGTCATTTAGTTCAGACGCAGAGATTTTATTCTTAGTCGACCTTTGGGGAGGGACACCGTTTAATCAAGCGAATATTTTATTTGAGGAGATGTCAGAAAGGGCTGCGATTGTGTCTGGAATGAATTTGCCGATGTTACTTGAAGCTTTAGGAACACGGATGGGAACGGAGAAAGCACACGAAGTTGCGACACACATTCTTGGTCAGGAGCAAAGTGGTATTCGCGTTCGACCCGATGAGTTAACCCCTGAGATAGAAGCGGGAGTTGTTTCTGAATCAGGCGGGGCAGCGCAATTAGAGCCAGGAACGGTGATTGGAGACGGTCAGATAAAATACGTCTTGGCGAGAGTCGATACTCGTCTATTACATGGACAAGTGGCAACTGGTTGGGTAAAAAGTGTGAATCCAACCCGAATCATTGTTGTATCAGATAAGGTGGCCAATGACGAGATGCGTAAGACGTTAATTAAACAAGCGGCGCCTCCAGGAATTCGGGCGAACGTTATTCCGATTGCTAAATTAGCAGAAATCAATGAAGATCCGCGATTTGGTGGTACAAGAGCGCTTCTATTATTTGAAACGCCACAAGATGTGTTGGAAGCAATTAATCAAGGAATTGACATTGATGAAGTGAACTTAGGATCCATGGCACATACAAAAGGAAAAGTCATGATTAATAACTCAGTTTCCGTTGACGATGATGACGTGAAGACAATTATGGAGCTAAAAGATAAAGGCGTAAAATTCGATGTACGTAAAGTGCCGGCGGATTCAGCTCAAAATCTTGAACGGCTACTTAAAAAACAAAATTTAATATAGATTAAGGAGGATTCAAAATGACAGACATTACAATAATTCAAGTTGTCCTTATTATTATAGTGGCGCTTTTTGCAGGATTTGAAAGTGTTCTGGATGAGTTCCAATTACATCAACCTATTATTACGTGTACGTTAATCGGACTTATTACAGGTAATCTAGCTGAAGGACTTTTATTAGGAGGGCAATTACAACTGATTGCCTTAGGCTGGATGAACATTGGTGCAGCGATGGCACCCGATGCTGCTTTAGCCGGTGTTGTTTCTGGGATATTAGTATTAGTCCAAGGAGCTTCAATGGGTGAGGGGATTGCGGTGGCGATTCCATTAGCAATTGCTGGGCAAGTGTTAACTATCTTTATTAGAACGGTTGCGGTAGGGTTATCTCATTATGCTGACCGTAAAGCAGAAGAAGGAGATATTAGTGGTGTAGCATCTGCGAACATCCTAGCTTTAATGTTACAAGGTTTACGTGTTGCGGTTCCGGCTGGTTTAATTTTAATGGTTTCAGCTCAAACCGTAACAGCTGCCTTAAATGCCATTCCAGATGTTATTACTGGTGGATTGAATGTTGCCGGTGGAATGATTGTTGCGGTAGGTTACGCAATGGTTATTAATATGATGGCATCGAAAAGCTCATGGCCATTTTTCTTCATGGGATTTGCTTTAGCAGCAGTAACTGAACTGAATTTAATTGCCATGGGTATTATAGGTTTAAGTATTGCTCTCATTTACATTTCTATTGCACCACAATTTAACAATAATTCAGGTGGTGGCGGTGGAAATTCAGTCGAAGCTGCTTTAGATGACATTTTAGAAGATTATTAGATAGGAGGGTATAAAATGACTGAAGAAGTAAGAAAAGATCGTATAAAACTAACAAGAGCGGATCGGATGCGCGTGTCATGGCGAATGACTTTTATACAAGCATGTTGGAACTTTGAGCGGATGCATAACGTTGGTTGGGTATACGCCTTAATTCCTGCGATTCGAAAATTATATACAACAAAAGAAGATAGAAGTGCTGCACTTCAACGTCACTTAGAATTCATTAATACTCACCCGTACTTACAAGCACCGATTGCTGGGGTTGTACTTGCTTTAGAAGAAGAGAGAGCAAATGGTACTGATATTGATGACCAGGCGATTCAAGGTGTGAAAGTTGGGATGATGGGACCTCTGGCGGGAGTTGGAGACCCAGTATTCTGGGGTACATTAAGACCTGTATTAGGTGCTTTTGCGGCGTCACTCGCTTTATCTGAAAGTATTTTTGGACCGATTATTTTCTTCCTAGCATGGAATATTATCCGTATCTTATTCTTATGGTACACACAAGAATTAGGATATAGATCGGGTAATGAAATCACAAAAGACTTGAGTGGGGGTATTTTACAAAAAATTACTCAAGGAGCGTCAATTCTAGGAATGTTTATTATGGGAGTGTTAGTGCCAAGATGGACAACCATGAACTTCCCCTTAGTACTATCTCAAGTAGAGAATAACCCGGATACAATGGTTGATTTCCAAGCATTGACTGATCAAGCGAACAGTAACGCTTTGTCTGTCGACACGATACGGGATATCATTCTACAAGTCCAATCGGGAGCGAATGTCGCGACTGAAACGACAATGACCTTGAATGACGTACTAAATGATTTGTTACCAGGGTTAATGCCACTAATTCTAACGTTCGCATGTATCTGGCTACTCCGTAAGAAAGTGAGCCCAATCGCAATTATCGGTGGTATATTTGTTCTAG
The DNA here is from genome assembly GCF_005864045.1 of Ruoffia tabacinasalis. Taxonomy (GTDB): domain Bacteria; phylum Bacillota; class Bacilli; order Lactobacillales; family Aerococcaceae; genus Ruoffia; species Ruoffia tabacinasalis. The sequence goes on along the minus strand of NZ_VBSP01000027.1, from coordinate 8,109 downwards.
GAATTGCGCTATATTCAGTTGGAATCATGGGTTAATTTTAAATGTCAGCTGATTTTTTAAATTCAACGGTTGAATATACTACACGAGCCAACGCAATGTTGAACCCAATTATTCCCAAATCTGGTTTGTTATTAATGGGCGAGAAGGGAATTGAGTTCCGCTCAGAAAAAGGTCCGGGCTTTATTCAAATCCCTTGGACTTCTGTTGAAAATATCTTCGTGCAAATGTTATTCGGCGGACGTTATGTCCGCGGGTTTACAATCGCGACAGATGAAGGGCAGCTATTTGAATTTGTGGTCAATGATGCGAAAGATACTTTGAAATACATGCGCAAGTATCTTGAACGCGACGTTTTTCAAGCGAGTAAAAGTAATATCAGTAAAGTATTAGGCCAATTCAAGAAATAAATAAAAGGAACTTGTTGTGTAGCAACTCGCTTTAAGAAGTTGTTGTAGGATAAGTTCTTTTTTGTTCATTCCACTAAAAATATCTAACAGTGAGCTATTGTCTAGAAAATTTTGACTATTCTCCAACATTGTCTAGGGTTAATGCGCGAGAAATATAGGTGGTCCACGAATGAAAGGGGTATGTCTTTGAGTGCCCACGTTCATACGCCCAGTATAAATTCGGAAACACGCATTCGAAAAAAATTCGAGTGCTCGATTCCGGCAAAACGATCATTCGAAAAAGATTCGAGTGCTCGATTCCAGCTAAACGATCATTCGAAAAAGATTCGAGTGCTCGATTCCACCTAAACGATCATTCGAAAAAGATTCGAGTGCTCGATTCCACACCCAACCACATTTTTTCTAAACAAAAAAGCCGAGGAGCATTGAGCCCCTCGACAATCATTTTGAATTGCTTCAAATAATCTATTATAATCTAGTATCTTCGTCATTGACACGACCAGTTTCGTCATCAACTTCTAATTCTTCATGACGTGTCGTTTCTGTTACAGTTTCACGATCAGTATGAGTTGTTTTCTCAACTTCAACTTCGTCTGTAACTACTGTGTCTTTGTCTACAACAACTTCTTCTTCAGAAACTGGGATAACAATTTCTTCTTCTTGGAAAGCATCTCCGTCAGCAACACTTTCAGTAGTGTCCGATGGTGCTGAGTGGCGAATATGAATCTCTTCGCGTTCAACTGGAACTTCAATCGTTTCAGTGTCTTCAACGACTTCTTTCGTAATTGACACATCACCTAAGTCTTTTTTACGTGCTTCAGCATGTACTTGTTCTTCGTGTAGGCGAATACGTTCTGTATCAGCGTCAGGAGCGAATTCTCCGACTGGCTCACCATGAGCTTCGATATGAGTTTCTTCACCAACAATATGTGGTTCATAGTCGTTATCTTCAACATTCACATCGTCGTAATCATGATCTGGTTCAGTCGTTTCAGGTGTATCTTCTGATAAACCAGCTGATGTTCCTACTGCTCCAGAGAATGCTGCAGTTTCAGTATTGACTGTATCAGTTGCCGTCGTATCAGAAACATAGTCATCTGTTCTTACTTCACGTGTTTCAGTTATATTAAAGGCAGGAAGTTGACTTTCAAATTCTTGGTCAACTAACACTAATAGTTCATCGCGACTTAATGAGTCTTCGTATTGCGTTAAATCAACGTTTTCAAATTCGTCATCGTTATCGTCCCAGCCAAATAATTTTGCAAAGAATCCACGATTGTCTTCATGCTGCTCGTCCATCAATTCTCCGTAAGAGATAAATTCAGCTTCGCCATTATATGCATGTGCTTGCGAACCGACTAGAGCGACACTATCGCGAGGAACGCCTTGATTAATAACATGTGCCACTGCGTCTTCTGCTTCAACGACTGTTGGGTAAACCCCATAAACGTATTTCTTAACCATAAAACAACTTCCTTTCTATTTTTTAAACTGTTCTATGCATTAAGTATAAAACAAAAATGATGTAAATATAAAGTGAAACGGCTCAAGAAAGTGATATCATTTTGATTGGTAACATATCAATTTATCTATATAAAAATAATGAATAAGACGAACATACCAGAGAACACAATTATAAAATTTGGAAAAATGCAAACAAAAAACCAGCGCAAAATGCACTGGATTTTAGTATTATTATAAGCGCCAGAAACTGTAACCAGCTTCGGTAAAGGCCTCTTTATTTAAGATACTTTTCACATCTAAAATGATGCGTTTATCATTCGCTAAATCTTGATTAAATAGGGCAGTGATTTCTTCAAAAGAAAGAGCTTTGAATTCATCATGTCCTACAGCTAAAAGAATGGCATCAGCATCCTTAACGTCAGCTAAATCAGTTAATGATACACCATACTCAGCTTGAGCATCTTCCGCGCTCGCCCATGGATCAACTACAGTTGGTTTAATATCATATTCACGGAGGCGTTTAATAATGTCATTTACTTTTGAATTACGTGTATCCGGAGTATGTTCTTTAAACGTTAAACCAAGGATAACTACGTTAGAATCAATCGGTGTTTTACCCGTACGGATTAATTCTTTAATTAATTTATCGGCAATAAATTCACCCATGCCATCATTAATTTGACGACCATTTGAAATAATTTGACTATGGTAGCCTAAGTTCTCAGCCTGATATACAAAGTAATATGGATCCACGCCAATACAGTGTCCACCGACTAGTCCAGGGGTGAAGCCGAGGGCGTTCCATTTTGTATTCATTGCATCTATCACGTCTTTTGAATCAATGCCCATGCGGTCAAAAGCAAGAGCTAATTCGTTCATAAAAGCAATATTAATATCACGTTGCGAATTCTCAACAACTTTCGCGGCTTCAGCGACTTTAATACTTGGTGCTTTATGCACACCCGCTTTGACAACAATCTCATATACTTTTCCGATTTCATCTAAATATTCTGGAATTGATGATGAGACGATTTTGGTAATGGTTTCAAGTGTATGGACCTTATCTCCTGGATTAATTCGCTCAGGCGAGTATCCAACAACAAAATCAACACCATGTGTTAAACCAGACTCTTCTTCAAGAATTGGAATACAGACATCTTCAGTCACGCCAGGGTACACAGTTGACTCATAAACGACGATAGACCCTTTAGAAAGGTTTTGTCCAATCGTGCGGGTTGCACTTGTCACGGGCGTTAAATCAGGCGTTTTGTCATGATTTATCGGTGTCGGAACTGAGACGATTAAGAAACAAGCCTCTTTTAATTTAGCAGCATCATTCGTAAATTCTAAATCCGTTTCTTTAATCGCGTCATCACCAACTTCTTTAGTTGGGTCCACGCCTTCTTTATAAAGTTCGATTTTCTTAGGATTGTAATCATACCCAATTGTATCAATTTGTTTTGCGAAAGAAATTGCGATGGGCATACCAACATAGCCTAAGCCAATCACAGCTAGCTTTGCTTCTTTATTTAGTAATTTGTTATATATCTCCATGTGTTTCTCCTCTATTCATTATATCTTGGATATTATAACAGAAAATGATTTGATTGTTGAGTTATCTGTACTTCTATATAAAATTATATAAACACCACCGAACCGGTGGTAAACTAAAATCAAATTAGATATACTATATTTGTATGAGAAAGAGGAGGTTTGAATATGTCGAAAATTCGTAAAGCAGTCATTCCCGCAGCCGGTTATGGAACGGGCTTTCTGCCAGCGACAAAAGCACAGCCAAAAGAATTATTGCCAATTGTCGATAAGCCCATTATTCAATTTATTGTTGAAGAAGCATTTGCTTCTGGGATTGAAGAAATTTTAATTATTACTGGCAAACATAAACGTTCAATTGAGGATCATTTCGATTCAAATCCTGAGTTAGAAGACAATCTAGAAAGTAAAGGAAAAGACGCCTTATTAAAAATTGTCAAAGATACCACAAAAGAAAACTTATTCTTTGTGCGTCAATCCTATCCAAAAGGACTAGGAGACGCTATCGGACACGCACGAGCCTTTGTTAATGATGAGCCATTTGTCGTGATGTTAGGCGACAACATAATGCACAGTGAAGTACCAGTGACAAAGCAATTGATGGATTTATATGATATAAATAAATCAGCGAACTTAGCAGTTGTGGAAGTGCCAGACGAATTAACATTCAAATACGGCATGATCAAAGTGGACCGCCAAGACGATACAGACGATACAGTTTACAGTGTGTCCCGCTTTGTTGAAAAACCAGCAGCCGAAGAAGCGCCAAGTAACTTAGCTATCGCAGGACGCTACATTCTGACACCTGAAATTTTCGATATATTAGAAAAGATAGAACCCGGTGTCGATGACGAATTACATCTGACTGACGCCATCGATCAACTAAATAAAACGCAAAGAGTCTTTGCTAAAAAAGTTGAAGGAAAACGTTATGACGTTGGAAATAAAATTGGCTATATGAAGATGAGTCTTGAGTATGGCTTGGAGCATCCGGAAACTGCTGAAGAATTCTCAGAATACATTATTCAATTAAGTGATAAATTAGAAGCTGAGGACAGTAACGAGTAATCAATAAATAGCTAACTTTCAGACAAGAAAGTTAGCTATTTTTCTATCTAATTTTATTTCTAATAGAAGGTTTAAATAATTGTTGATGCATGTGTGCAAAAGACAAGCGAGTACGATAAGTTTCATGCTTTCGCTGAGTTGTGGATTTTAAGTAGTCGTGTATTTGATTGTATTTTATGAATTGAGCCAAATCTATCTTAGCTTTCAAACGGTCTTTGTAAGGGACGCGTGTCTTGGTGAAAATCTTGAAAGCAGGATTACCAATATAGGTTTGTAATTGAGTGGGTTCAAAGATTAAATCCTTTTCATTCATCTCGACTTGGAAATCATACCAAAAGTTTACGAGCTGAAAAGCGTAGCCGATTTGTGACATTACTAGTGATAGCCGATTGTTAAGTGAAATAGTTAGTTTTGAATAGTTAGCCAAGTCAAACATAAATTGAATCGTCTGGATTTTAACTGGATCGTCTTTTTGTGTCTGGATATGTAAATCATTTATTAATGTGATATTTACCCAGTCAGAATGTTTATTTTCAGGATTTCTTAGACGAATAAACACCATATTTTTATTTACATATGGAAAAATCGTTCTTGGTCGATTGAATGTAGACTTTAGAAATTGTGACCAGCTTTGATAATTATAACCAAATGTTGAGAAAAACTCTTCTGTTAAGCGGGTTGTAGACCATTTACTTTTATAAAACTGACCACTTCGGTCTATGATTAAACTTCCAAAGGTGGAGTTTAAGTGACGAATCGTCATTACATATATAATTTCTAATTGACTGAGGGCACTATGATTTAATTCAGTCGCTTTCTCCAAATAATAGTTAATAGGAAAGTCAGACTCGTTTTGAGGTAGGAAATCAATCATTTAAAAAGGTTCCTTTCGCAGTAATAAATCTTTATAAAAATAATAGATAACAAAACAAATATAGCATATTTTAATGCTTTATCAATAAAGTTTATGTAAAGAATATGTAAAGTTAATGTAAATAAAAATAGACCGCTTTCAAAGTAGAATAAGATAATATTCTTATGGCATTATAATACGGGTGAATAGTAAATCCGTGGTAACTAACTTAATTCATGTTATTATAAAAGTATTAAAAAACGAAGTAAGGAGGTAAAGCTTTGGCTAGTCGTACAGCAGTTATACAATGGTATTTAGATCATGAAGGTAAAGTCACTTATGCAAAATCTAAAGAAAAGCGCTGCGGACCAGATAGTTACGATAGTGCCAGTGCTATGTTTAGCGCACTTATAGCGGGGCGTTTCTTACCTTATGGCTCGGGACTTGGTTCGATGTCTTTACTACTTCAATTAGATAATGTCTTATTACACGAAATCAAACGAAATGAAATCCAAGCGGGCGATATCTTTATCGCTGGCTTTAAGCGAAAACACCTATCTGAACATGCATATACAGGTGTTGCTTTGGACTTTCATAATGTTATATATTGTATTGAAGATGCTGATGGTATCATTCGAACTACTAATCATGGTTGGTCCAGTCGTTCAGTTAAATGGTACCGTTTAGCGGAACCGATCGATACAGATTTTAAACCGAGAAAATTTATTTCAGGAAAAACAGTTTTTGTTAGATGAGTTGAACTTTTTAATGAAAACAAACGAATTATGAGAAATTTACGAATAAAAGGGATAAGAACTGTTTCTTTATAATTACAAGTTTGTAAAACGATTGTAATTTCTTTATTGATTAGAAATTTGATGATAGAATGGTATTGAAGTGTCTTATTAGAACAAGAAGGAGCGTAGTGACATGAAATTAAATAAAATTAAAAGATTAGGAAAATCTTTACTATTATTATCCGCTATTGCGTTAGCACCAGTTTCAACGGCAATAGCTCAATCTACACACACTGTCCAAAACGGTGAGTGGCTATGGGGAATCGCAAGACAATATGGTGTCACAGCGGGCGATATTATGGCAGCAAACGGCCTAACGAGTGAGTGGATTGATGTTGGAATGACTTTATCTATTCCGGCATCAGGTAGTGGCGTAACTGACAACGGTGGTTACTATACTGGAGCTCAATCAGGTGTTCATACAGTATCAGCAGGTGAATACTTAGAAAGTATCGCTTATATGTACGGTGTGACAGTTGATCAATTAATGGCATGGAATGGCTTAACAAGTACTTGGATAGACGTTGGTGACCAACTTGTCCTTTATGGTCCTTCAAATGCAACACCAGCCTATGATTACGATTATGACTATGATTATGGTTATGATCACGGTCAAAGCTATGATAATTGGTATACAATCCAATCTGGAGACACATTATCAGGTATCGCAGCCGTTTACGGTGTGAGCGTTTCAGAATTAATGGCTATGAACGGTCTTGGAACTGACTGGCTAATCGCGGGAAATAAAATTTCAGTACCTAACGGACCGGTTGACTATCAAGCACCTCCAGCATGGACACAAGCAAATGCACAAAATGGTGCCCATATTGTTCAATCAGGTGATATCTTATCAAGTATCGCTTTAACATATGGTGTAACCGTTGACGAACTACGTGCGTGGAACGGTTTAACATCTGACTGGTTAGATGTTGGAGACGTCATTTACGTGGTGCCAACAGGTGGACCAGTTCAAACAACACCTGAGTCAACACCAGAAACACCGACAGAAACTCCAACGGATACAGAAGAATCATCACAAGAATCTGATGCTTCTAGCGAAGATGAAGAAGCAACTGATGACGAAACTGGAACAATTAACTTAGCTGATTTACCAGAAGCAGCACGTCCAGAAACACATGTTGTTCAAACAGGTGACAACGTATGGCGTATTGCTGAGCAATATAGCATTTCAGCGGATAGTTTACGTAACTGGAACAATTTAGAAGATGATAGTCTATTAGTTGGTACAGAACTATTTGTTTCTAACCCTGCATTAATTCCAGAAGTGCATGAAGTTGCGGAAGGTGAAAACCTTTATACAATCGCAATGGATTACAACACGACTGAGCAATTAATTATGGAATGGAATGAATTAGAATCAAACGAAGTCGTTGAAGGCGATATGATTGTTGTATCAGATCCCCGTCCAGAAACTCATGAAGTAGAACCTGGCCAAACTTTAGAACAAGTGGCTGAATTATACGAAATTACTTTAGAAGAATTACGTGAGTGGAACGGTATTCCTGAGACAGTAACGATTGTTAACGGTACGTTAATCGTATCAAATCCAACTGGAACAGATAATGAAACAACAAACAGTATTGAACCCGTTGAATCTGGTGAAGTATCAGAAACTTCTGAAGAATCTACGGAGGAAGCTTCTGCAGACGAATCAACAACTGAAGAATCTGCTGAGTAATACAATGAATCATAACAACGCAAAAGCGCCAGGAAGGTTTTAACGGTTCTTGAATTTTTGGTGTTGGTGAGAGAAATCTCACTGACACCTTTTTTTGTATGTACACAAAAAGCCAGTGAATTCCTATATAATAAAGTTACCATACATTACTAAAAGGAGAATTCACTTGGCTCATATGAATTATATCGCAGACTTACTAAATATTAAAGATAAACATGTTCAACTTCAAGATGACATCATGGAGGAAATGCACAAGGGGGTGCGGTGTAA
>NZ_VBSP01000026.1 GCF_005864045.1 Ruoffia tabacinasalis | reverse complement strand
TTACACCGCACCCCCTTGTGCATTTCCTCCATGATGTCATCTTGAAGTTGAACATGTTTATCTTTAATATTTAGTAAGTCTGCGATATAATTCATATGAGCCAAGTGAATTCTCCTTTTAGTAATGTGTGGTAACTTTATTATATAGGAATTCACTGGCTTTTTGTGTACATACAAAAAAAGGTGTCAGTGAGATTTCTCTCACCAACACCAAAAATTCAAGAACCAAAAAGATTAGCTCAACAAAATTATTCAGCTGTATTAGATACAACTTCTTTTCCATCGTAGTGTCCACATGATGAACATACACGGTGGCTTAATTTTAATTCTCCACAGTTAGCACAAGTATTCATTCCTGGTACTTGTAACTTGTAGTGTGTACGACGTGCTCTTTTCTTTGCTTTTGATGTTTTACGTTTAGGTACTGCCATTCTCTACACCTCCTAGTTGATGTTTGAGGTTATTCTTCCTCATCTTCGTTATCTAATAGCGTTTTTAAGGCTGCAAAGCGAGGATCAACCGTTTCGGCTTTCTCTTCCGCTAAGTTTTGCTCGTATTCTTCTTCGGTGACGACTGTCCAATCATTACCCGACGGTAAATCTCCGTCTTCTTCTCCTGGTTTCAATACTCTTGTAGGTATATTAATCGCGATGTTATCAGTCACTGCTGCATCTAAATCAATATAATCATACTGAAGTACAATCGTAGTCTCTTCATATTCCCCGACGTTTCCATCATATTCCTCATACACATAACGTTCGCTAATTGGAATGTTTAAGTGTAATGATACTGGTTCTAATGATCTCGATGACGGCACCGTCAGTCGAGTATCGATTTGACCATGAAGAATGATATCTTCATTAGAAGGTACGAAATATCCGTTTACAATCACTGATTCCACATCTAAGATTGAAGGGTTTCGCTCCATGAGCTGTTCTTTAATATCTAAAGATTCTTCAAAATTAATAATATCATCAGGATGATCTTTTAATTGGCGGATTGTCCATTTCATCTATTATCACCTCTAAAACGACAAGATTTATTATATTGAAGTTTACAATTCTTGTCAAGATTATTTTAATATTAACACGATTCCTTTTCAATTAATAGTGAATTGGGAATCTTCCAGTGTTTTGTTGCATTATTTTATGTTTTGGATTGAGTGAATAGACTGTGTCCGCACGTAAATTTAATTGATAAATGCGTGCGTTGTCTTGAGTCAAATTACTAAATAAATTCAATCCTGTTTGGTTTCGCTTCATCTTAAGTACTTTTCTTCCTTCATCTGTGTAACCTAACACTCGAATAGCCAGCTTTTCATTATTTAAATCAATGCTTTCTTGCCATTCTTTGTTTGTTATATTCAACAGAATCATCATTAACTTCCTTTGGATGGAGGCCTTCGTCCATCTTTTAGAAGTTAATGTGTCAATCAAAGATTCAAAATTATCAGTTTCCAAAATTTGCTGATAAATATAATGTTCAACACCATGATCAATGCCTTGATATTGAGTTAAGCGTTCGGCACTTTGACTTTGTACTTGGTACTTTAGTAAATCATAATAATCAGTAAGTTGTACGTTTGGATGACTGATTAGTTTTTGATATGTCCGCTTTGGTACAGTATCCTCGGTGACTAATTGTTGACGATTCAATTCTCGTATTTGACTGCCACTTAAGACTGCTTGCATATGTTCATTCTGTTTAATTCTAGGAATAGCTGTAACATCCATCTTAGAATTTAATTGCTTCAATGCTTTAATATATTGAATCCCAAGTAAATGATTAGGTGAGTCAACCAAGAGTTGCGCTATTTCAGAAGATTTACTAATAGCTTCAACAGCTGATTGATAACTCGCTGCATAAGAATAGCCCTCGTTAAGATTAGTTTTAACACTTCTATCGATTGCTTCTTCATTCTCAGCTAACCACTGAACATAAGCATTCAAGTCTTTATATGAAGCAGACTCTGTTCCAAAAACAAGTTGATCTGACCCTAATAATTCTAGTGTCTTAACCGACCAATACGCGAAGTAATCCGCTGCTTGTAAACTAGCTAAGAGTGGTAACTCTAAGACGAGGTCAGCACCGTATTCCAATGCAATCTCAGCTCTTTGCCATTTATCAATTAGAGCGAATTCTCCGCGTTGAACAACATTTCCACTCATCAATACAACGAGCGCATCTGCCGAAGTTCTTTGCTTCATTTGTTCTAATTGATATTGGTGACCAAGATGGAAAGGATTATATTCGGCAATGACTGAAACAATCTTCATCTTATAACACTCCCCAACTCTTACTTACTACATCTAAAGAACCAACGGTCTGCCTCTTTATCTGTTCTCTTGTCATAATATTTACTTCCGTAATCAACAAACACTTCAATCTTATCCGCTTGAAAGCCTGCTTCAACTAAAGCATCCATATACTTCTCTAATGGGAAAGTTTGCTCTTGAAGTTCAACATCGACGCGTTCAAACTGTGACCCCTCAACTTGTCTATAGACAGTCAAGTAATGTTCAACGCTAAGTGATTCAGCATCACTGGCGCTTTCCCAAATTAAAGTTGCTGACTCGTCTTGATCAAAGTATTCAAATTCAGAAAAGACATCCGTCATTTGATACGGTGTCCAAACATCAAACAATAACGTTCCTTGCTCAGACAAAGTGCGATACATCCCTTTAAATGCCTCTTTAACGGCCTCGTAGTCGTTTAGAAAGCATAGTGAGTCCAAGTAACAAGTGACTAAGTCAAAGTCCTTTAAATCCGCTGATAAACGCGTCATATCTCCATACTTGAATTCAACATTCGGTAAATTAACTACTTCTTGACGAGCAACCTCTAACATATCCTCATCAATATCAATCCCCGTAACTGAGTCAACGAAAGGTATCATCAGTTGAGTAAACCAACCTGTTCCACAGGCGATATCTAACATTTTTTTAGGCTTACGGTCTATACTATTTAATGTATAGTCAACCCAATATTCATACACAGATAGATCATTGAATCGATCATATACATCTGCTATTTGGCTGAAACTCATTGTTCTGAGATCCAGTCGCTAACATCAACTAATGGTGCATCTTGCCAAATTTTTTCTAAATTGTAATTTGCACGTTCAGAATAGTGGAACACATGAATAATAATATCATTCATATCAATTAATACCCATTTACCACCGTTTTTACCTTCAACGTTTTTCAATTCGAAATTATTCTCATCAATCACGCTAGTAATTTCATTAACAATTGCTGATAATTGACGATCATTTTTAGCATCCATCACGACAAAGTACTCTGCTAATGGTGTCAATTGTGCGACGTCTAAGACCATGATGTTATGTGCTAAACGATCATCTGCGGCGCGTACAATTACTTCTAATTTTTCTTTTGTGTTTATAATAATTAACCCTCCTGTTTTTTTGCCCAGTGGTTATAAATAACCACACTTTCAACATATACTTTCTTATTCGTTTCAACAAGATGTTTGATTGTTTCTCTCATCTTGTAAAAGACAACTGCATCCAAATCTTTTTCAGCTAATTTTCTAGCTTCATTCACCCCATCAAAGTTACGACCAGGTTCAATATAATCTGCCACAAAGAGTAATTTGCTCAGTAAACTCATTTCCTTAGCGCCAATCGTGTGTTGTGCAATGGCATGAACGATTTCATCGTCCAATACACTATACTTCGCACGAGCTAATTCTGCTGCAGCTAGGCCATGCCATACTGCTTCGTTCGCAACTCTTAAGGGCTCATAAGGTGCATACATTGTCGCAAGTTGATACATCTTTTCGTCAGAATAATCTTTACAATGATCATGCATTAAAGCAGAGATACTCACTTTTTTTAGATCTTTGTAATTATATTTTTCCGCTAATTCTAGTGCTGTTTCTTCAACACGAAGAACATGCTTAAATCTTTTTGGTTTGAGTTCTTCTTTAAGATTATTAAGTAGTTCTTCTCGTGTCACATTTATATAATCTTTAGTGTATAGGATTTCTGATACCAAACTCTTGCCTTCTTTCTTTAATCCATCTCATAAAGTTTGTGTTTTTGGATATAAGCTTCTACCTTACTTGGAACTTGATAACGAATAGATTGTTCCAAATACACTCTGAGTCGTATTTCTGTTGAACTCAATTCAATCAAGGGAGAGTCGACCCATAGTATAGGATATTGTCCTTGATAAGGGAATTCCCCTGGACGTCTGACTCCAACAAATTGAACTAATTGTACTAATTCATCAATTTGTTTCCAAGTTGACAAATCATTCGCGCTATCAGAACCGATTATAAAATAAAAATCAGATTCTGGATAAGTCTCAACGAAATGTCTCATTGTATCAACAGTATAATTCACCCCACCACGGTGAATTTCATAAGGTTGTACTTTAAATAAAGGATTATTCTCAATGGCTAATTGAATCATTTGAACACGGTGTTGCGAAGCGATGGTCGTCTTTCCTGGTGCATGAGGTGGTTTAGCCGTTGGCATAAACCAAACTTCATCTAATTCCAATTGATTCCCAACTTGTTCTGCCATTAATAAATGTCCGAGATGTGGCGGATTAAATGTTCCACCTAAAATACCAATCCGTTGTCGATCATCCACCGATGATTTCGGAGTAAATTGACTCAGAATAATCGGTTCGAGTGCTTCTTCAATTGACATAAACTCTTGCGCTTTTACTGTGCCATTTGAAATACCCATTCTACGCGTCCCCTTAGCTTAATCGATTTACTTGTTGACTGATTTCCTGATATTTTTCTTTTGATGATGGACGGTATAAAATCGCTGTACTTCCGATTGTTTGAATAATAACACCACCGATTTCATCCGCAATTTTGTTAGCAACGTCATCTAAATCTTCATCACTGTTTTGTAAGATGACAAATTTAATTAATTCACGCTTTTCAATTGCGTTGTCCACTTGCTCGATAAATACATCTGTTAATCCTAATTTCCCCATCTGGAAAAGAGGTTTTAAATTATGCGAGTATTTACGCAAAAATTTTGTTTGTGCTTTGTTTAATGTAATCATATTAATTCCCTTCGTTTAAATAATTGCTGTACGTTTAGATACGCTAATTTCTTTAGGTAGCCAAACTTTTATTTCTGCTTTTGCATTTACTGTTAACCAACCTAAACCAGTAATACTAATGTCTTGTGTTTGGTCTAGTGTGAATGTTTGCTCAACTAGTTCTGGATACTCTTCTGCATAATCCTTGCTAGGTGGTGCTAACATCTCACCAACATGTTTCTGATACAGCTCATCTGCATTCTCAGTTTTAGTTCGATGTAAGTACAAATCAGTTGAAACGTAGAAAGTCATCGCTGTCTTTTCAACTTCTGATTGAACGAGATCCACTCGCCCCACACCGGCTAAAAAGATTGTTTGCCCTTCATTTAATTGGAAGGTTTTTGGTTTGATAGGCTTACTTGGTAGCACAATTTGGTTGTCTGAACGAGTTAAATGATGTGCTAATTGTGTACGACGGATGATACCTGGTGTATCAATGATCGCATGTGCATCCGTTAATGGAATTTGAATTAAATCCAACGTTGTACCAGGATGGTTTGACGTTGTAATCACTTCTTTATCTCCACCGTAGTAACCAATCAATTGATTAATCAATGTTGATTTCCCAACGTTCGTCACCCCAACAATATAAACATTGCGGTCACTAATGACTTCTTCAATTTTTTCAGCTAATGAATAAATTCCCGCGCGCTTTGTCCCGTAAGTTAATACGATATCTTCAGGATACAAACCATGACGGTTTACTGTTTGTCTAATCCAATCTTTTACTTTTGATTTACGCGTTACTTTTGGCAATAAATCAAATTTGTTTGCTGCGATGATAAATGGTTGATTCCCGATAAATCGGTGTAACCCAGAGATTAAACTTCCTTCAACATCAAAGATGTCTACAACTAAAACAACAAAGGCATCGTCATTAGCAATCTCACCCAATTTATTTAAAAATACATCGTCATCAATATCTAAATCTTGTAATTGATTGTAATGTCTTAGTTTAAAACAACGTTGGCAGTAAAATTCACCTTTTTCAATTCCTTTATTTAACGCAGATTGAGGTAAATAACCTATCTCATCTGGATTCTCTGTTTGAATGGTTGCCCCGCAACCGATACATTGAAATGTTTCTTGCTCACTCAAGCGTATTCCCCCAATCACCTGTTCGGTCTATGCCGACGATTTTAAATGCTATCTTTTCTATCATACGATTAATTATTGTAAATATATTATCATTTGGTGCAATAGGTTTGACTAAGATACTCTTAAGATGATTACGATTCGCACCAATCACATCTGTCATAACTTGATCTCCAATAACAGCGACATTCTCTTTAGGTACTTGTAAATCCTCGATAGCAAGTACAAAATGCTTTCTGCGTGGTTTTAAAGCACTTGAAGTAAACCTTAACTCTAATGGTTCTGCTACTTTAAGTACTCGATCATAGTTGTTGTTTGATAAGAGGTAAATACCAATCCCTGCGTCTTTAAATCTTGTTAACCATTCAGCCATCTCTTCAGTATGCTCCCACTGATTCCACGCAATGAGCGTGTTATCTAAGTCGCATATGATTGCTTTAATATCATGTCGCAATAAATCTTCTGGCTTAATTGCGTAAATTGAATTGATGGTCCAGGTTGGAGTCAATAATTTTTTCATATAGTCCCCTTTAAATTCTTATATTGTCTTTGATATTATAACATATTCTTCCAACATTCTATAATAACATATCATATCTGAGTACTGAACACTATTTGATCAAATTGACAAATATATATTCTATTCTAACAAAAAATAATCCTAATAAATTATTGCTTCATGTTATAAATCTATAACATTGAATAATTTATTGGGATTATTTACTGAGTTTAATTAACCTAATAATTCGTAAATTTCAATTGCTACTAAATCGATATCGTCGAAACGGTAAGTTGTTCCTCGTTGACTATCTGATAATTCGAATGCTTTATCATCTGCATGATAAGTTACTTGGCATTTTTCAACACCATCTAATTCAAAACGGCGAACCTCTGGTTCACTATTATTAGCATTTACCATAGCTTCTAAGCGTTGGATAATACCTGTCAAAACTGAAGTTTTCATAGTTGATTCCTTTCGTTAACAGAATTGCTCAATATGTGAGCAGCAAAACTAAACTAGGTTAGTTTTTCAATATAGTATATGTTAACAAAATGCTTTGAAATTGCAAGAAGTTACATAAACTATTTTCGATAAATTCTTATTTTTCTACATCTACTACATAAGTTACGTATTACTCCACGGTTCTTTAAACTCACTTAACATTCTATCAAAGAAATTTGAGCGTGACTGATCTGTATTTTGAATAATATCGTCATAAAACGCATAAACATTCTCTGCAAAGCGTTCAGCAGAGATGCTTTCTAATGAATCAGGATTAATATTCTCAATTTCACCCGCATATTTCTTATTTAGATATTTAACAATCGCTTCTGATAATGACCCATTTGGTGCATAGAGTTGTCCGAATTCTCCTGATTGAATAATTAAGTTTAAGTAATCATTTTCCTTCGCCACAATTGGTAAGCGATTCGCGATTGACTCTAAGTACGTTAAACCTTGTGATTCTGATTCACTCGCATTTATGTATAAATCGGCCATTTGGTAATATTGATTGACTTCATTATGTGAAATTTCACCAATGAAGTGAACATTCTCCAATTCAAATCCTTTAGCAATGGTTTCTAGCGTCTCGCGGTAAGGTCCGTCTCCGACTATGACTAAATGAGCCGATGGATACGCTTCTTGAACCGCCGGAAATGCCATAATAACCTCGTCTAAAGACTTCTCTTTCGATAAGCGTGATAAAGATAGTAATACCGGTGCTTCTTGTGGAATATTCAATTTCTTACGCATCATCGGACGGTAATCTTCGTTGAATTCTGGTAAAAGAACGCCGGTTGGAATAATGCGCATCGGCGCTTCAACACCATAGTCTTTTAACGTTGCATAAGTTAATTCACTTGGTGTAATCACTCCGTCTGCTTGTCCACAGAATACTTTTGAAAACCAACGTACGTGTTGTCGTTTAATTAAACGCCCATCCCAAATGTAGTGAGTGTAA
Source organism: Ruoffia tabacinasalis (assembly GCF_005864045.1). Classification (GTDB taxonomy): domain Bacteria; phylum Bacillota; class Bacilli; order Lactobacillales; family Aerococcaceae; genus Ruoffia; species Ruoffia tabacinasalis. Next base: position 25,547 of record NZ_VBSP01000026.1, on the reverse strand, counting down.
TTTTCATACATCGTATGATAAGTATGAATCGTCGGAATTTTTAATCTGCTTGCTACGTATTTACCTGCTAAACCTAAGCTGAATTCTGTATGTGTATGGATTATATCTAAGTCATATTCTCTCGATATCTTCACACATCGATCTAAACCACCAAAAGCTATTCGGCGATCTTCAAAACTCGCAAAAGGTATACTTGGTAATCTAACTACGCCATTTTCTGGCCGTGCTTCTGGATCTGATGTTGTAAATATTATGACTTCATGGCCAACTTTTCTTAACTGATCACAAAGTATCTTGATTGAAGTCGATACTCCACTTACTTGTGGAAAATATGTGTCAGTAAACATGCCAATTCGCATCAAATACCCCTCTCAACTATAATTTTTCATATAAATTATAGTACTTTTTAAAGTGTAGACCTATTGTATCACAAGGTATTTTCAATGTGTAGATTTACATTTATAAGATGCGTTTAAGTCTCTTATAGACAAAGATCGCTAAGAGCGCTTTAAATATATCTCCTGGGATAAAAGGTATCAACCCTAGTTGTAAAACATGCGTAAAGCCAGTTTCAATATCTAATACGTTTCGAAAGATAATATACATGTAACTTAAACCAATTATATATAAAATAACCGTTCCAATTAATGTGATACCAATCAGTTTCGAATTTGTTTCAGGTCTCAATCGTTGTTTGAGATAACTAATAATAAAACTCGCTGGAATAAAACCAATCACAAACCCAAAGGATGGCGATATGAATGATCCAAACCCTCCAGTTCCACCACTAAATACAGGCAGTCCGAATAGTCCAATAACTAAATAAATTAACGTCGTTAATCCCGCGTATTTCGGTGGTAATACTAAACCTATCATTAATATTGCAAATGTTTGTAATGTTATTGGGACCGGACCCAAAGGAATGGTTAGTTGTGAACATATAATTAGTAAAGCTAGCATTAATGCCATTTGTGTCAATTGTCTTGTCTTCATTTAGTTTCCTCCCTTAGCAAACTGACTACTTGATAAATGAATTTCTTGTCCGAATAATTCTTCCATCTCACCTGAAGGCAACTCCACAATTAAGTGACCTTCTTCGTTTATTCCGCGTATGATACCATGTCTTTCCTCAGCTTTAACGGAATACGTCACAGGTTTGTTAATCCCTAATAGATGAGTCGAATAGTAAGGTAAATATTCTTTCTTATCAATCTCTTTAATATAAGTGAGGAGGCGATAGACGTAAGTTGAGAGTAATACATTTAAGTTTAGTTCTTTAGGTAGCTCACTTCCATACAAGGTTCCTGCAACACCTTGTGTCATCTCATCAGCTTCATCGAAGTCACCTGCTAGATTCAGCCCTAAACCTATAACTACCGATGTAATCTGGCCACTTTCGATATCACTGATTGCTTCACATAGAATCCCGCTGACTTTTTTTCCTTCATAAAATAAATCATTAACCCATTTAATATCAATGACTTTCCCAGTGACTTCCTCAATCGCTTCTGACATCGCAGTAGCCGTTGCAATCGTGAATAATGGAATATGTTCTGGTCGTGTTTGGTTAACAGGAACGAGTAAAGATGAGTAGAGTCCTTCTTTTATAGTAGAATGAAAGCTCTTACCGTATCGACCTCTTCCTTTCGTTTGCTTTCTTGAGATCACATACTTACCTTCGTTCGGATGGTTAGCTGCATGTACTTTTGCGACATCATTCGTTGAAGTGACTTCATCATAAAGTGTGATTTTTAAGTCTGCTCCATGTTCGCCTAGTAATAAACTTATTTGTTCTGGATCAATACTTTTCGTACTTTGAATGTATTGATAACCTTTTCTTGGGATACTTTGGATCACATAACCTTGTTCCCGTAATTCTTCAATTGCTTTCCAAACAGCACTTCGTGTCACTGCAAATTCAGTGGCTAATTCTTGACCTGAATGGACTGTACTGTTTCCTTCAGATAATTTCTTTAATAATTTATTTTTTAATGTCATCTTTTACTCCTTTGGTCAACCATATATAATATATGGTTGACGTATAGTGAATAATAAAATCCTAGGCTAAGTAAATAACCTAGGATGCTATATTAAATTTATTTTATTGCTTCTTCAACTAATGCGACTACTTCTTCAGATGATGTACATTCATTAATTGCTTTTTCAGCCAATGCTTGCATATCAGTTAAGTTTAAACGTCTCACTAAACTACGTGTTTTTAATACACTTGAAGCACTCATAGAGAACTCATCTAAGCCTAAACCAAGTAATAATGGTACAGCCGTTTGATCTCCTGCCATCTCACCACACATACCTGTCCATTTACCTTCAGCGTGTGAAGCATCAATCACGTTCTTAATTAAACGTAGAATTGATGGGTTATATGGTTGGTATAAGTAAGAGACACGTTCATTCATACGGTCTGCTGCCATTGAATATTGAATTAAGTCGTTTGTTCCGATACTGAAGAAGTCAACTTCTTTGGCGAATTGATCCGCTAACATTGCTGCTGCAGGAATTTCAACCATAATACCAATTTGAATATCTTCTGAAACTTCTACACCTTCAGATAATAATTCTTCTTTAACTTCTAGTAAGAATGATTTTGCTTCACGGAATTCTTGTAAAGTGGCAATCATCGGGAACATAATACGTAACTTACCATGTACAGATGCACGTAATAAAGCACGTAATTGAGTTTTGAACATATCTTTCTTGTCTAACGAGATACGAATTGCTCGGTATCCTAGGAATGGGTTCATCTCTTCTGGCAATTCTAAATATGGTAACTCTTTGTCTCCACCAATATCCATCGTACGAACAACAACTGCTTTACCATCCATTGCTTCTAGCACTTCGCGGTATGCGTCGTATTGCTCATCTTCAGTTGGGAAGTCAGAAGAATCCATATATAAGAACTCAGTACGGTATAAACCAATCGCTTCGGCACCGTTCTCAAGAACAGCCGTCACGTCTTTAGGCGTACCAATGTTTGCAGCGAGTTCAACTGCGTGGCCATCTTTAGTTTCTGATGGTGAATCCACAAGTTTAGCCCATTCTGCTTTTTGTTCTTCAAAAGCTTGCGCTTTTTCTTCGTATTCTTTTACTTCTTCTTCTGTCGGATTAACAATAATGTGACCTTCCATTGCGTCAACGATAACTAAATCGCCATCTTTAACTTGAGATACAATTGAGTTTGTTCCAACAATTGCAGGAATCTCTAAAGAACGTGCCATGATTGCCGAGTGAGAAGTACGTCCACCAATATTTGTAACGAACGCTTTCACAAACTGCTTGTTTAATTGAGCAGTATCACTTGGTGTTAAATCATGTGCAACAATAACAACTTCTTCGCTAATTGTCGCTGGGCTTGGTAATTTAACGCCTAATAAAGCAGCGAGAATACGTGTTGAAACGTCTTTAACGTCTGCAGCACGCTCTTGCATATAAGCGTTATCTTCCATGGCACTAAACATTTGAATGAACATGTCACTCACATCGCCTAATGCAGCTTCAGCGTTGATTCCTTCGCTCGATACTTTTTCTCTTACTTGTCCAGTAAATTCTGGGTCAGATAAGAACATTAAGTGAGCATCGAAAACTTGCGCTTCCTCTTCACCTAATGATTTTTCAGCAATTGAGCGAATTTGAGTGATTTCAGCTGTCGCTTGTTCAACCGCTTTATCAAAGCGAACTGCTTCTGCTTCAGCATCTTCCACTGTAGTGCGATCAAAAGTTAAATCTGGTTCTGTTAATAGATACACTGGTGCAATTGAAATACCATCACTAGCAGCAATCCCAGTAACTTCGATTTTTGTCATTATGCAGATAATCCTTCGTTTTTCATTGTCTCTGCAACAGCTTCAATGGCTTCTTTTTCGTCGTCACCTTCAGCAGTGATTACAACATCAGCACCTTGCCCAACACCTAAAGACATAACCCCCATGATAGACTTAAGGTTAACTGATTTACCTTTATACTCTAAGTTAATGTCTGAAGCAAATTTACTTGCAGTTTGCACCAATAATGTCGCGGGACGTGCGTGAATCCCAGTCTCAGCAATTACGTTAAATTCTTTCTTTTCCATTCGAAAAATCTCCTTTATAAATGAAATTTTAATACGAGTTTCAAATAAATAAAACCCTTACTTATATAAGAATACCATTTTTTTAGCGTTTCAACAATATAAAACTCTTGATTTAATATCTTTAATGTTTAAAGCATCCTCTATTTAAATATATCCCTCAATAATATCCGTGATTATAACAGTTGTTCTAACTCAATATCTGGATATTTATCTTGGAACCAACGCTCAGCAAATTGATTTTCAAATAAGAACACTGGAGCACCAAAGCGGTCACGAACTAGTAAGTTACGACTTGAAGACATACTTGGATCCAAATCTTCCTCTTTAATCCAACGTGCAATTTTACTCCCCATTGGAGTCATATCAACTTCGGCATTATATTCATTCAATAAGCGGTATTGGAAGACTTCAAATTGAAGTTGTCCAACGGCACCGATAATATATTCTTCCGTATGATATGTTTTGTATAACTGAATCGCACCTTCTTGAACTAATTGTTCAATTCCTTTGTGGAATGATTTTTGTTTCATAACATTTCTAGGGCTGACTTTCATGAACATCTCAGGCGTAAATTGTGGTAGAGGCGGGAAAGCAACAGCCTTCTTTCCTGAATACAAAGTATCTCCAATTTGCAGATTTCCTGTATCATATAGACCGATAATATCTCCAGCAACGGCTGTACTCACTTCTTCACGAGTATCTGCCATGAATTGAGTCGTATGAGCCATGCGTATCTTCTTTTGTGTACGGTTTAAGGTCACATTCATACCCGGTTCAAACTGCCCAGAAGCAATCCGAATAAAGGCAATACGATCTCGGTGTGCCGGGTTCATGTTTGCTTGAATCTTGAAGACAAAGCCTGTGAAGTCATCTTCAACTGGGTCGACTTCATCGCCACTTTCAAGTTCAATCGCTTCCGGTGCTGGCGCTAACTCTACGAAAGCATCTAAGAATGTTTGAACACCAAAACCAGTTAAAGCTGATCCAAAGAAGACGGGCGTTAACTTACCGTTAGCAATCTTGTCTAAATCAAATTCGTTCCCTGCTTCATGCAATAATTGTGCATCTTCTAAAGCTTGTGAATAGATTGATGATTCTTTAAACGAATGCTCACCTTGAGCTTCTCCGTCTTCATCTAATGGAATAAAGATATCATCCTCTTCCTCATCATTCTCTCTTAATTCAACACGTTCATTATATAAATCATAAAGACCGATTAAGTTACGTCCCATACCCATCGGCCAATTCATTGGATACGCATCAATACCTAAGACTTCTTCCAATTCAGCCACTAACTCTAAGGGCTCACGACCATCACGGTCTAATTTGTTAATAAAGGTAAAGATTGGAATTCCACGGTGACTAACAACTTCGAATAATCGTTTCGTCTGTGGCTCAATCCCTTTACCAGAGTCAACGACCATGACTGCCGCATCCACGGCCATTAATGTACGATACGTATCCTCTGAGAAATCCTCATGTCCCGGTGTATCAACAATATTGACTTGATGTCCGTCATAGTCTACTTGCATTACAGAACTGGTCACAGAGATCCCTCTTTGTTTCTCGATTTCCATCCAGTCAGATTTTGCGAATTTGTTTGATTTTTTACCCTTTGCCTTAACTGTTCCTGCTTCACGAATGGCTCCACTGTATAACAGCATCGCTTCGGTAATGGTTGTTTTACCCGCATCCGGATGGGAGATAATTGCAAACGTACGTCTTTTTTTGACTTCTTGCTCTAAATTATTTACCAAATAGTTACTTCCTTTCGTTATTGTCCGTTTCAAAAAAATGGAACAATGCAATGTGATTGAGTTCATCATTGCATTGTTCATAACATAAAAATTATCCGTTTAGTGTTCTCAACTCGATTAATTTTTTCTCGATATTACGTTCAGGTCCTTGAGTTTCTTTTGAAGCTGCATCATTGGCAATCACTTCATGAATTAATTTCTCTAATTCACGTTTCTCTTCATCTGTTAAAGTACTCTCAGAGACTGACTCTTCGTCGCTTTCTTTGCGTTTTTCAACTTTGCCATCTGAAAATTCGTTAATCTGCATCGTAAATTGATCCACTTCACTTTTAGGGAATAGTGATTCAAAATCTGTGCCATCAATAAACTCTGATACTTGATCAACCATTTCACGCATTTCGTCTTTCATGAATGTTAAGCGATCTCTTAAAGCATTCCCACCATTCAATAAATCATTCCCACGATTAATTGTTTCCTCTTTTAATTGAGTTGCTTGCTCATTCGCTTTACTAATGATTTGTTCAGCTTGTCCAGCTGAATCTTCGATTATTTGTGAACCTTTTTGTCTTGCGTCAACGATTCCTTCTTTTAGGGCTGACTCTAATTCGATATAGGTCGCTAGTTGACTTTCTAAGCTTTCAATCTTCTTTTCCAATTCGTCAATTTTACTTGTCTGTTGACTCATCATCGAATCTACTTGACTTGTATTATAGCCAAATAAACTTTTCGATATATCTACCACTCATATCACTCCTCTACACTCTAACTCTCACTATGTTATGTACTTCTTATAGTAGCAAATTTCAAGGCATTTTACACGTTCTTTTTACATATTAATTTAATCAATCATTTCTGATTCTAAATAACTTGCAATTAATTCATATGTAGCGTCTACAGATTCGAAGTGAGTGCGCTCGTAAGCATGACTAGAATCAATGCCTGCTCCGATTAAACCGTGACGAACATCTGCCCCAGCTCTCATGGCTGCTGATGCATCACTTGAATAGAATGGGTAAATATCTAATTGATATTCAATATCATTTGCTTTACATAATTGAACGAATTGATTACGTAAGCCTAAGTGATATGGACCAGATCCATCTTTCGCACAAATCGACACACTATATTCATCCGTCCGTTGGTCATCGCCCATGGCTCCCATATCTACCGCAAGATATTCTTTGACTTCAGAAGCAATATTAGAATTACCTCCATAACCAATCTCTTCATTGGTTGAGATATAGAAATGCGTTGTATGTGCTAAATCAATCTGATTACGGTGAATATTCTCAACCAATTCAATTAATAACGCAACACTGACTTTGTCATCTAAATGACGTGATTTAATAAAGCTTTCGTCCGTAATCGTAGCTCTTGGGTCAAAAGAGATAAAATCGCCCACTTTAATACCAAGTTCTTCAACATCTTCTTGGTTCTTCACTTTATAATCTAAGCGAATTTCCATATTATCTTGATTACGTTCGGCTGTACGCGCGTCTTTATAGACGTGAACACTTGTTTGGTGCATAAGGATTGTTCCGTTATACTCTTTATCTTCTAAACTTGAATGAACGGTACAGTACTCTCCTTCAATCGCGTTAAAAGTAAAGCCACCAATCAAATCAAGTTTTAAGCGACCATTCGGTTTAATCGCACGAACCATTCCACCTAAAGTATCCACATGAGCTGTCACAAAGCGATGACTTTCCTTATTCTTACCATCGATACTTACAAGTAAGCCACCCTTGGGCGTCACTTCATAAGTTACACCCATCTCATCGAACAAGCCACAAATATAATGGATAATATCTGCGGTATAACCCGTTGGAGATGGAATCGTTGTTAAGTTTTTTACATTTTCTAATCGTTTTTTTGATACTTCTTTTATTTCTGTCATAAAAACACCCTTTGCTCATTGTATTTATATTCTGTATTATAGTAAAATAACGTCAATAATGTCACTGTGATTAATTATACATGAAATCGTGGAGGGTTTTAAATGAAATTTACTTGGGTATTAGATGGAGACACTTCAAAATTAAAGGACGCATTCGATATTCGTAAGAAAGTCTTTATTTACGAACAAAATGTTGATCCAGGACTTGAATTAGATGGTTTGGATCAGCAATTAATTCACCTAATTGGATATATTGACAATCGTCCCGTCGCAACGGCACGAATCAATCTTAATGACGCTAAGACAAAAGCAAAGATCCAACGTGTGGCAGTTCTAAAAGAACAAAGAGGTCAGCGCTTAGGATTTAAATTGATGGAAGAAATTGAAAGATGGGCAAGAGAAACTAACCCTTCCATTGAGGTACTTAGCTTATCTGCTCAAGATCCAGCTATCCCCTTCTATGAGAAATTAAATTACGCAATCACAAATGAAGAAGGCTACTTGGATGCCAACATCCCTCATCATGACATGGAAAAACAAATCAATTAAAAAACGACCCTTTGACTATTTTAAAACAGTCAAAGGGTTGTTCTTTTTGTGTATTGCTTTAAATAATTGCTGATAAGAATAATTGAGCAATACTAAAGTAAATAAATACTGAAGTTAAGTCACTCAGTGTTGAAATAAATGGTCCACTCGCAACTGCAGGGTCAAAACCAAGTCTGTCCATAATCTTCGGTATAAATGAACCTGCAAGATTCGCTACGATAATTGCAGCCATCATCGCAATTCCAATGACCGCTCCTAGAACAAGGTTTTGTTTCCAAACTAAGACGATTAACATCACGGTAATTCCGACAATTAATCCAGTAATCGCACCGGTAATTAATTCAAATATTATTGAAGAAAAGAAATTATCGTCATCGTATTTATTTGTTAATTTCCTTACGGCTACGGCCAATGACTGGGTTCCAGCATTCCCGGCAGTACCTGTAATTAAAGTAACAAAGGCGGATAAGACACTTGCTTCAGCGATTAGCGCATCATACTGACTAATTAAAGTCGCTGTTCCCATTCCTAAGAATAGTAAGGTTACTAGCCAAGGTAGACGACTTCTTGCTGCTGATAGTGGCGTGTCATGGGTCTCTCTAACGTCAACCGCCGCTAAACCAGAGTAGTCACTATCTGCTTCATCTTGCATAACATCTAAGACATCATCAACCGTAATAACACCTAATAATTCACGGTCAAAACCAACAACAGGAAGCGCTAAAAGGTCATAATCTTGAACCATTTTGGCTACTTCTTCTTGATTATCATTTACTTGAACCGAAATCACACGGGTATTCATCACATCATGAATTAATTTATCTTCATCATTAATGATTAAATCTCTCAGTGAAATAACCCCAACTAAACGGTTATTCTCATCAACGACATACACATAGTAAATCGTCTCCGCTTTAATCGCTTGCTCTCTCAATCTGTGATAAGCGGCACCTAAGGTTGATTCTTCCTGAACAGAGATAAATTCTGTCGTCATAATCGCCCCAGCGGTCTCGTCTAAGTAATTAATCAATGAACTGATTTCGCGAGCACTTTCCGCAGGCATTAGGTTCATATAGAGATTAATACGTTCACGGTTTTTTAAGTTATTCAACACATCAACCGCATTATCGGCATACATCTCGCCTAGAACTGACGCAGCATAAGGTGGAGACATCTCTTCAAAGTAGATATCAATCGTCTCGTCTTGCGATTCGAGCATGTCGAAGACATCTGCTAATTCTGAAGGAGATAAATATTGATAAATCTTTTCACGATCCTCTTTTTCCAAATTCGCAAATATCTTACTTTGCTCATAATTATGTAAGGCTAGATACTCGGTTCTAAATCGAGTCATCCGGTTTTCGTTCAATAATTTTTTAAACGTTTCAATACTCTCTTCAAGAGATCTTTCAAATATCTCCATATTCTATCTCCTCTTTTCTGTTATTTAACCACGTGTGCATATCTTCTGGTATGGCTTGTTTGATGTGGATGTCTTCTCCTGTAAATGGATGAACAAACTGTAACTCACCACAATGCAAGGCTTGTCTTGATATTACGGAATCTTTTACTCCGCCATATAAATCATCGCCAACTAAAGGCCCACCCTTGTGGGCTAAGTGAACTCTGATTTGATGTGTACGTCCTGTATGAAGCTGCATTCTTAGTAAACTTGCCTCTTCTACTTGTTCTTTTAACCAATACTCAGTTAAAGCGGCTTGCCCTGTTGGATCCACAATCCGACTGATGATTGATTCAGGATTGCGCCCAATCGGTGCGTCGATATAACCATGCTTGTCCCAATCCACTTTATGTGATAAACCGTAATAGATTTTAGTTAGACCTTTGCTTTGGATTATCCGGTCCATATAAGCATGGGCAAGTCGGTGTTTGGCAATCAACATCAATCCGGTCGTATCACGGTCTAAACGAGTGACGATATGAATCACTTGGTCTTTATATTCTTCTCTTACATAATAACCTTTAATGCGATTTGCCATCGAACTATCTGGATTCTGCTTTGAAGGAATGGAGACCGAAGCACTCGGTTTGTTCACAATCAAGAAATCACGGTCTTCGTATACGACATCAATTGGAATGTCTGACGGTGCCACTGTCTCATGCCCGTGTTCATCCGGGGCAATGAGTGTTAACACGTCCCCTTGGTTTAAGGTCGCTCTCACGGTCACTTCTTCTTGATTCAGTAAGATTTGCCCACCGTTGTGCTTCACCGCTTTTACAAAATTTCTTGGAATCCCTTCAAAGTGTAAAAAGCGTTTAATCGTTTGTTCTAAAGTATCTTGATACTCCCATGTTAAAATCACATTATCTTCCTAACTTGTTAGAATTTTCTATTGGTATTCTTCAGTATAGAGCGTGAAGAATTGTTCAATTTGTTCCATTGATGACTCATGACTGATTCGCTCTTTTGCTTCGCCATCTTCCATCACTAAGACATAAGGAACAGTCTCGACACCGAATGTTTGCATGGCTCCTTGGAAGGTCGCATCTTGTTCGTGTGCTCGAGTATTATAGTAATAGATTGGAACGTTTAAATCACTAGCAATTTGGTTAATCTTTGGTGAGAAAGCTTTACACCAAGGACATTCATCAAAGCCAATATATAATAAACTCGCTTGTTCACTCGTCATTTGAAGAAACTCAATATAATCTGCTTCTGTTTGAACTGCTTCAATCTGTGAATAATCCACAGGCGATTGTGTCCCTTCTGCATATGTTCCTATCTTATCTAGGGATTCATAAATCATTCCTTTAGCGTCCTCATTCATAGTTAAGAACGTCGTATCTTCTGGAATAGTGACAGGCGCATTGGTTCGTTCAACTCCAGCGAGTGCTGTATGTTCAAACTCTTCGGCTTGACTACTACACGCCACTAACAAACCAATCGTCATAACTAGGCCAATAACTTTCAAAAATCGTTGCATCTGTAAAATTCTCCTTTAAAGTGATTGTTTTCTTCCAATAAACGCATTTTCAACTCGGTCCCAAAAATGGGTATGTTTAAAGCTTGCGAATTGAATCCGCTGTTTAGCAACTTGACAAGTCACTTTGGACACTTCGTAATTCAACCAACTTTGATTATCCACGGAAAGAATCGCAGATTGCGTATTCTCTGGTTTCAAAGTAAACCATTCATCTGAAGGAATAATAATTGGAGAACTTAAGGTACGATACACTCGATTATTTATTGAAGCCATCTCAGTCATTTGAATCGCATCTAGGCGCGGATGGATGACTGCTCCCCCTAAAGATTTATTCAAGCCTGTTGATCCGGTTGGTGTTGAAATACTAATGCCATCTCCTCGGAAAGTCTCGAAGAAGTGGTCTTTAATATAGACATCACTCACCATGGTTCCCATCGTTGAACGGATGGAGAATTCATTTAAGGCTAACATCTTCTTGCACCGCCCATCTTCTAAATAAATTTCGACATTGAGTAAAGGATAAGACACCGATTGATCGGATGCATTTAATAATCCATCCACAACCGCATCCACTTCATCGCTAAGCCAATCCGTATAGAAGCCTAGATGTCCAGTATGAATTCCGACGAATCTCGAATGTTCAATATATTGTTCGAAATGATGAAAGGCAGATAAGAAGGTTCCGTCTCCTCCAATTGATATAATAAAGTCTGGTTGCTCACGTTCATCCACAATTTCAATCTGGTGTTTATTTAATTTGTTTGTGAGTTCAGTTTTAATAGATTGAGATTGAGGTTTTGTATTTGAATAAATTAGTACCGTTGGTTTCATTGATTTACCTCATAATTCCCTTTATTTATTGCTGTATCGGGGTCCTCATATCTTTGTTCGAAGAATTGTGTCGCTTCGCGTATCTCTTCTCGAATCTCTGACATTTCTTGATCCAGCATAAATGCGGCTTCTGAAGCTCTTTCTAGTCTCTCAAGAATATGATTTGGATATTCTCCTTGATACTTATAGTTCAGCGAGTGCTCAATTGTCGCCCAGAAGTTCATCGCTAATGTTCTAATTTGAACTTCTACAATGACGGTCTCTACATTCTTTGCGCGTTGCACTGGGTATTCAATGACCATATGATATGATCTGTAGCCACTTGGCTTATGATGGTGAATGTAGTCACGGATTAATAATACTTTAAAATCCGTCCGCGCTTTAATTAACTCAGCTACTTCATAGATGTCTTCAACAAATTGACACATGATGCGGATTCCAGCAATATCTTGAACACCGATTAACATATCTTCAGATTCAATTTCTCGCATTTCCATCTTCTCGAGAATACTCTCGCGTGTCTTTACGCGTCCTGTGACGAACTCTATCGGCGTATGGCGGTGTAAAGTTCGGTATTCTTTTCGAATATTCTTTAGTTTCAGCTTTAATTCTTCTACAGCTTGTTCATAAGGAGCTAAGAATAAGTCCCAATTCTCGATAAAATTATCTTTTATCAATTTAGTCACCGACTTTCTTATTTTTGTATAAGTATATTTATTTGCATATAGTAATGAACTATTATAGGATATATGACGGACTGTAATGGACATACAGTTTTTTTTATTTTTTGTATATATTACATTGTACATAATTTAGCTAAGAAAGGATATATACATGGTATCTTCAATTGAAAGAGAATTAAAAACACTACTAAGTAAAGCCGAGTATGACAAGCTTTATACTTATTTTAATTTACAAAATCAACCAAAAATCATTCAATCCAATTACTATTATGATACAGCAGATGAAATTTTCAAGCAAAATAATTCAGCGCTGAGATTAAGAGTATTTGATAATGGTTCGAGTGAATGGACAATTAAAGAGAGAGTGTCTGAACTTGAATCGATTGAACTTACTCAATTCAATCGAGAGAAAGTGATAGACGTGCCACAAGCATTGAATGAAGACATTATTTATTCAGCGGATATCCAGGAGTTTATCGCTTCAAGAAATATCGTCTGGACTGATATTAAAAGAACAATGAGTCTCATTACAGAACGTTATAATATCGACGTTCCTTATGGATTATATGCGTTAGACTATACTCAATATCCGCAAGCTGAAGATTTCGAATTGGAACTTGAATCTGAAGATATTGAAGTTGCTTTAGAACAATTTAATTCACTGTTAGCGAGTGTTGATATATCTTACAAACAAGCAGAAACGAAGTTATCACGCGCACATCGATACTCTACAAATGAATAAATGAACAAGCCTATCATTCGCTAATAGTTTACTTTATTGTTAATATTAACTATACCAAATATAAGAAAGGAGGAGGAATTTCTAAATGAGTCAATATCAAATCGAATATAGACACAATGGCGTTCCAAGTGTATTTGAATTATTTTTATTCGTTAATCCATTAGGGAAAAATTGTTACACTTGTCAACATGAAGTTTTAAAGTTAATTGATTTAGTAACGTCAAACATAGATTTGCACATCCTACCTTTTCATAATCAACGTTTAGTTGAAGACTATATGCAACAACTTGGTATCAAAAAAACAAACTTGCAGGAGAGAAATTACATCTTTCAATCTGTATACCGGGCATCTCTCGCATATAAAGCAGCCTGTATGCAAGGGAAACGATTAGGTCGTTATTTCTTAATGCGCCTTCAGGAGACAATCAATGGCGATATTTCTAAATTTAGTGAAGAATTCGCAGTTGATCTTGCCAAAGACGTTGGATTAGATGTCGAGATATTTCAACAAGATATGCAGTCGGATTTTGTTAAACAATTGTTCTTAAAAGACCAAAAGACTGCCATCGATATGTCAGTTGAATCTACCCCTTCTCTAGTTATTTATGAATACGTCACAGGCGAAGCAAGGTTATTAGAAGGCTATCCAATAACTTTAGAAACAATCTTAGATGAGATTGATGCTTTAATATGTGATGGCACTAATCATGAAGAATCAGGTGCGAATGTGCCAGCATTACGACTTCTATAAAACTTAATTTAACAGGGGCTGACCTATCGCCCCTCTTTTTTATGCGCATAATAAGAGGCTCAACAACTGTGGACAAATGTCACCACGATTGTTGAGCCTTTTTTGTTTGGGTGGTGCGTGTGTTTTTCACTCACTTACCTATTGACACTCCACACAAATCTAAAATTAATATGTTCTTTGTAAAACTGTTGCACTCGCATTTCTTGCTCGCGCTGCTGCTTTTCCTCCCTCGGCTTCTTTCGTATCTTTCTTAGCACATAAACTACCAAACATCATTCCAACAAGTGTATGGACGATCGTTCCAGCTGCACCCGCTAAGGCTGCTTCTGGTGAAAAATGCGTTAAACCTAAACTTGCGGATAGTCCTGTATTTTGTGCCGCAACTTCAATCGCACACGTACGTTTTGTTATCGCAGAAGCATTGAATAACCCATAGATAAAGTAAACAATTGCATAAGCTAATAAATGATGAACTAATACTGCTAGGACAACCGTTAGCCCACCGGTTAGTAAATTCTCACGGTTCACTGATACTGTTCCAGCGAGAACTAACAGTACCGCCATCGATGAGAATGATGGCATCGCTGTCTTGATCTTTTCTGACTTGTCCCCTAAGAGATGAGACACAACTAATCCTAAGACAATTGGCACTAAGACGATTTGTGTGATGGATAAGAACATTGGCCAAAAAGCAATATCAATAAATGCTCCGCCATAAGTCGCGATCAGAAGTGGTGTAACGAATGGGGATAATAATGTAGACACCGTTGTAGCACTCACTGAAAGTGGCACATTCCCATTAGCTAATAGAGCCATAATGTTCGATGCGGTCCCTCCAGGAACTGATCCAACTATGATTAAACCTAAAGCCACATCACCTGATAGACCGAATAATTTAGCAATTGCAAAAGCGCTCAGTGGCATAAATAAGTATTGAATGGCAGAAACCATAATCACGCTCGTTGGGTTTTTAAGAACATGAGAAAAGTCAGATGCTTTCAATGTCAAGCCCATGGTGAACATAATGATTTGAAGTAATACACTCACATAACCACTTAAAGGTGTGAAAAAACTTGGGAACATTAAGGCTAGTAATGCCGTTAATACTACGAACATTGACAGGTTACTTGTAAAAGCGCTATTAAACTTTTTAAATAAATTCATGGATGAATCCTCCTATTATTTTCTGTGTAATTTGATAAATATGCACGTCGCTTTCAATGTCACTCATCGTTTTACCACTCCTTTGAATAATAAAAACCCCCACTCTAGATTACTAGAATGGGGGTTTGTTATCTGTTCCCATTCATTCAAGACGAATAGGACTTTTTAAACTGATTATAAAATCAATTTAACAAGTCCGGTCTTTGAATGACAATAATAATATTGTTGAAATGGGTAAACATAAGATAACCTCTTTTATCATTTATTTTTAATGTGATTATAATATAACTCACTTAAATTCTAATTGCAAGGAATTTAATACTTTAAATTGAAATTAAATCATTAAGTCATTCTTTTCCAAATCTACACGGCGGCGAGTGGCCTCAATAAAGGTTTCTTCTAATTCACGTTTATTATCCGTTAAGAGCGATTCTTTAATTTTTGTCATTTCTGCTTCAAATTCGCTAATAACTTGAACAAGCACATCCTTATTATTTAACATCAATTCTGACCACAGATTCTCATTTAGTTTCGCAATTCGAGTTAAATCTCGGTAACTGTCACCGATGAATTGCACCGTATTACGTTCAGGTTGATCACTATTAATTAAGGCCGCTGCAATACAATGGCATAATTGACTCGTATAAGCGATTAATTCATCATGAACAATGGGCGTTACTTGAGTTAATCTTTGGAAGCCAATTTTCTTAAGAAGGGCTTTAAATATATCCATATTCTCTGACTTATTCGAAGCGAGTGGTGTTAATATATAATTCGCTCCTATAAAGGCTGTATGGTCTGAGTATTCAAAGCCTTGTGATTCCCGCCCTGCCATCGGGTGTCCAAAGATAAAGTCGACTTGTTTAGGTAGAATTGGCACGATACTGTCAATCACATATTGTTTAATCCCTGTCGTTTCTGTCAGGATGGTACCCTCTTTGAAAGCGTCTGAGTTATGTAGAATAAACTCTTTAATATTCTCAGGGTATAGGGCAATAATGACGATATCAGCACGTTGTAGAATCGTTTCATTCTCAACTTCACCTTCTGCAATCACACCGGCTTCCAGGGCTTTGTCGAGTGTCGCTTGGTTTCTATCAATTCCCATCACATAATAATTCGAACTGTCCGAAGCCTTAAATGCTTTCGCAAAGGAACCTCCGATGACACCTAAACCAACAATTGCAATCTTTTGCATTTTTATCTCCTTCCTAAACGTCTAAATAAATACTTTTTGACACTTGATCATATTGCCCCATGATTTGAAGGTATTCTGATACTTGATCTAGAGTCTGAATCAATATGTTCACGGGTGAACTCATCTCTTTAATCGACACTTCTATAAAGAATCCATAAGTAAATGCCTGATTCTCAATCGGTCTGGCGCTTAAGTTTTGTAAGTTGCAATTGAAAATATCAAATACTTGAAGCAACTTAGATAAAGCACCCGATTCGTGACGAGTCTCAACATATAGACTTAAGCAAGTCCCGGTATATTCTCTTTCTTGAATCTTTTCAATCACATAGAAACGGGTCGTGTTTGTTGATTCGTCTTGCACATTCTCCATTAATGGAACTAAATGATGTAACTCCCCTGCTCGAGGACTCGCAATTGCAGCAATATCCCGTCGATTTAATGATTGAATATATGACGCAGCTTTGGCAGTGTCTTCATATACCTTGCTTTCAATCAGTGGATACGAATTAAAGAACACCTGACATTGCGACAAGGCTTCAGGATGTGAATATACCATCTGAATGTCTTCTAAGCGACTTCCTTCCACTCCCCATAAAGTATGTCGAACAGGTTGGTAAGCCTCTGCAATCGCCATGACAGGCTTATAACGCAGTAAATCTGTGACACGAGCAATGATGCCGGTCGTTGAGTTCTCAACTGGGACGACAATTAAATCCAACTTGTCATCTAATAAATCATTCACGACCGCTTTAAAATCTCCATAAGGTACTGGTATGGCCTCTGTCGTTGTATCAGTCAATGTCTTTATATAATCTTGTAACGTTGCCTCACTATAAGAACCGGCAATACCTTGATATCCTATACGCATCCAAATTCCCCCAAAAATAAAAAACCACAGTCACTCAGATTGCTCTGATGAGTGACTGTGGGTTTATTGTATTCAATGTCACTTTCCATTAACTATTGCTAATATTGTAATCGAAATTAGCATTAAATGAAAGGTTACATTCAATCTTTATATATTAAGTATTAAATTGGCTTTGATATAAGTCATAGTAGAAGCCTTTTTGTTTTAATAATTGCTCATGGTTACCATGTTCAATGATTTGGCCATCTTTCATCACTAAGATACGATCGGCATCTTGGATGGTTGAAAGGCGGTGGGCAATAACGAAACTCGTACGCCCTTCCATCAAGCGTTCCATCGCTTTTTGAATCAACTGCTCTAGTCGAGTATCCACCGAACTTGTCGCCTCGTCTAGAATCAAGATTTTAGGATCAGATAATAAAGCACGTGCAATCGTTAGTAATTGTTTTTGACCGAGAGAAATGTTACTCGACTCTTGATTCATACGATTCTCATAACCACCTGGTAACGTACGGATAAAATGATCCACGTTAGCCGCTTTGGCAGCTTCAACAATTTGCTCGTCTGTCGCATCTAAATTACCGAAACGTAGATTTTCTTTAATCGTTCCTTCGAACAACCAAGCATCTTGTAATACCATCCCGAATTGCTCGCGATATTTTTGTCTTGAAACGGCTCGGTTGTCTACGCCGTCCAATCTAATCGACCCTTTATCCACATCATAAAAGCGCATCAGTAAGTTAATCATCGTTGTCTTACCTGCACCTGTTGGACCAACAATCGCAATCGTTTCACCCGGTTTAACCTTTACAGAGAAATCTCTAATTAATGGTTTTGTTGGAGTGTATTGGAAAGAAACATCATCGAAAGTCACTTGCCCTGTAACAGGTGAAGGTATTTCTTCCGTTACTTCGTTCAATTCTTCTTCTTGGTCTAATACTTCCCAAATACGTTGCGTTGCAGCAACAGCCGCTTGTAATAACCCCGTAATTTGAGTCACCATTTGAATCGGTTGGTTAATTTGCCATACATATTGAGTAAAGGCTTGTAAGTTACCAACTGTTAGGCGTCCTGCAATCGTGAACATACCACCGAGCACCGCAACAACTAAGTAAGCTAAGTGAGATACGACGGATACTAAGGGCATCATTAAACTTGATAAGAAGCTTGCTTTAAAGCCGATATCTGCTAACTCTCCCGTAATCGTACGGAACTCCTCTACAGAACTATCTTCACGCCCATATAAACGAATAATATTAAACCCAGTAAAGTTCTCTTGAACGAAACCGTTCATTCTACCTAAGACATCCGCTTGTTTCTTGAAGTGTTGTTGAGAAATCTTCACTACACTTTGAGAAACAAAGTAAGATATCGGCATACTAATAAAGACAATGAGCGCTAATTGCCAATTCAAAGTCAGCATCATGATCGTGACAAAGATAATCGAAAAGAATGCCGTTGTTACTTGAATTATTCCTTGTTGCAGTGAGTTGGAAACTGTCTCAACGTCACTAGTAATACGTCCTAAGATATCTCCAAATTGGTTACGGTCAAAATAAGCCACGGGGAGACGGTGAATCTTACGAATGATATCATCACGTAAATCACGGGTCATGTTCTGAACCGCAATTGTAATGTAGACGTTCGATCCATAATTTGTCCCTTGAACAATAAATCCACGAATGACATAAACAATTAGAATGGTAATAATATATTCATAATTGATTGCCGCTCCTTCAGCTCCACGGGCGATATCCACGACGTTTTGAGTAATTTCGGTAATAGCTAATCCTAATACGAACGGCTCAACCACTGTCATTAAAACGTTAATGATTAAGAGTACGAGGGCTAAGATTAGTTGTTTATTATATGTTTTTAAGTATTTCCATAAGTTTCCAAATGTTTTTATTTCTTTCATCTAGCTCACTCCTTTACTCTTCTATGGTTGGATTTTTCATTTGTGAATTTGCAATATCACGGTAAATCTCATTCTCAACCATTAATTCTTCATGCGTTCCGCGTCCGACAATCTCACCTTCGTTTAAAACGATGATTTGATCAGCGTTCATAATTGAGCTCACACGTTGAGCAACGACTAATACCGTTGAATTTGTTGTCACTTCTTTCAAGCGACGACGTAATTCCGCATCGGTCTTATAATCCAGTGCAGAGAAACTATCATCAAAGATATATACATCGGGCTGTTTCACAACTGCACGCGCAATCGATAGTCGTTGCTTTTGTCCACCGGATAAGTTTGTTCCACCTTCAGCTAAGAATGAGTGGTAACGTTCTTGAGTCTTATGGATAAAGTCACTTGCTTGCGCCACATCACTGGCACGTTCTAATTCGTTTTCCGTTGCATTGTATTTCCCGTAACGTAAGTTTTCTCCAATCGTTCCAGTGAATAACAATGCTTTCTGAGGAATGAAACCAATCTTTTGACGTAAAGCTTTTAAGTTATAATCACGTACATCCACACCATCGATGATGATACGTCCTAAAGTAACATCGAAGAAACGCGGAATAAGTTGAACTAAAGTCGACTTACCACTTCCGGTACTTCCGATAAAGGCAACCATTTCTCCAGGTTTCGCTTCAAAACTAATATTATGAAGGACTGGATTCTCAGTTTCTCCTGGATAAGCGAATGTCACATTATCAAAAGTTACGTAACCATGTGTTTCAGTTTGAGTTATACCGTCTTCATTCACAGATATAGAAATCTCGGTATTCATTATTTCCTGTAAACGATTCGAAGAAACGTTCATTCTTGGATACATAATGAATAATTGTGAGAACATCATCACTGAAAATAAAGCGTGAAAGGCATATTCCACAAAAGCAACCAAGTTACCTACTTGTAATTCTCCAACTGCTAAAGGTTGTAGCGATAGTCCCATAATAAGAACAATCATCCAAACGAGGATATGCATGAAGATTGGGTTTGCTGCTGCCATTAATTTGAATAAACGCGTGGCGATATTTGAATAATGACGACTTTCTTTATTGAAACGATCTTCTTGATACTTCTCACGAGCAAAAGAACGAATCACACGTAGTCCTGTTAAATTCTCTCTCGCATATTGGTTAATTGTATCTAGAGACGTTTGTTGAGCTTCAGATAACGGTCTAGATTTCTTAGCAATGACATAAATCGCAACTAACAGAAACGGCATTGACGCAGCTACAATCCAAGCCAATGACGGACTGGTTATAATGATCATCACAATACTTCCGAAGAACATTAACGGTGTATTCACACCTAAACGCAGTGACATCTCAGCGAACTGCATTAACACGAACGCATCGTTTGTTACACGCGTTACTAAAGATGGAACACCAATCTTTTCAAATTCTTCATGTGAGAACTTTTGCGTATAATCGAAGATGTCATTACGCATATCTCGGATCATGATATTGGTTAATTTACTTGAGGCATAGGATAATAGAATACGTCCAAGTGCACCCAATATAATAATCCCTAACATCACCATGGCTAGGGTAAATAATAAACTTTGATCTCCTGGAATAATTGCTTGGTCAATCATAATTGATAGCACTGTAGGTAAGCCTAAGTTTACTAATACAAAAAAAAGGCTTCCGAACACATCTAATGCAAGCAGTCCGGGATAATTCTTAATATAACGCCAAATATAATTCATATGATTCCTCCTTTGTCTAAGTTCTATCTTAAACATCCGTATTTATTATGGCAACAAATACAGATGTAATATTTCATTTTTTTTGGTATTTTTAACAATAAAAAAGGAGTCTCATTACTGAGACTCAAATCTTAGATTAAGCTAAAGCTGCTTTTGCTTGCTCTACTAAAGCTGAGAAAGCTGCTTCATCGTTAACTGCTAAGTCAGCTAACATTTTACGGTTCATTTCGATACCTGCTTTTTTTAGACCATTCATTAATACACTATAGCTCATTCCGTTCATACGAGCTGCTGCGTTAATACGCGTAATCCATAAACGACGGAAGTTGCGTTTTTTCTGACGACGGTCACGGTAAGCGTAAGTATGAGATTTCATGACTTGTTGTTTAGCCATCTTGAATGAAATACTTTTTGCTCCGTAATAACCTTTTGCTAATTTAATTGTACGTTTACGACGTTGACGAGTAACGTATCCACCTTTAACACGTGCCATTGTGAATTCCTCCTTTTAGTTCGTTGATATTATAGTTGTGAAATTTGTTGTTTGATGCGTTTGAAATCTGAACTAGATACTAACGCTGCTTTACGTAATTGACGACGTTGTTTCTTAGTTTTACCGTGGAAACGGTGAGAAGTAAAGGCTCTAGAGCGTTTTAATTTCCCTGAACCTGTCTTTTTAACACGCTTTGCTAATCCACGATGTGTTTTTTGTTTTGGCATGATAAATCCTCCTATGTTTTAAATAATAATGTTCTATTCTTCGCTACTTATTGGGGCAAGAATTGCGAACATGCTACGTCCATCCATCTTAGGTTTAGTTTCAACAGTTGACACTGCATTCGCGTCATCAAGGAAATCC
The DNA here is from genome assembly GCF_005864045.1 of Ruoffia tabacinasalis. Lineage (GTDB taxonomy): Bacteria > Bacillota > Bacilli > Lactobacillales > Aerococcaceae > Ruoffia > Ruoffia tabacinasalis. The sequence goes on along the minus strand of NZ_VBSP01000026.1, from coordinate 3,551 downwards.
ATGATAACGTCGCGTCCTAAGTCTTTATGTGTAATTGCACGGCCGCGGAAACGAATTGAAACTTTAACTTTGTCTCCTTTTTCAAGGAATTTAATTGCTTGACGTAATTTTGTTTGGTAGTCATGGTCTTCAATCCCTGGGCTTAAACGAATTTCTTTTAAGCTGACAGTTTTTTGATTCTTACGTTGCTCTTTCTCTTTCTTCTGTTGCTCATAACGATATTTACCGTAATCCATGATTCGAGCGACAGGGGGTTTTGCGTTAGGAGACACAAGCACTAAATCTAATTCAAACGACTCGGCAATAGTGAGAGCATCCTGAAGAGACTTAACGCCAATCTGTTCGCCTTGATCTCCAATAACACGTACCTCACGTGCACGAATGCCATCATTGATAGGTAATTCTTTTATGATCTCCACCTCCATGTATTTTGAGAAACAAGTAACAATAAAAAAAGCAAGTTTATAAAATAAATATAAACTCGCCGTTAAATATAGACACACCACTCCTAGTGGCAGACTATGTATTTGCCAAATTCACTTTGGCGAGAAACGGCTCGTTTCTACTTGTTTTCTCAACTAACACATAGTACCACATAGATTATCGAAGTGCAATGTTTTTTTAAATTTATTTTGTTTTTTCTGTTAATTGTTGTATTGGCACGATAACTGCCAGGAAAATGTACCCCGTTTGTGTCCAAAGGATTGATACATCCATTAATCCATGGACGATCACAGTCACGAGCATCGTTGAAATTAAAGCAAATTCCTTACGGTACTCTATCTGCTTCGCTAATCTGACTATAGACTTTAAGTAATCTTTCATCATAAAGCCTAAGATAATGACCCCAATTACACCGTAATCAGCTAAGGTATTAATCCCTAACTGATGTGCATGCATATCTGCTTTGTCAGTATATAAGTAATATAAATTCATATAACTCATGGCCCCACGACCAAACAGCGGATTACTCATAAAAATCTGCCAACCAACATCCCATAGCGCAAACCGATCCTGAAAAGCGTAAGCAATCGAGCTAAACCTAGGGATTAAGTCTGGATTGATAAATAAAGCAATCCCTCCAACTGCTGCCAGTCCCAACATATACCATACATATGACCGCTTCGTCCAAAAGACAAACCAAACAATCGCCACCGCGACTGTAGGGAGCACCATCCGCGAAGCCGTTAGTAAGATACTCATGATATTCAGGACAAATGAAAGATAATAGTAGGCTTTAAATCTCTTAGCATAATCACTCTTTAACAGTAGATACATACCAATATTAATCGCAAAGATACAATATAAGCCGTAATAATTCGGATTAAAGAAGGTCGACTCTGCCCTCGTCTGAACATTCGCATATTGGAATACATAGAGTAAAGTGTAACCTTCACGGAATACATAAGAGACATAAACAAGGAGTGCATAGATAGCGACAGGAATACTTCCCAGTACGAATATATTCAACGTCTTCAAGTATCTTTCTACTGTAACCCACTTCAAGTAACTACTAAAGTAAATCACAAATAAGAAAAAGACTAAGGTGATTAAAACACCGATGTAGTTTCGATTAATTAATGAAACGATTAGAACATAAAGTATAAATATGCTCAACCATTTGTTTTTAATAAACGTTCGCATTGTTAAACTACGTTTCTGCCATATTAAGTAGGTAATCGCAAGCAATAGTACAACAGCGTGAAGATAAATAGGTAGTAATATGGCAATAGAAACAATATAAAACAAATTTGGCCGAATATATTTTTTCCAAGCCGATTTCATTTCTCATCCCCCTCAATGTGATTATTTACATTATAGTCTACTTTATTACTTTTTAATAATACAAATTCAAGAAAATGCATAAACAAAGTTTGAATTTTGTGTGAAAAGATATGTAATAAAGTAAAAATATCCCAAGGCTATTTGAAATGCGTAAATAGTTCGCTATAATTAATTGGTATTAAATTTGAGGAGGTCATCACTTTGTTCAATAAACGAACAATAAAGTGGCTTACCGTGCTTTCTTTAACAAGCATGTGTTATGCCAATCTATATCCAACTACAGCCCAAGCTGTAAGTAAAACACCTATCTTTAACTCTAACAATGTATTGTTAGAACCTTCAGAACCAATTGAACTGCCAGAAGATTACCCTAGTGAATTGCAAGAATGGTACGATAGTAATATGGACGCTCGTTCGTATGTCGTGATTGATCAGGCAACAAACAAAATTCTTGCCAATCGTGAAGGGAATGTTCCTTACCCAATTGCTTCAATGACGAAAGTATTATCAATGTACTTAATCTATCAAGCCTTAGATGAAGGTACTTTGAAACTTGACCAAGAGATCGAGATTCCAACAGAAATAGTGGAAGATATCTCATCTAATGTGGAATTATCAAACGTCTGGTTGGTAGAAGGGATTACTTACCCCGTTGAGGATTTAATGTATGCCGTCATGTTACAATCTGCCAATGATGCGACTTCTGCATTAATGTGGGAAATCTATGGTAGTGAACAAGCTGCAGTCCAAGCAATGCAAGATCAACTTACTGAGTGGGGAATTACAAACGCTCAGATGTACTCAACTTCAGGTGCACCAAATAGTGAAGTTCCAGAATCATGGTGGATGCCTGGTTCGAATGAGATGAGCGAGAATACGATGTCCGCAGCAGATATGGCCTTAGTGGCCCAACATACGATTGAAGAATATCCACAAATTTTAGATATTTCGTCAACCCGTGAATATACCTATATGGAAGGTACAGACGAGCAACAAGTATTATATAACTCTAACCAATTACTTGAAGGTGGAAGTTATGGTCGTTCTGGTATTACTGGCTTGAAGTCTGGTTTCACTGATGCTGCTGGATTGAACTTTGTGGCAACAGGTAATCAAGCAGACCGTGACTTTATTGCGGTAGCGATGGGAACTTTCGGTGAAGGTATGAGCTCATACTGGGAGATCGAAATCCTGTTAGACGGCTTATTAGATCATCCAGAGGTGATCGACCTTGACCTACCTACTAACCTCAAAGCACAAGAGCCTGCTGAGGAATTAGTGGAAGAAGCAGCCCAAGAAGATCCAGCGACAGAAAATAGTACCCCAATTGAAAACAACCGTGACAACGCGATTACTAACTTCATGCGAGATATCTTCGGAGTGTTTAATTAATTATATGACTAAAAGAGATGCAATGTTTGCATCTCTTTTTTTCGTTGGGTATAAAAAACACAAGAATCTGAAGTGTTTTACTCTTTCTAAACTATTGTATTAAAAATATATGTTTTCAGTATTATCGGGAAAGTTAATGTGGAGATGAGGGGGCTCGTCCATTCCCCTTCACAGCAACGTTTATAGTTAGATAGTAATGGTTTTGGTAATGATTTGTACTAAAATTTCACGCATACGCCTATATTTTTGACTACCGCCAGCGAAATGTACCAGCGTTGCCAAGTTTTGTACCACCCTTTGCCATGAAATGTACCAGTCATTGCCAACCTGTTTACCACTTATTAACTTCTGTATAATTAATGTGCATGCCTACG
>NZ_VBSP01000025.1 GCF_005864045.1 Ruoffia tabacinasalis | reverse complement strand
TGTCACGCTCACCTTTCTAAAAGATGTAAACGTGCTCAATAAGTATACAGGAGGATATATAAGTTTTGGTAAATTCTTCCGCAAAGAGTGGTAAAACTGTCCGCAATCACTGGTAAAAAGAACCGCAAGGTTGGTACAAATTAAATGCAATAATCATGAATACATAAAAAGGATGTTTATAATACCACTCTCCCCCAAAAAATACTCTACTAACCCAACTCCGTCTCTCGCACCGACTCATTAAAATCTCTGACATTATAATTTGTATGATACTCACTCATAGCTTGTTCGTAATACAAGTCGCCAAAAACTTTATTAACGACGTTGATGCCCATCATACTTTTAATCAACGGATTAAACAGCTTGGTCACACCTATACGATGATTGGATATCTTCGCAATTTCTTTAACAAGATCCGTTGTTCTGATATATTCTGTATTTTGTGGATGGTAATAACCTCGGTCCTGGTTATCAATAACTAACCTTAGAAACTCTGATAAGTTATCTACATGTAACATACTACGTCTATTATCATAATCAGGGAAAAGTGGTGTAACCTTAGCTAACTTAGAAAGTCGTGGATAATTCCCTTTTGATTCATGACCATAAATCATTGGCGGACGAACATAAGCCACTCGAAAATCTTCGGATTCTAATCGCTCTAACTCGCGTTCAGCTTGCAACTTACTATCCCCATAGAAATTATCTGGCTGAGGCACTGTATCTTGTCTAATAGCAGCTTGGTCAGTCCCAAAAACAATCATACTACTCATATAAATAAAATGCCTTACACCTTCTTTTTTAGCCTTGCTGGCCACTTGCACAGTTAGATCACGATTGACAGAATAATACAAGTTTTCTAATGACTTATTTGATTAATTATGTGCTATTCCCGCCACATGAATGATTGAATCATAACCACTCCAGTCGATATCTTGCCACTTATCAGTTTGTAAGGATACCTTATCGACTTGATACTCTTCTGGCCAGAGAGCTAACCATGCTGCAAGCCTATTGCCTATATAACTATTTCTTCCTGTAATTAGAACTTTCTTCATTATCAATTCACCTAACCCAATTTATTTACTAACTAAGACTTACCCCATTATAACAAAATAACTCTGCCCTATGAACGATATACACAATATAAATGACTTACATGTATTATATGTTTCTTACATAGAAATAATAAAAAAGTATTAATGAAAGGATCTCTCTCACCAACACTAACAAAAATTCTACTTTAACTAAAAGCGTTCCACAACACTCATCAAATAATCCTTCAAGCCATCCTTCAGTTCCGGATGTTGTAACCCATACTCGATATTAGCCTCTAACATGCCTAATTTATTTCCTACATCATAACGTTTCCCTTTGAACTCTAAGGCAAAGACACGTTGCGTCTGATTTAAAGTATCAATTGCATCTGTCAATTGTACTTCACCACCTCGCCCTGGTGCTTGCGTTTCAAGAATATTAAATATCTCTGGCTTCAATAAGTAACGACCAATGATGGCTAGGTTACTTGGTGCATCTTCAGGCTCAGGCTTTTCAACAAAGCTGTTAACTGCATAGATTCCCTCTTCTACTTCAGATGTCGGATCAATCACACCGTACTTAGACGTCTCTTCATGGGGTATTGGTATAACCGCTAACGTGGATGCTTTCATCTTGTCATAATTATCAATCAATTGCTTGGTCAAAGGGACATCATCGACCATGATATCATCCCCTAACATGACCACAAATGGCTCATTACCAACGAATGAGCGTGCTTGATAGACTGCATCCCCTAAGCCTTTAGGACGTTTCTGACGTATAAAATGCAGTCGAATTTCCGTGGTTTCTTCCACTAAGGCAAGTAATTCATCCTTACCCGTTTCTTGCAAATTATACTCTAATTCAAAATTCGCATCAAAATGATCTTCAATTGGACGTTTGCCTTTACCAGTAATTACAATAATATCTTCAATCCCTGAAGCAATCGCCTCCTCAACGATAAACTGAATCGTTGGTTTATCGACGATTGGAAGCATCTCCTTCGCAATCGCCTTTGTAGCGGGTAAAAAACGTGTTCCCAATCCAGCAGCTGGAATCACTGCCTTACGTACTTTTGACATAACCATTCTCCTTCTTAATAACTATAAAATAAAGGAACTTCACAAAGAAGAAGCCCCATAAATTAATATTACAAATAAAACTAATTATTATTATATACATCACGTGTGTAAACCTTATGGCTCACATCTTGAATATCTTCGGATATTCGATTCGCTAAAATACTGCTCGTCATTGACTTGAATGTCGCTAAGTCATTAACAACTCGATACCCTTCAAAGTTCTCTTCTTTAATCGTTGGCTCGTAAATAACCACTTCAACACCTTCAGCACGAATCTGCTTCATAATGTCAAAAATCGCTGCTTGTCGAAAATTGTCTGAGTCGGTCTTCATTGTTAAACGATGAATACCGATAACTTTTGGCTCGTGTTTCAATATTTGACTGGAAATAAATTCTTTGCGTGTTACGTTAGACTCCACAATCGCACGAATTAAATTGTTTGGCACATCCTTATAGTTCGTAAGCATCTGTTTAGTATCTTTTGGTAAACAATATCCACCGTAACCAAAAGAAGGGTTGTTATAATAGTCTCCGATACGGGGATCTAGACTAACGCCGTCAATAATTGATTTAGTATCTAACCCCTTAGTCTCAGCATATGTATCTAATTCATTAAAGTAAGACACACGTAAAGCTAAGTAAGTATTAGAGAATAACTTAACCGCTTCTGCTTCGGTTGAAGGCATTAATAATATATCCACTGAAGGATCAACAGCCCCTTCCTTCATCAATTCAGCAAACTTCTGAGCACGCTCGGATACCTCGCCGACAATAATACGTGAAGGATGTAAATTATCATATAATGCCTTACCTTCACGCAAGAATTCAGGTGAGAATATAATACGGTCAGTCTGATACTTCTCGTTAATACGTTTAGTATAGCCTACAGGAATCGTTGACTTAATAATAATGGTTGCTTCAGGCGCATAAGATAATGCATCCTCTAACGCACTTTCCAATGCCTCTGTATTAAACCGATCACTCTCATCATCATAATCTGTTGGTGCAGCAATAACAACAAATTCCGGCTGATGCCCATAAGCATAATCCTTATCAATCGTTGCTTCCAGTTGAAGCTTTCCATTCGCTAGAAAGCCTTCAATCTCTTGATCCTTAATTGGTGACTGTCCTTGATTAATCAAATCAACCTTGGCTTGGACAATCTCCAACGCTCTAACATTGTTATGTTGGGCTAGTAAGACGGCGTTAGAAAGTCCTACGTAACCTAATCCTACGACTGTTATATTCATTATTTGCTCCTCCAAACGAAAAATAATTACTATATTCTATATATAAATAAAACATACAATAATCGACACTCTCTATAATTGTCCTAATTTAAGTGGAATTTATACCATTCTTCTTATAAAAATATATAATACAATTGACTCGCACTTATATTACATAGACTCACTTAATCTGAACGCTAAGGATATACTTAATTAACCTAATGTCAATAATATCTCATAAATCCATTAAGAAAGAAATTTTTATATCAACTGAAAAACTTAAACTACTTATTGATAATTTCTTATAAGAAATTAGCTATTGAACGGCTATAGTCCCAGAAAAACTAGAATTTAAGCTAAGTTAAATGAAAAATGAAAGTACCACTTATTATTGAATGCCATAATGTTATCATTTTGGCATTCAGTATACACATACAAATTGGACAATTCAGTATAGGAAACCGACAGCTTTTAATTATTTAGAATTTGCAGATTTATCTATAATTTTTTTCTTTTATTATTTATATTGATTCTACAAACTTTTAATCTCGATAAACTAAACAGGTTATTATAAAATATTATTTTTTATTGTAATAAGTTACATACCAATCAGTAAACTTTTGTAAGCCCTCTTGAATGCCTGTTTCTGGTTTAAAGCCAATTGCATCTTGTAATTTATCAGTAGATGCATAAGTTGCAGGAACATCTCCTGGTTTGATTGGTTCATATATTTTCTCGAACTCTACTTCTCTACCTAATGAATTACTCAATGCTTTTTCAAGACTTGTAATAAATACCATTAATTTTTCTGGATTATTATTCCCGATATTATAGACAGTATGTGCTGGTCCCTCTTCATTTTTAACAGGCGGGCGACTCATTAACTTCTCAATACCACTAACAATATCATCAATATAAGTAAAGTCACGGTATAGATCGTTTTCAAAGTCTCTATTATTAAAGATGTGAATTGGCTCATTTTTAAAGAACTTATCAGTAAAGCCAAAGTAAGCCATATCAGGTCTACCCATAGGTCCATAAACCGTGAAGAAACGTAAGCCACTCACAGGTATATTGTATAGGTGACTATATGTATGTGCCATTAATTCATTGGACTTTTTCGTTGAAGCATATAATGATACAGGGTTATCAACAAAATCGGTCTCTTCAAATGGTACTTTCTTATTTGATCCATAGACAGAACTTGATGATGCATATAACAAGTGCTCCACTGGATAATGTCTACAAGCCTCTAGGATATTGTAGAAACCAATGATATTACTTTGAATGTAAACATCAGGATTCTCAATTGAATATCGAACTCCAGCTTGTGCAGCTAAGTTAATGACAATATCAAATTGATCTTCTTCGAATAAGCTCATAACAAAATCTTTATCAGATATATCCCCCTTGATAAATTTAAACTTATCTTGAGATAGTAACTCTTTTAATCTTTTATCCTTTAAACTTGGATCGTAATAATCGTTTAGATTATCCAATCCAACCACTGAGTACTGACCTTCTAATAATCGTTTACTTAAAAAAGAACCAATGAAGCCTGCGGCTCCGGTAATTAATATTTTTTCCATATATACCTCCAGAAAGATAAATATTCTCTATTTATCGTATTTTTTTCAGTGGATTCCCTGCATAAACAGAATTAGCTTCTAAATCAGTAGTAACTAATGAATTTGAACCAACTATCGTATTCTCGCCAATCACAATATCACCAATAATAACTGTATTAGTATATATAATTACATTATTTTTTAACTCAGGATAACCAATACTCTCATTTTCCAACGAATGTTTTGTTCCTAATGTTACATTATGGTAAAGCGTACAATTATCTCCAATTTTTACAGCATTTCCTATCACAATGGAAAGTGGATGGGGTAAAATTAAATTTTTCCCAATTTTAACTCTATTGCCAATATGAATTCCATACTTAACTATCAGTTTATTCCATAATAAAATCGAAAGTATTTTATTATTATTTTCTCTAAGCTTTAACAATATATTAATAAGCACCACGGAATTTATATTCGAATAAAATATTACTCTAAATATTTTTCTTAACATTTCTCTCTTACTTTCTAATTTTTTTTATTATTTCTAACACTCTATCATTATAAAATAAATAGTTGATTATAAAAGAAATAATCAAACTGATACAACTGATGATAATAGCTAAATATACCCAACTAAAGAAATCATAGGATTTAACAGTCACAAACAAACTAGCAAGATGAATCAAACACATGGTTACTAAATCAACAATAATTTGTTTTAGAAATAAAGTAGCTGGTCTTTTTAAAATATTGTTTGAAAGATAAATTACTAAATATATTGTTCTAAAACCTAAAGCAATTATCGTCCCAATTGCAACGCCAATTAAACCGTATTTATTAACAATTAAAACTGAAATAACCACATTAATAATAGCTTCTACTATTGCTCCATTTTGTGTTTCTTTAAACTGACCTGCTGCATTGACAAGTAAATAATATGGTAATCGCAAGCAATATAACATTTGTGTCATGGTAATTAAAAATCCGAATACTGGAACATTATAAGAAACATCTTGGACACCAGCAGTATATATTAATATGAACGGGGTAATTAAAACAGAAGTAATACTAAAAATGTTAGTAACTAGTGTATGAATTATCCATTCTATTTTTGAAAAAAATTTACCTAAAGTATTATATTCTTCTTTTGCTAATAAATTTCCAAAGAAAGATTGGATACTACTAGTTAAAGAGCTTATTAATAGCTTTAAGCCGTTAATTACCAAATTATAAACTGAATATATTGAAACAGTTTCTAAGGTTGAGAAAACTGTCAGAACAACTATATCTGTACTATTTGTAATTGTATAGGCAATATGTTGCGCAACACCATTCCACTTCTGTGGAAGAACATCCTCAGTGTGGGCAATCGTCTCAATCATATATTTTTTTTTCACATAAATACTCATAACAATTGGTTTAATTAAAAACATCAAACTAGCCATCGCTCTGACCAAGACTATGGAAAAGTTATTTACAATCAACACTACACTAATGAACGTATATAATATTATTGTAATAATTTGTAGAATAGTATGTACATATGTTTTTTGATCCGCATTCAATAATAACTGATTTATTAAACCGAAATAATATTGACAAAAAAGACTTATAGACATCGCAACTATTAATATAGAATTACTTATAAAATCTAAAGGAGAATCTACTATAATAGGGAATACAATAATTAATACTATAATATAAATCACTAAAATATATGATAATATACGGAAATATTTTTTTGCCGAGGATAACACTTTGCTAAGAAATAAATAGTTATTTTCAGCAATTGGTTTATAAAGTGTAGCTTGAACTACTCCCCCTACACCCAATTCTAAAAATGTTATTATACTTAAAAATTGTGTAATTGAAGAAACTAGTCCGTTAATCTCAGAACCGTAATAAATTAAAATAAATCTTGGTAAAATTAATCCACTTAATATCACTATGACTTGATTTATCAATGATACTGAAGTGTTAATTTTTAACAACTTTATATTATTCATATTCTCTCCCTTTACTTATCGAATTAAAAAGCCAAAAAACTTTTGTATTGTAAAACGATTCACATAGTGCTTTGGTTTTATTTTTAATTTCCTTTTAGGAAAGCCTCCTTTTGTTTTTGTACTAATATAAATAGCTCTATCCAAATTCTTAGATAAGATTTTAATTAGAGATTCATTGGCATAATTCAATGAAATTAAATTTTTTTCTATCATAACATTACTAAACAAATTTAAAGTTTCTAATTCCTTCTCGCTTAATGCAGCAGCAGAACTACTCTTTTTTATTAACTTCAGTTCATCGGATGTTATATTTTGAGAGATTTTACTCCACATTTTTTTTCTGATATCTTGTATCAGATAATTATGATCTTTAGTTCTTTTGTTTGATACTTGCTTTTCATGCAATCTATAAAACAATAGTTCTTCTTGAATATTTGAAAATTCGGTTTTCCAAATTAATCTTGACCATAATTCATAATCCTGAGCTACTCTATAACTTTCATTATACATATTTTCATTTAATAATGATTTTCTTATCATTATACTAGGATGTATCATCGGACTGTTTATGAGTAATTGAGCTTTTATATCTTGGTGTTCGGAATACATTTTTATTTTCTTTTGACTGATACCTATTGACTTAGCATTAGTACCCACAATACCTACTTTCGAATTATTATTTAAAAAAGTAACTTGTTTTTCAATTCTTTTTTCATGTGATATATCATCAGCATCCATTCTTGCAATATAACAACCATTAGATAATTCTATAGCCTTATTTAAATTTTTCGTTAAACCCAGATTTTCTTTATTTTGTATGAATAAAATTCTAGCATCCTGATATGATTCTATTTGACCTTTAATATTTTCATCGGAATTATCATCAATAATTATAAATTCAAAGTTTTTATAGGTTTGATTTAGGATACTCTTAATTGCCTGATCTAGAATTTTAGGTTCCGTATTATAAACAGACATAATAATTGATACTAGTTTTTTTCCCATTTTTTTGTCTCCTATTATTTATTGTGGCTTATATACATATCATTATAGGATATAAGCATTGGTATAAGTAGTATAAGTAGTATTATAGGCGTACCGCCCGTAATTTCACCTTTGTAATTAGCTATCACAAAAAATAAAACTAAACTTATTTTTAGAAAAGGTTTTGTACAATATTTATTAAAAAATGATAAAATGGTTGGGTACAATAAAAAAATATAAATCATACCACCTCTAAACAAATCATTTATATAACCAATATCGGAATGAATATAATTATTACGATAGGTAATTCCACTGAATATATTTTTCCCTAATCCAAATATTATATCGAATCCTTTTGGGAATACTAAATGCTCTCCTATTAATCTTCCAACATTTGTATTTTGAGATGTTTCTCCCGCAAAAAATAATAATATTATTTCTTCTATACCTTCTGTTATCCAAGCAAATCTATCCGGATAAAAATTAAGTATAAACAAAACTGAAATTACAAATATTATTAATGTTCCAAAAGAAAATATAAGTATTTTAAAATTGAATTTTTGTAATGATTGTTTTAAAAAATATATAATCATAATTATTATATAAATATACATTCCTGTTCTACCATTCACAATAGAACTATAAATTAATAATACAGACGTTATAAAATAAAAAAAGCCCTTTCCTTCTGAGTAAAGATATAAAGCTATAACTGAAAAAAATGTTTGTATTAATGGCAACATAAAAGTATACGATGAACCTATCCCATAAATTCTATAAGAAAGAAGATATCTTAAACGTTCTGGAACCCCTTCTTTTCCTCCGTATAATGTAACAGCTATGTTCTTTAAATCAGGCTGTAATTGCATAAACAATATAATAAAAAATTGTATCATTCCAATGAATACTAAATATTTTAATAAACTATAAACATTTTCTGGATGATATAATTTGTAGAACCAAATCACAAGTGATAGATAGTTAATTATTTGCACAATAAATAATCCCAATGGCCAAAGATTCCCCAAATCAAAATCGCCTAAGTTAGTTATGGTTAACTGGATTATTAAAATAAATAGCACTATAAATATTGCGTAAATTTCATTTTTTTTAATCACCCATAAAATATGTTTATTTAACAACACTATATTAAGTGTAGCAAGAAAGAAAACTAATATTGATGTATTAGGTAAAAATGGAAAATATACTGAGAAATCTGGTAAATATATCACAAAAAAAGTATACAAAAAAAGTATTATTTTATTTATTTTTCCCATCAGAAACCTCCTCATAAATCAAAGTTAATTTCTCTGAACTGTTTGCAATATTAAATTTATTATTTACCTCTATTTCACGGCTTCTTTCTTTAGTAAAATACTTCTGAATTTCTTTAGCCCAATTATTTGAGCCAGAATTTAAGTTCAAACAAAGTGTATTATTTGAAATTACACTTTCAAAAGGTACTGTGTCTGAGTAAAAAACTGGTAATCCATTTATTTGAGCTTCAACCATAGACATGCCTAATCCTTCATACTTTGATGGAAAAATAAATATATCCATTGCATTATAAAAATCAGAAACGTTTTCAATATTACCTGTAAATGTGACGTTATCCTTTAACTTCAATTTATTTACTAATTCTTTACTTTCTTGTATTGTATCTCCATCACCAATTAATAATAAAGATATATTATCATTAAATTTCGCCAACTCATAAAAAGTTTCTATAATAAATTCATGATTCTTAACTGAAAAGAAATTACCAACATGACCGATTACTATACTCTTATCTAAGTCATATTGCTTTCGAATTTTTTCCCGTACTTGACTATTAAAGTAAAATAACGAGTAATCAATTCCTACGGAAACTATCATCACCTTACCTGCAATAATAGCTTCTTTTCCAAAAAGCCAATCTGATGCATTTTCGGAAACAGCTACTAATTTAAATTTGTTTCGTAACACATATTTCTGATTCGATAAATGAATTAAATCATGTATTTTTTGAATTTTTCCTTTATTTGCACCCGTACTATGGGAATGTATAATTATTTTATTATAGCCTATTTTTTGAGCAGCTTTTATAGCATAAATATTAGCTAGACTATTTGTATGAAAATGGAATACATCATATTTTTTTTGATTTTTAACCCAAAACCTCTTCCAAAATCGAATATATTTAATTGGATTACTCCTTAAAGTTGTTGGAACCCTTAATATTTTTCCCCCTAACGATAATATTTCTTCATCAAAATCAGACTTTTTATTCGTATGAACTATAAAGTGAAATTGATATTTCAACCTATCTATATTACGATAAACATTCATAATATAAGATTCCATTCCACCTCTATCCATTTTTTCTACATAATGCAATACATATTTCATATATCCTCCAATATATCTCTTAAAACATAGCCTTGAATTTCAACAACATATCATATGAAAAAAAGGCAGAAAAATAATATGGAAGTATTGACAATCTTTTTGTTTCCCAAAATATTCTTAAGCTTATTTCTCTAGCCTTCTTCTTATTATTATTTCTTAAATACTTTTTTATAATTACTTTAGACAAAAATAAACTGAATCCTTTTTCTAGATCTTTATTATTAGAAAAAAAATCTTTATACTTTTCTTTTATTTGTATAGCAGCATCTTCGTATTTATTAATCTGATTAGAGATTTGTTCTCGATTTCTATCATTAGTGTAAATTAATAATGGTGCAGATATAACTCCTATTTTAGCAATTTGACAGACCCTAATCCACAAATCATAGTCCTGAAGTGCACCTAATTTTTCATCAAAACCGTTTACCTCATCAAATATTTCTTTTTTTATCAATACACTTGATGTACTACCTATATGGTTTTTCGAAAATATTTCCCTTGATAAATCACCACTTATTGTAGGTTCGTAAATAAATGAATCATTCGTATCAATATAAAGTTGTTTATTTCCAGTATAAACTAACCCATAATCGTTATCCTTGCTTAGTTCTGTGTTCTGTCTTTCTAATTTATCTTTCGCCCATTGGTCATCATCATCTAAAAAAGCTATATATTCACCTTCAGAATGTTTTACGCCATAATTCCTTGCATAGTTGGCACCTCTGTTTGTTTCATATACATAATATTTTATTTGATTATTTTCAATTGTTTTCATATACAAATCTGTTTCTTTGTCATATCCATCTGATACAACTATGATTTCCGTATTTTTATAAGTTTGATCTAACGCACTATTAATAGTTTTTTTCAAAAGATTTACTCTCTTATGTGTTGGTATTACAATACTAATCATTTTTTTCTACTCCTGTAATATTATGTTTTTTTCTCAAAATAGAATCCGATATGTATTTAAGCAACCATGTTGGCGCTATATACATACCAATCTGAGCAAACGTTACATACAGTAAATCCCATAATGAAGAATAACCTCTACGCCAAAATTTGTAAATTACTTTTATGTAGTTTGAATTATTTGTCCACGACTTCCGCCTTTTATAATTATCTTTGTTTGACCTAAAATATAATAATTCTTTTTGAATGTTTTTTGTTTTACATCCATTTTCTAGCATTCTTGCAAACAGATCAAGATCCTCTTTTCTCAATATATCTCTATATCCACCTACTGCTTGTATTGATGATTTTCGGTACATAACAGTTGGATGATTGAAAGGACTTCTACGTCTAGAAAATTTTAATATTTCTTCATGATTTTCTGGCACTATTCTAATTGATTGAATTTTATCAGGTGATTCAAAGAATTCACTCGTTAAAGTGCCGACAATATCTAGTTCTGGATGGTTGTTAAATTCGGCTAATTGTAGTTCACATCTTTCAGGATAAGATATATCGTCAGTATCCATTCTTGCAATTAATTCAAACTCACAATATTCTAGCCCTTTATTTAAGGCTAAGCCTAACCCAATATTTTGTTCTAATGGTACAATTGAAAATAAATTAGGATTAGATAATTTATATTTATTAATGACCACTTGCAACTCGGATGTTATTTCACCATCTAAAACTATAACAATCTGTTTAGGTAGTATAGTCTGTTGCAACATACTCTCGAGGCTCTCTATTAAATATTCAGGCTTTTCTTTAACGTATAACGACATTAACACACTATAATCTGTTATCACTTTTTCCTTCTCGCTCTCTCTTTTTCAAGTCCTTTTTTGCTTTTTCAATGACACCCGTTCCACCTTCAACGACACCATCACTTCGTAGTACACTAGTGATGGTCCCAAAGATGCACTTCACATCAAACCAAAAACTAATATTTTGTACATAGTCTCCATCCAACTTAGCTTTGATGGGAATAGGTAGTTCATCACGCCCATTAATCTGCGCCCAGCCTGAAAGTCCTGGAAACACTTTATTAGCTCCATACTTATCTCGTTCATCTGCTAAGTCATCTTGATTCCATAGAGCCGGTCTTGGCCCGATAATAGCCATCTCACCTTTTAGAATATTAATTAGTTGAGGTAATTCATCGAGACTTGTTTTACGCAAAAAATGTCCCGACCTAGTGATAAACGATGCTGGGTCATTCAGCATATGAGTTGGTGTATCTTTAGGTGTATCTGAACGCATCGTTCTAAACTTATAAATTTGAAAGAATGTACGATTTTTCCCAATACGTTTTTGCTTAAAGAATACGGGGCCAGAGGAATCGATTTTGATCCATATTGCTAATATTAAGAATAGTGGACTTAGTATGATAATTGCTATTAATGATAAGATAAAATCAATAATTCTCTTTATGATAGTATACATCGTTTACTCCTTATTCTAGAATAATCCAAACCACTTCTTACGAGGTCTCTTTGGTTGAATTGGTTTCTTTATATTCACTCGATCCCCATTAAAGATGTTTCGTGCATTGTCTTTATAGTATTGGACAGTTTCCAGCCCATATTCTTTTTCCAACCGCGCAAATGCAGACTCTACATTCATTGGTCGGTGCTTCATATGATGAACATCTGAAGCTAATATGTGAGCTAGATTATGTTGAATCATTTGTTGACTGTTCACAACCAGTGTCTCACCATAATAGCCTGAGTAACTGGATGTTGTAATTTGCGATAAACATCCCATCTGGACTAGTTCATACAGAAGATGTAGATTACTTGATAACTCATGATTCCTTTCTGGATGCGCAATCACGGGTGTAGTACCATCATCAATTAATTCTTGTATAACTTGCTTTGCATTGGAAGGTACTCTATCAGAAGGAAACTCAATCAGATAATACTTTCCAGCAGCATCTAAGGATAATAATTCCCCATTATACAAATCATCCAGGAATTTGTCGGTTAAACGAATTTCCTGGGATGCATAGACTTTCAGATTCACGTTAGCTTGCTTGTATACTTCTTGTAGAGTATTCGCTGCTTCGAGTACATCGCTCTTGTAATTAATATACTTACCGTTACGATGATGAGGGGTTAGAACCATATGTTCCACCCCTTCATCCACAGCTTGCTTGGCTAATTCAATCGATTGTTCGATGGTTTGAGCCCCATCATCTACACCAGGTATGAGATGAGAATGTAAGTCGATGATCATGCGTCATCATCCTCTAAACCATAGGCGTAGTATCCATACCCTTTGCCTTCTTCAAAGGGCACATTATTAATAACAAAGCCTAATATATTTGCTTTAACATTTTCTAAGGCTTGCTTGGCTTCTCTAACTAATTCTTTACGTGCGAAGTTTTGGCGAGCGACTAAGATCACACCATCGACTCTACTCGAAATAATTTGAGCATCAGTGACTGAATTAACAGGCGGTGTATCATAGATAACCATATCAAAGTTATCAGACAATTCTTGCATTAATCTTGCCATTTGAGGTGACCCAATCAATTCAGCAGGATTGGGTGGCATAGGCCCTGAAGGTAAAAAATATAGTCCTAATTCCTTAGACTTTTGAACCACTTGATTAAACTTTAATTCTGGATTCGCTAGTAGCGTCGTTACACCTTGTTCATTATTCAATTTAAACGACCGGTGAACTGTAGGCTTACGTAGATCGCTATCTACGATCAATACGTTACGACCTGTTTGTGCCATGGTATAAGCTAAGTTAGCTGTGGTCGTTGATTTACCTTCCATCGGCATACTTGATGTAATCGCAATCGACTTGACTTGATTACCGACTTGCGCAAATTCAAGGTTTGTACGTAAGGTACGGTATTGTTCCGAAATGATTGACTTCGGTTCATAATACGTAATTAAAGGTGCACCTAAACGCTGTTCTTTTTCAGCTTTTTTTTGCTTGTTTCCAAATCCAAACATCTCTATACTCTCCTTCTTAACGGTGTATTATCTGATTCAATTCTATAACGGTTTTTCTTGACTTGTGCATTGGTCAATTCATTGATCTCTCCTAAGCGAATCATCCCCATATTAGTAAGGTCATCAACTGACTTCACTCGCGTATCCATTAATTCTTTAGCCAAGGCAATCCCTGCCATAATTATGAAGCCTAATATACCACCAATTAAGGCATAAATAATTAAACTTGGAGATACTTGATTAGGGTTATAAGTTGCCGCTGATACTAAATTAATACTTGAAACTTCTTCTCCATAAAATTCACGTAACGTATTCTCAAATTCAGTAATTACATTAATTACTACATTTTGTGCATCCGTTGGAGAATCCATAATCGCACTAATATAAAACGCTTGGGAATTGGGTGACTGTTCAACAGTTATTGCATTTCTAAGCTCATCAATCGTAAAAACATTTCCTAGATTCTCATTAACACCTTCTAATACCGCATTGCCACTAATAATATCCTTATATGTATTCACTAAGTTTACATTTGTCTGAATCTCAGTATATTGAATGGCTGTGTCTTGGTCACTACTTTGATTTACTAATAACTGTGCCTCTGATACATATTGACGATCAACAAACAACATCATAAAAACAACAGCTAAGACAGCTCCTACCACTGTCATTCCAATAATTCGTGCATAATATTTACGGAGTAATTTCCATAAATCCAATAAACTCATTTCTTGTTCCATTACTTCCTCCATCTTATAAGGCACTCTCATTGGCAAAATCAATGATGTGCTGTTTGATTAATTTCTTATCCATTTGTTTTAATTCTTCAATGAATTCAATTGATTCTTCAATCGGTCTATCAACGACTTTACCAATGAAGATATTTTCATCAATTTGTTCATCTACTAATTCCCCGGATGTTAATAACTCTTCATATAATTTCTCACCCGGTCTTATCCCGGCTTCCACAATTGGAATCTCTGATTCCGTATGCCCGCTAAGTAGAATTAACTTGCGCGCTAAGTCTACTATCTTGACTGGCTCTCCCATATTCAAGATGAATACTTCTCCACCTTCGGCATGCGCTCCAGCGAATACAACCAGACGACTTGCTTCTGGTATCGTCATAAAGTAACGGGTCATTCTAAAGTCTGTCACAGTAACAGGGCCGCCGGCCGCAATTTGCTTCTCAAAGAGTGGGATGACACTTCCTCGACTCCCTAGCACGTTACCAAAGCGAACCGCACAAAAGATCGAGTCACTTTGTTTGTTCATTCCTGTGACGATGAGTTCGGCGACACGTTTTGATGCTCCCATCACATTCGGTGGGCGGACGGCTTTGTCCGTTGAAATCATCACCATCTTACCAACTTTAGCTTGGTCGACGGCTCTAGCTACATTGTAAGACCCTAGAATATTATTCTTTAAAGCTTCTTCTGGGTTCCATTCCATGAGCGGTACATGTTTATGCGCTGCTGCATGATAGACAATATCCACTTCTTCTTCTTTGAATAATTCATAGATTCGCTCATAATCTTGCACATCCGCAATCACAGGAACGAATTCGGTCATCGTATCGAGTTGTTGTAGTTCTTGATAGATTAAGTAGATTGAGTTCTCGCCATGTCCAATGAGTAGGACACGCTTTGGATTAAAGCGACTGATTTGTCGCGTGATTTCTGAACCAATGGATCCACCAGCTCCGGTAATCGCAATGGTCTTGCCTTCAATTTCTTTTCTTAAATGACTTTCATCCAATTGGATTTCTTTTCTTCCTAAGAGATCACCAATATCTACTTTTTTAGGACCATGATTCATTTGATAAACTCCCGTAATGACATCTTCAACTTTAGGCATCTTATAGGGTTTAATATCATATTTGTTGAGTTCAGTAATGATTCGTTCATAATCTTCGGGCGTTAAACTTGGTATGGCAATAATTGCTCGATCGATGTCGTAGTCTTTCTCAATAGCTTCTAATTGTGATAGATCACCCGCAACTTTTATACCCGAGATACTTTTACCTTGTTTTTTGGGGTCTTCATCTAGAATCGCCACTACTTTTGTATCTTGTGGATTCCGTATGTGATTCTCTACGAAGAGTGACCCACCGTCACCTGCGCCAATCACAATAATTTGCTTAATATCTTCCGCTTGGGTACGCCGACTTCGATCTTTCAATAGGTAGATATTCTGCCAAAGTACACGTAAACCAATTCCGATAATTCCAGCTACAATCCCAGAAAGTACCATGAAGCGTAAAGCAATCATAAAGTCGAAAAAGATGGTGATTAAACCACTTAAAGATCCACTCAGTACGAATGCCATGAATAGAGAGAATAAATCTCGTACGCCACTATAGCGATTAATCCGCATATTTAATTTAAACACACGACTGACAATTATATAGATAACAAAAGCTACAATTGTGAAAAGAAAGTACCCTTTTAATCTTGGGCTAATCATATTCCAGTAAAAGATATAGGCGCTCGCTGATCCAATACAAAGACAAATGAAATCTGCGAGTAACCAGACTATTGTTTTTTGAATGTTGTTCATTTTCTCAATCCACTTAACAAATACAGTGGTTGAATTTTGTTTTTCCAATCGGTCACCAACTTTACTATTTTAATTCATTTATTATCTTTTATTAATGTAGTTGTTCTTTTAAAGCCGCCAATGAGTTTTCATCAATGATGTCATAGTAAATACCATCGATCATCTCACCTGTTCCCGTTAATTGATAAGTTTCAATTTCGATATTTGAATTGTAAGTTTTGTATAAATCGAACAATTGTGGCAAGCTTAAGTTTGTTTCAATATTATCTGATAAAGCAGAGAACATCTTAATATAGTTTGGTATTGATTCCAGTTCCGTTGCTTTTTGCATCACTGCTTGTACGATTTCACGTTGGCGTTCTTGTCTTGCGTAATCACCGCCTGATGTATAACGCTCACGTGCATACGCTAATGCCATATCGCTATCTAATTTGGTTGTGACTCCAGCTACGAAATCATAGCCTCCTATCGAGAAGGATGTCGGTGGTGTCACTTCAATTGTTCCAACTGCATCTACAATTTCCTTCAGTCCTGCCATGTTAACTACGACATAGTTTTCAATGTTTGTGTCTAAGAAGTTGTTTACTGTGCTTAAGCTTAATTCTGCTCCACCAAAGGCGTATGCATGATTTATTTTATCCAATCCATATCCTTCAATCTCAACATAGGCATCTCGTGGAATACTTGCAAGAATTCCAGTTTCTTCTTCCTTATTAATATCCATAACCATCATTGTATCTGAACGACCTTGATCCACTCTTCCTAAGTCTCCAGTGTCTACTCCCATAAATAACATCGAAAAATGCTCAGAAGATTCTGATGACTCTTCCTGAGCGGATACAAACGGGTTGGGACTTAATGTTGAGGTAACCATTAGTAATATAAGTAAAACATTCCGGGTAAATTTCATCCTTTTTGCTCCTCTTGATTAGATTATCAACACTTCGATATTAAGTTAATATTTAATTTTTTCTAGTTTTGATAATATTTTTTTATAGATTGTTTAATTTTACCTTAATTATACGCATAAATCTATAGTATTTAAAGGGGGAAAATCGTTTATATCTCATTGAAAACGATTAATATATATATTTAATTATATATAGTAATGAAATAATTTATTCTATGCGCCGAATGTATCCTTATTATTCACTTAAATTATGATACTACATTTTTCTCTTTTTTCTTAATTAACCCTTAAAATTTACATAAACTTTACAATACTATTGGCTAAAACTTTCATAAGTTACTTTATATTACAGTATAATTTAGGTGGATTTCGATTAGAAAGCGTTTTTCTAGCGATAAGTTTGATAGGGATTCTATGAGACGTTTTTAAAAGGCAATTAATCTTCGCCGCTTTTAATTTATTGGCTTATTGCTGGAACGGGATGGCTGGTAACAATGTCTACCTTACCTGAACATCTAGACAGTACTGCTCGTATTATAAAGGAAGATATTGCTTTCATAAGTGGGTCGAAACCTGATCTTGGCATCGAATCATCGCATAAAGGATATCGAATTATGATGGAACAATCAGCGGGTATGCAAGAATATTTTCGTGCACAGTTTCCTAAGACTCACTAAGCACTTTATGATATATATCATGAGTTTAGACAATTACTGGGTCGGTCTATGGATGAGAATAAGATTGACTTTCCGATCTATATAGATTCATTAATTTGAAGAATTTAATGGTTGATTTGCACGGGAAGTATTATGATGGGCACTATTCTCATGCGCGGATGATTCAGAAGTTGTTATCATTTGAATTGTGAGATTTTTTGGCGATTGAGACGTGCCAGCACCGGGAGTTGAGTGTTGCGCGCTTGAATTCAAGTGAGGCGGAATTATTATTAGTACGTTTAAGTTGTCTGATACGATTGGGAAGTTGACAGTGGTGATTGATCACTACCCCAGCTTTAGTAATCTGAACCGGATTAAAACAGCGATTCAAATTGTGTTGGAGGAGAAAGCTGAGAAGTATGGAGAGTTTGGTTTTGAGTTTTAGGTGAGATGGGCGTTACCTTGGTGGGTGATGCTCCTTTTTTTGTGGGGATTTTTGGAGAATTTGGCGTTTACGGGGCGTTGTGAGGTGGAACGATGAGCCGTATTTATGTTTACGGGGCGTCGTGAAGAGGCACGATGGACCGTATTTTCGAATGCGGAGTGTCGTGAGGTGGCACGATGAACCGTATTTGCGTTTACGGAGTGTCGTGAGTTAGCACGATGAACCGTAAGTCAATTTGCGGTACGTCGAGCCGGTGCTCGACGCCCTTTTTTGATTTAATGAAAAAAAGTCATCCTGTTGGATGTGTCGCGGTCTAGGCGGTGCACGAGAAGATACGGTTGCGACGGTTGCCTTTTTGGACGTATTTTTACACGAACGCTTGCTAATCAAGTAAAGAAACATATTTGTCGCAATAATTATTACAATTCAACATGTTTAAAACGATTTTCAAAGTTTGAGGATAGAAATTATTAATTTACTCATATAGTTCTTGGTATTGTATTTGCTACTGATGAGTGGAGATACTTTTGATATTTATTTATAGACTGATTTTCTTCTACCCTCCTAATTTGACAAGCTTAGTGCTTAATTTATCTAAACGCTTTCCCATTTCATTTAAGTATTAAAGACAGGGTGAAAGTAGAGTAGTTTTATAATTTTTTATGTGTTATATTATATAAAATAAAGTTATATGAACGTTTGCCACTCGGCTCATTTAGCTAATTTAATAAAATAAAGTATGGAGCCATCATTTTTATTAAATAATTGGAGGGTATCAATGAAGACATTAGAAATTAAAAACTTACACGTATCAATTGAAGACAAGGAAATTTTAAAAGGTCTAAACTTAACCATTAATACGGATGAAATCCATGCCATAATGGGACCAAACGGAACGGGTAAATCAACCTTAGCAGCGGCGATCATGGGAAATCCAGCTTATACAGTGACCGAAGGAGAAATTTACTTAGATGGTAAAAATGTATTGGAAATGGAAGTTGATGAGCGTGCTCGAGCTGGGCTATTCTTAGCAGTCCAGTACCCAAGCGAGATTCCTGGTGTAACAAATGCCCAGTTTATGAAAGCTGCCATTAATGCCCGTCGCGCTGACGATGACAAAATGAGTGTCATGGAATTTATTAAAAAACTCGATGAAAAGATGGCCATCTTAAACATGCCGGAAGAAATGGCAGAACGTTACTTGAACGAAGGTTTCTCAGGTGGTGAGAAGAAAAGAAACGAAATCTTACAATTAATGATGATTCAACCAGCCTTCGCCATCCTAGACGAAATTGACTCAGGACTTGATATTGATGCCTTAAAAGTTGTTTCACGTGGTGTAAATGAGATGCGTGGCGAAAACTTTGGTGCTTTAATCATTACGCATTATCAACGTTTACTAAACTACATTACACCGGATTATGTTCATATTATTATCGATGGAAAAATCGTTAAATCAGGTGGTCCTGAATTAGCCAAACGATTAGAAGATGAGGGATATCGTGGCATCGTTAAAGAGTTGGGCTTAGATTTCGAATTAAAAGAGTAGGTGAAACCCTTGACACAAATACCATTACATGAACAAAAAAGCTTAATTCCACAATACTCAAACGTTACTCAATCTTTTCAAGACGCACAACAACAAGCCTTAGCTGCTTGGGAAACACTGCCCTTACCTTTTATAGAGCGTATGAGCTACCCAACGTGGGAATTATTCAGCCAAGTGATTGCAAGTCCAAAAGCCAGTGCCAATGACTTAGTCTCTACTTATAAAAACAACCTAAAGCTTTCGGATGACCAACAACTGAGCGCCCGCATCGCTCACTGTGGTAATACGACGGATGTTGATTTCGTGCTAGCAGACTTAATGGAGCAAGGTGTAATTATTCAAGACCTCTTCACTGCAATGAATGAATTTCCTGAATTAGTGGATGCGCATCTATTCAGTGCGATTTCAGCTACAGAAGATAAAGTTGCTGCCTACCATACAGCCTTTATGAACGGTGGATTATTCATCTATATTCCAAAAAACGTTGAAGTGAACTTGCCGATTGAAGCAGTGTTGCTACAAGACAGTCGTCAAGAACTCGCATTCAATAAGCATATTTTAATTGTAGCGGATACGAATAGTCACGTTGAATACTTAGAGAAATCAAATACGATCGGCGATAAATCCAATAGCGCCACTTTATTTGTTGAGGTGATTGCTCTCAATGGGGCTAGTGTTAAGTATGTCTCGATGGATTCACTTGGAGCAAACACGACAAGTTTCATTCGTCGCTACGGATTGACACAGCCTGATGCGAATATTTCTTGGGCCGTGGCTGCTATGAATAATGGGGATACAATCTTAGATACCTATACCGTCTTAGATGGTAACGGCTCATCATCCAACGTTGATGTTATTAGTATTAGTAACCAATCGCAGACACAGACGATTAACACGAAGGTCCTCAATGTTGGTAAGAATACAACTGCCAACATCTTCCAACATGGGGTTATTCTTGACCAAGCGCGTCTAACGTTCAACGGTATCGGCCATATCGTTAAAAATGCAAAGGGCGCAGATGCACAACAGGAAAGCCGTGTAATGATGCTTTCTGATGATGCCCGTGCGGATACAAACCCAATCTTATATATTGATGAGTTTGAAGTCACGGCTGGTCACGCCGCGAGTGTGGGTCAAGTTGATGAAGAGCAACTGTATTACTTAATGAGTCGTGGTTTAAAGCACGAGGAAGCTGAATACTTACTCATCCGAGGATTTTTAGGTCAAGTGATTCAAACAATGCCATCTAATAAAGTAAGACAACAAATGGTCGAGATCATTGATGAGAAACTTAAAACATTAAACCATGATTAATAAATTAACTGTATCAACTATTAGGAGGTGACACCATGACATTCACACCTTTAAGACTCTTCTCTCAAGAGAAAAGCCAGTCTATTCGAGCCCAATTTCCAATCTTAGAACAAAGTGTCAATAATGAACCCTTAATATACTTTGATAATGCAGCTACATCCCAGACACCTCATTCAGTTGTTGAAGCATTAGCCGACTACTACCACTATGATAATGCCAATATTCACCGCGGTGTCCATACTTTAGCCGAGCGAGCAACACGTGCTTACGAAGGAAGCCGGCATTATATTGCGAACTTCATTGGGGCAAAGGATGCTAGTGAAGTGATCTTCACGAGTGGAACCACCGATGGGATTAATTTTCTTGCTAGAGGGCTTGTTGAAGACCAACTAGAAACCGATGATATTATTTTAACAACACCTCTAGAACATCATTCTAATCTCGTGCCTTGGCAAGAACTTTGTCAACGCAAGGGGGCAAAGTTAGAATATATGGCGCTTAATGAGGATTTTCAAGTTAACCTTTCTGTGTTAAAGAAAAGAAACACAGAAAATATTCGTGCCATCGTGATCCAACATGTATCCAATGTTCTTGGAGTTGAACAACCGATCCAAACTCTTAGTGAATGGGCACGCGAACACGATATTTTACTCATTGTTGATGGCGCTCAAGCAATTCCTCATCAAGCGATTAACGTGAACGATTTAGGTATTGATGCGTATTGCTTTAGCGGGCATAAAGCTTATGGTCCGACTGGGGTTGGTATCTGTTACTTAAATGAAAGACACCACCAACAAGCACGTCCCGTTCAATATGGTGGTGAGATGATCCACTTTGTCGGTGATTATGAGAGTAATTATAAAGACTCACCATGGAAGTTCGAAGCCGGCACCCCGCCGATTGCACAAGCGATCGCCTTACAAGCGGCCTTAGAGTATATTAACCAAACTGGTATTGAAGCCATTGCTCAACATGAAGCCGCTTTGACCCAACAGTTGTACCAAGGGCTTCAAGAAATTGATGGTATTGAACTTTACCAGAGCCCTGATATCATTGCACGCAATCCTCATGGTATTATTAGTTTCAACTTTACTACTATTCATCCCCATGACGCAGCCTCTGCTTATGATATGGAAGGTATTGCTGTACGAGCTGGACATCATTGCGCCCAAGTATTGATGCGCAAACTTGATGTCGCGGCTACTTTAAGAGCGAGTGTTGGTATGTACAATACTGCCGCTGAAGTTGAACAATTTTTGTTAGTGACAAAGAAAATAAAGGAGTTTTTTGATTATGTCTCTATTTGATCTAACGAGTCTTTACAAAGAAGTCATCATGGACCATTCAAAGAACCCGCGCCATAAAAAACCGATTGCCCATTACACTCATCGTGTTGAATTATTAAACCCGACTTGTGGCGACGCCATTGTTGTTGAATTCACACTGCATAATGACACAATTGAAGAAGTTGGCTTTACCGGCCAAGGTTGTGCCATTAGTATGGCCAGCGCCGATATGATGTGTGACACGTTAAAAAACAAAACAAAGGAGCAAGCGCTTGAGATTATAGAGAACTTTACTCATTTATTAGGTGGAGAACTGAAATCGCAAGCTAAATCTTTAATGGACACGACTCAATTACAAGATGTATTGCAAGATGCCTACTTGTTAGAAGGCATTAAGAAATTTCCTGCACGTTATAAATGTGGCATACTTGCTTGGAGAGCCCTTGAATTAGGCATGAGTCAAAATGCTCAGACTGAAGAAGGAATTATAGAAAGAGA
Source organism: Ruoffia tabacinasalis (assembly GCF_005864045.1). Lineage (GTDB taxonomy): Bacteria > Bacillota > Bacilli > Lactobacillales > Aerococcaceae > Ruoffia > Ruoffia tabacinasalis. Next base: position 10,585 of record NZ_VBSP01000025.1, on the reverse strand, counting down.
GTGATACTATGAGCGACGTACCAGTTCTCGGCGATTATGAATTTGGTTTCCAAGATAATGCTGAGATTATTTTCTCGACTGGATTGGGATTAAATGAAGAGGTTATCCGAACCATTTCCCAAGAGAAGGATGAACCTGAATGGATGTTAGACTACCGATTAAAAGCTTATGAAATATATAAGAACAAACCCATTCCAGAATGGGGACCTGATCTATCTGGAATTGACTTTAATGACATCACGTATTACCAAAAAGCAACTAACCGCCCTGTTCGTACTTGGGATGATGTTCCCGATGAGATTAAAAAAACTTTCGAACGGATTGGTATCCCAGAAGCAGAACGTGCTTATTTGGCAGGAGCGACAGTTCAATATGAATCTGAAGCAGTATATACACGTATGAAAAGTGCATATGAGAACTTAGGTATCATCTTTACGGATATGGATTCTGCCTTACGCGATTATCCTGAATTGGTTAAAGAATACTTTGGTAGTGTTGTCCCTTCAGAAGATAACTTCCAAGCAGCATTAAACAGCTCTGTATGGAGTGGTGGAACCTTTATCTATGTACCAAAAGGGGTGCAAACAACTCTTCCACTGCAGACTTACTTCCGAATGAACAATGAAAAGTCTGGACAATTTGAGCGTACATTAATCATCGTAGATGAAGGTGCAAGTATTCATTACGTTGAAGGGTGTACTGCCCCAACCTTCTCATATGCCAACTTACATGCTGCCGTTGTTGAAATTGTCGTTAAAAAAGACGCCTATTGTCGTTATTCTACCATTCAAAACTGGTCAGATAATGTCTACAATATTGTGACTAAACGAGGTCACTGTGAAGAAGGCGCAACACTGGAGTGGATTGATGGGAACCTTGGCTCTAATGTCACTATGAAATATCCAAGTGTCTTCTTAAATGGACGTGGTTCTCGCGGAACCGTCTTATCAATTGCTTTCGCTGGTGAGAATCAACATCAACATACAGGGGCTAAAATCTTCCACATGGCTCCAGATACATCGAGTTCAATCGTTTCAAAATCGATTGCCAAAGACGGGGGAAATGTTGATTACCTTGGACAGGTCTACTTTGACAAGAACAGTGACCGTTCAATCTCACATATTGAATGTGACACGATTATTATGGATGATAAGTCACGTTCTGATACAATTCCATTCAACGAAATCCACAACAGTAATGTGACCTTAGAACACGAAGCGAAAGTCTCAAAAATATCAGAAGAGCAACTCTTCTACTTAATGAGCCGTGGCTTAGATGAGGCAACTGCCACTGAAATGATTATTATGGGCTTTGTTGAACCATTTGCTAAAGAATTACCACTTGAATACGCCGTTGAACTGAACCGTTTAATCGCTTATGAGATGGAAGGATCGGTTGGGTAGAATCATTAACTGCAATATCAAACGCACAAAAAAGCTTGAGCAAAAACAATATAATCTGCTCAAGCTTTTTTTAATTAGATAATATGACTTGTTGAAAAACACCCTATCGAGACTTTATTGATGTGGTGTTTAGATGTCGATTTCCCATTCAGTTCCGATTACTTGGGTGCTCAGGATAATAGAGGCCGCCACATCGTGGGTCTTCATTTTCTTGGATAGTCATCATTTCCTTAGCGAGTTATCCAATCACTAGCCAAATATTGCCATCTTTCAAGTCGAATTCATTCGCCATATATAACTTAGCCCCATTATGTACATATTCCTTTAACGTGCCAACTCTTAATATAGTTACTTTGCTGATCCGCATCCATAATATTGACTGTATCTTCCTCGTTGATCAATATTAACCTCGATTCCACTGGAACATGTCCCCAATATTCTGTAAATTTTCTACTAATTTCCCACGCGCTCGCATCATCTGAATAAAGAAATCATTGCCGATCTCTCTTCCATTGTACATCTACATTCCATTTTCATATACTTAATTCTGAAGCAAATTCTTGACCTCAAAATGAAAGCCTTTACGTGACGAGATCAACATAATATCAATCTGCATACGCCCAGCAACCAGCGGAAAGTTCAAATCTGCTAAAACCTCCCAATTTTGGGGAATCTCTGGCAACAGCATCAACAAACATTCGCCCTCACCAATAAAGCCCGTCCGGTAATTCTCCAACCGCCACTCCAAATTTTTTGGTAACTTGTAGAGGATTCCATAAATTTGTTTTGTATATTGTGGTTTTTGGGCCTCGTCTACTCACACGAAGTTACTTCCACTCATTTTCAGGCCCACTCACCGATTCAGCAACGAATAATATCTTCCAAATAAAATGGCACAAGCCATGTTAGTAATGACTAATATGGCTTGTGCCTTATTATCTACCAGTTTGCTTTATCTAATTCAGCTTGTGTCCAAGGATAGGGATTAACAGTAATGGATTCCAATGTTTCTGGATGTGAAACTGTTACAACATTTGTTGTCAGATTATTTGGATTAGCTTTAACATCCGCATAGAAATAACCATTACTATCCGCTGTTATGGGTGGGATGCCCGTTGAAGCGTAACCGTCTAATTGCATTATATTTACTTCTGCAAAAGGATAAGTATACCCTTCAATATAACTTTGTCCTACGAAATAGCGTTCTACCGTTAGATAACCCGATTCATGTGCTAACGCCGTAGGTTGGTACTGTACAATTGGCAATTCTGCTTCATAAACTTGTTGTCCCTGTTCATTTAGGATTGTTATTGTTGGAACTCTCCCCACCGCAGCGTCGGCATCAATTGAAAAATACCCCTCATCATTAGGTGTTGCTTCAATGACAGACAGTACCTCATCATTCATAGTCTGTGTCGTAGTGACCACTATGTTGTATAGTGGATTGACATAACCGGTAACCCGACCATCTTGCATGAAGACGGGTTCAATAACTAATTTATCCAATTGAGTAGACAGTAGTTCCCACGTTACAGGTGGTATATCGCCTCGTCGCGTTGATAACATGCGCCAATCTTCAGGAACTGACCAATTACTTTCAGTTAAATCTCCCGACACCGTAGGCAAATCCCCTCTTTCCTTTGCTGCCAAAGCTTCTAATTCTTCGCGAGTCTCAATTGTCGCATATTCCTCAAATACTTCAGGTTGACTATGGTTATCCCACTTCAATAAACTAATGCCACCTTGATCATTATAAAAGAAATAAATGATGTAATGCCAACCTCGTACCGGTTCAGTAATCATTCGACTATTAATATGAACCAATCTTTCATCCTGACCATTCGATTCTTTGACCGCTAACTCTTTTGTTTCATTGACTTCTGGATGTCCTTCCAAATAAAGAGCATTCTGTCTCGATCGATTAGGTCCCCAATAATTGTAATACATTGAAATTTTGTTACCTTCAATAGTTACATCAAAGTCAGCAAATTCTCGCTCAGTATTATCAACATGATAAAACCTCATATTTTTTGGCAACCTATCAAACTCCACTGTAAAAGGATATAAACTTTGCCTTTCGTCTTCTGTTGTATTCTCTTCTAAGTATCGATTCAAATAATCTCCAACAACCATGCTTTGTGCCGTTGAATGTTTTCCATCAATACCATAAGATCGAAAACCTTTAATCTCTCCTGTTGATAAAATATTAGCTTCTTCCTCAGCTAAATAGAGCTCGGCTTCCTCTCTAGTAACTTCCCCATTTATAACCTCCATCAGACTAGAAATAACTCGCTCACGTTGCTCAGCTAGCGTCTCTGCATTCACTAGCTGAGCCTGACCAAAAAACAAGCTTGAAAAAAGCAACAACAGACACAATCTCATTGTTAGTTTCATATCTTTTCTCCTGTACAAAATTTTTAAAAACATATTTTTATTGATGATATAAAAGAACTTTATAATAAGCAAGCTTAAGTTAACTTGTTTATTTATTCCTGAATAATTCATAGTTTTACTAATAATCCTTCTAAAGGTTGATTTAATAGTCTTTAAATTAATCTGCTTCATCACCAAATGAGTGATGGAGTAAAATAATATAAAGACTGTACAATCAGCATTAACTAACATTTTTAGAAAAACTATGAATTATTCAGGTTATTATATTCGATATCCACTAACTTAACTCATTTGTTTATTAGCTGTGCTTAAAAATAAATTGGGATATGATGGTATTTCAATTATAATTCATAAAAAGGGATCTGTTCATTGGCTTTTAAGATTTAAAGGTAAAGGTGCTGATACGATTATTTTATTTTTCGGCCTTGTGATGATGGACGAGACCAAATCCAATCCCAAACTCATCAAAAAAAGAACCACCTCATTTCCCAGGTAGTTCTTACATAATCTTATCTTATCTAGACACTTTCAGAAACCCTTTAGGCGCAGGCGACGAAAACTTCACCACTTTCCCTGTCCGCGGGTGCTCAAAGGCAATGGTTGTCGCATGCAAACCGAGTCGTTTCAACGGATTTGTCTTCGCTCCATACTTTTTGTCCCCTGCCACCGGATGGCCGATTTCTTCCATATGAACGCGGATTTGATTTTTGCGTCCTGTTTCAAGTTGGACTTCTAGTAAACTGTAATTTGCATTGCCCTGCTTCTTCGTATAATGCGTCACCGCGTGCTTGCCACCGTTATCGTAGTCATTTGAGTAGACTTTCATCGTTTTACTTTCGGTGAGCCATGATTCTATTTTGCCTTGGGGTTTGCGAACAACGCCTTCAACAAGCGCCGTATAGATGCGTTCTTTGACGATAGTATGCCAGTTTTCTTGCAATTTCTCTTTAACTTCTTCGGTTTTGGCGTAGATCATGACGCCAGATGTGTCGCGGTCCAGGCGGTGCACGACAAAGATGCGGTTGCGGCGGTTGCCTTCTTGCACGTATTTTGTGACTTGGCGGTAGGCTGTGTCTTCTGCATGGTCTCTGCCGGCTACAGATAGGATGCCTGCTTCTTTGTCAATCACGATAAGGTCGTCGTCTTCATGTAAGATTTTCACGCCTTCAAGCGCTGCGGTCTTTTTCGCTCCTTCATTAGACAAGACGCCAACTTTTTGTCCTTTTTTCAAAGGATGATTAAATTGTGTGACAGCTTTTCCATCGACAAAGAACTGCCCACGCGCCAGCATGGATTTAACATTGTTGCGACTCTTTGGTGCTAATTGGTTGATCATAAATTTGAGTAATTCGGTTGCTTCTTCGGCTGTGTAATAGGTCATATGTTTGTTCATTTAACTCACCTTTTCATTTACTTCTTATCTTTGTAGTATAGCAGAAAAAGTGCTACAAGTTTGGTATAATCACCCTACAAGATGAAAGGTAGGCAATTAAATGAATAATAATGATCGATTAACCCGCTTGCGCTATGCGTTAGATATTAAAGATAGCGATATGGTCACCATCTTTTCGATGGGTGGAGTTACCCTTACTCAAGAAGATGTTGTCCAATTATTGAAGAAATTACCTAAAGAGGATCCGACTCAAGAAAACCAATTCGTCCAAACACTCACTGATCAAGAGTTAGAACGCTTTTTAAACGGCTTAATCATCTCTCAACGCGGTAAGAAAGAAGGCGCTGGTGAGCCGAGACTTGAACTGAATCCAGAGAATGCGAATAATATTTTACTGAAAAAAGTAAAGATTGCACTCTCCCTAACCACTGACGATATTTTAGGTATTTTAGCAACGGCGGGGGTTGAGATTTCTAACAGCGAATTAAGTGCTGTTCTACGCAAAGAAGGCCACCGCAATTATAAGCCCTGCGGCGACCGTTATATCCGTAATTTCCTCAAAGGCCTAACCTTTGAATACCGCTCTTAGAGAAAAAAACCGACGCCTTATGCGTCGGTTTCTTCTTCGTGTCCAATTGAAAAGACATACTTGTGCCCCTGAGACATGCTGTGATAGAAACCTTCGCCTTCATATAGATGAAAAACTTGCATGCCTTGGCGAATGTCGTCATCAGGATACACTTGCTCAACATAAGGATTGTTCGCAAGCAGTTCCTGAAGGCGGTCTTTCCCAACTTGGCGCACTTTTCCCTCGATTCGGATCACTTGAACGAGATAGCCTTCTTCAGACATTGTGGTAATAGCGATATTTGGATTGTGCTTAAGTTGTTTATAAAAATCCGTCGTGGGACTGGTCATGAAAAAGACGCCCTGCTCGTTAGCAACGCCGATATGGGCATGTCTCGCATGCGGTTTTCCGTTCTCATCCACCGTTGCAAAGACAGCAACTTTCATATCTTTTTCCAGAATTTGCATAATATCATTTACTTCCATGTTAACACTCCTTCGTTCTTTATTTTCCTTTATTATAGCATATGGATTCGCTTTTATAAAAATATTTTATATGGATGAAATGTAACGCAAATGTGAAGAGAATATGATATTTTCAAGTGGATATTGCTTTTTATTACCGATAACTGTACATTAGATATATTAATGAATGAATATGGTCTGACCATAGGGGGAAGAATGTTGAAAAAATTAATCTTATTTAGTTCTTTATTTATACTAGGCGGGTGTGGGTACTTGGACTCAGAACCACCAGCTGGAAAAACAGAGGGCTACGTACACGAACCCATCCAAGATGGAAATGATAATAAAAATGAAGAAGTAGAAATACAAACAGATTCTGAATCAGCAGTTGAGACTGAAAAAGTTTCTGAAGTTGAAGAAGATTTGGAAGATGAGGTACAACTTGGTATGGCAATCTTTGTGCCAGATCCTGAATTAATGGTTTACTTGCCCATTGAAGTGGCGGAAGAAGAGCTAGATTATACAGAAGATGAGTTAATTTACTGGAATAACTTGGCGATTGAATACGGACTGCCAACTTATGATGGTGTAAGCGACTTTAACTTATTCGCTACTGCAGTGCAACAAGCGATAGACGCTGCACAAGAATCTGTGTATGAAGAACCTGTCTATGAGGAGCCTGTTTACGAAGAACCCGAGTCTTCATACGAAGAGCCGTCTTACGAGGAACCAGAATCTTCATATGAGGAACCTTCTTACGAAGAGCCCATTGATGAAGGTTCTCTACCAGAAGAAGAAACTCCAAGTAATGATTATTATAATTACGATTTCAGTAATAATAGTAATCGCAGCGATGTGTTTGGTAATGATGAAAGTGAATAGAGTTTGGGTAAGAACCGCTGACTTGGGAATTTTCCTGGGTCGGCGGTTTTTTGTGGGGATTTTGGTTTGCGAGGTGTCGAGTCGGATCACGACGCTATGGAAATTCAGTTGCGGGGCATCGTGTGGTGGCACGACACTCCGTATTCGCATTTGCGGTACGTCGAGTCGGATCACGACGCTACGGAAATTCGTTTGCGGACTGTCGTGAGGTGGCACGACACTCCGTATTCGCATTTGCGGTACGTCGAGCCATCTCACGACGCCCCGCATTTTCCAGAAAGTTCACTGAAAACTCAAAAAACTCCCGACCTACTTCATCACTCTGATAAAGTAAGTCGGGAGGCTATTTTATTTTATATTATTTTACATATTAAGCTTCAGCTTACATCATGCCTGGCATTCCGCCACCCATGCCGCCTCCGCCCATTCCCATGTCTGGTGTTTCTGATGGGATGTCTGCAACAACTGCTTCGGTTGTTAATAGTAATGCGGCAACTGAGGCTGCATTTTGTAGGGCTGTACGTGTTACTTTAGTAGGGTCTACGATACCAGCGTCGATCATGTTTTCGAATTGACCTGTGGCTGCGTTGTAGCCGATACCTTTGTCTGACGTACGGATTTGTGACACAACGACTGAACCTTCTGCGCCGGCATTTTCAGCGATTTGGCGAATTGGTTCTTCAAGTGCGCGAGCAACGATTGAGATTCCTGTTGCTTCGTCGCCTTCTGCTTCAAGTGCGTTCACTGCGTCTTGAACGTTCACAAGTGCAGTTCCCCCACCTGCTACGATACCTTCAGCAACTGCGGCACGTGTTGCGTTTAATGCATCTTCGATACGTAGTTTGATTTCTTTTTGTTCTGTTTCAGTTGCAGCACCGACTTTGATGACTGCTACTCCGCCACCTAATTTAGCTAGGCGTTCTTGTAATTTTTCACGGTCGAATTCACTTGTTGTTTCTTCGATTTGTCCGCGGATTAAGCCAACGCGGTTTTCGATTTGTTCTTTAGATCCAGCACCTTCAACGATGGTTGTGCTGTCTTTTGTTACTGAAACTTTACCAGCTGTACCTAAGTGGTCTGGTGTTGCATCTTTTAACTCAAAGCCTAATTCTTCTGAAATTACTGTTGCGCCAGTCAGAATCGCTAAGTCTTCTAACATTGCTTTACGACGGTCACCAAATCCTGGTGCTTTAACGGCAACCACATTTAATGTTCCGCGTAATTTGTTTAATACTAGTGTTGGTAATGCTTCGCCTTCAATATCTTCTGCGATAATTAATAATGGACGGCTTGTTTGCATAACACTTTCTAATAAAGGTAGTACATCTTGGATGTTTGTAATTTTACGGTCAGTAATTAATACATATGGGTTCTCTAAGTCTGCAATCATTTTTTCATTGTCAGTCACCATGTACTGAGATAAGTAACCACGGTCAAATTGCATTCCTTCAACCACTGATAATTCTGTATCAATCGATTGTGAATCTTCAATTGTGATGACACCATCTTGGCCAACTTTTTCCATTGCGTCCGCAATTAATTCTCCAACTTTTTGGTCTCCTGAAGAAACTGATGCGACTTGTGCAATCGATTCTTTTGAAGAAACGGGTTGAGATAATGATTGTAAAGCTTCAACCGCTGCACGTGTTGCCATTTCGATTCCGCGACGGATGCCAACTGGGTTTGCACCTGAAGTCACATTTTTCATACCTTCACGAGCGATTGCTTGAGTTAATAATGTTGCGGTCGTTGTCCCGTCACCGGCGATGTCGTTCGTTTTTGAAGCGACTTCCATCACTAATTGAGCACCCATGTTCTCGAAGCGATCTTCTAATTCGATCTCGCGCGCAATTGTCACACCGTCGTTCGTAATTGTTGGTGACCCGAATTGTTGGTCTAAGACTACGTTACGCCCTTTTGGCCCTAATGTTACTTTAACTGTATCTGCTAAGATATCAACTCCACGTAGTAGAGCTGCACGTGCATCTTCTGAAAATCTTAAATCTTTTGCCATATAATATTCTCTCCTTTAAATTCGATATTATGCTAAGACTGCTAATAAATCTTTGTGCTCAATAATCATCAATGACTCATCGCCATGTTCAACTTCTGTTCCAGAATAATTCTTGAAGAACACTGTGTCGCCAACTTTAACGCCATCTTTTTCTTCAATTTCTGGTCCAACAGCCACAATTTCACCGTATTGTTCTTTTTCTTTGGCTGAACTTGGTAAAACGAAACCACTTGCTGTCGTTTCTTCTGTTTCTGCCACTTTGATAACAACACGTTTTCCTAAAGGTTTAATCATATTATACCCTCCAAATGATTTTATTTTTATATTTAGCACTCGTTTTATTTGAGTGCTAATGGTTTAATCTTATAATAGTCTAAATTGGTCAAAAAATCAAGTCATAGAATTATTTTTTTCGAAAAAAAAGCACACCTTTTGGCATGCTTTACAATTATTTTTTTTCAAAATCAGAGAAGTCCTCTGCATCATCCATATTACTATCAATGAAGTAAATGAGTGTCTGTAGTTCATTCGTCAGGTCCACATTTTGAACACGAACGCTGCGCGGTACATCAAATCTAAGTGGCGTGAAGTTCATAATTCCTTTCACTCCCGCCTCGATAATTCGGTTCACGATATCCCCTGCGACGTCTTGTGGGACTGATAAAATAATAATTTCAATTTGTTGTTGTTCGATTTGCTCTTCTAATTCATCCATTGAATAAACTGGGACACCACGTTGAATTGTTCCAATTATATCAGTATTTACATCAAACGCGGCTCCAATTCGAATATTGCTATCCTTCCGGAAATTGTAGTTAATCAGTGCATTCCCCAAATTACCTACACCAACCAGACCAACCGACGTTAAGCGATCTTGATTTAAAATACGCGAGAAAAAGTCTAATAAGTGATCCACATCGTAACCGTAACCACGTTTCCCCAATGCCCCAAAATATGAAAAGTCACGACGAATGGTCGCACTATCTACTTTTACAGCTTCACTTAATTCCGTTGAAGAAATGCGCTTTTTCCCTGCATGTTGCAAGAATCGTAAATACCTATGATAGATGGGTAATCTCAAGGCAGTCGCTTTTGGTATTTCTTTTGCCATAAATTGCCTCCTCCTAGGTTTATCTATATCTAATTTTTAAGTCATGCTCATTATAGCACTCCTTCACAAACTTTGTCCAAATGTAACCTTCGAGGGTTTACATTTATTGTGAATTCTGAGCCTATTTAGCCTAACTTTTATATTCTAATATATTTTTTAGTGAGAATAAAGCTTTTTATGTGAAATACTGTGCAAAATGTACATTAATTCGAATATGGTGGTGGTTGTTTGAACTGGTCCTATAGTCAAGGACTATTTGAGCCACATTTTGAGTGCAGCTACTCTTCAATTTCAATCGTTCTGATGTGCGGTAATGCAGGTGTTGAATAAATATCTGCTAAAGGATAGACATTGGT
>NZ_VBSP01000024.1 GCF_005864045.1 Ruoffia tabacinasalis | reverse complement strand
AGTTCATCCGTGGTAAGATGGGTGTAGGTCATTTGTGGTCACTCCTTTGTATTCTTTGGTCGGAATTACAAGTTGAGTGTACCACAAATGGCTGTTTTAGTTGTCTAGCTTAATTTTACAATCGGCGAATTGTATAAAAGAGACAATTTAATTATTCAGATTGCAACACTTTATTATGAGGAGAAATTAACTCAAGCAGAAATCGCAAAAAAATTACATATCTCTCGCCCTACTGTATCTCACATGTTAAATGAGGCTCGCGATAGAGGTATCGTAACTATAACAATTCATCACCCTGATTCGAATTTATATTCTAAACAACATGAGATTGTAAAAAAATATGGTTTAAGAACTGTCCAAATCGCTAATGGATCTTTAAGTGATGAGAATATAAAAAAGGAATTAGGTCAATTGTGTGCTCAATATATTGAAAATAGAATCAACGATTTTACAAAGTTAGGATTGGGGTGGGGTACGACTATCTTTGAATATATTAATCAGGCCACATATACTAAAAGTAAAAACCTTGAGATAATCCCTTTAATTGGTGGTATTGGAATTCAAGATACACAATTCCATTCAAATCATTTAGCCTTTAGATTAAGTGAAAAATACAATTGCGATGTTTCTTACTTCTACGCACCGGCTTTCGCTGAAAGCGCAGAGGTACGTGGTTTATTTGAATCTACTACTTTGTATCAAGACATTTACAATAAAGGATTGGAAGTCGACATAGCTATTCTAGGTGTTGGTAATCCAATTGAATCTTCAACGTATAAAAGTTTAGGTTATTTTTCAAAAGAAGAAGAGAATCAGATTAGAGATAGTGGCGCTATTGGAGATATACTTGGAAGTTTTTTTGATAAAAACGGGAATAAAATAAGTATCCCAATTACGGAACGCATGATGGGAATTGCCTTAAATGATATTCATAAAATACCTGAAATATTAGTGCTTGCATCTGGGAAAGAGAAAGTATTAAGTATTAAGATTTTATTAGAAATGGGTTTGCTTGATCATATTATTATTGACAAAGAAATCGCTGATGGTCTTTTGAACAATGAACTTTAATTCTAATAAAGATTTAACACGTGTGGAATCCATGTGCTTACACATAGATTTCACACGTGTCGGTGTTTAATATTTATTTTCTCCCATATTAATGGAATTCAGACTATTATTAACTGATTTCTCCAAGTATTTCCTTACAATTATTTTCTCTCAAATTTATTATTTGTCAATTTGGGATCACTATTAATTGTGTAATGAATTTTATCATCTAATACTCTTCACCCAACAACCCCTCCGTAATCGTATCCGTTGTCACAATAATATTTAATAATTCACTTTCAAGTGCAGCACGAATCGCTTCTACTTTTTGATCCCCATATACAACTGTCATAATCGCTGGTATCTTTCTCAATTCTTCTAGATTTAGACCAATAACATTTTTATTTATTTCACTATCTACTTCTTTTCCTTCTTGATTGAAAAATCGTGAATTAATTACGCCTACAGCATTATGCCCCTTTAATTCGGTCGCATCTTCTTCACTTAAGAAGCCAAGTCGTCTCATATTACTCTCTTGATCGAGACTTGAGATACCAATCAATGCAAGGTCAACTTCTTTTCCTGCCTCGAGAATACTTTGAATAGCATTGTTATTACTTAATTCTTCTCGAATCAAAGGATTCGAGACTAAGGCCGGTGAGTAGAGATATTTAGCTTTTGCACGCATCTTTCGTGCTAGATCATAGCTCAATTGATTCGATTGGATATCAAAGTAATCATCACTTAACCCCCCGATTAAAGGAAGAATTGTTGCTTCTTGATGATTAGTATAAGGAAATGAATCCACTAATCCGCGTAAGGAATTCCCCCAAGATAACCCAATCTTCTTATATCGAGGTGCTATTTTCTTCAAGTATAGTCCTGCTTGTTGGCTAGCAATTTTTTTTATCTCATCCTTATTTAAGTTAAAAGTATCAATGACGATGGCATTTTTTAATTGATATTTTTCCTCTAATTCACGTTCTAATTTAGCAGTGTAAACACTGCTACTATTGATGACGATTTCTACAATACCATCTCTTTTTGCTTCGACGATAATTTTGGAGATTAAGGATCTGGACACCCCTCTTTTGCGGGCGATTTCTGATTGAGTCATTCCTTCTTCATAGTACATCGTCGCAATTTTTACAATTTCATTTTCAGCGATTTTCTCCATATTTTCCCCTCACATAATAAAATCCATCAAAGTAGGTAGCTTTAATACTATCTACTTTGATGGATGAATATTAATTAGCTGATTTTCTAACTAATTTTATTAATTAAACGCTTCAGTATACTTAGCTGCCACATTATCCGCAGTAAAGCCGAAGTATTCAATCACTTCTTCACCTTTACCTGATGCACCAAAACGGTCAATACCTAGAGCTACCCCGTCTAAACCAATGTAACGTTCCCAACCGAATGTTGCTCCCATTTCGATTGACATACGGTTACGTACGGCATTAGGTAGGACACTTTCTTTATATTCAGCTGATTGCTCTTCGAACAAGTTTTGTGCCGGTAATGACACGACTGATACGTCAATACCTTGTTCTTTTAATTTTGCTTGTGCTTCTACAGCTAAGCTAACTTCAGAACCAGTAGCAATTAAGATACCTTCAGGAGTTTCACCTTCACTTGGTGAGATAACGTATCCACCTTTACGAACGCCTTCTTCAGCTAATTCGTTAGATCCTTCTAGTACTGGTAAGTTTTGACGTGATAGAACTAACATTGTTGGACGGTCTTCTGATTCAATTGCTACTTTCCATGCAGCATATGTCTCATTCACATCGGCTGGTCGAATTAAGTTTAGGTTAGGCATTGCACGGAATGCTGCTAAGTGTTCGACTGGCTCATGAGTTGGGCCATCTTCCCCTACTGCTACAGAGTCGTGTGTCATGACATAAGTTACTGGTAAGTTAGATAGTGCTGATAGTCGTACTGCTGCCTTTAAGTAGTCTGTAAACACAAAGAATGTTCCAGCGTATACTTTAGTTCCGCCGTGTAAAGCAATCCCGTTCATCATGGCTGCCATCGCGAATTCACGCACACCGAACCAAATGTTTCTTCCTGCACGGTTTTCTGGCATGAAATCCGTGTCTGAATCGATCATTGTTTTGTTAGATCCTGATAAGTCAGCTGATCCACCCCATAGGAAAGATACTTTTTCAGCAAGACCTTGAATAGCAGCACCACTTGAAGCACGACTGGCTTCGGCTTTAGCATCTGCACCTTTATATTCTAAGTTAGCTGCGTAGTCTTCTGCAAGATGTCCGTTGAATCCTTGTTCAAAGGCTTTAGCTTTCTCTGGATTAGCTTCTTTATAGGCATTGAATACTTCTACCCATGCATTATAAGCTTCTTTACCACGATTTTTTACTTTTTCATCGAATAATCTTTGTGCTTCTGTTGGCACATCAAACGCTTCATGAGTCCATCCATAAACTTCACGTGTTGCTGTCCAGTTGTCAGCACCTAATGGGTTACCATGCGTATTTGCTGTTCCTTGTTGAGGAGAACCGTAACCAATCACTGTTTTAATCTCGATTAAAGTTGGTTTTCCTTTGTTTTCTTTTGCTTTTTGAATCGCGTTTGAGATATCGTCTAAGTTAGTTCCATCTTCAACACGTAAGTAGTTCCAGTTCGCTGATTCAAAACGTCCTTTAATATCTTCGTTGAAGGCTTTGTCTAAGTCACCATCTAATGAGATATCGTTTGAATCGTATAATACGATTAATTTATCTAATTGTTGACGACCTGCATAAGAAATCGCTTCGTAACTAATTCCTTCCATTAAGTCCCCGTCACCAACTAATGTATAAGTGTAGTGATCAATAACTTGATGCTCATCTGTATTGTAGACAGCTGCAGTATGTTGCTCCGCCATTGCCATCCCTACAGCTTGTGCAATTCCTTGTCCTAAAGGACCGGTTGTTGCTTCAACGCCATTTGTATGACGGTATTCAGGATGCCCTGGTGTGCGACCGTTTAATTGACGGAAGTCTTTTAAGTCATCAATCGTTACATCAAAACCACTCATATGTAATAAACTGTAAAGTAAAGCTGAACCATGTCCTGCAGATAATACGAAACGGTCACGGTTTGGCCAATCAGATAATTCTGGGTTCACATTTAAATGTCCTGCCCATAAAGCATATGCCATTGGTGCTGCTCCCATAGGTAAACCTGGGTGACCAGAATTTGCTTTCTCAACTTGTTCCACACTCAAAGCACGTAATGTATTTACCGCTACTAAATCTTTTTCGTTAAACATTATATTCCTCCAAAGAATTATTTTTATTTTTCTATTAATGCGAATGTTTCTTCAAAACTTACATCTGTTACTTTATTATCTATAACCGCTGTGCAACGCTCCGTCTTTCCTTCTCTTAACAAAGCAACAGCGTGTTCTCCAAAATCTAAACCTAAAATCCGATCCTCGGCAACTGGATTTCCACCTCGTTGGATATGACCAAGTAATAATGGATGAATTGGATATCTTGTCTCGCGTTCGACAACTTCTTTAAACTCTTGAGCTGACATGACACCTTCTGCAAGAATGAATAACTGATATCGCTTATTCATAGCTTGGGATTTTTCGATGGTTTCTTTTACTAGATTCACATCAAAATCTCCTGGTTCAGCAATGATACCATCTGCGTCTAGCGCACGGCCGGTCCATCTTGCAATATCTCCCGCTCTACGGCCCATCACCTCAATACAATAAAGATGTTTATGGCTTGACGCAGATTGCATGATAATATCAACCGTTTCAACAACATTTCGAATGGCAGTTTTAAAGCCTAAAGTTAATTCTGTAAGTGGAATATCATTATCAATCGTTCCAGGAATCCCAATGGTTTGTATACCTAGTTTCGATAAACTATAAGCACCATGATATGACCCATCTCCACCAATGACAACTAGTCCATCTACATTATCTTGCTTTAATTGCTTAGCAACTCCAGCTTGAACCTCGGCTTTTTTGAATTCTTCCGACCTTGACGTACCTAAGAAAGTTCCGCCCACATGATGATGTGGTTTTACAACTTCAGGTGTCAATTCAATATAATCATTCGCGATTAAACCAGTATATCCCTCTAGATAACCACGAACTTCGATGTTATGTTTGCGCGCTTCATCAACGATCCCGTTAATGGCTGCATTCATTCCTGGAGCATCGCCCCCGCTTGTTAGTACACCAATACGCTTCATCTGACTCTCCTAAACATGATTTTAACATTTGAGCTCATACAAATTAAATTTTAAAAAATATACTCAGTATATTTATATGTAAAACATTTCTTAATTCAAAATTTAATTCTGACAATCTGATTATACAACGCTTTCAATCGTTTGTAAAGCATATGCCACAATCAGTGTCGTATGTTATTTATGATTTAAGAAGAAAGTCGAATCATATATTCCTTTTATAAAAATATATTTAGAGATTTTATTTGCTCTATTTTATCTACTATAAAAAACTCCTCGGACGTTTTTTCATATTGATGAACATTTAATAATATTGCTTCCCATCCTGCTTCCTTTGCGCCAACTATGTCATTTATATAATTATCACCAATATATACTATTTCTTCTTTTTGAAAGCCTAATATTTCCTCTACTTTTTTAAAAATTTGAAGGTCGGGTTTTGAACACTTTAGTTCATCTGATATGAACCATCTATTCCGATGAATATAATACTCAACATTAAGTTCCTTTATTTTATTTCTTTGATCCTCACTCGGACCGTTAGTTAGAATAAATAATTCTATATTGTTCTTTAATAACATTTCAAACAAGTCTTCTATACCCTCTCGATATATTATTTTGTTACGGAAATATAAGTATAAAGAATTAAAGATAATAGCCTCATTCTCTGATATGTCGGCATTTAATTCTTTATAAGTTTTAATGACACGATCATTTTTATAAGCTACTTTTGACTTACCTTCTCGGATAAATTTTTCATACTCTAAATCAGAATATCTCTGAAATACTTCATAGAAATTTGAAAATGAATGCCCCGTATTAATGACCGAATCTTCCATAATTTCATAAATAAATTTATAATAATTACTTCTGCTATATAATGTATCATCTAAGTCAAAGCCAACAGCTTTTATAGTCATTGAATCTTTCCCTTTCTAGATATTTACAATAAATTAGTAATTTAATGCAAGAAAAGTTCAAAGTATTATAAATAGTCTACTTTGAACTTTTGCTAATATTACAAATTTCTGCTGTTTAAAATCTGTAACTATTTTAGTATATTATTAATTCTAGTCGTAACTCCTGTTAAATTATAGGCTTCAGCATAATCGCGAATTGGCCGTTTGATGTGATCAATTACAAATCGCTCAGCATCAATGTTGTGTTTTGCTAAATTTTCATATAATTTTTTAATCTCTGCTTTAACTTCTTCATCGTTGAAGGTATAGTGACCTGCAATGTCTAATATTTCAACAGCTAAATATTTATTATTAGTAATTTCATCCACCGTTAAGTTGACTTGGTCACCCACCATCCATTTTCTCCAACGTTCACTTTTAATTGCATGTTCAAGTAAAACGTCATAAGTATTTGAAGCTGTTTCAATTAAGCTTTTACTTTCTAAATCTTTTTCTACTTCTGCTAGTTTTAAATAGGCTCTCGTTTCTTCAGTACCATATTGAGGTGCTACGTTTGTTGCAGTGATTTGAGATGGAATGTGCATTAGTAATGACACATCATCTAAATAGTCCCCATTGTGTTCTTTTAATCCTACTTTATATTTTTTAGCCATTTCAGCTAATTCATAAGCATTATCAAAATTAAATTTACCAGCTTGTTCTGTTTTTCTAACTAGAGTCCCAGTTTGTCCTACAATAAATGTTGGCATTGGTAAGTCTTTACTTGTTAATTCATCCGCTAATCTATTGATAAATGTTTCATAAGTCTCTGTCGAAGTTAGGCCACCATTTGTTTCTTCCGTTCCTACTTCATAACCAATTTCTGGTAAATTTCTTTCTTTTCGGACATTTTCACAGAACTCAATTAATTCAACAGTGCGTTTAATTACAATTTCTAATGGAATAACTTTACCGACTTCAAATGGGTCTTTTGTTGGATCAATCATTAATAAATCAAATCCTGCTTCTATATCCGCTAAGTATGATTCTTTCCCGATACGCATTGCTTCTTCTTCTGGAATATGGTCATTTCTTTCTTTATCTCTTTGCCATGGTCCTCCATGATCTCGACATAAATAATATTGGTTATCGTATCCAATTTTCTCTGCTACTTCTTCAACTGCTTTCGCGAACCGGAACTGATCCCAGCCATTTACATAGCCCCCTCCGAATTCATCTTTATCTACTTGATTACGGCTAGCAATAAACATCACTGGGTAATCATCGTCATTTGAAAGTTCTAGAGCAGCCTGAACACAGTTCTGTGACATAGGTCCAATCCCCAATAATGTCGCACTATCTCCTGTATCTTGTAAATTAAGTAACCCTTCTACTACTTTTTTAATTGAATGTTTTTCCATTATTTTGTTTCCTCCTGTTGATTTTCAATGTTTGGTTTTGTAAAGTGTAAGATTGCTACGGATACCAGTGTCCCAATTAACATTGCTAACACGTACCATAATTTTCCATTTACTACAGGCAAGATAATCAAACCACCATGTGGCACTAATGCTTCAACATTATTCATCATACCTATAGCTCCACCTACGGCACTACCAACAATTAAAGCTGGTATAACTCTTTTTGCATCTTTTACAGCAAACGGGATAGCTCCTTCTGTAATCCCGATTAGCCCCATGAAGAATGCTGAAATCCCTAAATCTTTATCTTCTGGTGCATATTTTTTACGATCTACAAATGTCGAAATTGCCATTGCTAATGGTGGTATTGCTACTGCAATACGGTGAGCTCCATTGGGTGCATAAATGCCTTCAGCCATTAACGCAATTGTAAACGCTGTTGCAGTTTTATTAATTGGCCCTCCCATATCAATCGCTGTCATTGCTCCGATTAGTAAACCTAACAGTATTGCGCTACTACCTTGTAAACTTCCAAGAACTTCAACTAACCATGACATTAATCCACCAATTGGGACTGCAATAATATAGATATAAATCATACCTAGTACAAATACAGTAATAACTGGTATGATTAATATAGGCATTATCGTTCTGATAGTCGCAGGGGTTTTCCAAGTTTTCATCCATCTAACAAAATAACCTGTTCCTACTCCTAAAATCATTGCGCCTAGAAATCCGGTTGAAACTTGAGATTCTCCAATTGGGTTATTTGCTACAAAACCTAAAACCATACCTGGAGCTAATCCGGGTTTACCTGCTAGAGAGTGTGCGATATATCCAGAAAGCAACGGGATCATCATGGCAAACCCTGCAGCACCTAAATCATTTAAGTTTTGCATAAATGGGTTTGTAATTTCCATTCCAGAATCTGTTGGTGTACCTGTTGCTAAAGCAATTGCTAAAAATATTCCCCCAACAACCACTGCTGGTAACATAAATGAAACCCCAGTATTAAACGCTTTTTGTAAATCGCTTAAAAATTTGTTTTTATTATTAGCCATTTTATTTTCCTGCTTTCTTCACTTTTATAGTGATTCGATTCGATCAAACAAATCTTTTGTGCTTTTAATTGCTTCGCCTGGATCAATAGTAATTACTTTGTCTGCTGCTACTTTCTCATCAAATCTTTCTTTTTCTTCAATATCAATTGATACCGCAAAGATAACAATATCCGCTGCATCAATTTCTGCTTGATCTAATTCATTTTCAACACCCATGCTACCTTGAGTCTCAATTTTTACATCATGTCCTCTTTTTTTACCTTCTTTTTCAATTGCTTCTTGTGCCATATATGTGTGTGCTATCCCTGTTGGACATGCTGATACTCCTACAATTTTCATAATATTTCTCTCCTTATTTTTGTTTTATAGATTGTAATAATTTGTATACTTCATTTTCATTTTCTTCAGTCAATAATTTTTGTCTAAACTCATCATCAAGTAACTTTTTACTAATCTCTGAAATAAATTTCAGATGCATATTATCTTTATTTTCACTTGGAACAGCAATTAAAAAAATCATTCTTACAGTTTCATCGCTGTCTTTATCCCAATAAATCCCTTCCTTAGTTCTCAAGAAAGCTACGAATGGCTGCAAAACTGTATCGCTTTTACCGTGGGGCATAGCGATATCAAAACCTATGGATGTAGATATTTGTTCTTCTCTCTCTAAAACAGCCTTTTTCAAATCATCTTTTACTGATATTAGATTATTTTTTTTCGCCTCCTCTAAAATATAATCGACAATAGAAATTTTATTATCTAATTCTTTATTTAAAAATATAATTTCTTTATGGATCACATCGCTATCTATCACTTAATTAAATCCCCTTTCACTTCATTTAAATATTCTTTAAAATGACTCATAATATTTTTATCGTTAATTAATGAATATAATTCTTTCATTATATCTTTTGTTTCTTTCGTATCCTCTTTGCTAATTAGCAAAATAAATATTTTATCAACAAAATACTTATTCCATCGAATTTTTTTATTGTTATTAATGATGACTATTAACGATTTATTTACAAGGTCTATATCGCCATGAGGTGTGGCAACACCGTTCGGTAAGTCTGTATTCCCCAATGATTCTCTACGAATTAATGTTTCCATATAAGAGTTTTCTATATATTCATCGGATGTAAGTTTGTTATCAATATATGCCACTAATGATTCTCTATCATTGAATTCGGCGTTTATGAAAATATAATCCTTATTTAAAAATTTTTTTATATTTTCTATATCCACAGTTTCTTCTACCGATTCTTCACCATTTGAATTTAATTTCCTTTTTATGTATTCAATATCTTGATTTGTTAAAAGTGGTGAGACGTTTATGACGTTTTTACCCTTTATTAAGTTTGTAGATGAAACGATTAATTCATAGTCGTCTAAGTTGTAATATTCCAATTCACCTACAGATGTAGACTCAATTTGTTCAGCGGCAGATAATTCATTTTTCAATTTATTGACTAGTAATTCTGAAGTAGCAATACCATACTGACAAACTACCAAAATTCGTTTATGTTCCTTCTGTCTTTCAATAGCAGATTGAAAATATATGGCCAATAACGCAACTTCCCCATCATTAAATTCGACTTTTAAACCTGATTCAAATTTTGATATTGCCATAGAAATAGTATGGAAAGTTTCACGATACTCACTTTTTATTTGCTCGGTAAAAGGATTTTCTACCCGAACTTTTAGTTTCAATCGATATATCATTGGAGGTACATGTTGTTTAAGTTCTTTCATTAATTGAGAATCTTTTTTAAAATTAACACCGAAAGCATCACTTAAGTAACTAATAAGTCCTTCAATAAAATTAATATTAGTCGTTTCATTAGGAATGTGCTCAAAACGATTTAATATAAGATACTTAGCAAGAAATTTTATATCATTTTGAGTATATTCCAATGTTAAACGTGATGATGCCCGTTTTAATAATTGACTTGACCCTGATGTAAAATCAGATAAATCCCCAAAATCATCTTCTGTTAAATTCATTATAGACTGATCCATTAAATTCTCATTTACCAATCTATGGAGCTGCACAATATAGACGTTTAAAGTATTTAAAATATAATATTCTGACAATAAGCTATTGTTATTCATTACAAAACTGAACAAAATATCATAAGCAACATTTACAAGTTCCTCTTGATAAAATTCTTCAAACACCTTTTTAATTTGATCCATATTATTATAATGAGCTAATGACTTTTTCTCGATGACTTTTTGATTAAACCAAATCATGGCCTCCCTAATAGAGTTTTCATCTCCTGTAATTTTAGTTCCATTTAAATCACTTATGATTTTCACTCTTGTATTTGCATTTAAACTAGTTTTAATTTCATCGATATCATTTTTTATCGAAGTTGAACTTACAAACAGTTCATTAGCTAAATCATTATATGTGACTGTCATATTTTTAATAAGAAGCATTTCTAGGATTTGAATTTTTCTATCATTAATTTGTTCGTATTCTTGTTTGTTATCTTTGTCATTTATTGTAATGTGATTTATTAGTTTGATTCCTACCCCTCTCTTTTTCTCAATCATTGATCCGGTATCTTTAATGTTCTTATTTACCGTGTTTATATCAGAATGTAATGTTCGTTCAGATACCCCCAAAACATCTGCAAGATCTTTAACTGTTGACCATTCATCTATAATTTCTAAGTATTCTACTAATTTTTTTTGACGATCCTTTGGAGACATTTAACCACTCCTATCAATAGTATTATTGTGTTGTTAGCGCCTCCATGTCTATAGAATACATCATGTAAAGCGCTTTCTCAATCACAAAAAATTGCAACAAGTAGATAGACTTCTTGCAATAACTAACAATTCTGCAACAGCTATTTTTGTATTCTAACATTGGTATATCATAAAGTTCGAACAAAATACTCACCATTCGCCTCTACCTAATACCAGTATTTAGGTCTATTCAGTATACAATTCCCTTCAAATAACATATAACTGAATATTGATATTCTTGGGTTATGCCCAAGTTAGGAGGTAGGCAATGTTAGTAGTTGAAGGTATTGAAAAGACATTCGCAGATAACAAGGTCTTAAAAGGAATCGATTTAACAGTCAACCAAGGTGATGTCGTGGCTTTAATTGGGCCAAGTGGGACTGGAAAAACAACCCTACTTCGCTCGATTAATTTCTTAGAACGAGTTGATCAAGGGAAAGTAACCATTGATGGACTGACTGTTGATTGTCAAACAGCAAGTGAGAAAGATATTATCCAATTAAGAAGAAAAACAGCGATGGTGTTTCAAAGTTATAACTTATTCCGGAACAAAACGATTTTAGAAAATGTAATGGAAGGTTTAGTCACTGTTCAAAATAAATCTAAAAAAGAAGCTGAAGCTATAGCAAAAGCACAAATTGAAGCGGTCGGCTTAGGTGATAAAGTTGATAACTACCCTATGCAATTATCTGGAGGTCAACAACAACGGATTGGAATTGCACGCGCACTGGCATTGGAACCTCAAGTGATGTTACTCGATGAGCCAACTTCTTCATTAGACCCTGAACGTTCTGCGGAAGTATTAAGAGTACTTCAGGAAGTTGCTAAGACTGGGATGACCATGGTGATTGCTACTCACGAAATGAATTCTGCTAAATATGTTTCAAATCATGTCGTATTTATGGAAAATGAACATATTGTGGAACAAGGTTCGCCAGAACAAATTTTTAATCATCCAAAAGAAGAACGTACACAGCGTTTCTTACAAGATTTAGAAAATCCTTTTAAAACTGAAAGTGAATAAAAGGAGAATAATAATGAAATATTTTAAAACATTCGTACTTGCACTGGGTGCGTTCATCCTCGTAGCATGTGGTAGCGGGAATGGGGCAACTGAAGAATCTTCAGCTCAAAATGAACCTGCTGCTGAAGGCGAGACAGTTGAAGTAACTGTGGCGGTTGAAAATGCTTCGAACCCATTGAGTTTTACTAACAATGATGGTTAATTAGATGGTTATAAAGTTGATGTAATTAATGCCATCAATGAAGTGATCGATGGTTACAACTTAACCATTGAAAGCGTGAGTGCTGAAGCCACTCAAGTTGGTTTAGATACTGGTAAATATGCACTTATCGGTGGCGGTTTATTCAAAAATGAAGAGCGTGAGGAACTTTACTTATTCCCTGAAGAACATACGGGTGTCAGTACCATTGAAATTTACAAACGTGCCGATGATGATTCAATTCAAACTCTAGATGATTTAGTTGGTGTAACAGTTCATCCGGTAACTCCAAATGGAGGTATCTTTAATTTGTTGACTTCATATAATGAAGAGAACCCTGACAATCAAATTGATATTCAATTAGGGGAAGCGGGTAACTTCGCACAACGTTTCCAAGCCTTACACGATGGTGTATCAGATGCGGTAGTTATGCCTTCTAACTTAGGGGCTGATGATATGATTACTGATTTAGAATTAAATGTTTCAACTACCAATGAGCCTGTTCAAGTAAATCCTACATACTTTGTATTAGCGCAAGATCAAGAAGCTTTGAAAGAAAAATTAGATGAAGCCATAGCGCAATTAAAAGAAGATGGTACTTTAGCTGAGCTATCTAAGAAGTTGTATGGAGAGAACATGTTTGATTATGAATTAACTGAACAATAGTCTATTGGACTTGCCATGGTGTTTTTTGTACGTTAGTCGTGCAAGCAACACCTTTTGTTTTGGTAATTTAATCAGCTTTCATTAGGCTTTTTTTAATAATGGTACACTAGTAAAAACTCTACAAAAAAAAGGAGGGAATGAGATGGATTTTAGTTTTATTATTGACATCTTACCCACATTAATTAAAACACTCCCTTTAACTATCTATATCTTGGTCATTGCTGCATTCTTTGGTTTCTTATTTGCAATAGTTGTTGCAGCGGTTCGGATTAGACACATTCCGGTTATCAGCCAATTGTTTGCTGTTTATGCCTCGTTTATGCGTAGTACTAAGGTATTGATTATACTAACAAATGTGTCATGGGCGGCATTGCACGTATGGATATTACACATAATAATCGCAACCCTCTTCGTCATCAAATTTACCGTTCAATTACAGAGTCTGGTGGAAAGCACTTAATTCTTACACCTGGGTGTGGGATTAGACATCCTTTTGAAGAAGATACAATTCGTTATTTACAGAAAGTAAAAATCGAAACTGAAGCGTTATGAAATAAGTAAGTCAATAATTAAGCCGTCCTTTCGAGGACGGTTTTTCTTGTTTATGAGGTCACGAGATCTCAACAAAAAACCGAGGCTGTTTTTACACAGTCTCGGTTTAATCTTCTTTAAATTAGTATGCTCTGGCTAACCAAACAGTTTCTGTTGCTGGGTTACCTGTCACAATACATACGTCTTTCTTATCTACTGTACCATCAACTGGAATGTTACGTGTTGTGAAACCAGTGCGTTCTTTAATCTTTGCTTCTGATTCTTCCGTTCCGTCCCATCCTGCTAAGATCCAACCTGGGTTTTCGTTTGCAGCTTTTTTCGCTTCAATATGGTTTTCAAGTTCTTCTAATGTATTGATGTCCGTATAGATGTGTTGTGAATTGCGTTCGCGTGCTGATTCTAATAGGCGATTTTGCATTTCATCTAAGGCATTTTCGATGTAATCAGCAAAGTTTGTGAATTCAACATCTACTTTTTCATCTAAGTCACGCGCTTTAACGATGACTTTATTGTTTTCTAAGTCACGTGGTCCAATTTCTACACGAAGTGGCGCACCGCGTAATTCCCATTCATTGAATTTGTAACCTGGACGGTTATCGCTTCCGTCAATGACTGTACGGATTTGCTTGCTTGCTAATTCTTCATTCAGTTCATAGATTTTGTCCATGATCGCTGGGTTCTTTTGCCATGGTCCAACAGGAATGAATACGACTTGTTGCGGAGCAACTTTTGGTGGCATAACTAGTCCTTGGTCGTCACCGTGAGACATGATCATTGCTCCGATTAAACGTGTTGATACACCCCATGATGTGGTGAATGCGTGAACGTGTTCGTTGTCGCTGTTTAAGTATTTGATATCAAAAGCTTCAGCGAATTTCGTTCCCATGTAGTGACTTGTTCCTGCTTGAACAGCTTTTGTATCTTGCATCATTGCTTCAACAGAGTAAGTTCGTTCTGCACCAGCAAAGCGTTCTGAAGGTGTTTTTTCACCTTTAAATACTGGAATAGCTAATACGCCTTCAATCACTTCTGCATAAATATCTAACATACGTTGTGTACGTCTTTTAGCTTCTTCAGCATTGGTGTGAGCCGTATGCCCTTCTTGCCATAAGAATTCTGACGTACGTAGGAATGGCATTGTACGTTTTTCCCAGCGGAATACGTTTGCCCATTGGTTCATTTCCATTGGTAAATCACGGTATGAGTTAATCCATTTAGAATACGCATCACCAAACATCGTTTCTGATGTTGGACGTAGCGCTAAGCGCTCTTCTAATGGCTCACCCGCAGCTTCAGTAACCCACGGTAACTCTGGTGAGAATCCTTCAATATGATCTTTTTCCTTATTGAAGAAGCTCTCGGGAATTAACATTGGGAAGTATGCATTACGGATACCTTCTTGTTTGAATCGGTAGTTTAAAGCTTCTTGGATATGCTCCCAAATTTCGAAACCGTTGGGTTTGAAAATCATACAACCACGTACGGGTGAATAGTCCATTAAGTCAGCTTTTTGAATTGTTTGGATATACCATTTTGAAAAATCTTCTTTTCTCGTTACCATAGTAACCTCCTATTATAATTTTATACAAAAAAACTGTTCCCGTCCAAATAAGGACGAAGAACAGTTGATCTCCGCGGTACCACCTCAGTTGTCAGCATGTTGCCAACCTGCTTAGAGCCGATAAGGAGGCGAACCCATAAACTGTTTAGTAGGTTCAACGAATGAGTGGGCACGTCACTTTCAGCCTAGGTGACTTTCTCTTATTACCGTCAATTCGTTTACTATTCTAACAATGCTTATATTATAGCGAGTCTTAACGAAAAGTTCAACGCTCAGATTAACTTATTTGCGTATTCACGGCTTCTTGTAAGACAAAATCTCGTTTCTCTGGCTCTAACCAGGCAGAATGAGTCTCAGATACCTTATATTCTTCACCTAAAGAATAATTGAAACCACTCCCCTTATAGTCATAATGTAGTGCTTTTCTATGTTTTTCTAATTGTGGGTTTGGATGTGGGATAGCTGATAGTAAAGAACGTGTATAGGGATGAATCGGATTATTAAATATCTCTTCAGTCGTTCCCGTCTCCAGCAGATGTCCTAAATGAAGTACACCAATCCTATCTGAAATATACTTAACCATTGAAAGGTCATGCGCAATGAATAAATAGGATAGATTGGACTCTTTCTGAATTTCCTTCATTAAATTAACAATCTGTGCTTGGATGGATACGTCTAGAGCACTAATAGATTCATCAGCAATAATTAATTTAGGATTCATAATTAAAGCACGCGCAATCCCTACACGTTGGCGTTGTCCTCCTGAGAATTGATGTGGATAACGGTTCGCAAATTCTCTAGACAGACCTACACGTTCCAGTATTTCTAACCCCATAGCTTCACGTTCATCGGATGTATTATATATTTGTTGAATTTCGAGTCCTTGAGTAATAATTTCAATGACTTTTTTTCGTGGGTTTAGACTTGCCATTGGGTCTTGGAAAATCATTTGCATGTTTGTCCTTAAGAAAGCATCACGTTCTTTATCTAATTTTCCTGCCATTTCTTTACCATCAAAAACAATTGAACCTGATGTGGGTTCATACAACCTTATCAGTGATCGACCAATGGTTGATTTACCAGATCCTGACTCCCCTACTAATCCATATGTTTCTCCTTGATTAATATGGAAACTTACACCATCGACTGCTTTAACCGTGTATTTTTTACTCACTTCAAAATGTTGTTTCAAATTCTTTACTACTAATAACGGCTGTTTAAATTCACTCATATTTACTTGCCTCCAATTTCATACGATTAATTCTATTTTTTAACGTTGAAGGCATATCAATATCTGGGGCATTTTCATGCAATAACCAACTTGCTACATAATGCGTATCTGATACTTGATACATAGGTGGCTCAATACGTTTATCGATATTTAAAGCATAATCATTTCGAATATAGAATGGATCCCCTTGTTTGTGATGTGCTAAGTTTGGTGGGTTCCCTGGAATAGCATAAAGCTTATCTGATTTTGTATGAATATCCGGCATAGCAGATAATAGACCCCAAGTGTATGGATGTTTAGGTTCATAGAATATTTCATCTGCCGTTCCTTTTTCGACAATTCGTCCAGCGTACATAACATTGACATAATCAGCCACTTTAGAAACAACACCTAAATCATGTGTGATATATATAACTGCAATACCAGTCTTTTCTTGTATGACCTTAATCAAGTCTAAAATTTTCGATTGGATTGTTACATCTAATGCCGTTGTCGGTTCATCACAAATTAATATATCCGGGTCACAAGCTAAGGCAATGGCGATAACAATTCGTTGACGCATCCCCCCTGATAATTGGTGAGGATATTGACTAAGTCGTTCTTCCCCATCGGAAATTCCTACCAGATCTAAAAGGTTCAAAGCTTTCTTACGTGCCTCCGCTTTTGGAGTTTTGTAGTGAATGAACATCCCTTCCATAATCTGATCACCAATATTCATTGTTGGATTCAGTGATGTCATCGGGTCTTGAAAAACCATAGCGATTCGTTTCCCATTAAATGTACGTCGCATTTCTTTTTTAGATATTTTTAATAAATCAACAGAAGTCATTTTTCCATTTGTTGAATATTTGTATTCAATAACCCCCGTGTTAATCTTTTGATTATTAGCAGTAATTCCCATAATCGTTTTAACAGTTACTGATTTTCCAGAACCTGATTCTCCAACTATTGCTAATGTTTCACCTTTATATAAATCAAGATCTACACCACGTATTGCTTCCACAGCACCCTGAGATGTTTTAAATGAGACATTTAAATCACGCATTTCTAATATTTTTTGACGACTCATTTTTAAACCTCCTTCATAGTTGGATCAAGGGCATCACGCAGTCCATCAGCCAGTAAATTAAAACTCAACATTGTCATTGATAATACAAATACTGGTGGGATAATCATAAATGGTGCGTTTAAAAATGACTTAAATGCATCACTGATAAGTGAACCAAGTGATGCGTCTGGCATAGGAACGCCTAAACCAATAAACGCTAGAAATGACTCTGTAAAGATTGCATTCGGAACTGAGAACATTGACATAATAATTAATTGGGCAAATATATTTGGTAATATTTCTTTAAAAATAATCGTACTTGGCTTCGCCCCTAATGTCCTCGCTGCTAGCACAAATTCTCGGTCTTTAAGTTTAAGTATCTGGGCCCTCGCTACCCGTGACATGCCAATCCAACCTGTTAAAGCAATGGCAATGGTGATACTTAAGATACCAGGTTCGAGCACAACAATTAAGAGAGTCACAATAACCAAACTAGGAATACCATTGAGCACTTCCAATATTCGTTGCATAACCATATCGACTTTTCCACCAAAATAACCTGAAATCAGTCCGTAAGTCATTCCTATTAAAACATCGACAATTACCGCTACCAAAGCAATATAGAGTGATATCCGTGTCCCTTCCCATGTTCTTGTAAAGATGTCGCGACCTAGAACATCACTACCAAACCAATAATAAGTATCCTGGGCGTTAGGATTTGATTCGTATTTATTCAGTTCAATTTCTCCTGTTGATGATTTGAGCGTTTGCGTTCCGTCTAAAACTCCAATTTTTTCAAGTCCTGGAACTCGAGGAGCCATACTCTCATTTCCAATTATCTGCTCATTGGACCCAAAATCATTCATATATGGTCCGAATAAAGCAAAAAAGATAATAATAATAATAAATATTAGTCCAAACACAGAACCTTTATTTTTTGAGAATTTAGTAATAAATTGTTTGATCGAAGACTCACGTACAAATATTTCTTGCTGATTTATATCTTCACCTTTATCAGCCCACTCGAAGTCATCAGCTAAAAATTCAATCTCTTCTGTTCTATTTAATTCAGTCATTAGCTTATCCTCCTTCCGTTATGCGTATACGCGGATCCAATATCCCATAAAGAATATCAACGATGAGCATAATCGCAATAAACAATGCTGAATATATAAATGAGATACCCATTACAATATTAAAGTCATTTGATTGAATTGCTTGGACAAGTAGTTGACCTAATCCTGGGATTGAAAAAATTTGTTCAACAACCATTGACCCTGTCATTAATCCAACTATTAGTGGTGCTAATACAGTTAATATTGGAATACTTGCATTTCGAAAGACGTGCTTATAAAGCAACCTAAAACCAGTAACTCCCTTACTTTCAGCCAGTTGGATATAATCCGATTGAAGCACTTCTATCATTTCAGTTCGTGTGAATCGAGCAATTGACGCCATAGTAAATAAACTTAAGGCCACTACCGGTAACACCATGCTCATCCCTTTATCTTGTAGATTAAATAAAATTGGGAAAACTTGCCATTGAAAACCAAAATAATACGATAATCCTAAAGCAAAAACATAGGAAGGTACACTCACACCTACAACTGAAAGTATTGTAGCAAGCGTATCCCAAAATGTATTTTGATTAAAAGCAGCAATCGTCCCAAATATAAGTCCAATCACCGTTCCTACAATAACCGCCCAAAAACCCAATTCAAATGAAATTGGCAATCGTGATTGTAATAGAGTTGTAACAGGTACATCACGAGAAATTGAATAGGATACACCTAAGTCTCCAGTTAGCATATTCTTCACATAATTAAAAAATTGAATAATGATTGGTTTATCTAGTCCATAACGAATATTCATTAATTCTCTTTGCTCAGCAGTGATACGTTCATCGTTGAATGGAGAACCGGGCATAAATTGTAGCAACATAAATAATAAAAAGACGATTAGTAATAAAGTTGCTAACGAAATGAATATGCGCCGAATTAAATACTTACTCATAGTACAAAAATCCTTTCCTAAATATCTCTTAATTTAGTCGAATGAAAACAAGCAAAGTCAGAAATGAATCATTCAAATCAAAGCGACACATTGGTCTTCTTTAATTGAATAAATAAATTCATTCTGACTTTCTTATCTTAATTACTTAATTTAGTAAGCTGATATTATTTAGTTTGCAGTCTTTTCTGCGTATTTGAAGATACGCGGCGTTCCAGTTGTATAGAATCCAATTTGATCAACATTTGATTTTACTAAAACTGCAGAGGCAGCTTGATAAATTGGTAAAACTCCCCCTTCAGATAGAGCTAGTTTTTCCATTTCAATCATTTTATCGAAACGAGCTTCTTGATCTAGAACTAAATCACCTGTTTGAATTGCTTCGTATCCTGCATCAAACTCTTCATTAGAATATCGTTGGTCATTGTAACTACTATCTGTTACTAATAGTTGTAAGTAAGTTGTTGGATCTGCGTAGTCTGGTCCCCAACGAGTTAAACCAAGATCAAAGTCTCCTTCACGCATGCGATCCAGACGATTTTTCTTAGGTGTTTGTTCGATTTGAATGTCAACGCCTGGTAGATTTGTTTCGATTTGCGCTTCTAATGACTGAGCCACATTAATTGATGATTCTGTATCTTCAATAAGTAAACCAATCTCAAATGTATCTACACCTAAAGCTTCTTTGGCAGCTTCTAAGTGAGCCTGAGCTTCTTCAACATTTGATACCATTAAATCGCGTCCCGCTGCTTCACGATAGTCTGTCCCATCTGGTCCCTCTGCTAATAGTTGTGGCACAAAGTAGCCTGCAGGTAATGACCCATCTTTTAAGACGTTAGTTGCGATTACTTCACGATCAAATGCTTTCCCTAAAGCTAAGCGTAAATCTTGGTTAGCGATATTTTCACTTAATTGATTAGGAGAAATAAACCACATATAACCTTGTTCAACAGAACGGAATTCTGGATCTGCTGAGAATAATTGTACTTGTTCACCCGTAATATTAGTTACATCTAATTGGTCTGTTTGGTAAGCCAACACTGATTGTTGTGAATCTTTAATAACTTGGAATCGAATTCCTTCTAAAGAAATATTATCAACATCATAATAGTCAGTATTCTTAGTTAAATCTGTTGTTGCTCCTGCTGGAGTATAGCCCGAAAGAATGAACGCACCATTTGAAATTGTTGTTTCTGGTGATGTTGCAAATTGCCCATTTGTTGATTCATAAAACTCTTGGTTAATTGGGAATAATGGTGTAAATGCTAGTAAACTTAAAAAGTACGGTGTTGGTCGATCTAACGTTACTTCTAACGTATAATCGTCAATTGCCACTATACCTAATTCTGATTTATCTACATCACCTGCTGTTACTGCCGCAGCGTTATTAACTCCTGCTGTATCTAGAATAAATGAATATTCTGCCGCAGTTTCTGGGTCAACAAGACGTTGCCATCCGAACACAAAGTCATGTGCTGTTACGGGAGTTCCATTTGACCAAACGGCATCTTCACGAAGTTTAAACGTATATACAGTTTCATCTTCATTAGTTTCGTAACTATCAGCTGCCGCTTCTACAAAGTTCCCCTCAGTATCACGAGTCATTAAACCTTCTTGGATTGCAGCAATTGCTTCCATTGAAGTCCCATCTGTAGCAATATTTGGATCAAGTGACGCAATTTCTACTTCAGTTTGTACACGTAATACATTCTCATCTTGCGCACTAACACTTACTGCTGGTAGAATGACCGCGAAAGTTAAAACTAAAGCAACCAACCACTGTACTAATTTCCTAGCATTTGTTTTCATTTCTTTCCTCCTAAGGATACTCTGACTATACGCATCTTAATTTATTATTAATTATAATTATAAATATTTCGAAGTAATTGTCAACGCTTTTATGAGTTTTCAATTAAAATAATTAGTTTAAGTTAATAAAATACCACTTTAGATATGGTTTTTTATCTGATTTATTAGATAGTATTTAATAGTGATTATTTATTCTATTCCAAAACAAAAAAACTCCTACAATAACGCCATTATAGATGGTTGTTATTCTAGAAGTTTTATAAATTTTGATTTTAACAAATAGTTACTTGATTAATTTTTAATTAGTCCATTTTGACAATTGCGTCTTGATTTTCATTCATTTCATATTGATCAAGCGCTCGCATGCTAGAAAGTGGCCAATGAATATAATCTGCCTCTCCGATAATATCTTCGGCGTCGATGAAGCCAAATGCCCGTCCGTCAAGTGAATTGCGACGGTTGTCTCCCATTACGAAGACTTGCCCTTCCGGTACGGTCGCCGATCCAGTAATTTCTTCTAATTGGAAATCACCCGTAAAGTTTCCTAAGACATCTGCGCGCATGTCGTCTAAATATGGTTCATTCATTTGCACGCCATTTAATATTAATTGGTCATCTTGATAAGCGATCGTGTCCCCAGGTACGCCAATCACGCGTTTAATATATAAACTTTGCGGTTCGTCTGAAGTAATCGGTCCCCCAGGTGCTGGGAATACGACCACATCAAAGCGCTCAATATCGTTTAATTTCATCATAAACATTTTCTCGCCGTCATGTAATGTGTATTCCATGGATCTTCCGTCCACGATGAACGGTTCCATAACATACGCATAAAATACTTTAATTCCTAGAAATATCACTGCAACCCAGATAAGCGTACTGATTATTTCTCTGATAATACCTTTAAAAGTCATCTTTTACCTCAATCTACTTAATCTTTACTATCCATTACAGTATCGATAGCTAACACAACCGCAATCACCATAACTGGATCAACTTCTTCAGCATCGATATTAAATTCAAATGTATCGCTCATAGCAAAGTATTTTTTCTTTATTTGAGCAATTAAATCTCCTTCTCGATCATAAATAATATAATCGTGCGCAAAGTAATCGCCTTTTATCGTCCAGCCAATTTGTTCAATATCAAATTGTGGTTTGAATAGCGTGATGCGTTTGCGAATACTTGCAACTTCTTGACCTCGGACAAAGACGTCCACTTGTGGCATGAGTGATAATACTTTCTGTTTAACTAAAGCGACCTCTTCATTGGTCTCCATGTTAATGATGTGCAGTTTTCTACCAAGTGAAAGAAATTCTCCATCCACTTTATAAACCGGCTTCTGATTGCTATCGACAATATTAAAATCCTGTTTAAATGATAACATTTTTTGTTTCATGTATAATTGCATTGATATCACCCCTTGAGCCTTATTATAATCTTATTATATTTAATGTTCAATTGTATTTAAGAAAATGTTTTTACTATAAAATGTATACTAATAAAAGCGGAGGGAATTATTTGTGAAACTAGCTCGTTATCAAGATGTATTAGACTTTTGGTTTGCCCCTGAAAATGCGGACTTATTATTTGAGAAAAATGATGATTTCGATTCCGAAATTAGACAGCGTTTTGGAAAAACTTGGGAAGCCGCATGTGCTGGCTTATTATGGGAGTGGCGTGATCATCTATACGGGCGACTCGCTGAAATTATTGTGCTCGACCAATTCTCGCGTAACCTATGCCGCGGTGATGCGAAAAGCTTCACCCAAGATGCGATGGCACTCGTCTTAGCTCAGGAATTATATCAACTACCTGAGTTTGATGAAGAATTCTCTGTTCAGGAAAAACACTTCGCAATGATGCCTTTTATGCATTCTGAATCTACTGAAATTCACGAGACAGCTTTACGCATCTTTACTGAAATTGGTGACGAGAATGCACTACACTATGAAAACTTACATAAAGATATCATTGACCGTTTCGGTCGCTACCCTCATCGGAATGATGTTCTAGGCCGCGAGACAACTCCGCAAGAAGCAGCGTTTCTGACTGAGCCTAATAGCAGTTTCTAATATAAAAAGTCCGCAGCGAATGTGCTGCGGACTTTTTTCTGGTTTGAATTGGGTTTTGGGTGTATTCGCCAGCTCACGGATTTGAGCTGGCGTAGTTGTGCTTGATTCGCTAGCTCAGAGATTTGAACTGGCGAAGTTACGTTTGATTCGCCAGCTCGGAGATTTGAACTGGCGAAGTTACGCTTGATTCGCTAGCTCACGATTCTGAGCTGGCGCAGTTGCACTTGATTCGCTAGCTCACGATTCTGAGCTGGCGCAGTTGCACATGATTCGCTAGCTCACTGATCTGAGCTGGCGAATCAACTCACTTTCATAAACATTTCCCCTTTAAATCTCTATTTCATAGTAAGTTTTATTTGTTTTCCCCACTTTCTTAAAGTTTTTCCCAAGTATGTCTCGGATTAAGGATCTTGACGCTGCGCTTGCGCCCATAAACTGGTACACATTTTCTGTTGTGACTATTTCACTGTTGTCAAAGAATACATAGCGCAATTGCCGTGCGGATCTGAGTATTGTTTCTGATTTTGCTTCTTTAAAATGACAGTGCCGGCATGTCACTTTTCTTAAAGTGATTTCTACATCAAATCGGTGACACGCTGGACAAGTAACGCCTTTATGGATAGTCGCAAAGTCTTCTATAGGCAAGCCTGTAGGCTGGAACGGATTTTCAATCGAATAGCGGTTCAAGACTTTTTGTATTCTATTCAAATATGCTGGTAACAGAGGTTTGGCAAGAAATTCGGTCTGCTTTTTCAAGAAGTTTCTAAATTGGTTGCGCTGTATAATTTCATAGTCAAATTCATAATCGAGTTTAACTTGGCAATGTTCATTGATGAAAATCATCGCACCGGTTACTTTAATATTTTCGGAGACTTCATTGGCAATTCGTGTTAGGCGCCGTACTTTGGTCGCCATGGCATTCATAAAATTATTTTCCATTAAATGCGCGTTAATGTAGCATTCGTGATTTCTATATTCAAATTCGCCATCAAAATTCTTCACTTCCATAACTAACCAGTGATTTTCTTTGATTAATAGAAAATCGGCTTGCATCGTGCTTTTGTAGTTAAACCAGTAGTCTGAAAGGACATGCCAACTATCATCGGCGTATTTTTCTAACCATTGAGCAACTTCTGATTCTCCGATATAGCCTTGTTTTAAAGACCAAAATCGACGTTTCTGTTCTTCAGCTAAATTTATTTGGCGTATAACCGACATTTCGAGTTGAATGAGTTCGGTATTTTTCTGCATTTTATCACCCCTATATATATACGTAAAAAAGGGCGATTTTCATTTTTATTTTAAAAATTAATCATCTAAATTTAAAGTGAGTGCGTTCATTGCGACAATAATTGTTGAAAGTGTCATTAAAATTGCACCGAGCGCGGGCGAAATAGTGATTCCGATAGGTGCCAAAAGACCCGCAGCCAATGGGATTGCAATGAAATTGTAGCCTGCTCCCCAAAGTAAGTTTTGGTTCATCTTGCTGTTTGTCTTGAAAGACAGTTCGATAAAGGATTCAATGTCGCCGGGTTCAGATTGGGTTAAGACAACGTCTGCGGAATCAATTGCCACTTGCGTTCCGGCTCCAATGGCGACTCCGACATCAGCCAATGCGAGTGACGGCGCATCATTCACACCATCTCCAACCATAATAACCGTCTTACCTTCAGACTGTAGACTTTTAATTAAATCATATTTGTCTTGCGGTGACTGGTTTGCACGGTAATCAATACCTAAAGTTTCTGCGACACCTTTGGCGGCATTTTCATTATCACCTGTTGCCATAATTGGCGTAATGCCTTTGTCTTTGAGAATTCTCATCAGTTCTTTACTCGTTTCTTTAAGCTCGTCACCTAGAGACACTGCGCCCAATGCTTCGCCATCTTTAGTTAAAATACTAATCGTTGCACCAGGTAAAATTTCAATATCAATCGACTTTCCATACACTTTTTGACTCACTAATTTATACTCTGTATCTTTATAAGTTCCCACAACTCCTTCACCAGAAACGACTTTTGTTGATGTGAAGTCAACGGGGTTTACATTTTCCTCAGAGGCATGTTCGATAATTGATTGAGCGATGGGGTGACTTGACCCGCCTTCAATTCCAGCCATGATAGCTAATAGCTCGTCTTCGTTATAGTCACTTGATAATGAATCAATCGCTAATACTTTAAATTCACCAGTAGTCAGCGTTCCTGTTTTATCGAGAATCATCGTGTCTGATTTTGTTGTTAATTCATAAACTTCACGGTCTTTCACAAGTAGTCCGCGTTTAGCACCTAAACTAGTACTTCGCGAAATCACAAGTGGAATCGCTAATCCTAGAGCATGCGGACAAGCAATAACAAGCGTGGTTACCGTATAAGAAATCGATGTTTGTAAATCAGCAATTACCCACCAAGCGACGAATGTCACTAATGCCACACCGAGCGCAATATAAAATAACCAACTCGCAACTTGATGTGCTCTGTTCTCTGCTCGAGACGGATTACCTTGAGCTTCTGTGACTAAACTTTGAACTTGAGAGAGGAATGATGAATCTCCAGTTTGGCTGACTTTAATAAATAACGTCCCTTGTCCATTAGTTGATCCTCCGATAGCTGTGTCGCCTTCAGATTTGTCAATCGGTTTGGATTCACCCGTCAGTAGCGCTTCATTCACTCGAGACGTTCCGCGAATGATTTCTCCATCAGCTGGAATGTTTTCGCCTGCTTGAACTCGGACAGTGTCGCCAACCTTTAATTCTGTTACCGGGCGCTGTTCAATCGAATCATCTTGTAAGACAACTTGTGCTTCTTTCGGAAGTAATTTTGCTAAAGAGGCTTGAGCATCTCCAGCATTACCTAAAGCAACCATCTCAATCCAATGTCCAAGCAACATAATAAGGATCAGCGATGCGAATTCGAAGTAAAAATCCATCAGATACTCGCCCGTAACATAGCGCATAATTACCGCATAGACACTATATAAATACGACACGCCAAGCCCTAAAGACACAAGCGCCATCATCCCTGGTGATTTCTCTTTAAACTCACCAACCGCACCTTGAAAGAACGGCTTCCCTCCATAGAAAATAAGGAATGTAGACAGCACGGTAGCTAAAATATCCGAATATGGAAAAGTGTATTGAAATGGAAACGGTATGTCCAAGCCCATCAGTGGAGAAATCCACATAATGATTAACCCAATCGGTAAAGATCTTAAGAAAATTTGTTTAAAATTCCCATGGTGGTGATGATGTCCGTGGCCACCGTGATCCATGTGCTCATGATGGTCGTGATGGTCATGCCCTCCGTGGTCATGATGATTGTGATGGTGTTGTTTATCCTTACTCATTCAATTCCCCTCCTAAATTTACTTGACACTCACATTGCCCAGACACACAGTCGCATGCCACAACGTCCAATGCCGTTTTCTTTTTCTCTTTTAAAATGCTCATTAATTCTTCAATATCACTTTGACTTAAAGGCGCGTTGGTTAACATATCTCCGATTACTTCCCCGGCTTTCTTATTACAAATACGAGCTAACATATCTGAAATAGATTCATCTAAACTGGCTTCTTCTGTCAGTTTAGCTGAGTAAATGTATTTGCGTCCCTCTTGTTCGGTATCCAAAGCGCCTTTTTCTACTAAACGGCTGATTAAAGTTTTAATTGTGCTAGCTTTCCAGTTCATTTTATCTTCTAATACTTGGATAATTTCGCGACTTGTCGCCTTGCCTTGAGCCCAGACGACTCGCATAATTTCCCATTCTGCATCGGTAATTTTTAACGTTGGTATTGCTTCTGTCAATAAAATATCTCCTTTCAAACTAAGTTTATGATTACGACTACAATTGTAGTCATTGTTTAAATTTTAGTTTACACATGTAACTCGTACAAGTCAACTTATATCCATTACATTTATATAAATTCCTCCGTTTATGATAAGATTAAAATATAACAGCGCTTTCATAAGGAGAGGTTCGTATTGAAAAAGCTGGGCTTGTCTCGTTTATTTGATTCCCACTTTTGAATTAATCACGGGCCTAATCTGTTTGTTGCTAAACATTCCGTTCCCTTTTTCACCCAATATCGCAGTCATATATTTTATGATAGCCAAACTCCTTTTTCTCTATTTAATGACATGACTTACTACATTCACAAGGACGTTCGATTCGGGATGTGTTTGATTTTCAAAGGGACCGTTTAGGTAAGGATCTCCTTTGGGGGGCTGCTTTTGATTTTTGTACACTTTATCCCATTTGCTGCCACATTAAATAGGGTCGCGTTTTTAATATTTGGAACTGATTATCTTAATCAGTTCCAAGTTATTTTTACAGGGCCTGAACTTATAATCTGTTAACTACACCTGTTTGGTTACGATGAATTGGCGCGATTGTCGCTTTGCTCTTTCCATTTATTAATGCGCCGATTAAAGAAATCATGTACCGAAGTTATGCGTAACCTGAGTTTACTGAAGGTTTTGGTAAACCTTGGGCAGGTATTGTCATTCCGTTGATTGGTTTCGGCTTATAACATTTTATGCTGGCGGCGAATTGGCAAGGGGCTTTAGTTTATATTGGTTCATTTTTCTTTTGAGGACTTGGTAGTGCTTAGATTTCCCATTGCCATCAAAGATTATTTCCCATCATTTTCGCGCATTTTGTTGTCCATTTGGGTTTTGCTGCAATGCCTCTTGTGCTTTTAATGTTAGATGTTTATTAAACAAAAAGAGAGCCCACGTCATTTTGTGAGCTCTCTTATTTTGTTATTCTTCTGCACCTATTTAATTGGTTAACATTTTCAACCAATGAACGATAAATGTAGCCACAGCCGCAAAGCCTAGAATAATTACCCAAGTCATCAATGTCAGTGGTTCTGTCCCTAAGACATTATTCATAAATGGTAAGTAAACTGCAACCAATTGTAAAGCGACACCTAAAGCCATGGCACCCACTAACAATTTATTATGGAATAGCGTGCGGTCCAAGCCGAAGGTTTTGAATTTACGAACATTAAAGATATGCATTAACTGAGCAATTGCCATATATGTAAAAGTCGCCGTTTGAGCATATTCTAAGGATACGTCTGTGAAATTATGGAATAGGAAGAATACCCCGAAAGCTCCTAAACCAATAAATATTCCACTTATAATAATTCGACTTAAGAATTGACGGTTGACCAACCCTTTTTCAGGATCACGTGGCGGATGATTCATCACATTATCTTCGGCTTCTTCGTAAGCTAAGGCAATGGCCGGTCCAATATCAATGAGTAAGTTAAGGAATAAAATGTGTAAAGGTTGAATTGGCATCGGTAATAGGAAGATAATTGTGAATAAAATTGACACAATTTCAACCATATTACAGGCGAATAGGAAAGATACAAATTTTTTTATGTTTTCAAATATGATTCGACCTTCACGCACGGCATCGACAATGGTTGAATAACGGTCATCCGTTAAAATCATATCAGACGCTTCTTTTGCGACTTCCGTTCCGCGAATTCCCATCGCGACACCGATATCAGCACCGTTCAAGGCAGGCGCATCATTTACACCGTCTCCAGTCATCGCAACGACTTCACCTTCATCTTGAAAAGCTCTAACGATTTGTAATTTGTTCTCAGGAGAGACGCGGGCAAAGACAGCTGTTTCTCTAATTCGGTTAATGAAGTCCGATGAATCATGCATTTCGTCAATTTCTTTACCAGTCATGGTGTTTTCCCAATTGTTAATCCCGATTTCTTTTGCAATCACTGACGCTGTTCGAGGGTGGTCACCGGTAATCATTTTCACAGTAATACCAGCCTCTTGCGTTTGTTTGATTGATTCGGCAACATCTTCTCTTGGTGGATCCATAATCCCGAACAAGCCATCAATCGTTAATATCTTACGATTATTATCAAACCAACCTTCGATGTCTTCTGTAATCTCATTGGCTTCATTCTCGTCTTCAACCGTATAGCTGGCTAGGCCGATGACACGGTTCCCTTCTTCAGTTAAAAGCTCGTTCCTCTCTGACCAAAATTCACTTTCTTCATCATCAATGTCTGTATATTCAGCTACTACATCTAGAGCACCCTTCATAATAAAACGGTAGATATTATCGGGCAGTTTATGGAAAGTAGCCATATATTTCTTCTCAGAATCGAAAGGAATTTCAGCTAGTTGCTCAAATTCAGTCTCTTTTAAAAATTCTGGTGACATACCAATTTTGTGTCCTAAGACAGTTAAAGCCCCATCCGTTGGGTCTCCTTCAATAGTATACTCGCCGTCATTTTCCGCTTCTTCATTCTCATTCACCTCGTCTTGCTTAACTAATTTTGCATCACTGGATAAAAAACCATTCGTAATCAGCTTCAGTAAATCTTGATCGTTGTCATTTAAAGCGTCTGTGTCATGAATATTCTCAGCTTCTACGTCAACAACTTCACCGTTGTATTTCACAGTACCTTTAGGTTCATAACCGTTTCCAGTAACTTCATATTTTTCATCATTTTTAATAATTAGATGTTCAACCATCATTTGGTTTTCCGTCAGGGTTCCGGTCTTGTCACTAGCAATAATCGACGTTGACCCTAGCGTTTCAACCGCGGATAGGTTTTTGACGAGCGCTTCATGTTCAGCCATCGTCGACATCCCGTTCGATAAGGTAATCGTTTCAACCGCTGGCATAGCTTCTGGAATCGCCGCTACTGCTAGAATAACTGCCACATGTAGCATTTCTGCCGTATCTTGGCCGTTAAGAATACCGATTAATAAAACTAAGCCTGCCGCAGCAAAGGCAACTATGATTAATGCTTTACCTAATTTGTCAATTTCTTTGTCTAATGGACTTTCTCGGTCTTGATCTTCATCTAACATCTCAGAAATTTGACCTACTTCAGTATCCATACCGATACCAGTTACAACAGCTTCGGCCTTACCGCGGGTTACTGCTGTACCGGAAAAGACCATATTTAATTGGTCACCGAGTGCTTCATCTTCTTCAAAGGTTGCATCAGCATCTTTATCGACCGCTTCAGACTCTCCGGTTAAGGCTGCTTCCATGACCGCAAAGTTATTGGCACTAATTAACCGCCCATCAGCCGCAATCGCATCCCCTTCCCCTAAGATTAGAATATCTCCGGGCACAAGTTCGGTCGAATCAATTTCAATCTCTTCACCGTTACGGCGTACTTTTGCTTTTGTATCCACCATTGATTGGAGGGCTTCAACCGATTTTTGCGCTCCGACCTCAACAAAATACCCTGTAAAGACAGATATAAAAACAGCTAATAAAATTGCTAGCGCTTCAACCCAATCGCCCATTATGACTGAGATAACAGCCGCAACACCTAGTAAGTAAACGATAATATTATTAAGATTCTCTAGAAAAATCTCCCATTTAGACTTTGTTTCTGATTCTTCTAATTTATTCTCACCGTGTTCTTCCCGATTTCCTTCGACTTGAGACTCATTCAAACCCTCTTCAACAGAAGTGTCGAATTCCTCAAGCACTTCCTCTAGTTTCCTCTTATATATTTCACTCATAGTAAACTCCTCTTGTTTATAAGATTCTTAAAATAGCATCCTTACTTTTTCATATTCTTAATATAACATTTAATTTAAAGAAATTAAATTTATTTGCCTTGCGAAAATATATTAAATAAGCTTGATATTACACTATTTTAAATAAATATTTCGATATAATTACACTTAAATTAAGTTGACAATAAGCTCATATTTTATACAAAAAAAGAACTGCCTCTTTAGACAATTCTCTAATAAATTTGCTTACCATTCTTCATGAAAGTTCTCGACGGCTTCTTTGTAGCGTTTGATGATTCGGTCTTTTTGCTTTAATAGCACTTTCAACCCACCTAGGAGTTCTTGGGATGTTTCGACCATATCCAAGTCTTCTTGTTGTTGCATGATTGCTTCATCAACGAGTTCATGAGGCACTTCGGCTTTTATTTCATTGAACACAGAAATAATCTGGTGCTTTAGACGTTCTTTCCGTTCAGGTTCCGCTGCTTTTATTTGCGGCACATGTTCTTTAACAAAACGGAAATCTAGTCTCCGAGTCATCTTCCCGTCTAAGACTCGGACATATTCTTTTTGAAAAGGGGTGATCCCAGGCGTTTGTCCGTGAATTTGGTACCAACCGTCATACATCGCCCAAACGCCGGGCTCAATTTCGGGTTGGAATTCTCGGCTAAGGATAAAGGTCGGATCGTCGCCCGTAATTTCTGCTACCCACCGTTTTTCATCGGCGGCTGAAGGTTGTAATTGTAAATATTGTGGTTTCAGTGTCGACATTCCTTTCCTACTCAACTTACTTATGTGCGAATTTGCCAATTGAATGTGGCTTTGAGTGGGTCTCTTTGTGTCACTTTCATACTAACCATTGACCCTTTTCGCATCCGGCGGGACTCACCAGTGAATTCATATACCCACTCACTTAAAGTCGGTTCATGTCCAAAGACGAGTAACGTCGCATCATCTTGAACGGTTTTTAATGCTTCTAAAAACTTTTCTATCTCTCCAGTATAGATAAATTCATGAATCCTTGGTTCCTCAAGCTTTAATTTGTCGGCGGCGAGTGCGGCAGTTTCTTGTGCTCGGTTAGCCGGACTTGACCAGCTGACAAAGTTCCGTTCTTTCAGTGGCCCGAGTTTTTCTTCGAGTTCGGGTAGTAGTTTTGCGTATTTTTCCTTCCCTTTATCAGTCAGGTGGCGGTCGATGTCAACGAGTCCTTCCCTGCGCTCTTCAGCTTTCGCGTGGCGAATGAATATCAGTTCCATGATTCTCTCTCCTTTTAACTATGCTTAAAAATTATCTCGCGCTATTCTTAATTCAATAAAAGTTTCTAAGTTTTCAGCTTGTAGGAACAAGTTAATATCTTTTTCTATTCCAATTGTCGAAGGTAAAGTCGGTTGATCTTTTGCTCTTTGTGCTTGTACTTCTTCTAAAGCTTTTGCAAATGACGGATCTGTTGGATCTGTCTCGTGAGCAAAACGTAAATTCGTTTCTGTATATTCGTGCGCTGCATAGACTTTGACCTCATTTGGTAAAGCTTTAAAGGTTTGAAGTGCATCATACTGAGCTTGATAATCCCCGGTGAATACACGTCCGCAACCGCCTGAGAACAATGCGTCCCCACAGAATAAGTCATCTCCCATTAAGTAACTGATATGCTCTTCGGTATGACCACCGCTTTTAAACACTTTAAAGGTTTTGTTCAATAATTCAAACTCATCGCCATCTTTGACAGTAACTTGGTTGAGGCTGGCAGTTTCTTTCGGTCCATAAACAGGTGTCTCTGGGTATTTTGCTAAGACATCTTTAACCCCACCAATATGGTCATCGTGTTTATGCGTTAAG
Source organism: Ruoffia tabacinasalis (assembly GCF_005864045.1). Taxonomy (GTDB): domain Bacteria; phylum Bacillota; class Bacilli; order Lactobacillales; family Aerococcaceae; genus Ruoffia; species Ruoffia tabacinasalis. The sequence goes on along the minus strand of NZ_VBSP01000024.1, from coordinate 1,279 downwards.
ATGATCGCAGCTAAGTCCAATGCTTCTTTGTCAAAATAATCTAAAACACCCGCTGACTCACCAGGATCGACAATAATTCCATCAGTTCCATTATCTATGACCCAAATATAGTTGTCAGAAAAGGCTTTTACTGGATTAATAATCATATCACTCACTCCTCTTTGCTTATATTTATCTTTATTCTAATCTTAGCAAAGTTTACAGAAATTTTCTTGTGATACTACTTGTGGGAGTTGGGAAAATGCAGACTTGAGACAAATGGCGGGGTGGTTTGGCTTGAGTTGAGTGAACTTGAGACTAACGAGATTGTCATTTGGCTTGAGTTGAGTGAACTTGAGACAAACGGGATTGTCATTTGGCTTGAGTTGGACGAACTCGAGACAAACGGGATTGTCATTTGGCTTGAGTTAGACGAACTTGAGACAAACGGGATTGTCATTTGGCTTGAGTTAGACGAACTTGAGACAAACGGGATTGTCATTTGGCTTGAGCTGGGTGAACTCGAGACAAACGGAGTTGTCATTTGGCTTGAGTTGAGTGAACTCGAGACAAACGGAGTTGTCATTTGGCTTGAGTTGGACGAACTCGAGACAAACGGAGTTGTCATTTGGCTTGAGCTGGGTGAACTCGAGACAAACGGAGTTGTTATACTGGTCCTATGAACGTGGACAATCTGAGCCACACTCATTTCATTCGTGAACTAAGTTTATTTCTGTCATAATAATCGTAGACTCAAAGGTATAAAGACTAAATATTTGTAGACAATCCGTCATACGTTGAAATTTTTAGTGAACCAAAAAGAAAGGTGAGTAATCATGGGAATATATAGTCCAGAAGTCGTCGAAATATTGAAGCAATCACCGTATATAGAAAATGTGAGTGAGCATGTAATTCAATATGGTGATGCATTTAAACAGGAGTTTTATTGTTTATCTCAACAAGGCCACAAACCCAAGGATATATTTTTATCATTGGGTCTTGACCCAGCGCTCCTCGGAAGTAATGTGATACGGAGTTTTGTAAGGAGCATGAAGGATTTCCAACCCAAATTAAATCAGGCAGGCCAACCAATCAGTATCACGCGATCATTGATTGAAAAGGATGAGGAAATTGAAAAACTAAAGTTTGAAGTGAAATTTCTAAAAAAAAAGCGGCTCATCGACTTGGGAATGTTTCCGAAAGAGAAGCCAAACGACACTACTTTAGACTGATTCAAGAGACATTTGAATCCCCAACTAACACGTGGACCATTGAAGCGCTCTGTCGTTTTTGTGGTGTA
>NZ_VBSP01000023.1 GCF_005864045.1 Ruoffia tabacinasalis | reverse complement strand
AACAGAGGATGAACCAATGGTTGGAATCGATTCCTCGACATTTCTTTAAGTCGATGACGTTTGATTGTGGTAAGGAATTTTCCAATTGGAAAGCATTAAGTAATCAACATGACATTGATATTTATTTTGCCGATCCAGGAACGCCCTCACAGCGAGCTTTGAATGAGAATTCCAATGGTTTATTACGCAGAGACGGACTGCCAAAAGGAATGGACTTTAATCAAGTAGACCAAAGCTTTGTGTCATCGATTGCACACAAACGGAACACGATTCCACGGAAATCCTTACACTACCGAACACCGTTGGAAGTATTTTTGAGTTACTTAGATGAAGCAGTTTTGTCTAGCTTAATTTGACAAATCAAAAAATAATTAAAAAACCTACGAGCATACACTGCTTGTAGGTTAATCTTCTGGATGTGGTGGGTCGCCGTATTTTCTAAAATACTGACGCTTCAATGTAAAATGTTCTGGAACGTGATCAATGCCACCTTCTGCAAATGGATGGCAACGACAAATTCGAGCCACTCCCATCGTCGTTCCCTTCACCGCGCCATGCTTTTCAACGGCTTCAATCATATAACTCGAGCAAGTTGGATAATAACGGCAACTTGACGGAAGTCCGGGTGAGATAAATTTTTGGTAAAATCTCACTGGTTTGATAATAATATTTTTAATGTTCTTCACCTTCTATTAACTAAAATAATCAAAAACAACTTGGATAAAATTCGATGTGAAATACGTATAAATAAAAACCGATACAGGTCGATAGGCAATGACCATCCCAATAAACTGTTTAAACCGCATATTGGACACCCCAGCAATCATACAAAAGATATCATCTGGGAAGATTGGCGCGAGAAAGCCAATCCGAAGTAGGCGTTTAAAACGATAGCCATGATTCATAATTCCCATATACTTTATATAATCATCGTCTGAAATAAAAGCCCGTATCACTGCGTGACCGAAACGCGCGCCAATCACAAAGTTAATCGACGAACCAATAATCATTCCCATAGTATTCAACAGAAATCCCCACAGATGCCCAAAAAGTAAATCCCCAATAACATTGGTCAGTCCTAAAGGAATGATCGGGTAAATTATTTGACTAATTTGAACTAAAATAAAGATAATCGGCGCCATAAAGCCTAATCTCCTCAGAAAATCAGAAAAGCCACCGTCTGGTTGGAAGTATTCGGATTGGCTAATGTAGATTGAACCGACAATTGTAATAATAACACCAATGACTGTCGTGAAGCGAATGATGCGCCGCTTCGTTTCGATAGTTAGTTTCATACACGTACTCCTAAAATATTTTGAGGGTGAGTTGATTCTTTCATCTACTTAAAACGCATTGTATACTCTATAATATATTGTAACGCAATTAAATCTTTAAGTGGAGGGATTTTTTGGAAAAATTAAAACAACTTGTAAAAGAAATGAATAAACATGACATTAGTAACATGATTATTGCAGATACATACAGTATTCGCTATTTAATCGGTTATTATACACAACCAGGTGAACGGTTATTAGCTTTCATCGCTACCGCAGCTGGTAAACATTATTTAGTGCTAAATAATTTATTCCCACGTGCTGATGAAAATGATGATTATTCAGTCATTTATTATCAAGATGGCGAAGCGATTATGGAACAAATTGCTGAAATCTTAACGGATGGTGTAACGAGTATCGATAAAGTATGGCCAAGTCACTTCTTACTTGAATTAATGGGTATCAAGAAAGACTTACAACCAGTCAATGCTTCTTATATCTTAGACGATATTCGAGCAATTAAATCAGATGAAGAAATTAATATCATGCGCGAAGCTTCTCTGTTAAATGATCAAGTCATGGAAAAATTAATCGACTCATTAACTACTGGTAAATCTGAGACTGAATACGCTGATGAATTAGCTGGTTACTATAAAGAATCTGGCCATTCTGGCTTCTCATTTGAACCGATTGTTGGTTACGGGCCAAATGGTGCCGACCCACATCACACAACCGACGATTCATTACCAAACGTTGGAGACCCAGTCGTTCTTGATATTGGCGGGATGTATAAAGGTTATGCTTCAGATATGACTCGAACAGTATTCTATGGTGAACCAAGTGAAGAAGCTATGGAAGTATATGATATAGTTCGCCTAGCAAATCTAGCGGGAATAGCTGCGGTTAAACCTGGTGTTCCGTTAAGTAGTATAGATTTAGCAGCACGTAAAGTGATTAACGATGCTGGTTACGGTGAATACTTTACACACCGTTTAGGACATTTCATCGGTCAAGAAGCGCATGAAGCTGGTGATGTATCACAATACAATGATGAATTAACTAAGGTAGGACAGGTATTCTCAATTGAACCTGGTGTTTATTTACCAGGTAAATTCGGTGTTCGAATTGAAGATTTAGTCGTTGTTACTGAAGATGGTTGTGAAGTTTTAAACCACGTGACAAAAGAACCTCTTATCGTCGAAGTTAATTAAACACAAAAAACTAGGACGGTCTGGAATGACCCGTCCTAGTTTTTTTATTATAAAGTATCTACAATTGAAGTATCTAAGTATCCAGCATCTTCTAATTGCTTAGACAGTTGAAGTAGTAAGTACTCTCCACCTTTTCGTGTTGAAAATTGAGCACCTAACGGTAACCCATTATCTAGTTTATGCACTGGTAAACTAATTGCAGGTTGACCGGTTAGATTCATTTGCTGAGTAAACGGTGTCCATGCTAAACTTTCTGCAAACATTTTCCAAACTAGATGTTGTTGCTGCTGAACAACAAACTGTTCAATATTCCTTAAGTCATTCAACAGTTTATCCCCCTTAGCAAAAGCTGTATGTAGAGGTGCTGGTCCGTTTGTTGCTGGCATTAACAGTAAATCATATTCCTTGAAGAAGGCTTCAGATACAGCGGTTATGTCATCCCAATAAGATAAAACTTCAGAATACTCTACTCCGCTAATATTTAAACCTAACTGATAAATTGCCCAACTCATTAATTCCATGTCATCTTGTGTCATTGGTCTGTTTAATACCTGTTCAAACCTTTTAAGCATCGAAGCAGTCTCAACACCATTTACATTATAGTACGTTTGCATTGCTTTAACACCATCGATTTCAGGCTCTGCTTCAACTAATGTATGTCCTAATGATTCTAATATACGAATTGTTTCTTGCATTAAACTTTGTGCTTCCTTTGTCATTGGTTCTCCGATTGGTGTATTCATTGAATATGCAATACGAAGTGGTTGCTCTAAATCTACTAGTAACTCATGTGGTATTCGCGGTAATATAAAAGGGGCTTCAAACTGTTCGGACTGCATCCATTTTAGTAATGTCCATGTATCTCGAACTGATTTAGTCAATGCAAAATTCACGGACGCCCCTTGCCAGCTTCGGTAATCGCTTGGTCCAACCGGTATGCGTCCACGACTTGTTTTTAAACCGATTAAACCACTAAAAGATGCAGGAATTCGAATAGAGCCTCCTCCATCACTCGCCGTGACGATAGGAACAATTCCTGCTTTCAATGCTGCCGCCCCTCCACCACTAGATCCTCCAGGGTTTCGTTTTAAATCTAAAGGTGAATTTACATGACCTGTCCACTCAGAATCACTGACATTCTTAAAACCAAATTCTGGAACATTCGTCCTACCTACAACAATAAAGCCAGCAGATTCAATACTCTTGGAAAAATTGTCCGTTTGTGTCGCTTCAAATTGTTCCATTAAACGGGCTCCGCTTGTTGATTTTTGTCCTGTTTGATTTTGTCCTAAATCTTTTAATAGGATGGGGACACCGAAGAATGGGGGTAAATCTCCATAGCTTCCGGTGTCTAACTGTTCAAAGTAGTGATCAAATCGATTAGCTATACTCCGTGCAAATTCATATTGCTTGTGTACAACGGCATTCAATGTATCGTTCCACTCTTCAATATTTTGAATGGCTTTTTCCACTAATTCTGTCGCCGTTGTTTCACCACTTTTTATTAATTTTGCATAGTAAGTTGCATCTTCTTTAAATAACATCTCATCTCTCCTTAAGTATATATAAAAACACCACTTCCCTCTTTCAATAGAAGTGGCTTGCTGTTATAGGTTGTAAATTTCTTGCTTCTCTTCTTCAGTTAATTCAAAATCGAACACTTCTAAGTTTGATTTTTGACGATCAAAGTTGTGTGATTTTGGAATGACAATGACTTCGCGGTCAATTTGGAAATTCAAGACAACTTGTGACCAAGATTTTCCGTATTTTTCACCGATAGCATTTAGTCGTTCCCGATTAGCAGCACTTACACCAGATAAAGGTGACCACGCTTCTGCAAATACCTCATGTTCGCGTCCAAATTCAATCACATCATGATTCCATTCTCCAGGATGAGATTTAATTTGGTTAACTGTCGGTTTAATCGTTGCATTATCTAATATTAATTGTAATTGATCTTTAGAGAAGTTCGATACTCCGATAGATTTTAAAATGCCAGCTTTCGCATGTTTCTCTAACACTTTCCAAGTCGCAACCATTTCTTCATCATTATCCCAAGGATGGTGAATTAAATATAAATCAATATAATCTGTTTGGAATGCCTCTAAAGAGTATTTCACAGCTTCATCAATTGTTGCTTCATCTTTCGTATACTCTGGTTTACCAGGTAATTTTGAAGTTATAAAAAATTCTTCACGAGGAACATCTGATTCTGTGATAGCTTTTCCAATTACTGCTTCATTGCGATAAGAAATAGCCGTATCGAAATGTCTGTATCCATTAGTAATTGCTGATTGTAATTCAGTTGTATCAAAATTAATGTCCGCTGAATAGTCATTATTTACTTTACCAAATGTGTTTGTACCGCTTCCGATAATTGGAATCTGCTTATTATTGTTTAATGTGATCCAGTTCATTTTACTTACACTCCTTTTAATAATATCTTTGACAAGTGTATCAGAATATCAGCTACCGTCCTACTGAAGTGCTTTCGAAGGATTTATCAAAACTTTCTTACTTTCTAATCTTTGAATATTTAATGATTTTTCATTGATTTATTGTAGTTTTATTGACTGATTTTTTACAAAGTTTTATATTTAATTGTATGAGTGTTATAATATAGTTATAAACAAGGAGGAGTTCTTTATGAAAAGTAATCGCTTACGTTATGCAATTTCTATGGCCCTCACAAGTCTTTTGGTCGCAACTCAAGTTACCCCCTTAGCCCTAGCTCAAACGGAAAGTGTTCCGCCTGAATCTGAGTCAGTTCAACAACAGCAAGAAGCAACTTATCCCGTTGGCGTTGAAGTCCGCAATATAGAAGGCACTCGTACTGAACAGGTTGGTATTAGTTTAACCGATGAAGAAGGTGATATTTATGATGGTGGTTACAATGAAAACTCTCAATGGTTAACAGGTAGTTCTTTACCAGAAGGTCAATATTATATTGAATTGACACCTTCTGAAGGAACAACGAGTCAAATTAATAACACGGCTCCACAATTTGCTGTAGCTACAGAGACACCAAATGTTTACTCAATCGATGTAAATGAAGAAAACCTAGGTGGCTTATCCGCTGTATACGGTGCATTCGAGCTCGTTAACGAAACGGTTAGTGAAACTTACCGCGTCGGAGCAGAAGTCCGTGGTTTAGATGGTACTCGTACAAGCGATGTTGGAATTACTGTATATGATGAAAATAGTACGGTATACGAAGGTGGATATAATGAATATGCACAATGGTTAACAACGAATGAATTACCTGAAGGGTTGTATTACATTGAATTGACAACTCCAGAAGGAACAATGAGTCAAATTAGTACAACTACAAATCAATCAGCTGTTCCAACAGAAACACCAAATCTTTATACAATTGAATTGAATGAAGAAACTTTAGGAAACTTAACTTCTGTATATGGCGCATTTGAATTAATTGAAACCGCTCCTGTTGAACAAACATTCCGATTAGGCGCTGAAGTGCGTGGCTTAGACGGTACTAGAACCGATGAAGTAGGAATTACTGTTGCTGATGTTGATGGCGTTACATTTGAAGGTGCTTATAATGAGTATCTACAATGGCTAACAACTGAAGAATTACTTGCTGGTCAGTATACAATCACTTTAGATACTCCAGAAGGTACTGTTTCAACTATCAATGATACTACGAATCAATATGCAATCCCTGCTGATGAGACCAATGTTTATAATATCATTTTAAACGAAGAGAACTTAGGCAATAACTCATCGATTTATGGGGCGTTTAATCTAGTTGAAGCTCCAGCTGAAACATACCAATTAGGTGTGGAAGTGCGTGGATTAGACGGTACTAGATCCGATGAAGCAGGAATTACTGTGACGGATGCTGATGGTGTTGTATTTGAAGGTGAGTATAACGAGTACTTACAATGGTTAACGAGTGAAGAATTAACTGAAGGTACTTATACAATCACTTTAGACACGCCGGCAGGTACTGTCTCTGAAATTAATGATACGACAAACCAATATGCAGTCGCTACTGATGAAGATGACGTTTATACAATTGAATTAAACGAAGATAATTTAGGTAGTAGTTCTGCAGTATATGGTGCATTTAATCTAGTTGAAGCTCCAGCTGAAACATACCAATTAGGTGTGGAAGTGCGTGGATTAGACGGTACTAGATCCGATGAAGCTGGAATTACTGTGACGGATGCTGATGGTGTTGTATTTGAAGGTGAGTATAACGAGTACTTACAATGGTTAACGAGTGAAGAATTATCTGAAGGTAATTATACAATTACTTTAGACACGCCAGAAGGTACTGTCTCTGAAATTAATGACACGACAAACCAATATGCAGTCGCTACTGATGAAGATGACGTTTATACAATTGAATTAAACGACGAAAATCTTGGTAGTAGTTCTGCGGTATACGGTGCATTTAGACTTGTCGAAGCACCAGTTCCAAACCCTGATACATTTACTTTAGGTGTGGAAGTGCGTGGATTAAACGATCAACGGACTGACGAAGTCGGAGTGACTGTAACAAATAATGATGGTGACGAGTTTACTGGGTCGTATAATGAATACTTACAGTGGTTAACAGATGATGAATTGCCTGAAGGTACTTATATAATCAGTTTAGACACACCAGTAGGTACAGTCTCTGAAATCAATGATACGACAGATCAATATGCAGTCGCTACTGATGAAGACGATGTTTATACAATTGAATTAAACGACGAAAATCTAGGTAGTAGCTCAGCAATATACGGTGCATTTAGACTTGTCGAAGCACCAGTTCCAAACCCTGATACATTTACTTTAGGTGTGGAAGTGCGTGGATTAGACGATCGTCGTACTGATGAAGTGGGAGTTACTGTAACAAATAATGATGGTGACGAGTTTACTGGTTCATATAATGAATACTTACAATGGTTAACAGACGAAGAGTTGCCTGAAGGTACTTATATAATCACTTTAGACACACCAGCAGGTACAGTCTCTGAAATCAATGATACGACAGATCAATATGCAGTCGCTACTGATGAAGATGACGTTTATACAATTGAATTGAACGAAGATAATCTAGGTAGTAGTTCTGCAATATATGGTGCATTTAGATTAATCGAATCGGATGAAAATGGTGGTGGCGGTTCTGAGAGTTCTGAGAGTTCTGATGAGTCAAGTGACGAATCTAGCGACGAGTCCCACGGATCAGAAAGTTCTGACGAATCTAGCGATGATGGATCTGACGATGAATCAAATGGGTCAGAAGACGAATCGGATGACGATGGAAACGTCATTGTAGACCAAGATGACGACATCTTACCGACAACTGGTGAAAGTAATACGATGATTATTACTGTTGTTGCTATCGGTTTACTAGCCGTTGGTGGACTTCTACTTTACCGTAGAAAACGTAGTTAATCTTATATTTAAATAACCAATAGAAAAAGAGCCTGCGAACATCATGTTTGCAGGCTCTTCTTTGTCCCCTGTAACCTTTGTATAGTTGAGGCTTTAAATTAAAAAGTTTTCGTGTAATAGGATTCATGCGTAGATATTCTCCTTATGTTATTGGGTGGTACTTTTAATATAATGAATATCTTAGTCTTTTTGTAGACTCAAATATAGGGTTGATGACGATTTCATTATTTGTCATCAACCCTTTTTTAGATCTAAATTATTTGCTTTCAGATATGGAGTCTTCGATTGATTCACCGGACTCTTTTTTTAATTTTTCTCTTTCAAAATAGACTAAACCAACACCTATACCGATTAATATTAACACGCCTAAGACATTCCAAACGGTAAATAATGGGATATTAAACTGCATACTGATGACTAAATTAATTATAATCACAACCGGTACTAAACCAAAGGCTGCAACTGCTAAGAAACGCCATGAAGATAGATGCATTCTTTTATAAATAAAGTATAACGCCCAAAGATAGATTAGAGAGACGAGAGTAATTGGAATAGCTACATTCACCAGTATATTATTCGCACTGATCACTAAGTTTAATAAGAATAAATATGGAATAATCAACACACTAAAAGCGATTAAACTAGACATGATTGGGGTGGTTAAACGGAAGAATAAAGGAAGTATAATTCCCCAAGCAAAAACTATTGAAACCGATGCAATACCTGACCAAGTAATCGTGTTAACACTAAGAAAATCAATGATTAAACATGCCACGATAACAAATGCTAAGACTCCGGTAATCGCGATTAACCACTCCCTTCGAGTGTGTTTAAACTGTTCACTCATATTATTATTCGCATACTCTAAGACGTTTTGAGTGACATCATGTTCTGAAGGTGCTGATTCATCGAGTGAATAACGTTCGCCACGTAATAATTCATTGACTGTGACGCCATAGAAATCTGCTACTGGCTGAACTTGGTCCATCTCTGGTAATTTACTACCATCTTCCCATTTGACTAAATCTTCTTCACTCACATTAATTGCTTCTGCCACTTCAGTGGTCGACAATCCTTTGTCCCGACGTAATTCCAGTAAAAAATTTCCCATTCTTTCTCGTTCAAGCATTGTATATGTCTCCCTTCCTTACCTTAGTCAATAACTTCTGTATGAAAGCAACGTGTCATATGCTCTAGCATCACTTCGCCTAAATCAGTGAATGTTGCTACACCGCGGCGATGTGTCAGTGTTTTAAAGCCTTCAGCATCTGCTCCTCCAATTGTTTGGAATACACAAATATCAGTCGTAACTCCGACTACATGTACCGTATCAACATCTAAATTACGCAAGGTTTCTGCTAATTCCGTTTCAAAAAATGAATTATAATTTTGTTTAGGAAAGTAATGAACATTCTTATGTTCTTGATTCGCCTGGAACCAATCTTTTAACTCTCCATACAATTCCTGTCCCGATGTATTTACCACATTATGCACTGGCCACAGGTCAAAGTGAGGATCATTTGGTTCGTGAGCATCCATCGCAACTACAACTTGTTTGTTAGCGCTTAAAAAATCATCCGCTAAGTTTCTGATATAAGGTACAATTTCTTGACCTGGCTTCCCTACAGTCAATCCTCCGTCATCAGCAACAAAATCATAACTCATATCTACAATTATTAAGGCCTCTTTAGTCATATTATACGGCTCCTTTGCTTTTTCTTTATTATCCCATACTCCAGGTCAAATTTAAAAGTATATATCCTTTCATACCAATAATTGTACGATATATTTTTTGTACTTAACGAAAAATTATATTTTGTATTTTCAATATTTTTTCTCACATGGTAACATAGAGTTAACTAGTAAGTTTGTTGCCATTTATAATAAATAGGAGGTTTCTATGCGACTTAAAACTCTTTATAATGACTCTCTTCCACGGATGCTGATACTTTTTACATTTTTTATTTTTGTCATGATGCCTGCGACTATTTTCGCTGAAAACAATGATGACACCGAAAATATTGACATTCGACTTTATCAGGATAGTACGACTACAGTTTATGATTTTGTCTTACCTGATTCAGAATTTATCGCACGCAATTTTAATCATACAGATCCAGAAATACAAACTCAGTATGATGCTGCTGTTCAAAAGTTAAAATCGATGCATAATTTCTCTTTTGAGGATCCTCTTTTTATCTTAAACCCTTACGGTACAGTCACAAATGGTCTATATATTAATTTTAATCATCATAATGACGACGCTACAGTTAATTATACAATTACAACTGAAGGTCATAAGAATGACCACATTTTCCAAAGAACTTTAAAAAATGCGAGTGAAGATTCTGAATCGTTCGAATCACAGATTATTGGACTCGTCCCTGGTGAAGAGAATCATATTGAATTAGAATGGGTGGATGATTCTAACGAAGTGATTGATACATTATCTTTTAACATTCAGATGCCTAAAACATCTTCTTTCTATCCAAGTTACTTATCAACTCAAGATGGGGACAGCACAAGACAATTATCTGATGGACTATTCTATTTAGTAGGCACTTCACAATTTAATGGCTTTACCTATTTCTTTGATAATGACGGCGTTCTTAGAGCTGAAATTGACACAAATTCATACCGCTTTGATAATTTATTATTCCACGAGGATTATATTATTATGGCAAATACGAGTACACAACTTATTGCCATGAATTCTTTGGGTCAAATTACACAGTACTATGATATGCCTGGCTATAACATGCATCATGATTTCATTATAGGACAAGAGGATGAAGTGTTGATACTTGCCTCTTTAAACGATAGAAAGTCGATTCGTCGAGAAGATATTATCTTATCGCTTGATTTGAATTCAGGTCAGATCAAAGAGTTACTAGATTTAAAAGATGTGTTTGGTGACTATATGCAAGTGACGACCCCTTCATATAATCAAGATGGTGATGCCACAGATTTAGATTGGATCCACATTAATTCGATAGAGAAAGTCGACGAAGACGCTGTCCTGTTAAGTTCTCGTGAGACTTCAACAATCATTAAAGTTAGCAATCTTTATACAGATCCAAAAGTAGATTATCTCATTGGTCCAGAACCAGTTTGGACGGGAACTGACTACAGCAATTTACTATTATCACAAAAAGGAACATTCCCGCTTCACGGTGGCCAGCATTCACTGAATCTTTCTAGAACATCAATTCAAAGTGATGGCGAATATTATGTTACATTCTTTAATAATAATTATTGGCGTTATTTAACACGTCCTGATTATATGGGTCACATTGAAGAGCACAATAGTCGCAACTTCGAGCCTAACCCTGATGATCTTTCTTATATGTATAAATATTTAATCGATGAAAGTGAAGGAACCTTTGAACTTATTCAATCATTCCCTGTTCCTTATTCGTCAATTGTAAGTAACGTTGATCCCTTACCAAATGGGAACTATGCTATTAACAGTGGTAAAGATAACGTGTTTAGCGAGTACGATTCAAAAGGCAACTTAATTCGTTCATATCATTATGTGAGCGGAAACTTTGCGTATAGAGCATTTAAAGACAACTTTACTGACTTCTGGTTTCAATAAAATAAACGGTCTCCTTTTCAAATGGGAGACCGTTTTTGTTTGCTTTTATTTAAAGTCTTTAGCTAATTCTACGAATTCCTTCAGTATTCCAACACGCATAGAAGCATCCGGATTAACCGTTTGACAGGCAGCTAAGTCTGCTTTAATCGTCATTAACATCCCAGCTTGGTTAAAAGTGAGTCCCGCTTCTTTCATTAAGAATTCTACCATATGGTCATTTGCCATCACAATGGCTTTATTAGTAGTTTCCCCATAGCCATATGTGTAAAAGGCTTCAGCAGTTTCAACTAATGGACCTGAATGTGGGTAATCCTTCATGACTTCTACGGTGACATGAGCTTCGCCACCCGCCTCAACACCACAGCCCCAAACTTCACCATCACCCATTGAGGCATGCATATCGCCTATCGCAAGTAAGGCTCCTTCGGTATAAACTGGTAAATACACGACTGACCCTTCTGAAATCATCGTATTATCCATATTCCCACCATGAGGTCCTGGTGTACCTGTTGTGATTCCTTCATCAGCATTTGCTATTCCAATGACGCCAATCATTTTATTCAGCGGAAATTCAACACCTTGGAATTCAAAACTACCTTTATCTTCGTGAATAGGACAAATGACTGTTTGTTCTTCCTCAATTCCTTTGGTGAACAGTTTATTTAAACCAGGTGCTGAAACAACGACACCGTAATCATTCAATTTAATCGCATTAATTGTTACTTTTAGCACATCCCCTGGCTGTGCTCCTTCAATGTATAAAGGTCCCGTAGCAGGGTTTACTTTATTAAAGTCAATTTCACTAATAACATCTGATTCTGTTTTAATGGTATCTGAAAAGCAATCTTTCGTTTCAAATATCACTTGAGCTCCGCTTTTAACGGTCCCAACGGCTTGGTTTTCTTTATCCATACTATAAATAACATTGTCTTTTGAAATTCTCATGTTTATCCACCTTTCAAAATCATTATTATCCATATCATAGCAGACTCTAATCAAAATGACAGAAAAGTCCCTGTGGTGACAGTGAATAATGATTAAACATCCTGTTTTACCACTTTAAACACTTTTATTCTTAAATTATTCAACATTTTAACCAAATAATTTACTTTTTACCATTGCCTTTAAACGATTTATGGCTTAATCTTAAGTATATAAGAATATCACTAAGGAGAGAAAATCATGAGTGAATTAATCACTGTCAAACAATTAGCAGATAAGTTGGGTGTTCCTAAAAGTAAAGTATCCTACCAAAGTCGAAAGCTAGATGATAGTCTCATTCTTCAACAAAATGGCACTAATTACTTAACTGAACGTGCACAGTTATTAATTACTCAAGCTATACACGACCTGATGAATCCGCCTACGGCTGAAGATGTCGCAGAAAAAGCTACTGAAGAAGTGGAAACTGATACAGAAACTGTTGAATCGGTTGAATCTGAACAGTCTGAGCAGTCAGCTCAAACTAAGTCATCTGAACAAACCGAACAAACTGATGAAACTAATGAAACTGACTCAGAAAAAGATGATGATGAAGACGAAGACCAAGACTCTTTATCTAAAGAAACAAGTCAAGAAATGATGGATCTACTATATGAGTGGATTGATAATCTAGACGATCAAATTGAAGTAAACCAAGAACAATTAGAGGTTTATCACGATCAATTGAAAGCTAAAGATGAACAAATTGAAAAATTAACGCAATTATTAAATCAATCTCAACAGTTACAGTTACAACAGCAACAACAACAATTGAAACTGGTTGAAGACATTGAGTTTGAAAAGAGCTTGACTTGGTGGCAAAAGCTTTTTGGTAAGAAATAACCACTGTATAAAGTGTTTAAACACTATCTAAATGCACTTATCTTCATTATTCTGTAAAAATAAGCCCTGACTTCCAAGGAAATCAGGGCTTATTTTTGTTATTCAATTTTATCCAACTAATTTACTATCATTCACTAACTCAGCTGCTCCTAAAAGCGCCGCATCATTACCTAATGATGCAATAACTATTTCAGTCTTTCCTTTAAGTGCTGGGAAGATATAGTTATCGCAATGTCTTGCGACTAATTCACGTAGATACTCTCCCGCTTGTGCTACCCCTCCACCTAAAATAATTTTAGACGGGTTTAACATGTTCACGATATGTGAACAACCTAAGCCGAGGTACTCACCAAACTGTTCAACCACGTGTTTAGCAAATACATCATGTTGTTCTGATGCTTCAAAGATGTCTTTCGCACTCAGTTCTTCACCATTATCGATACGTTGTTTAATCTTAGAGTCTCCACTATATTCTTCAGAGTACTCACGTGTTAGATTCATCAATCCTGTCGCTGAAGCTAATGCTTCTAAACAGCCAATTTTTCCACAAGTACAAGCAATACCACTATCTTTATCAATCGTCATGTGGCCAATTTCACCTGCTGCTCCTGAATTTCCGTGAACGATTTGACTATCAACAATAATACCGCCACCTACACCTGTTCCTAAAGTCACCATCACAACATCGGAAGCATTATCTCCTGATCCATGACGTTGTTCACCTAAAGCAGCAATATTAGCATCATTATCCAAGTAGAATGGTAATTTAAAGGCTTCGATAAATTGTTCTCCGACATTTTGAGTCTCCACCCAGTTTAAATTATATGCGCCTGTTACTGTTAAATCGATATGATTAACCGTTCCAGGGCTTCCCATACCAATACCTAAAAAGTCTTCTGTTGTTAATTGATATAAATCCATTCTTTCTTGTATTGATTCAATCAGATTCGGAACAATTGCCTTCCCACCATTTAAAACTACTGTATTTACCGACCATTTTTGGAGTATTTCTCCATTTGTCGATACAATGGCTAATTTTGCTGATGTACCCCCTAAGTCAATTGCGATAATTTTATCTTTCGTCGTCATCATTACTCCTCCATCTTTAACTGATATATTTCACCCACTAAATAATTCTCTAGAATGATAATGCTTACTTTATTATTGTATCAAAATTTCCTTGAATAACCACTCAATAGAAAAGAATAATTACTTTTTTTTGCAAAATTAGGCTTTGCCACCTAAAATGCTCCAATGATAACTGACGCAATCACATTTAATACACCTGCAAGTAACATGACTTTTACTGGATCTACTTTCCATTTCATAAGTAAGAAAAGACAGATTCCGAAGATGATAACCGCTGTGATCTTAATCGTCTCAATGCCCATCACTTCAGTTCCCCAAAAAGATGTCACTAAAATTGAAACACCTGCCGTTGCAATCATAGCGACGACTGCGGGACGAAGTGCTCTAAGCACATATTGTAAAACATCCATCTGACGGTATTTCATATATAGAAAAGCCAAAATTGTCACCAATATAACTGAGGGAAAAACTGAACCAAGTGTCGCAGCAACTGCCCCAAAGACACCCGCAATTTGAGTTCCCACAAAGGTAGCTGAGTTAATCGCAATCGGTCCCGGCGTCATCTGAGAAATGGTAATTAAATCTGTGAATTCTTGTAAAGTCAGCCATTGATGTGAGTCAACAATTTCTGCTTGAATTAAAGGTAAAGCCGCGTATCCTCCTCCAAAACTGAAAGCACCCACTTTTAAAAAGCTGACAAATAATTGCCAATAAATCATTGAGTCATACCTCCTTTATTGCGGTTAAAGAAAAATTGAATTAATCCAATACTAGCTGCCACTAGAATAATTAACATCACATTGACATTGAAAATATAATTAGCAATAAAGGCGATAAACATCGTTGCAATAAGGAGTGGACTTTTTGTGTTGGTCACTTGTTGCCCCATTCCAATCACCACCGCTGTGATTACGGCACCAACACCCGCTTGCATCCCTTCAAGCATTAAGGCGATGAAAGTATTTTCCCGGAAAGCATCATAAAATAATGCAATGAGAGATATAATCGCGAATGGAGGAATGATCGTTGCGATTACAGCGGTTAATACTCCAAGCATCCCAGCTAATTTATAACCAACAACGATGGCTCCATTCACGGCAATCGCACCTGGAGCTGATTGTGCAATCGCGACTAAATCTAACATCTCATCTTCATCGATCCAGCCATAATCATCTACAAACGTTTTTTTCATTAGAGTGATAATGACATAGCCACCCCCAAAGGTAAAGCCACTTAACATTAAGGTTGATAAGAATAATTGCTTTAATATTTGCCCTTTTGATTGATTTTCATTTATCTTCATATAATTCTCCTTCAATCATCTTTGTAGTTATCATATTAGCTTAAACAGAATAAAATGTGAATTAAATGATTTTAGACAACAAAAAAGCTAAAGTGAATATATCACTCTAGCTTTAGTTTATTCTTAGTATGCTGGGTTGAATGAAACGTGAACATGGTCATAATGGTTGGCAGTGATACTTCCACGGTCTTCCATCGCTGTCCATTGTTGGTTCCAATCTCCATAAATTTGTTGTTCCCAAATAACGTATGAGATATCATTTTCTGCCATACTATTGATTGAGTAATTAGCAATGTCATCTCCCACTTGAGATCCAACAGGTACCATAAAGTCAACGGCTAATCCTGCACCATGATCTTGTGTGTCACCTGGACGGTAAAGACTGAATGAATCGATACCATAGATGGCTGCAACTTCTTCTTTATAAGCTGCTGCATGTGGCTGTAATCCAGCGTTTTCTGGGTTAGCTGTTGGGTCTATTGCTGGTTCTTCATAAACTGGCTCTTCGTATACTGGTTCCTCGTAAACAGGCTCTTCATAAACAGGTGCTTCAGGTTCCACGTATGCTGGCTCCTCTTCAACTACTGGAGTTTCTTCTACTGGTTCCCAAGCTTGACCATTTTCGTCTACGGTTAAATCAGTTTCGTAAGTTGGCTCTTCATAAACTGGTTCCTCAACTGGAGCTTCTTCTACTGGTACTTCTTCGTAAACAGGTTCTTCGTAAACAGGTGCAGTTTCAGCTGGAACTTCTGTCGCTGGTGCTTCTGTATAAGCAGCCTCTTCGACAACTGGAGCTTCTTCAACAACTTCTGTTTCAACAAGTGCTTCTTCAACCGGCGCTTCTACCGCTGGCTCTTCTTCTACCCATGCTGGAACTTCTTCAATAATTGTATTTGATGGTGCAGCACCACCTGCTGATGATTCCGTTTCTGTTTCTGAAACTGTTTCTTCAGGAACAATAACTTCTTCAACAACTTCTGTTTCTGTTTCAGCTTCAGGCATTGCTTCTGGAGCAACTTCTTCTACTTCTGGAATATCTGATAAGTTGACTGGAATACTTACTTCTAAAGTATCTCCATTTGGTGCATCAACTGTTAAGTTGCTTGCGCGGTCATTCGCATCATATTGAGCTGTTAAAACTGTCTCAGGGAAGATTAAGTCAACATCTTCAATATTATTAATTTCTGCTAAATAACGTGATTCAATATTCATCGCTTCAGAAATGACACTCAATGTATCTCCGTATTTTACTGTATAAGATAATTCATTTTCTTCAGTCACAACGATTTCTTCAAGCACTTCTTCTAACTGGCGAGCTTGCCATGTAATATTTGAATCAATCGCCATTGCGATTGGGCCATGTGACATCAATGCTAAGATTGATGATCCAAGCCATAATTTCTTTTTAAAGTTCATATATAAGTTCACCTTTTTTTAATTTATTTTTTTGACATGAACTACTTTAGCATAGTCAATTCTGGAAGCCAATGACATTTCAGCCATTTAAATGAACTGTATTTTGTCTGTAACATAACACTTGCGTGTACATTTGATTGTAACAATTGACCCTATTCTAATAGCTTTTTGCTTGCATACGTTTGCAACCAACCTTACACTATTGTACAATACTCCATAGATTACAACATTAAAAATACGGGGAGCTTTTGAAAGTAGAGCTGAGAGGAATGTAATATTCGACCCGCTGAACCTGGCTGCTTGCAGTGTAGGGATCATAATTTGCCTTAAAAGCGATTGGCGGAGATGACCTATACTGGATATCTCTGCCTTTTTGTCTATTTAAAATGAAATTAGAGGAGTGAGAACATGAAATCATCGAGAACCCAAAAACTTGTCTTAGCTGGTATTCTTTCTGGATTAGCCGTAGTTGGAAGTTTGCTTTCTTTCCCAATTCTAGGCTCGCGAGCGGCACCCGTTCAACATATTATTAACATCATCTGCGCTGTGCTTTTAGGTCCTAGTTATGGCGTTGCTGTCGCTTTTATCGCCAGTCTATTACGGAATTTATTCGGTCTAGGTACTATTATGGCCTTTCCTGGAAGTATGATTGGTGCCTTTTTATGTGGCCTAATCTTTGCTAAAACAAAAAGTCTTTTCCTCACTAGCCTAGGTGAAATAATTGGAACCGGAATTCTAGGTGGACTTGTCGCATGGCCACTCGCTATTTTATTTTTAGGGGAAAGTGTTGGAACGCTAGCCTTTTACGCTTATGTGATTCCTTTTCTTATTTCTACGATTACTGGAACGGTGATTGCCGTTGGGATTATTAACATACTTAAACAAAATGGCCGCATCAATTGGCTAGAAAGGAGTGACCGACCGAATGATAGAGATTAATCATTTATGGGAAAAAGTTCGAGAAGCCAATCCACTTGTGCATACGATTAGTAACTTAGTCAGTGCCAATGACTGTGCTAACTTACTCCTGGCCGTAGGGGCGAGTCCAATCATGGCGAGCGCTATTCAAGAGATGGAAGATATTACCCGAATTAGTCAGGCAACAGTTTTAAACTTAGGCACACCCAATGATTCAAAATACGCCACCTGTACCAAAGCCGGCGTATACGCAAATAAATATGCCCATCCTGTGATTGTCGATCCCGTCGGCATTGGGGCGAGCCTTTATCGAAAAGAAAAAGTCACACAACTTTTAAAAGAAGTTCAACCAACCATTATTAGAGCCAATGTTGGAGAAGTCCAAAGTTTGTTAGGGTCTAAAAGCCAAGCACGAGGCGTTGATAGTTTCGCTCAATCCCATTCTGATGATGGACAATCAGATGCCGTCGTCTTAGCCCAACAGTTGGATTGTGTTGTCTTGATGACTGGAAAAGATGACTTTGTTACCAACGGTACTCACTCTTACTTAATCGAAGGAGGTAGCTCAATTCTCACCAAAATTACTGGAACAGGTGATATGCTTTCTGTCCTATGTGGCGCTCTATCCAATGTGACTGACCCGCTAACAGCTGCGCTTAGCGCTTCCTATAGTTGGAAAGTCATAGGTAAACTGGTTAAAGAAAGTTCCGCAGGTTTGGGTCAAGCACACAGACAACTCTTCGATTATGCTAGTCAAATTGAACAAATTACCAAAATTCAACATACCGTGACGATTCACGAATCAGGAGGCCGTAAACATGTCAATTAAACCTGAACAACTCACCTTATATGCCATTACCGACCGAACTTGGTTAAATGGTGCTACCTTAGAAGACCATGTCAAAGAAGCTCTCGAGGGGGGCGCAACGATTTTACAGCTTCGAGAAAAGACTCTTTCTGAAGCAGAGTTTCTTGAACAAGCTAAACGATTAAAACCTTTATGTCAGTCATACAATGTCCCATTAATTATCAATGATCGCGTGGATATTGCCCTTGAAGCTGATGCTGATGGCGTTCACGTAGGTCAAAACGATATGCAAGCCGGTCAAGTCCGCGAAAAATTAGGCACAAATAAGTTACTCGGTGTATCTTGCCGAACGGTTGAACATGCTTTAGCCGCTCAAGAGCATGGTGCTGATTACATCGGCGTTGGAGCTATGTTTCCCACTCAAACAAAGACTGATACTGAGCCAGTTTCAATTAAAACACTTAAAGCCATTTGTCAATCCGTAAACATTCCCGTTGTTGCTATTGGTGGCGTTACATTATCGAATGTTTCTCAGTTACAAGATACTGGTATTGCAGGTATTGTCGCCATCAGCGCGATTTTTGCTCAAGATGATATTCAAGAAGCGGCACACAATTTAAAAGAAGCTGTTTCAAACTTACTTTAAGGAGGTAATATGTATGAAAACTGTATTAACCATTGCTGGAAGCGATTCGAGTGGAGGCGCTGGCATTCAAGCAGACTTAAAGACGATGATTAGTCATGGGGTTTATGGCATGAGTGCGATTACTGCTTTAACTGCTCAAAATACTTTAGGTGTCACTGATGTCTTAGAATCAACGCCCGAATTTTTAGCTGCCCAGCTTGATGCTGTGTTCACAGATATTTACCCCGATGCGGTTAAAATTGGAATGGTCTCAAGTGCGCCGTTAATTAAAGTCATTGCGGATAAATTAAATGAGTACGACGTGCCTTTAGTCGTAGTAGATCCTGTCATGGTGGCAACCAGTGGTTCTGCTTTGATGGAATCCGACGCAACGGAAACACTTAAGCGAGAATTACTACCCATCGCGACTGTTCTCACACCAAATATCGACGAAGCTGAAGCCTTATCTGGCCTTAATATTAAAACCCATGACGACATGGTCACAGCTGCAAAACATATTGGCGATACTTACCATTGTACCGTCCTTTGTAAAGGTGGACACCGTCAAACGGATGCCAATGATGTTTTATATCATGAAGGAGAGATTCACTGGTTCAAAAGCGAACGCGTGGATAACCCAAACGCCCATGGAACAGGTTGTACTTTAGCAAGTGCTATCGCATCTAACTTAGCGAAAGATTTTGATTTAATTACTTCTATTGAACGCGCAAAAGCCTATTTAACTGACGCCTTAAAAGCGGGTCTTAATCTAGGTAAAGGGTCTGGACCTTTAGACCACGGCTTTGATATCCATTCTAAATACAGTGAGATGAATAATCATGACCTTACATAAAATGAAGTTAAACGCAGAGCCTTTTGATATGATTAAACAAGGTGAAAAAACGATTGAACTCCGTTTAAATGATGAAAAGCGTCGCCAAGTTCAAGTTGGTGATCAAATTATATTTGAGCACTTAGATGATTTAACACAAACAATTCAGGTGGATGTGATTGCTTTACATCCGTTCCCTTTTTTCGAGGAACTATATCAGGCTCTTCCTTTACTAGAATGTGGTTATACTTCTAATAATGTGGAGACCGCTTCTCCGAAAGATATGGAAGCTTATTATTCATTGGAGCAACAAGCGCACTATGGTGTTCTTGGGATTGAAATTAGTTTGTCTGATCATTTTTCTTAATCTTGCTCAGCTCCTATATATTTTCTGTTATAATATCTAGACAAAGGAGTTGTTCGCTTTTCCATGTTAACGATCATTATTTTAATTTTAATCGCCCTGTTGGGCTACACCCTTTTTCATCAATTCAATGCCTTTCGCCATATTCAAATTCGCGAGAATCATCAGCGATTATTTTATGCAACGCCTGTGATTATTGCGATTGTATTTCTAGAGGTTGGATTCGAATTTGGTGAGACTTTTATTCAATACGCCTTATTTATTTTAATCGCTATTAATTTTGTTGCGATTCCTTTTACGTCAGGCCTTTCAAAAGATTTTATCTATTATAAGTCTAATAAAAGGGGTCTCGCCGGTTTCATTCCTAAAAGTAAAGCTTTAACCGACGTTATCGGGAGTCAGATTGAAAAAGAGGATGATTATTTTACTGTTGATTTTTCTTTTGAAAAGGAGATTATCAGTTTACGTTTTTCAAATGAACAATTTGACGCTGTACATCAAATAATTTCACGTACATAAAAAGCCAGGCACTCGCCTGGCTTCTTTTATTAGAATAGATTTGAAAGTAAACCTAAGAAATTGTGCACCCCGGCCATAAATAAAAACATCGTGACCGGTTTAAATATCAATTGGATGATGACCATTCGCTTGTAAGTCAAATCACTTAAGCCACTGATCATGATGAATAACTCATCTGGCAATCCTGGTACTACAAGCACCACCGCAAGTATCCACTCAATGTAATAACCTCTATCTAAATAACTCAAACCTTTTTCAACTAATTTTTCATCTAAAAAAGCATATAGAATTGGCTGCCCGAAGCGTTTCGCCAACCAAAATAATATCAATGACCCGAGAAAATTCGCTGAAAACGCCAAAATAAAGCCCAGTAGTGGCCCAAATGCGGCATAAGCAATCACACTCCCGAGCCCGCCGGGAACGATTGGATACACGGTATTGATGATAGATAGAAGGAAAAAGACAATCGGTGCGAATGCCCCAGTTTTCTCGAGTCTTTCTTGAAGAATTTCTGGATGATTAAATAAGTCAATTTTGAAAAAATAGGCAAATATGATGAACGTAATCACCGCTCCGACAATGGCTACCCACTTTAACACTTGCTTATTTCTTTTGAAAAACATAATATCTTTTGACAGTGGTGCCATATCCATAAAACCTACCCTCTCTGATTGAAACAAATCGTCTTTTATTAACTTTACAGTATTATATTTATAGCTAAACTTCATAGGGCTAAAGGACCAAGTTTTATCATCCGCCTAATAAAAAAAGAGAGCCACGCTCTCTTTTCGCTATAATAAACATATCATAAATCATCAGATGATTATAGGATAAATTTGGCAAAAATATGGCCATCCGGGTGTGGATGGCGGGAGGTTGGGTTTTCGTTTCTACAATCTATAAAACTGCTTCACATTTCCTGCCTTCAACAAATCCTCCACGGTCTGCGTCTTCGAATACATCGTTAAAGCGTGGATGACATAAGCAGCAGCTCGCGCATCTTCAAGAGCATTATGATGATTAAATTCAAATTTTATTTGCTGGCATAAAGATTTTAAACTGAAACTTGAAAGCTTTCCGCGCCATAAATTACGGGCCAACTGACAAGAATCAAAATAATCCATGCCTAACTCCGGGAGTCTGAATTTTTCATTGGCTGATCGAATCACGCCTCGGTCAAATTGAGTGTGACTCACAACTGGCGCGTCTCCCACGAATTCTTGAAACCGACCAATAACTTCATCATACGCCGGTTTTCCTTGAACTTGTTCGGGTGTTATTCCGTGAATACGAATATTGTTC
This sequence comes from Ruoffia tabacinasalis, assembly GCF_005864045.1. Lineage (GTDB taxonomy): Bacteria > Bacillota > Bacilli > Lactobacillales > Aerococcaceae > Ruoffia > Ruoffia tabacinasalis. Next base: position 12,478 of record NZ_VBSP01000023.1, on the reverse strand, counting down.
GGTGCAAAAGATGTCAGTGGATCAATTAATTCATAAAAATGTCTAACCATAATTCCGTCAACAACTTTTACTGCCCCAAGCGAACAGGCTGACCACCGCTGACCGTTAGCTGTTTCAAAGTCAAATGCAACATATTCCATTGAATAACCCCTTCCTTATGATCTTAATCTCCATATCAGTATATACACTTCTTACCGCTCGTCAAGTCACAAGTTTTAAAATATTCCACTTGCTTATGCGAACATTTGTTCGTATAATAGACTCAAGGTTTTATCAAAAGGAGGATTATAATGGGAAACATTCAGTATGATAGAGAACCTAAATCTGACATAGCTTTCATTGATATGAAATCCTTTTACGCCAGCGTTGAGTGCGTGGAACGTGGCCTCCACCCCCTCTATACTTCTTTATGTGTGATGAGTCGAGCAGATAATGCAAACGGCTTGATCCTCGCCTCTTCACCAACATTTAAGAAAGTTTTCGGAAAGGATAATGTGGGGAGAAGCTATGATTTACCTTTTAATATTCAGACAAGACGGTTCAATTACTATGTCGCTAAACAGCAAAATTTGCCAATAAATCGTGAGTATGTTCGCTTTATTGAGAGTTGGGCACGAAAAACACTCATTGTTCCTCCAAGAATGAGCTTATATATTGAGAAAAATATGATTATTCATGACATTCTCCAAAATTATGCACCTAAGGAGGAAATTCTGCCCTACTCTATTGATGAAAGTTTCATTGATTTAACACGTTCGCTAGATTATTTTGCCAAGCGAAAAAATATCTCTCGCCGTGCTAAACTCGATGGAATTTCCGAACAAATTCAACGAGAAATTTGGAAAGCAACTGGCGTTTTTTCAACAGTCGGTATGAGTAATGCAAACCCTCTTCTTGCTAAATTAGCTCTGGACAATGAAGCAAAATACAACCCCAATATGCGCGCTAATTGGTCTTATGAAGATGTCGAAACGAAAGTCTGGAACATTAAAGAACTCACTGACTTTTGGGGAATCGGTCGGCGAACAGCAATTCGACTTGAACGTATGAAAATTTACTCGATTAGAGATCTAGCTAACAGTAACCCGGAACTACTCAAGCAAGAGTTTGGCGTTATTGGTCTGCAACTCTGGTTTCATGCTAACGGAGTGGATGAAAGTGATGTGCGTTACCCTTATAAAGCCAAATCCAAAGGTTTAGGTAACTCACAAGTTCTGCACAAAGATTATTATAAGCAATCTGATATCGAACTCGTCTTAAGCGAAATGGCTGAGCAAGTAGCAATCCGTTTGCGTAAAGCTCATAAAAAGACAACCAGTGTGGCAATATCTATTGGCTTCTCTCACACTGCTGAACGGTCATCCATTCATGTTCAAAGAAAAGTCGACCCCACTCAAAATACAAAAGTGCTCATCGGTCATGTCATCGGTCTTTTTCGTTCAAAATATAATGGCGGTGCCGTTCGAAATATTGCTGTTCGCTATAATAATTTTGTCGATGAGAGATATGCTTTTATATCTTTATTTGATAATTTTGAACAAGTCGAAAAAGAAGAAACCCTTGAAAAAACAATTGATGATGTTCGTGAACGATTTGGCTTCTTGTCCGTGCAACGTGCAACTGTACTTAAAGAAAACTCCAGAAGTAAAGCGCGTAGTCAACTTATCGGTGGCCATGCGGCAGGTGGCGCTGGTGGCTTGGATGGGTTAGCATGACAGTTGATCGAAGCTATCTTCCTTACCGTTCTGCTCGGAATTATCAAGACCGGAAGATGGCTAAATGGATGGGCTTTTTCCTATCAGAACACACCACCGCGCTCACAACTGAAGCCGAGACGATTGATTTTAGCCAGTCGCTCCCTTTAGGCGAGAAGCTGCTCTTACTCAACCAATTGTATCTGCAAAGGTTACCTGGTATTTTCCAATTCATACAGGACGAAAAGTCCAAAGAAATACGCGGGAAAATTGATTCCGTACAAGCCGATCAAGTTGGTATACAAAGTGAGGATGCTCACTACTTTATATCTATTAAACACATCATATCAATCAAATTAGAGGAGGAATTGGATGATGGATTCTAGAAACATACAGAATAGTAGTGTTCAATTCGATTATTTTAGTGAGAATTTTATGCGATTTGAACAAGATTTTAATGCTTATTCAAATTTGGTCGTCCCTTTAACATTTATGGTCGATGACATTCTTTTTACTATGAATGAGTCACAAACCAATTACTTTAAGCTCCCCGCAATGAAAGCAAAAGATAATAAAAATCATTACTTTATCTTCAGAGTGAAAATGCAAGAAAGCAATTCGCAAGTCCGCATTTATGAATATATTCGACACACCTCATCCTTTTAAATGTCACTTTAATGTAGCTCATCTTCTCATAAAAAATATAAGCGACAAAGTATCTTATTATCTTGATACTTTGTCGCTTTTGTTATGCTTTTCGGGGGGTGGGTCGGGAAGCTGCGGTGATTCGCCAGCTCGGGTGGACGAGCTGGTGGAGTTGGACTGGATTCGCCAGCTCAGATGCGCGAACTGGCGAAGTTGGACTGGATTCGCTAGATCAGATGCGCGAACTGGCGAAGTTGTCTTGGATTCGCCAGCTCAAGTGGGCGAGCTGGAGAAGTTCTCTTGCATTCACTAGCTCAGGTGAGGGAGCTGGCGAATCCTTCTGTTTCTGCATTTACAAATTATTTTTCCATCTACTATAAATACTTTTTATAAATTCCTTGTTATTTAAACCTGAATATGCTAATTTTAAAGTGCCAGGAAACGCTTACAAAGCCAGTTAAAATTACTAGGAGGAATAGAAAATGGGTCAAACTTTTACTGTTGAATGGGATTGGGTAACAAAGTTTGTTAAAGATGTCTTTATGGCTTATGGGATTCCAGAAGAAGATGCGGATATTTGTACAGATGTGCTACTTGCGTCTGACCGCAAAGGGATTGAATCACATGGGGTAAACCGCTTTAAACCAATTTATCTTGATCGAATTAAAGCGGGTATTCAACATCCGGAGACGAATTTTGAAGTTGTTCGTGAAACACCGACAACAGCAGTTGTGGACGGACATGATGGGATGGGACAAGTCATTGGATATAAAGCCATGCAGATGGCGATCGATAAAGCGAAAGAGTTCGGAATGGGTATGGTTGCGGTTCGAAACTCAACTCACTACGGAATTGCGGGTTATTACACAGATATGGCCGCAAAAGCAGGTTGTATCGGCATGACCGGGACGAATGCGCGCCCTTCAATTGCGCCTACTTTTGGAGTTGAGAATATGTTAGGTACAAACCCACTCACACTCGGTTTCCCAACCGATGAGGATTTTCCATTTTCATTAGACTGTGCGACTTCAATTAGTCAACGCGGAAAGATTGAATATTACGCACGTATTGGTCAAGATACACCTGCAGGAATGGTGATTGGTCGTGACGGAAAAGCAATGACTGACTCGCCTGAAATTCTAGAAGCGTTAGTTAATGGTCAAGCAGCGCTAGCACCACTTGGGGGTATCGGTGAAGAACTCGCTGGATATAAAGGTTATGGTTATGCAACTTTTGTAGAAGTATTATCAGCTGCCCTACAACAAGGAAACTTCTTGCATATGTTATCAGGCATTGGGGAAAATGGCGAGAAACAGAAATTCCATCTAGGACACTTCTTTATTGCCATTGATACCGAAGCTTTCGTTGGTTTAGACAGCTTCAAGAAGACAGCTGGAGATATCTTAAGAGCTTTAAGAAATTCAGAAGTGGCGCCAGGTGAAGAACGCATTTATACTGCCGGTGAAAAAGAACACCTTGTGTGGTTAGAGCGTAAAGATACAGGCTTACCTCTAAATGAAGGGGTGCAACAAGAAATGATCGCTATTCGCGATGAATTAGGCTGGACAGATTACAAATTGCCATTTGAATAAGCATTAAAGAAGGGGAGCAATCCATGCTCCCTTCTTTTTATAAACTCAAATTCTTTAAAGCGACTGCTAAATCTTCAACAGCCATTTGACCGGGAGCAGATGCTTTTCCTAAAGAACCGAAAGTTGCTGCAGAGCCAAATGCTTCGCCAGCAAGGCGACTAACCATTCCTAAATTACCCATAGACATTGTTATCAATGGAACATTAGCAAATTGCTGACGCCGATGAGTGGCTTTTAAAAGCGTTAAAACATCTTCGGGCGTTTGTGGCATAACAGCTATCTTGCAAATATCTGCCCCTTTACTTTCCATCAACTCAAGACGACGAATAATCTCTTCCTCTGGAGGTGTTCGTTCAAAGTCATGATTACATAGCACCACATAAATCCCTTGACTGCGACACTCTTGAATAAGACAGTCTAACTTTTCTTCTGGGATAAATAACTCAATATCTAATAAATCAACGTGTCCTTCATTAATAATTTCTTGATAAAGGGCAACATATTGCTCATAGGATAGCTCGCGTTCCCCACCTTCTTCAAAAGTACGGAAGGTAATTAACAACGACTTATTCACCAGCTGTTTGACAACTTTAGAAAGTTCGCTCACTGCGCCCGATTTTTCCACATCTTCATAAAAATCAATGCGCCATTCCACTAAATCACCTGATGACTCACCTGCCTCTTTTGCATCTTTAATAATCTCCGCACGAGTTTTACCAATAATCGGTACAATTATTTTAGGTCTCCCTTGACCAATGGATACATTATCTATCGTCACTCGCTTCATCTTCCGCCCTCCCTTACTTGATGTAATTATCTCTACATTTGATAATAGCTTATACAGAAGCAAAAAGCTAAAAAAACCAATGAACCTTCCCGAGATCTATTGGTTTTAATTTTAAATATTATTTTGTCGCATTGCGAACACTGTCCGCAACGACTTCTGCTACTTTAGGGTTAAAGGCATCTGGAATAATATTATCCACACTTAACTCTGATTCTGGAATCACACTCGCAATTCCTTGAGCTGTCGCAATTTGCATTTCATCTGTAATATCACTAGCGCGTGCATCTAAAGCTCCACGGAAAATACCAGGGAAAGCTAGAACGTTATTAATTTGGTTAGGGAAATCGCTACGCCCCGTTGCGACGATAAATGCGCCACCTTCCTTCGCTTCATTCGGCATGATTTCTGGTGTTGGGTTCGCCATCGCGAAGATAATCGGCTTTTCATTCATCGTTGCAATCCATTCTTTCTTCAACACGCCTGGCGCTGACACACCAATGAAAACATCCGCATCTTTCACAGCTTCTTGTAAATCCCCTTTCAAGTTATCAAGGTTTGTTAAACTCGCTAAGTCTTTGTGCCGCTCATCTAAAGCAGGATCATCTAAAGCAATCATACCATCGATATCACAGACGATAACATTTTTAGCACCTGCGGCTAACATTTTCTTAGCAATTGCCGTTCCGGCAGATCCACCACCATTGATAATGATTTTTGCTGACTCGATTTTCTTATCAGCAACTTTCAATGCATTGTATAAAGCACCTAATACGACAATCGCTGTCCCATGTTGGTCATCGTGGAATACTGGGATATCCAATTCTTCTTTTAAACGTCTTTCAATTTCAAAACAACGCGGTGCAGAAATATCTTCTAAGTTAATTCCACCAAAAGAAGGAGCAATTGCTTTAACATGTGAGATAATCTCTTCAACGTCTTGTGTATCTAATGAAATTGGAACAGCGTCCACATCTGCGAACGCTTTGAATAAAGCAGCTTTCCCTTCCATCACTGGAATCGCAGCTTCAGGTCCGATATTTCCTAGTCCTAATACAGCTGATCCATCAGTGACAACTGCGACTAAATTACGTTTCGTTGTATATTTATAGACATCTTCTTTATTCTCCGCAATCGCTGAACTAACTGCCGCCACACCTGGTGTGTATGCTACGGATAATTCTTCCATATTTGTAATGGATACTTTAGGATTAACCTCAATCTTCCCGCCTAGTTCCTCGCTTAATCTAAGAGCTTCTTTCCTCACGTCCATGTATCTTGCTTCCTTTCTATGATTGAACTCTACTCATTACCACTCTGCATTCTCAAGTTCCCACTCTGTCCAAGGATATGGTGCTACTAAAATCTCCTCGCCTGTTTCAGGATGTGTGACTGTTATCACAGTTGTTGTTAAATTATTTTGATGCCTAAAACCCTCCACATGAAAATACCCATTACTATCAGCTACGGCATTTTCCATAGTTGTAGCATAACCATTTACATGTGTTACTTTCACTTCAGCATTCGGGTAAGTATAACCTTCGACATATCCTTGATCCACAAAATATCTTTCAAGCGTTAAGTAGCCTGACTCATGTTCGAGTGCTGTTGGACGGTATTGGTAAATACCTAATTCCATCTCATACACATTCTGACCACTCTCGTTCAAGACTTTTATCGTTGGTGGAGTTCCAATAGTTGCATTAGGATCAACAGTGAAATAACCAGACGAATCTGGTGTCGCAGCAAAAACAGCTGACATCTCATCTGTGAAAACATTTTTTGTTGTCACTTCAACAGAATAATTTGGATTAATAAAACCCGAAACAACTCCCTCTCCTTGATAGACCGGTTCGATCGCAATCGTTTCGCCATCTCCAACTGATGTAAGGACCCAGGCTACAGGTGGAACATCCTTGCGTCGCGGTGAAAGCATGCGCCAATCATGTGGTAAACTCCAATCAGACGACGCACTAGATTCTGTATTGCCTGTGAGTTCCTCATAAGTTTCACGAGTCGTGTATTCAGCATACTCACCTACAGGTTTTTCTAAATCCCATTTAATCATACTTAAAGTGCCATACTTATTGTAGAAGAAATAAAAAACATAATCTGTACGATGTGCAGATAGTTCTTGAACGACCACTGCTGTATTTACATTTATATCTCTTGCTATCTCATCTGATGGATAGACCGCGAATGTTTGAGTAGCATTATCTTCTAAACGCCCATTAAATTCCCTAATCAATTTAACATGTGTAGCATAGGCATTATATTCATTCTCGTAAATGGTTGGCTGCCCACCATTTTTCTTAACAATAAACTTCTCTTTACCCTCATGATAAAAGCGCATTTCCTCAGGTAATTCCGAAAAATCAACCGCATATGGATATAAATCCGCTTCATCACTCTCGTCCGTTTGACTATTCAAGTAATTAGTTAAATACTCAACTAGCTCAAGTGATTGTCCGGTAGAATGATTCCCGTCAATTCCGTAACTCGATAATGATCTCGTTTCTCCAGTTTCTAGAATCCTCGCTTCTTCCTCACTCAAATATGCATCCACTTCTTCATAAGAAAAATCTTGCGTAATCCCCATCATAAAACTTTCAATGACCTCTTCACGCTGCCCCTCAAGTGATTGAGCATGTCCAACTTCTCCCATAGAAATGAAAAACAATAAACTAAACCCCACCATCAGCTTCATCAATCTCTTCATCATCGCTACCGTCCTTTATGTGTATTGGTATAAATATTATATATAGTTTTATTATAGCATGTTAGGAAGCGCTTTAGTATTTAGATGTTTTATATATAAAAAACGCATTTAGAAGGTTGTGAAAATCTTCTAAATGCGTTAATTCGAATTTATAATTCAAATACTTGTTTTAATTTTTTGACACTGATGAATTATCTGGATTAGTCTCCATTATATCTTCCATATAATCCCACCATTTTTGGTTAATTTCTGTACTTTCAGATTCTGCCCATCTTTTTTCATCTTCAATTTCTAAATACCCAAATAAATAATTAGTGTCAGAATCAAGAAATATTGAATAATTAACCGCTCCATATTCTGCGAACATTTCTCTCATTTCAGGCCATAATTGATTATGTCTTTTTTCATACTCTTCTTGTTGTTCTGGATAGACCTTCATTTTAAAAAGCTTTTTTAAACATATAATCTCCTCCTATTTACAGATAAATATACAACCATATATTTTATGCATTTTCATTTTCTAGACGATAACCATATATAGTCGGGATTCCACCGAAAATGAAGTAAAGAACAGTTAACCAAATTGATACATTTTTCATACTTTCAACAGAATAAGTTCCGTTAAAAGTAAACACTGCAAGAACAACCATAATAATTAAGAAGATATACGATATCCATTTCATCGCCTTCAAAGGTGTAGGTAGAGGCGGAGTATTATTCTCATCAATCGGATTCTCTTCTTCATTAACGATTGAGATTGCTTCTGCAACTTTTTTATCTTCTTCTACCTAACTTAGGTATAATCCAATGCTCAGCAAGAACAATCGCTCCAATGGTTGGAACCACGAGAACAATAACATTAACAATTACCATAAATATGATAGCTTCCGAAGTTGGATATTCAAATACAACTTACTTTTATCGGAAATTCAAAGAACAGTTTGGTTACCTTCCAGGAAATGAAAGAAAGACACGCTGAACCGTTAAGAGCAAAATATTGGAGACTAAAAAATAACGCACGTAGTAAAAGGGAACTCCTCTTCTACTACGTGCGTTATTTCACAATTATATAATACTTATGTAATTAGTTTTATTTTATTATATCACATTTCTTTAAATCTATATCTTTTAAACTCTTTTCAATTCTTTTAAATCCTTCAACTAGCTTAGCTTCTGGGCAACCAATATTCAATCTTAGGAACTGACCTCCATTACCTCCATAAACTTCTCCATCCATGATTGCAACTTTACCTATGTTAATTAATCTCTCCTGAAGCTCTTCCATATTCAATCCTAAACTTGAGATATCAACCCACATCAAATATGTCGCTTCAGTAGGAACTATTTTTACACCTTCATAGTTATTTGTAAAGAATTTTTTCACTAGATTTTTATTTCCCTCTAAATAAGTATTCAAATCATTTACCCATTTTTCTGAGTTATTATAAGCTGACATTGTCGCTTCCATACCTAAAATACTAGTAGATGACAGACCATCTTTATTTTTTAATTGATACAAAAACAATTCGCGATCATCAGAGTTAGGTAACATCAGATATGAAAATATTAAACCCGGAAAATTAAATGTTTTACTACCAGAAGTAACTAAACCTACTTGTTCTGTAGTTATTTTTGTAATTGGAATATGTTTAAACCCTTTACTAATCACATCCATATGAATCTCATCACTAATCAAAAAGACCTCATGTTTTTTACAAAGATCTACAATACGAGTTAACTCTTCTTTTGTCCATACTCTTCCAGTTGGATTATGTGGTGAACAAAATAATAAAATAGTATTATTTGGATCTGCTAATTTCTTCTCTAAATTTTCAAAATCAATACTATAATAATGTTCTTCATAAGTCAGAGGATTCTCAACAATTACGCGATTATTACCTTTTATTGTCTTAAAAAACGCATCATAAGCAGGTGTTTGAATAATAACACCTTCGCCTTCATTTGATTTCATCTGAATAAGTTGCGCTACGCTATAGATAACCGATGGACTATATAATAACCAATCAGCATCAGGTAAGAAATCAAACCTTCTTTCATACCAATTAAGAACAGACTGTTGGAAATCACCATTGTTCCAACGTGTATAACCAAAAACTTTATGAGACATTCTTGAGTATAAAGCCTCTAAAACTTCTTCTGGTACAGCAAACTCCGTATCAGAAATAGTAAAAGGCAGTAAATCTTCTTGCCCAAATCGATCTGCAACATAATCCCATTGTGTACAGTAAGTACCACGACGGTCAATCAATTTATCGAAATCCACAATATGCCTCCTACAAATAAGATTCTAATTCATTTCGAACACTTGTTACTTTTGTTCCAATAACAACTTGGACATTTCGTTTGTCCAAATGAATCACTCCTAAAGCTCCCAACTCTTTAAGCTTCTCATCATCAACAATAGTGCCGTCTTCTAACACGAGTCTTAATCTAGTGACACAATTATCCAATGAAGTAATGTTTTGACTACCGCCTAAAGCATTTAATATACCTTTAACATCGAATCCTGTATCTTTAGAATAATTTAATTCCTCAGATGTGTACTCTGTGTCTTCTCTTTGAGGCGCTCGCCCTGGTGTTGGTAAATTCTGTTTAGTAATAACAAATTTGAATACGCTATAATAGATGATAAACCAGATTGCTCCGATAATTAAAACCATCCACCAACGAGTATAGCCACCTTGCATAATTCCGAATATTAAGAAATCTAGTAACCCACCATCTGTGTTACCAATTAATACACCAACTAAGCTCATCACTAAGAACCCAGCACCTGTCATGATCACATGGAAAATCCATAATAACGGGCTGATGAATAGGAATAAGAACTCAATCGGTTCTGTAATTCCTGTAACCGCAGTGGCAACAACACCTGAAATTAAAAGACCTTTGATACGTGCTCTATTCTCCGGTCGTGCAACTTGATACATTGCCAAAGCAGCACCTGGTAAACCAAAGATAAATGTTGGCATTTTCCCTTGTGAAAGGAAAGCTGTAGCGGCACCCGATATTGCTTCTCCTGAATTCAGTTGAGCAAAGAATATATTTAAAGCTCCGGAAACTGTCTCACCATTTACTATTTCAGTTCCACCAGCATCTGTGAAGCGAATCATAGCGACTAAAATATGATGTAAACCAAATGGTAATAATAAGCGTTCCCCTGCACCAAATAAGAACGGACCAAACACGCCAGCTCGTTGGATTAATCCACCTATACCTTGAATTACGAAAGCAAATGCTGGCCAAATAATAGGTAATGCTATCCCAACTAGTGATAAAACTAATGATGTGATAATCGGAACAAACCTTACTCCTGAAAAGAATGCAAAACTGTCAGGTAATTGGATATCATAGAACCGTTCGTGTAGGTAGTAGACTATGACACCTACAATAATCCCTCCAAGAACTCCAAGTTCCAGTGTTTGAATACCAAATACCATACCTTGACCGGCTTCTCTTAAAACATCTGGATCAGCAAGACTCGTTGTTTCAGATAAATAAAAATTTATTGTAAGGATCATTACCGTATATCCTACAAATCCTGAAAAAGCTGCTACTCCTTTCTCTTTTCGAGCTAAACCTAAAGGTATAGCCATTGCAAACATCACAGGTAAATATGTAAACGCAAACCCACCAACTGTTGATAAAAATCTCAATACAATTTGAAGTATCTCATTGTCAAGAAACGGCATGGCTTCGATTGTAGATGCGCTAGAAAATGCACTCCCAATTCCTAATAATAATCCCATAAACGATAAAAGTGCTACTGGCAACATGAACGTTCTACCTAATCCCTGTAGAAACTCCATAAAACTAGGACGATTCTTTTTTTCCATAAAATATAACCCCCTCATAATATATAAGCGCTTTCTTAATTTAAGTATACTTTATTAATTACAGTTAATGAGGAAATTACAGCCCTTTGTATGAGCTTGCAGCGACTTGTAAGGCCTTTCATCATTTTATACAAACTCACTATATTTTATTGTTAGGTACTCTATAATCGCTACCATCGCAACACGCGAGCTAATATCTGCTTCTTTGTAATACTTCACAATAGATGGAGCATAAATACAATGATCAACTTTTTCTTCTAATCTTGAATCAGCTGTCCCGATAATTCCAATCATAGTAACTTTGTTTTCACTTAAATTTGTAGCATATTCAATGATATGCTTTGTCTCTCCACTTAAGCTAATGAGGATCGCTAACTCTGATGTCTTTTGGATTTTGGATTTTCGACTTAAGTCATCCCAATCAACATAAGCGTTTGCATTTTTTCCCAAGGATAATAATTTTCTCGATAAATCAATTCCAATTGTTAGGCTGGATCCTACACTATAAATCTCTATGTTGTTTGCTTTATGAATCTGGTCCAATATCACTTCAAAATTACTTTCTTCTAAGAAATCAAATGTTGCTTCTATTTTTTCAATAATACTATTTTGAAAACTCGTTGCATCTAGCGATTGGTTTGAAAGCTTCGAATTATTCCGTAATTCCTGAAGGAAAACAAATTTTAATTCTTGAAAGTTTTTAAAGCCCACTTTTTTTATTGTTCGTGAGATTGTTGCTGTAGATACATATGTAATTTCAGAAATTTGATCAAGTGTTCCATTTACAAAGGTCTCTGGACTCGACTTCATAAATTTGAAAACAACTTTTTCTAATTCACTTAATTCATTTGCTTGCTTCTCTAATTTATATAATAATTCATCCATTCAAACCCACCTTGTATTAGTATTCTTTAAAAACATTATAACATTATCTATAAATGGAAAACGTACTACAACTACAGGAAAGATAATTTTATAGGTTTTGATTTGTCAAATTAAGCTAGACAAAACTGTTTCATCTAAGTAACTCAAAAATACTTCCAACGGTGTTCGGTAGTGTAAGGATTTCCGTGGAATCGTGTTCCGTTTGTGTGCAATCGATGACACAAAGCTTTGGTCTACTTGATTAAAGTCCATTCCTTTTGGCAGTCCGTCTCTGCGTAATAAACCATTGGAATTCTCATTCA
>NZ_VBSP01000022.1 GCF_005864045.1 Ruoffia tabacinasalis | reverse complement strand
TGTTTAATCCGCATAAATCCCTTCTTATTATGCTTTATCTCTCCTTCAAACTGACATATATTATCTTGATAGAATACGCAATAACTTCGTCCGTTACTTACGTCTAAAGCAATAACATCCATTTTTTTATCCCTTTCTTATATAATTTGAAGTCTTCATTTAACCTTACCGATTCCAATTTCCTAAACACGACCTCAAGGGCCCAACATACTCAAAACAGATTCTTATAAGGATATGAAGTGGACCAGTTTTTTATTCGGTTTACTAACCAAAAAGCCTCACGATCTCTCCTTCATATCTACCATATAAAAAATAGTAGTGAAAAATCCACCGTCGTGGACTTCTCACTACTAATCTTAGTATGTTTTTTATGAATGAAAATTCATCTGATATACGATTAAATTTTTAGTTAAATATAAAAGTATAATTAAAAAATACAAAATGACGTCGATTCAGAGAGCTATGTCAGAATAATTCACATAATGGACAGAAATTAGCAAGTAAAATTAAATAATATTTAAATAGGAAGGAACGCGACTTTTTTCAGAAAAAAGGGGTAACTTTCCGCATAGGGCTAGGGTGTGAACGTTTTTTATGATATACTTAAAAATGTTAGGGGTGAGTAAAAATTGAGCAAGGATATAATTGGAAAAGTAATAGAAGCTGAAAATTTAATTGATTCTATGAAAGTAGAATTAGCGGATAAAAAAGAAGCGATTCGTGAAAATGAAAAAGAAAAAATTGAAACTTATCGCAAAGAATTAGAGCAGTCGCTTGATGGCGTTGCTTCTGAATTGGAGCAAGAAAGAAATCAAGAATTAGCCGAAGTCCGTGAAAGAGTGAATTATGAAGTGGATAATTATCGGCGACATGCCCAAGATGATTATCAAACTCATAAAGGAGAACTCATTCAAGCTGGAATAAAGGAGGTTATGAGTCAATATGGCAATTTCAGTCATGAAGCGGGTAACAATCATCGCGGAGCAAGCGAATAAAGAATTATTACTCGAATCCCTTCAAGAATTAAAAGGAATTGAAATCGTCCCTTTTGAAGAAGTGGAGGAAGCAGATCTTGATATCTTCTTTGACGGTGCGTCATTGAATTCAGAAGATTCAAAACTGAATCGTTACACTCTAAATAAGATTGAAGACGCAATAGAATTTCTGAAACAATACGGATCACAACCGTCTTTTATCAAACGAATGCGAGAGAAACGTAAAGTTTACTCGCTGCAAGAACTTGAAACAGAAGTAAATTCAATGAATCTTGAGTCACTGCTAAGACTGGTTAGCGAAAAACGTTCCGAGTTGGAACAGTTAAGGCAAGCGATTACAGAACTTGAAGAGAAGGAACGTTTTCTTAGAAAATGGACTAACTTAGACTTCTCACTTAAGCAGTCTGATGACTTTAAGCATTTTGATGTCGTTGTTGGTTCGATTGATACTGAAGATTCAACTGAATTCATAGACAACTTAATGAACGTTACTGATGAAGTATTGGTTCAAGAGGTATACTACACTGAAGATACAAGCGGTTACACGATTGTGTTTTCTAAAGAACATCAAGAGGATGTTCAAGAAGTCGTCAGACGTTCGAATTTCACTGAATTAGATTACGAGTACGATAAGTTACCAAAAGAAGAACTTCAAGAGGTACTAAGTACACGTAAAAGAATGATCGAAGAGCAATCCGAACTTGTGAAGCGTTTCAAATCTAATCGTCAATTATTGAGTAATTTAAAATTAGCTCAAGAATATTATGCGAACTTAATCGAACGTGAGAAAGCGAGTCAATTATTACTAGATAGTTCTCATTTATTTATTCTTAAAGGGTGGATGGATGCAGACGAAGTATCAGATAATATCGTGAATATTAATCATGTAATTGGTGAAGACAACCTTGCAATCTTTACATATGATGTTGATCCTGAAGAAGATAACTTAGATGAAGTTCCAGTGAAGTTGAAGAATAGTGCGTTTAGTACACCCTTTGAAACTTTAACTCTTCAATATGGAACACCGAAGTATAACTCAATCGACCCAACACCGTTTTTCTCATTTTCTCAAGTGTTATTCTTTGGATTAATGAGTGCAGATGTAGGGTACGGATTATTGTTGTTTATCGCAACATTCATCCCCATTATGTTTTTCGAATTAGATCCAGGTATGAGAAAAACCTTGAAATCATTTAAATATATGTCAGTTGGAACAATTCTAGTTGGCTTATTTTTTGGAAGTTTCTTTGGATTCTCACTACCATTTGGTGTGATGAATTTATCATCACAAGTTATTGAAGTGATGATATTCTCTGTTGCGTTAGGTTTAGTTCATTTGTTAGTGGGTTATTCATTAAAGTTCTATCTAACATTGAAAGAAAAAGATTATGGTAGTTCTTATTTAGATGCACTACAACAAATTTTGATGCTCATTGGTGGGGCAATCATAGCGATCAACTTCATTCTTGAAATACCTGTTTTAAATACTATTGGTTTAGTACTATTACTTGGGAATGTGATTGGAATGATTGTTGTCAATATGATTGTAGCGAAAAACCCACTGATTGGTCTCGGACAAGGAGCCTTTGGTTTAATTGATTTAGCGGGGATGATTGGTGATATCGTCAGTTATACACGTTTAACTGCCTTAGCCGTTGCGGGTGCGAATATTGGTATGGCATTTAATCTTATCGTAGGACTGTTACCGCCGTTTGTACGTTTCACAGTCGGAATATTATTATTCTTGGCATTGCATGCCTTAAATATCTTCATCACTTATTTAGGAGCTTACGTGCATTCAATGCGTCTGCAATTCGTTGAGTTCTTTGGTAAGTTTTATGAAACAGGTGGAAAAGCATTCAAGCCTTTAAGCCCACTTGAAAAAGAAGTTTGGATTCAAAAAAATTATAACAATAAATAGGAGGAATTAATAAAATGGAATTTCTACAAACATTATTCGGAGAAAACATTGGTCTAGTATTTGGAGGATTAGGAGCAGCAATTGCGACAGTCTTTGGAGGGATTGGATCAGCACGTGGTGTAGGTATCGCAGGGGAGTCTGCTGCAGCTTTAGTTAAAGAAAAACCTGAATTATTTGGACAAGCATTAGTTTTACAACTATTACCAGCGACACAAGGTTTATACGGATTCGTAATTGGTTTATTAATGTTATTACAATTAGATGCTGGAATGGATACTTCAACAGGATGGCACTATGTTATGTGTGCTTTACCAGTAGCAATCACAGGTCTGACTTCAGGACCAGCACAAGGGCGCGTTTCAGTTGCAGGTATGCAAATCATTGCACAAAGACCAGAAAACTCTACACAAGGGATTGTATTCTCAGCGATGGTTGAGACATACGCTATTCTAGGATTCGTAATTTCTCTACTTATGTTCTTATTAGTTTAATTACTGCTTTTACAAGTAGACAAGAGAGGAGTGAGTAGATGGCTGACATTAATGGATTAACCAAGAGTGTTATCGAACGAGAACAAGCCAAGGTTGACCAAGCGGTCCACGCTTACGAACAAGAGCAAGCGGCCGAAACGGAAACTAAAAAAGAAAATCTAAAACAAACATTTGTTAAACGTAAATTTAATCTTGAACAAGAGAGCAAACATCAATTAGACATTTCGCTTAACAGTGAAAGTTTAAAGAAACGGGACCAAATATTAGAGACAAAGCAAGCAATTATAAGCGATTATATTGCTCAAGTGAAGCACTCATTTGAACAACTTGATGCTGAAACAACAACAAAATTCATCAAAAGTGTTCTAAATGACTATTCAAATCCTGAACAATACGAAATTGTTTTAGGTGAAAAAACACGTGACTTATTAAATAACTCGCTTCAAGTGAATGCGACAGTTTCTAATGAGACAGTCGCTGACAAAGCAGGCTTTGTCCTACGCCAAGGAAGTATAGAATACAATTATTTATTCGATAACTTAGTGGAAGAGAAGGCGAGTTCTTTACAAACACTTATCGTTGATAAAATTTTCAAAAAATCATAGGAGGTGGATTACATGCAAGATAGTTCATATGGACCGTTGAATACAACGGTTCGCGTACAAGAGACTAATCTCCTAAAGCAAAGTGACTATGACCGAATGTTATCAGCCAAAACCTATGAGGATGCTGTTCGAGTATTAGCCGACACCGGTTACCGTGATGGTATGGAAGAAGCGATTCAAACGAGAGAGTATGACGATATGTTAATGGATGAGTTGAAAGAAACTTACCAATGGATTATGGATCAATCGCCAAGTCCCGTACTTTCAGAATTAATGACTTTAAGCTATGCTTATCACAATATCAAAGTGTTATTCAAAGAAGAACTTACGGGTAAAGACTTTGACCAAACATTAATTGATATCGGGCTATATCCCATTTATGAATTTCGCCGTGCGGTTTCTCAAGGACAATCGGATGTTTTACCAAAATGGTATATGCAAAACATCAACAATCTAAGAATTGAATTTGCGGAGACACCTCGGTTGAATGATATTGATATTTTCGTAGACCGTGCTTACGTCCATCATTTGAAGCGATTATCGGAAGAGATTGCCGATCATGACGTAACACGTTATATTGAAAAGTTAATTGATAATACAAATATGTCGATATTCTTTAGAGCGATGGCCAATGATCGTGGTCGAACACACTTACAAGCAACAATCACTAACGAAGGAGCGATTTCAACAGATTACTTTGTTGAAGTGGCTGAAGGCGGGATGGAGAATGCGATTCGTGTCTTTTCAGACTCACCTGATTACCGTGATATTGTAGCTGAAGCAATGGATGATCAAGGAAAATTCTCCTTAAGACGCTTTGAACAAGCAATAGATAATGCAACGGAAACGTATTTACAACAAGCAAGATTCCTTGTTTTTGGTCCGTTACCTGTCTTAGCGTTCATTAGTGCGAAAGAGATTGAAGTGAAGAATATCCGATTGGTTTTAACAGGTAAAATTAATAACATTGAATCAGATATTGTTAGAGATAGGATGAGATTAGATTATGCAGTATAAAATCGCTATCGTAGGAGAGAAAGATACAGTTTACGCTTTCGGGATGTTAGGAATGAATGTATTTTATACAACAGACGCAAAACAAGGACGTCAAGTTGTCAAAGATATCATAAAAGATGATTACGGTGTGATTTTTATTACTGAAAATCTGGCACAACAAATACCAGATATTATTAAAAAATATGATGATGAATTCATGCCGGCCTTCATTCTAATCCCAAGTGATTGTGATTCTGAAAGTATCGGTTTACAGCGCGTTCAAGAAAATGTGCAAAAAGCCGTCGGTCAAAATATTCTATAGGAGGTATTATTATTGGATTCTGGAACAATCGTATCAGTATCTGGTCCTTTGGTAGTCGCAAAGGGCTTAGATAACGCAAAAATTCGTGACATTTGTTACGTTGGTGACGCTAACTTAGTTGGTGAAATTATCCAAATTCGTAACGAAAATGTTTACGTACAAGTTTATGAAGAGACTTCAATGGTCGGTCCTGGAGAGCCTGTAAAACCTACAGGAAAACCATTATCAGTTGAATTAGGACCTGGATTAATTGCTGGAATGTTTGATGGTATTCAAAGACCACTACAAAAACTAGCAGAATTATCAAATAATTCATTCTTAGACCGTGGAGTTCACTTACCAGCTTTAGATCGTGAAACAATTTGGAATTTTACAAAAAATGTTGAAGTTGGAGACATGGTCGAATCAGGAGATATCATCGGTGAAGTTCCTGAAACTGATGTTATCTCACATAAAATTATGGTACCTGTAGGTACAAAAGGAACAATTAAATCAATTCAAGATGGTGAATTCAAAGTAGAAGATACTTTATACACTGTTGAATTAGAAAATGGTGAAGTGAAAGAATTTAACATGATTCAATCTTCACCAATCCGTGAAGGACGTAAAACTGCACGTAAACGTACACCTGATGAGCCATTAATTACTGGACAACGTGTCATTGATACATTATTTCCAGTAGTTAAAGGTGGAGCAGCAACCGTTCCTGGACCATTCGGTGCAGGGAAGACTGTTGTACAACATCAGATTGCTAAATGGGCAGACGTGGACATCGTTGTTTATATCGGTTGTGGTGAGCGTGGAAACGAGATGACAGAGGTTATTAACGAATTCCCAGAACTAGTTGACCCACATACTGGTAAATCAATTATGGACCGTACAATCTTAATTGCCAATACATCAGATATGCCGGTTGCGGCTCGTGAAGCGTCAATCTATACAGGGATTACAATCGCAGAATATTTCCGTGATATGGGTTACTCTGTTGCCGTTATGGCGGATTCAACTTCTCGTTGGGCAGAGGCATTACGTGAAATCTCAGGTCGTTTAGAAGAGATGCCAGGGGACGAAGGTTACCCAGCTTACTTAGGTAGTCGACTTGCAGAATACTACGAGCGTGCTGGTAAAGTAGAAACTTTAGGTAAACCAGAACGTACAGGGGACATCACAGCGATTGGAGCGGTATCACCTCCCGGAGGAGATACATCTGAACCAGTAACACAAAACACAATGCGTGTAGCGAAAGTGTTCTGGGGACTAGATGCAACGCTTGCTCGCCGTCGTCACTTCCCATCAGTAAACTGGTTAACATCATACTCATTATATTCTTCAGATATGAATATTATTATGGGTAACCGTTTAGGAATCGATTGGGATTCAATGGTTAAACATACGCGTGCTTTACTACAAGATGAGTCTGAATTAGAAGAAATTGTTCGTTTAGTAGGGGTTGAATCTTTATCAGATACAGACCGCTTGAAATTACAAACAGCCGCAATGATTCGTACAGACTACTTACAACAAAACGCTTATGATGATGTGGATACATTTACGGACTTAGAGAAACAAGCTCAAATGTTACAAACAATTCTTTATTTTGAAGAGAAAGGTCGCGAGACTTTAGAGCTTGGAGCTTCAATTAACAGTATCTTAAATGGAACAGTTAACTTAAGAGAGCGTATCGGACGTATGAAATATATCGAAGATAACACAGAAGCGCCTTACGCAGAAATTCGTAAAGCGATTGATGATACGTTAAGACAAGTGATGCAAGATGGAGGTGAGGTCTAACGTGTTAAAAGATTATAGAGGTATTACTGAAATAGTCGATCCGTTAATTACGGTTCAAGACGTTGAAGGAGTAAAATTCGACGAACTTGTAGATGTTCAATTAGGTAGCGGCGAAACACGTCGAGGCCAAGTACTAGAAGTTAAAGACGATAAAGCTGTCGTTCAATTATTCGAAGGTTCAGCAGGAATCAACAAAATGGATACAAAAATCCGTTTCTTAGGACACCCATTAACATTAGATGTGTCTGAAGATATTATTGGACGCCGTTTTGACGGTATGGGACGAATTGCTGATGGTGGACCAGATTTAATTCCTGAGAAATCATTAGATATTAACGGGCAAGCAATTAACCCGGTTAAACGTCTGTATCCAAACGAATTTGTTCAAACAGGAGTATCAACGATTGACCATTTAAACACATTAGTTCGTGGTCAAAAATTACCAATCTTCTCTGGATCTGGACTTCCTCACCAAGACTTGGCTGCACAAATTGCACGTCAAGCGTCGGTAGTCAATTCAGATGAGAAGTTCGCGGTTGTTTTCGCAGCTATCGGGGTTACTTTCGAAGAGGCAGAATTCTTCATTAATGACTTTACTGAAACTGGTGCGATCGACCGTTCAGTTGTATTTATCAACTTAGCGGATGACCCAGCTATTGAACGTATCGCAACACCACGTATGGCTCTGACAGCCGCTGAATATTTAGCGTTTGAAAAAGACATGCACGTGCTTGTAATTATGTCAGATATGACTAACTACGCGAACGCATTACGTGAAGTATCAGCAGCACGACGTGAAGTGCCGGGACGTCGTGGTTACCCAGGTTACTTATACACAAACTTAGCGACACTTTATGAGCGTGCAGGTCGTATCGAAGGTTCTAACGGATCAGTGACTCAAATTCCAATTGTTACCATGCCGGAAGATGATATCACTCACCCGATCCCTGACTTAACCGGTTATATTACTGAGGGACAAATTTTATTATCTCGTGAGTTGTATAACCAAGGTATTGAACCACCAGTAGATGTTTTGCCATCATTATCACGTCTGAAAGATAACGGGATTGGGGAAGGTAAGACACGTGCGGACCACGCATCTACTATGAACCAAATTTTCTCTGCGTATGCTCAAGGTAAAGAAGCGAAAAGTTTAGCTTCTGTATTAGGGGACTCTGCCTTAACGGACAGTGACTTGAAATACTTAGAGTTTGCAGATGAATTTGAACAACGTTACGTGAACCAAGGTTACTACACAAACCGAACAATTGAAGATACATTAGCAATTGGTTGGGACTTATTAGGTATCTTGCCGCGTACAGAATTAACTCGTATTAGTGAGGAACACTTGGATCAGTACTTACCAAAGACTGAGGAAGGGTGATAAGCGATGGCACAACTAAACGTTAATCCGACAAGAATGGAACTTGCTCGTCTGAAAGACCGTTTAGCATTAGCAACACGCGGGCATGATGTCTTAAAAGACAAACAAGACGGGTTAATGCGTAGTTTTATCGAATTAATTCGTGAGAACAATGCCTATCGTCAAGAAGTTGAGGGCCACCTGAAAAAAGGAATGCAAAACTTTGCCTTGGCAAAAGCTTTACTGCATGAGGAATATCTAGAACAGATTTCATTAGTCCCTCAATACGATGTAACGGTAGATGTTCGTAAGGAAAATATGATGAGTGTAAAAGTGCCTAAAATGCACTTCAGTTCAGATGACCAAGATGATCAGTCACTGAACTATGGTTACATCAACTCGAACGCAGACTTAGATGAAACTTTACAAGAATTCAGTGATGTTCTACCTAAAATGTTAAAACTCGCTGAACTTGAAAAGACGAGTCAATTATTGGCGAATGAAATCGAAAGAACGCGACGCCGAGTAAATGCCTTACACGAACGAACAATTCCAGACTTGGAAGAAACAATCAAAACTATTCAAATGAAACTTGACGAAAATGAACGGGCAGAAATTACACGTCTGATGAAAATCAAAGATTTCGATCAAGAAGATTAGTTATAAAAGAGGAAACCCACCAGATCGGTGGGTTTTTTCTTGTTTTATGAGGGATTTATGGGTTGCGGGGCGTCGTGGAGTGTCGCGACGTCCCGCAAATGGGAATACGGAGTGTCGTGCTCCCTCACGACGCCCCGCAAATGGGAATACGGAGTGTCGTGCTCCCTCACGACGCCCCGCAAATGGGAATACGGAGTGTCGTGCTCCCTCACGACATACCGGAAATTTGAATGAGTACCGTCGCGCGCATGATAATAACTTCTTGAAAATGTATAATTATATTATGAATATTCTATAGAAATATTAATTTTTCTTTCTAGATTAGAAGATTCTTGTTATAATTAGATTGAAATTAAGTCAAAAGAGGTGAGAATGTGGTCACAAGACTAGATATTAATACAGATGTTTTATCGTACTATGTTGGACAGTCACAAACTCCTATTAAAAGACTTCAAGATAAAGTCAGTGTTTATAATCAAGTGATTAGCGGCGAAAAAAACCCAACATTTAACCAATTGTCAGACATTGCGAGAATCATCAATATTCCAACCGGATTACTAATGTTACAAGAACCTATTGAAATTGACAATGATAGATTGTCATTTAGAACTTTTAATTCAAAAAATCTTGAAGGAGTAAGCGCGGAACTGAAAGATACTATTTCTGAAATGGAGCTCAAACAAGATTTTTTAAGGTCAGAAATTGACTATGAAATAGAATTTGTTGGGAAATATACTATCCATGATAACTATATGGTGCTGGCAGATGTGGTAAGAAAATATTTAGATATTTCTAAAGATTATTATAAAGCAGTTAATAAAAATCCAATACAATTTTTCAGAGAACGAATGAATAATCTAGGTGTTTTTGTCTTTTTTAATGGAAAGATTAAAGATGATACACATCGAAATTTGGATATAAATGAATTTAGAGGATTTGTCCTAAGTGACAAAAAAGCACCGATTATATTTGTTAATCAGAAAGACAGTAAAAATGGACAACTATTTACTCTAATTCATGAATTTATCCATATATTTTTAAATATTGATGATATTTTTAATGTTATTGAAACTGATACATATCAATTTGATCCTACTGAAGCTTTCGTAAATAAAGTTACTGCTGAATTGTTAGTTCCAGAATCCGAATTGAATATGTATACTAATCAAGATATTGAGTCACTATCACGCAAATTCAATGTAAGTCAATATGTTATAGCTCGTAGATTATTGGATTTAAATTACATTTCAAAAAATAAGTTTACAGAAATAATTCACGAATTAGAAAAAAATTATAATAACATACGACCGTTAACTAAAAGTACAGGCGGTGACTATAATAAGAATTTATTATTTAGATTAGATCAAGATTTCTTTAAATATGTTGATAATGCTTTGAAGCAAAATCGTATAACCTATACAGATGCATTTAATATCTTAGGTGTTGGTTATAAAGGCTTTAAAACCTTGAAGAAAGGAAGAAGGTAATGACAAAATATCTTTTGGATACTAATATTTACCTTGATTTTTATGATAGATATTATAAATTTAATTATTTTCCTAGTTTTTGGTTGTTTTTTGAAGATATAATTAATAAGAGCGTAGTTATACCCAAAATTGTTTTAAATGAGCAATTTCAAGACGAAAAATTTAATAATTGGATTACAGAAAATTATACTAATGATATAATTAATCATAAGGATTTTGTAATTGGATGGACTGAAGTACTTAGTTATTTACAGAATAGTCCATTTTATAACGATAAAGCATTAACATCTGATAAAGGTTGGGCACATGAAAGGATTGCGGATCCTTGGCTCATAGCCATCGCTAAAGATTTAAACTTAACATTAGTCACGAGTGAAACACGGAATGTGAATTTAAACATATCTCAACCAAGTAAATCAGCTAAGATACCTGATGTATGCGATAAATTTGAAGTCGCTTGTATTAATATTAATACTTTTTTTGAGGAAATAAACTTAGAAATATAAAATCTATAAATAGTACGAAATCCTAAATGGGATGCGTACTATTTTTTTATGTTATATAATTTTTGAATTTAAATATTAATGCTTATTTATTTAGTAATACATAAATTTTTCAAACAGTAGTATTTGTAGTGTCGTGCTCCCTCACGACGCCCCGCAAACACACCATCCCTTCCCAGTAGCGCATAAAGTTAGTCACAGCAGCGCTTTCGTGATACTATTATGGTTAAAGGAGTGATTGTAATTGATGGAAAATTATATTTTAAATGATGGGTTTGCGATTCCTAAAGTTGGCTTAGGAACTTACGGTTTACGAGGCGAATTAGGAGTGCGTCAAATTGAAACGGCGATTCAATCTGGTTACCGTTTAATTGACTCTGCTTATAATTACGAAAACGAAGGAATTGTAGGTAAAGCGATTCGTAATAGTGGGGTGTCACGTGATCAAATCACACTGACGTCTAAATTGCCCGGCCGTTACCATGAGTATGATAAAGCAATGATTGCGATTCAGGAATCGATTGCTCGAACTGGCTTAGACTATATTGACTTATACTTAATCCACTGGCCAAATCCAAAAGAAGATAAATATATCGAAGCTTGGCAAGCACTCATTGATGCACAAAAACTAGGACTTGTTCGCTCAATTGGGACATCCAACTTCTTACCTGAACATATTGACCGCCTGGAAAAAGAAACAGGTATTTTACCAGCAGTAAACCAAGTTGAAACGCAACCAAACTTCAATCAAGAAGCACAACGTGAGTATGATGCATCTAAAGGTATCATTACAGAAGCTTGGAGCCCAGTCGGAAGAGCGGCTGACATGATGTCGAATGATTTAATTACAGCTATCGCTCAAGCACATAATAAAACGGCATATCAAGTCATCTTACGTTGGCACATCCAAAGAGGATTTTTACCTATTCCAAAATCAGGAAATTATCAAAGACAGCGTCAGAACATTGATATCTTTGATTTCAATTTATCTGAAGGTGAAGTAGCTAAGATCAATTCTATGTCTCATGAAGATGGCCGTCAGAAAGATCAAAATCCAGCAGAGTATCAAGAATTCTAAATTAAACACAAAAAGACGAATCCGCAAGGACTCGTCTTTTGTTATTTGAGAATACCCACCTAGTGTTGTTTTAATCACACTTATGATAAAATGACTACAAAGTACTAGTTAGTGAGGGATAGATATGGAAACCAAAATAGATCCACGTGTCGCTAGAACACGCAAAGCCATCATCGAGTCATTTATACAATTATCAGAAAGAAAACCTTTCGAAAATATTTCAGTCAAAGATATTACTGAAGAAGCTTTAATAAACCGAGCAACTTTTTATAATCATTTCTTAGACAAATATGACTTAATGGAGAAAGCTTTATTTGAAGATGTCCAACTGAAATTGAATCGTGAAGAGTATAGTGAAGTTCAATTAAATGAAGACTACATTGTCTCTCTTTTTGAAAAGTTATGTTCCTTCCACATGCGCTTGGCCACACAATGCCAACGCTCATACATTGTGACAATCAACCAATTAGTCGTGGATCAACTTAAAGTCATTCACTCACAACAATTGAAGAAACACTTTGAATCACTCGATGAAGAAGAAATTCACAAAATAGCAACCTTATTCGCATCAGGATTATTCTCGCTATCACAAGAATGGTTTGATGACCAAGATGCAGAAGAACCTGCCACATATGTAAAAGACGCGATTCCATTTTTAAAAGTATTCATTAAGCAATAAAAAATAAGCTCCCAGGACATTAAAATGACAGGGAGCTTTTTATTATAAATTATTTATGAAAATCTATGCGTGGTGCAATTAAATAATACATAATTAATCCACCGATGGTCATCACGATAAACTCTGATAAAGCTAAGAAGGCATAAGTTTCCCAGAAGAAGTCCGCAAAGCCCATATACATTAACATAGCCGCGATAATGAACATTGTAAATGTAAAGACAAGAGTCATCACACCGTAACGAATAATCATTGGGTCTTTAACTTTCTTACCAAAAGCTTTCACCGCTAAATTACCTAAATAACGCGCTAAAACTAATGACACCAGTGTGTGAAAACTACCGACAACCACATCAACAATCGTAGATTGCATCGCATTCACGATGAGCACCCCTAAAGTAATTGAAGCGATGTAGCGTTTATTATAAAGTCCCATAAAGTTTAAACCTTCTGAAATTCTAAACTGAATGGGTCCATAAGCCACTGGAGCAACGAACATGGTAATGACAACATATAATGCAGTCACTAATCCAGCCTTAACTAAACCTTGTGTATCAAAACTAGAGTAACTATCGACATGATGATTATTTCCCATTTTTATCAATCTCCTTTATAGTCATAGCATTGCTATGCTAGTAATAACTACGGCCAAAGGACAGGAGCATATTCTGCTGAAGTGCCATAGTACTATTCAGTCATCATCTAAACAGCGTTATATAGTTTACATTAAAAAGCCTTTAAAGACAACAAAGGTTTACCATAAATAATAGCCACTATAAGTAAAAATTAAGGAGAGGCCACAGAACTTATGCTACAATGATTATGAAAACAGTTACATAGAAAGGTGAATATATGAATACATTAAAATTCCAGGATATGACGCTGACTTGGTTAGAATCAACTTCAACACTGAATGATGCAGGGAACATGTTCGGACCGGTGCCTAAAGCCGTCTGGTCTAAAAAGTATCCAAATAATGATCATAACCAAATGAATTCCGTTGAAGACCCTATCCTTATTCAATTTAAAAACACCAATTACTTAATTGATGCTGGATTTGAAACGAATAAGTTCAATAAAAAAGACTGGCGTAATATCGGTGTTCAAAATAAAACAAGACTAACAGAAAGTTTGTCTCAACTAAATTTAACACCTAAAGACATCGACGTCATCCTCATGACACACATGCATAATGACCATGCGAGTGGTTTAACTCGCGCAACTGAGGAGGGTTTTGAATCAGTCTTTCCGAATGCTACGATTTATATGACAGAGATCGAATGGAAAGAAGTGAAAAATCCCAACGTTCGTACTAAAGGAACCTACCTCAAAGAAAACTGGGAACCCATTCAAGAACAAGTCAAAGTCTTCAAAGATAGGATTGAAATCGCTCCAGGCATTGAAATGATTCATACAGGCGGGCATTCAAATGGCTTAGCAATAGTTAAATTGACTCAAGAAGACGAAGTTCTACTCCATCTGTCAGATTTACTCCTTACCGTAGCGTCAATGAATCCAGCATGGGTAAGTAGTTACGATGACTATCCTATGGACACTATCGCTGCAAAGCAAAAGTGGTTACCCGAAGCCTTTGAGAACGGTTATAAACTAATCTTCTATCATGATGTGTATTATTGCATGCTGCAATTTGATCAAGATGGCAAAACAGTCATTGATTACCTAGAAAGAGAGAAAAAACCAATCATTGAATGGCCGGAAAATATCGGGAAATTAACTTAAAATAGGGTGTGTTTTATTTTACAATCATAGGTCGTTGTAATACAATAGATTTATGAAGGAAAGATGAGCAAACAATGAGAGTGAGTGTGATTTTCATGATGACTTTAAACCTAATAAAGACTAATCATAAGAATTTCGTGGCTCATTCATTATCGCTTCATTTAACTTCACAATTACACACAAACAAAACCTCAGTGCGAAAAGATAGAACTGAGAGTATTTGTGGTCTTTCTAAACTTATTCATACATTCCAAACGAGTCTCTATGCACGTGGTGCGTAGAGGCTTTTTATGTGTCTCAAAGGCTTAGAAAGAAGTCATAGTTGGTGTTACTATTGAATACGGCATGCTGAAGGGAGTGAAAAGGATTGTTTTTGACCGATACTATAAAGAAAGGTTAAGGTGATCCAGATGCTTAAAAAAGCAGTATCTCGCTATTAGGCGTAACTTAATATAATGAAAATGATAAAATGATTAAAATTGATTGACAAACTCTAATGTAAGCTGTATAATTCTAATTAACAAATCAATGGAGGACTAAAGATGAATTCAAAACTTATTTCACAACTTAACCGTTTCTTTTTTAGCAACTTTAGATAGTGTTTGTATCTTGCCTAATTGGATACAAACACGTACAAGCGTTTGTTTGTATCTATGAGGTGCTAAAAAAGTGTGGAGCCCGCATAGATTATTCTAGAGATTATAATCTTTGCGAGTGTGAGATAAGATGCGTTCTTCATTGAGGGACCTATTTAATTTCTTCCTGCCTAGCGAGATTATATTTCTCGCTAGGTTTTTTTGTCGCTTTTAGTCAAATCAAAAAGGAGAAATTAACATGAAAAAAATTATTAACCTATTATTAGTTGTCAGCTTAGCATTAATGAGTATCCTACACGGCTCATCAACAACAGCCAGCGCACAAGAACGCGAACCCATTAGCGTCGGGATATTACAATTCAATGCCCATGGATCATTGGATGAAAACTACCGAGGCTTCATTGAAGGCTTAGCAGAATTAGGTTATGTTGAAGGAGAAAACTTGACGGTCAATTATGTGAACGCTGCAGCAGAAGTTAGCCAACTTCCATCACTCGCAAGCAGTATTGAAGCAGAAAGTGATTATTTATTCGCTATTGCGACACCATCTGCACAAGCTTTAGCAAATACAACTCAAGATAAGGTCATTTTATTCTCATCTGTAGCGGATCCAATTGGAGCCGGCGTGGTGGATACCTTAGAAGAACCAGGACGCAATTTAACTGGAACAACAAATATTGGTCCCATTGAACAACAAATCAATCAAATTTTACTCCCATTAGTACCAGAAGCAAAAAAAATAGGTTTAATTTATAATTCGAGTGAAATTAATGCCCAATACCAAGTCGATATCGCAGTACCAATCTTAGAAGAGCAAGGCATTCAACCAGTCATTAAGACAATCTCATCAACAAATGATATTAGCCAAGCGATGAACGCCTTAGTTAATGAAGAAGTGGACGGAATTTACTTAGTAACAGATAACTATATCGCTGCATCGATGGCACTTGTCGGAGAAATCGGAAAAGAAGCGGGTATTCCAATGATCGGTGGATCGAATGATATGATTTTAGAAAACGGTCTAGCAACTTACGGACTAGATTACTATGAACTTGGTGTTCAAACGGCCGAGATGTTAGTTAGAATTATCGATGAAGACCTTGACCCAGCAACAACACCAGTAGAGTTAGCTAACTACTTAGAACTCGTTGTTAATGAAGATTACGCAAATGCTATTGGCATTGACCCACAAGAAATTTATGATTTAATGGAAGAATAAAAACGCAATGACAAATGAATAATAACAATTCTGACAGCAAGAAATGATAAGCCTTTTCATGACTTGCTGTCGTATTGTTTGTATAGAAAACGATACCACGGTATAATACTTATAATAAGTAAGAGACTATTTAAGGGGGAACTACCATGGATGAAAAATTTGTATATGCAGTCTATGACAGAATCGAAGAAGCGAATAAAGCAGTTCAAAATTTAACAGATGCCGGAATACCTGTGAGTGCAATCTCACTCTATGCAGACGATGATGTTGTGGAAGAAGCAAATCAATCCGCGAATGTCGTTGAGTTAGAAGAATATGATGATGACGATGACCATAGATCATTTTGGAATCGAATCGCTGATTTCTTTGGATCTGACGACGGTGATGATGAGAATTTCCCAGTTGATTTAAAAGGTTATAAAGATGAACTTGATGACGACAAGATATTAGTCGTCGTAGAGAAGACTTATGAAGGCGAAGCACTTTCAGTGGATACGAACGTAAATGTTATGGAAGAAAATGATCCCAACCAAGTAGAGACATTCACACAAAGGAATGACTATCCAACACCAGATGAAACAACTGATTCAGAAAATGCAACAGTTATCGCAGGTGATATGGGTGCAGAAACTGACTACTCTAAAGCGCATCAAAAAGATAGCACTCAAGTAGACTCACAAGTTGACCCAGACGCCCGTCAATATACTGTCACTGAAAATGTTCAATACGATGAAAGTAACAAAGTAGCAGGAGACACTGCACTAGAATCAGAAGAAGCAGAAGCCCACTATACAAATCTTAATAAGCAACCGCAATCTGACCGTGATGTAGCAAACAAATCGTCAAATGACGTTACTTACACAGAAGATCCAGTAGCTGATGAAAAGTTACGTGCGGATAGAAAAGAAGGTGGCGTTGCTGGAGATATGGGTGACTCATCGGATTATTCACAGTATTACCAAACAAATCAAGAAGCAGCTACACCGACTTCATCCACAGACTACCATGATGAAGATGATTATTTAAAAGGTGAAGAAACAAGACTGGAAAGAGAGCCTGAAGGGAGGCGCAGTGATTTCATGGGAGTAGGAGACAGCAAACGTTCGGTATCAAACCGTTCGAATAATGATCCGAGACTGGGAGAATTTGAAGATGAGATGCGTCGACATGACGATAATCCCCCAGCAGATGAAGAGGGCGTAAACCCTGAACAGTATGGAGCAGAAGATAAAGGCCCTCAAAACTTTAATACACTAAGCCCAGAAGACACAAATGGTTATGCAGACCAAGAAGAAGGTCATCAATTAGGTGAATTTGAAGCAGAGATGCGTCGACACGACGATAATCCACCTGCAGATGAAGAAGGCGTAAACGCAGATCAACATGAGGACGATAAATAATTGAATTCTAATTTAGAACTCGTACTTGAGGCAATTCAAGTACGAGTTCTTTTTTACAGCGAGAGTCATTTACTATAGAAAAACGGTAGATTTTTGAAAGTGAAATCAATATAATGTGCCCACTATAAAAACATTGATGGAGGATTATTTATGACGACCGTGAAAGACGAGAAACAGGGGACCATCTTGAATAAAGTACTAGATGGTTAAAAAATATATTCGCACCAAACTTAGTAGCCTTAAGTGCGGCTGGTATTCTACAAGGATTCACATTCTTGTTACATACATACGGATTGAACCAAGAAGGTCGCGCAGAATATATTATCCTAGAAACTATCTCAGGGTGCAGTGCTCTACTTCTTGCCTGTCCTACTCGCTTATCCAGCGGCAAAAGTATTTAATACAAACCAAGTATTAGCAGCCTGTGTGGCCTTATTCATGTGACACCCAACGACAAGTCCAACTTAGCTTTAGCTGGTGCAGCATTAGCAGTCATGATTAAATCTAACAATTCAAGTTACAAGCAATACTCAGTGACAGCAGTTGTTACAGCTGCTTTAGGAGTTTCGCAACCGGCATTATATGGTATCGCCATTCCTTATAAACGCGTAATGATCGCAAGTATTATCGGCGGTTTAGCCGGAGGATTTTATGCCGGTATTGTTGAATTCTATTCTTATGCCTTTGTAAATCCAGAAATTGCTGCACTTCCAGCCTTTATCTCTCCAGATGGACCATTTGAAAACTTAATTAACAGGATCATTGTAATGATCCTGGCATTCTGAGTTTCATTCTTAATTGTCTTATTCGGTAAATTTGAAGACATGCCAGATGCAGAAATTGCTGAAATCGTAGGAGAAGAAGAGAATTAATTCAGAAATTATGAAACGTCGCCATAGCGGTGGCTTTTTTTATATAAAATAGCAGCTGTAGACAGAAAAACATTCGTAAATATTTTTAAAATGTCATATATATGGCAATATATAATTTGCACATAATATGCGTCTTATTTGAGTTGCTAATGAAATGTTATATAATAGAGTTGTAGTCAAAAAAATATTAGGAGTGATACAATAATGAAGAAATCATTGAAAAGTTTTGCATTGTTAGGAATGGCCGGATTAATGTTAACTGCCGTTGCGCCACACGTGTCTGCCCAAGATGATTCTCAAGAAGCATCTACTTCTGAAGAATCAGTTAGCTCAGAAGAAAGTACTGAAAGTACAGATGAAGCCCAAACTGAAGAGAGTGACTTACAAGTAGCCCTTAATGATGCAGTGGCACTATTCCAAGAAGAATACCCTAATGCAGAAATAGAAGAGTTAGAAGTTGAATTAAGAAATGAAGAATACCGAATTACGATTCATGGATTTGAAGATAATATTGAATACGAAGTGGACTTTAGCGTAGACCCAGTAGAAATTACTGACCGCGATGAAGATAATGAAGACGATAATGATAACGATGGTGAAGCATTAGTCTTAGAAGACTTAATCACCATTGATGAAGCATCTGAAATTGCTTTAGAAGAAG
Source organism: Ruoffia tabacinasalis (assembly GCF_005864045.1). Lineage (GTDB taxonomy): Bacteria > Bacillota > Bacilli > Lactobacillales > Aerococcaceae > Ruoffia > Ruoffia tabacinasalis. The sequence goes on along the minus strand of NZ_VBSP01000022.1, from coordinate 15,984 downwards.
CTGGCGAAGGAACAATCACTGATTGGGACTTAGATAGCGATGACGGAAGAGTCCGTTGGGAAATAGAAATTGATGGTGTAGAAAATCCAGATCAAGACGATGATGATAACAAATTACACATTGAAATCGATGCAGAAACAGGAGACATCCTAAACGTTGAATTCGATGATTAATTAGCATTATTAAAAGGAGGCTTGAGAAAGCCTCTTTTCTTGTTGTGTACAACTGTCTATTTAAATATATAGAATTATTTATAAGAAACTTGTGCTTTGACTACCTTAAGTTAAGAATGATGATATAATTGTTACATACAATATGAAGGAGTGACATAGATGAAGAAATCTTTAAAGACCCTTGTCGTAAGTTTACTAAGTGCGAATTTAATTGTTGGATCGATGGCTACAGTTGTTTTGGCTGAGGAAGGTGAAGGAGAGACACCCCCTGTTGAGACAACAGTTCCAGAACCCGAGCCAGAGCCCGAACCCGAACCCGAACCGGAACCAGAGCCAGAACCAGAGCCAGAACCAGAACCGGAACCAGAACCCGAACCCGAACCAGAGCCTGAACCCGAGCCAGAACCAGAACCGGAACCCGAGCCAGAACCTGAACCAACTTATCCAGTAACACCGCCAAGTTCTTATGTTCCACCGAGAACTGTATCAAGAACACCGGTATCTGCACCAACCGATGAAACTGAGGATACTAATTTAGCAAATCAGTTTGATGTAAATACAAATCTAGAAAATTTACAGTCTTTATTAGTTGATTCGCTAGACGATCCTAACTTTGCTTTAGCTTGGGAAGATTATCAATCATTAATCAATGACTTTGAACTAAATGATATTACTTCAGAGACAGCAACAATGAGAAGTACTTTTGATGAAATCTTAACAAACTTTGAAGGTAATGTTGTTCCGGAACAAACGACAACTGAAGATGGACAAAATGTATTAGTCTTCAATTACTCAGAAGAAACAGAAGAAGAAGGAGCTGTACCAACGCAAATCATCTTAATCGGTGACGAAGCTGGAAACTTAATTGGATCAGCACTCCTACAAGCAAGTACTGCGCAAACAACAAGTGAGCCAGTAAGTTCAGAAACAATACAAGGCTTAGTTGACCAAGAAAATGCCGGCTTGTATGCTGAAGATTTATTTGTAACTGCTTTATATCAGTTATCATCAAATGATGTAACTTACACTACAATTGCGACACCAAGTGCAACTGAAGGAGCTTACGAGTTTATTACTTTAGACAATGAGTATGTATTAAATCATACAACAGGTGAAGCAGAGGGAACTTCATTACTAAATCAATTACAAGATTCAATTGCTACATATATAGAAGAAATTGAAATTCAATCTGAAGCAGAAGTGACTGAAGAGCCTTCTGAAGAAGGAACAGAAGAAACTGCTGAAGAAGAATCAACAAATCAATTTACGGACAGATTTGCTCCAGAAAATTACGATCAATTATTATTATTGGATGGAGAAACGATCACAAATGGTTATGAAAAATTAACTGGAATGGTCGATGGTGTCATATTGACAGTAACAACTGACCAATTAACTGAAATGTTTGGTGAGCCAACGAGTGTACAAGAAGCCGGAAGTTCAACTTACTATGATTATTATGCAATAGAAGGTGAGCAAGTTATACTTTTAACGATACAAGTGGATACTGAAAGTAATATCGTCACAACAATGAAGTATGACGTAAGAACTCCACAATTAGATGAAGAATTCCCGATTAATATTGAAGAGTTATTCGAAGTGGCGACAGAAGAATTGTCGATAGAAAACTTAAGTAATAGTTTAGGTGAAGCTAATATTGTAGAACATGTATTTGCTGGAGGTCATCAAATTCGACATGTTTGGACAAGTAATACTGATCCAGAAATGCGTAATATAGAAGCGTTTGAAGATGCTGAAACAGGTGACGTAGAGTTATATTACTACGATCAAGAGTAAGACTTTTTAAAAAGTTTAAGAAATTCTTAAATTATTGTTGATTTTCTTCAGAGATACGATATAATGTATTCATAGCATAAGGAACTGAGTACTTGTGTTCTAAGTTTCTGAGGATAATACATGACCAAGTCAGTAATTGTTTAGAAGCTTAAGGATTTATTAAGTGTCAAATTTAACAGGAATGTTACAAGAATGTATCATCTTGCGTAAACGATTGACGACTAAAATAAATCTTGGTATAGTTTTCTTAAGATGAACTTAAGAAATTCTTTATTTATTTAAAGGATGAGCTTTTGGTAAGTTTATCAAATTAGGCATGTTAAACTTGCCAGTTGAAATGTCGCTTAGGAAAGTTTTAAAATTAAAACTCAAAAAACAGGAGGAATTTTTCAATGAAAAATCTTAAAAAATTAGTTGCTATTTCTACAGCTGCTCTTACATTAGCAGGTGTTGGTGTTACAACAGCAAACGCTGCATTCGTAATCGATGGTAAAACTTATGATCCACATAACATCCAAATCGAAAGCATGTCACAAACTGAATACTTAAACTTCATCCAAGAAGTTGCTGCTAGAATTAACACTGCAGCTTCAAACCGTAACACTTTACGTGCTGATATCGCTGCTGCACAATCAGCTTATGATGATGCAGAAGCTGCATACAACGATGCAGTTGCAGAACGTAACGAATTACGCGGAGAATTAGCTGAAGCTACTACTGTCCGTCGTGCAAAAGCTACAAGACTTAACGAATTAAAAGAAGCTCTACGTTTAACAAACCGTGACTTTGATGCTGAAAAACGTGTTGCTTTAGAAGTTAAAGAAGACGAAGAAGCTGCTAACTTATACGCTTATGACTCAGTTGTTCAAGAATTAGCAAACTCTAAACAAGTTGCTGCTGACGCTTTAGCTTCTGCTAACCAAGAATTAGCATCTGCTCAAGCTGATGTTGCTGCTATTGAAGATGGATCTCTTGTTGTAACTGAAGATGAAGAAGCTGCTGCATACGCTCGTTTATCTGTAGCGCAAGAAGCTCAAGGTGTTGCTCAAGCAAACTTTACAACAGCTGAAGCAAACGAAGTATCAGGAACAGCTAAAGCTGCCTCTGAAAAATCTGCTGCAGATACTAAAACACAAGCAAAATACGAACAAACAATTCGTGAAATTGATGCTGCTTACACAGATGCACAAAACATCTACAAACAATACGGTATCCAAGGTGACGCACAAAATGCTTACAATGAAGCAGAAACTGCTTACAATGATGCAGTTGCTACAGAAGGTCAATTACAAACTGACTTAGCTAACGCAGAAGCTTTAGTTAACTCTACATTAGCAACTAAAGATAGCGAATATGCAGCATTACGTACTGCACAACGTGCACACGCAGTTAACGAAGAAGAAATTGCTGAATTAGAATTAGCTTTACACCAAGCAGTTGTTGATGGAAACATTAACTCAAACGCTAACTTAGAAAACTTAACTAAAGAAGAAATCGAAACTATTGACCGCGTTCGTGGAACCGAAAGTTCTCAATTACAAGATACTTTAGACCAAGCTAAACAAGAACGTGAAGATTTAGAAAAAGAACAAAATGATGGTGTTGAAGGAGCTAAACCAGTAAAACCTACTCCAGAAAAACCTGAAGAAGAAAAACCTGAAGAAGAAAAACCAGGAAACAACGGAAACGGATCTAACAACGGAAACGGATCTAACAACGGTGGATCAAACAACGGTTCTGGACAAGCAGAATTACCAGAAACTGGTGAGTCTTCATCATACGCAATCTTTGGAGCAGCTGCATTAGCAGTATTAGCTGGTGTTGGTTTAGTAGCACCTTCATTCAAAAAAGAAAACTAATTTTAAATAATTAGACTTTAAGACCAAGCTTCGGCTTGGTCTTTTTTATGTGCACATTTTTATAGAATAAAGCAAAAAGAGTATATATGACTAGTCAGTCCGTCCAATATCATTTACAATTAATATAATGACAAGGAGTGAGTGATAATGCTAAATCAAGTAAATATAGGTTTATTTATTACCGGCGGAATTGCCAGTTATAAGATGGGTGAGTTAGCGCGCCAATTAATTAAAAAAGGAGCTAACGTTCGGGTGGTTATGAGTGAAAGTGCTCAGAAATTTATTACACCACTAACTTTACAAACATTAACTAAACATTCAGTACTAACAGATACTTTTGATGAACATGATCCTACATCGATTCAACATATTAATATTGCTGATTGGTTAGATCTTGCTTTAGTTGCACCAGCAACAGCGAATATAATAGGAAAGATGGCTAATGGTATTTCAGATGACGCTGTGTCCAGTACATTAATGGCAGTAAATAATTTACGTGTGATCGTTCCGGCAATGAACACTAAAATGTTTGATAATCCAGCAACTCAAGCGAATATTAGTCGCTTAGAGTCTTTTGGTTATGTCGTTATGGAACCTGACGAAGGATTTTTAGCTGAAGGTTATAGTGGAAAAGGGCGTATGCCGTCTGTAGAAGACATTGTTGAGATGGTTGAGTACCAACATATGCGTCATAATTCTCCACAATGGCTTGAAGGACAAAAAGTTGTGGTAACTGCCGGTGGAACAGTTGAAAGAATTGACCCTGTACGCTACATTTCAAACGATTCATCTGGTCAGATGGGGTATGCGATGGCAAGAGCGGCAAGTTTTTATGGAGCGGACGTTACTTTAATCTCAACTAAACGTGATTTAAAGGTGCCTCATAATATTACAGCAGTTTATGTGGACTCTGCTGTTGAGATGCAACAAGAGTTGAATAAATACTTTTTGGATACGAATTATGTCGTGATGGCTGCAGCAGTAAGCGATTATCGTGTCCTTAACCGTGCGGATCAAAAGATTAAGAAAGAAGCAGGTAATGATAATTCATTCCAACTTGATTTCGCTGAGAACCCAGATATCCTCGCAACACTTGGTAAAGAGAAGAAGAATCAAGTTTTAATTGGCTTTGCGGCCGAAACTGAGAATTTATCTGAGTATGCTTCAGGTAAATTAAGAAAGAAAAATGCGAATTGGATTATTGCTAATGATGTATCAAATAAAGGCATTGGTTTTAACTCGACGCATAATGAAGTATTAGTGATTGGAGCAGATGGAACTTATGAAGAAATTTCTGTGCGTTCTAAGTTAAATGTTTCTTTAAAAATTTGGCGCATTATTCTTGACCCAAACCAAACAACTAATTAGTCGCTGTCAGTTCATCTTAAGTTCGGATGGATATGATATAATGACTAAGTAACTTTACTGTAATAAAGGAGAGTATAATGACATTACAAGTAGATAATTTATTTAGTGGGTACAGACAAGTACCTGTATTGAAAGATGTTAATTTTTCAATTAAATTTGGAGAAATCGTTGGTTTAATCGGATTAAATGGTGCCGGAAAATCAACGTTATTAAAAACTATTCTTGGTTTAATAGAACCACAACAAGGGTCAGTGAAGATTAACGGCCAATCAATTGTTGATAGCCATAAAGATTATGCACAAAATATTGCTTACATTCCAGAAACACCGATTTTATATGAGGAATTGACTTTAAGAGAGCATATTGAAATGACGGCGCTTGGATATAACATTCCTGTTGATGTCGCCATGCAACGTGCAGAACCTTTATTGAAGATGTTTAGACTTGACAAGAACTTAAACTGGTTCCCAACGCATTTTTCAAAAGGAATGAAGCAAAAAGTGATGGTAGTCTGTGCATTAATTACAGACGCAAAAATCTTAATAATTGACGAACCATTCTTAGGCTTAGATCCCATTGCGATTCGTGATTTTACTCATTTATTAAAAGAGCGTGCAGCTGATGGAACAGCTATCTTATTCACAACGCATGTGTTGAGTATTGCGGATGAGTTGTGCGATTACTTCTTAATGTTAAGAGCAGGAGTTTTAATCGGTCAAGGTAATGTCTCGCAGTTGAGAGAGCAATTTATGATGCCGGAAGCTTCGTTAGACGATATTTATATCGCGATGACTGAGCAAGAGGAGGCGCTTTAATGGGTGACTTCAAAAGCTTATGGCAACAGCGCTTTTCAAATTACTTAAAGGAAATTGGTAAGTACGCAAGGCTAATCATGAATGATCACTTTTCAATTATTTTGCTAGTGATCTTAGCTTTTGGTGCATTGTATTACCGTGAATTACTGATTCAATTACAAGCTTTAGACTTAAGTGTTATTCGATGGGTAATTATCCTGAGTGTTGTCATTTGGTTGGCAACGATATTTCAATTTGGACAGCCGATATGGTTTACGAAGGATCCTGACAAAAGTTATTTGTTTGCTCTAGGAGAAGAGTGGCATAGTTATTGGTTAAAAGGTGCTTTAGTATCTTTAGTCTTACCAGCGATTATTATTTCACTCGGAACAGCAATGATCATGCCGTTTCTAGATTTGATTTCTGTTTGGAGTTTGAGCCAAAGTTGGTTGCTGATTCTTTATATGGTTGCCTTCAAAGCAGTCAGCTTTTCGTTACTGTATTTAGATATTTTTAATTTAGGCTTCGCTCAGATTATTGGGCGACCTCTATCCAGATGGCATCATACTTTATTAGTTGCAGTCGCGTTATTCATAACGTTTAGTTTACCTGTGACATTTAATATATACATACCTTTGGTGATGCTTTTACTCTTGATTGTTTATATCGCCTGGGCGATGACTCAAAGAAGTAACCGCTGGGTGGCTTTTGATCATATTGTGGAAGAAGAGACGCGTCGTGAGGCAAGTTTATATAAGTGGATTTCGATTTTTGCGGATGTACCTCACTTGAGACCATCGATTAAACGCCGTCCATATTTAGATGGGGTACTGTCATTCATGAAGAACTTGAATAATAACCGCTATTCATTCTTATTCTTGAGAGCTATATTTAGAAATAATGCATACAGTGGTGTTTGGTTACGTGTGACGTTATTTATTTCTGTACTGATCATGATGACAAGTAATATTTGGATGTTATTAGGAATGGGTGTCTTGAGTCATGTACTCACGTTTATCCAGCTAGTTCCATTGATGAAATTATATAGTAATCAACCTTTCCAAATTATTTATCCAAACCGAGAAGGGTCTATTGTTAAAGCATTTCAAGGAACATCTTTAGTCATTGCCTTTATTCAATTGCTTGTGTATGCAGTGATTGCTGTATTGACTCAGCCACTAACACTTCAGTTAGCTTATATTATTATGGCTTGGATCGCAGTGGCGATGTTGATGATTTTCTTATATGTACCATGGTGGTACAAAAAACAGACAGATTAAATAGGGAAGCGCTCAACAATGTTGGGCGCTTTTTTGAATTGGAATGATAATTGTGTTCCTGAGAAAATTTAAGGGCACCAAATTGCGAAAAACCATCTTTGAGAAATTCTCAAGGACCTAAATCCCTATAATTCCAAAATTCACAGCCAATGCCAACTCTGTTACATTATTGAGTTTAACATTTCATAATAATCTATTTCACAAACTATTCATTGTGTTCGCTAAATTGCAAATTTTTACAAACCTGAATTTCTGGAATTGCCTACAAGTAATGATTAAAAGATTATAAACTTTGGAATAAAAGGATTTTGTAACAGCGGTTAATAACTTAAATTCAATTTTCACAAGCCTATAAGCAATTATTATAAGGATATTGAATAGGATGGAAACTCTGTTATGTCAATAAACAAGCTGTTTTCACAAAGTTACTCATAATATTTTAACTTAAATTTTAAATTACTTTGTGATATGATGTACTTATTAGATTTAAAAAGGTATATTAGGGGGAAATAATTGATGAAAGTTGTAATTATTGGTGCTAACCATGCGGGGATTGCTGCAGCGAATGTTTTACTTGATGAGTACGAAGGTCATGAAGTAGTATTAATTGAGAAAAATGATAACATTAGTTATGTTGGAGCAGGTACTGCTTTATGGGTTGCTCGCGAAGTAGAAAATCGTAATGATTTATTCTATACAGAGAGTAAAGATTTTGAAGATAAAGGTGCTCGCATCTTAATGGAAACAACGGTTGATCGTGTTGATTACGATAATAAAGTTGTTCATGCTGTAACAAAAGATGGTGAAGAGATTGAAGAGTCATATGACAAATTAATCTTAGCTACTGGTTCTAAACCAATTGAACCAAATGTACCAGGTAAAGACTTAGACGGAATCCACTTCCTTAAATTATTCCAAGAAGGACAAGCGGTTGATGAAGAGTTAAATAGTGACAAGATTGAAAAAGTTGCTGTTATCGGTGCTGGTTATATTGGTGTTGAGATTGCAGAAGCAATTCAACGTCGCGGTAAACAAGTATTATTATTCGATGCAATGTCTACATCATTATCAAACTATTATGATGAAGAGTTTGCTCAATTAATGGATAAAAACTTAGCTGACAACGGCTTAGACTTACACTTTGGTGAATTAGCTGAAGCTTATGAAGGTGAAGAAGGTCGTGTTAAAGCAATTAAAACAAATAAAGGTCACTATGACGTTGATTTAGTAGTTAACGCTATTGGTTTCCGTCCAAACAATGATTTAGGACAAGATCATTTAGAATTATTTGCGAACGGAGCTTACTTAGTAGACCGTCACCAACAAACAAGTGATCCAGATGTTTATGCAATTGGTGACTGTGCGACAGTTTACTCTAATGCATTACAAGATACAGCTTACATCGCATTAGCAAGTAACGCTGTTCGTTCAGGAATCGTTGGTGGACATAACGTTGCTGGAACTGACTTAGAACACGTGGGTGTTCAAGGATCAAACGGTATTTCGATCTTTGGTCTAAACCTAGTATCAACTGGATACTCAATAAAAGCTTGCCAACGTTTTGGTATTGATGTGGATTATGTTGAGCATGAAGATGTACAAAAATCACCTTACATGAGCGATAATGAAACAGTTAAGATCCGTATTGTTTTTGAAAAAGGAACTCGCCGTATTGTGGGAGCTCAAATTGCTTCACGTTATGACATGTCAGCAACGATTCATATGTTCTCATTAGCCATTCAACAAAAAGTAACGATTGATACGTTGAAGTTAACAGATATTTTCTTCTTACCTCACTTCAACCAACCTTACAACTACATCACAATGGCTGCATTAAAAGCAAAATAATATATTCAAACTCAAACCGCTATTTTATAGCGGTTTTTTATTTTGAGCTAAGATTTTTGTTTGCCTTAGTACTTTTGATATCATAGGAGAGAGGATGAACAACTTATCCATGATAATACAATCACTTAGGAGGAATAACATGAAAGCATGGACAATTACTGAACCAGGTGGCGTAGATAAATTAATTCAAGAAGAACGTCCGACGCCACTTCCAGCAGATGGTGAAGTGTTAATTAAAGTAAAAGCTTTCGGTATTAACCGAACTGAGATTCTTACGCGAGAGAACAAACAACTAGAAGCACCGTATCCAGTGTTAGGAATTGAAGTTGCAGGTGAAATAATTGAAAACCGCTCTGATCGAACAGACCTAAAACCAGGAACGCGCGTTGCTGGCTTAGTCATTCAAGGATCGTATCAAGAATACGCAGTGATGCCCGCAGAGTTCGCGATGATTTTACCAGAGAATTTGACATATGAAGAAGGCGCTGCGATTCCAGAAGTATTTTTAACTGCTTATCAAACTATGTACTGGTTAGGTGAGTTGAAAAAAGGTGAAAGTATTTTAATTCATGCAGGTGCTAGTGGAGTGGGAACAGCCGCAATTCAAATGGCCAAGCAATTAAGTGACGCCAAAATCTTATCGACATCCAGTCGCAAAGAGAAATTAGAGAAAATGAAAGAATTAGGATCTGATTTTCCGATTAATTATAAAGAAGAAGATATCGCCAAACGGGTGCTTGAAGAAACAAATGACGAAGGTGTTGACGTTATTTTAGACTTTATTGGAGCTTCTTATTATGACTTAAATCTAAAAAGTGCCAAGGTCGATTCGAGATGGATACTGATTGGGACACTAGGTGGATCTGAAGTGGAGCAATTTAATATTTTTGATATTATGCAGAAACGCATTCATCTTAAGGGGACGCTCTTGACCCCAAGAAGCAATGCTTATAAAGGTGTGTTAACGAAAGAGTTCGTGAAGAACGTCATGCCGCATTTTGCATCAGGGGAAATCAAAGCAATTATTCATGAAGTACTCGATTTCTCAGAGCTACCAAAAGCGCATGAGATGATGGAAAACAACGAGAATATCGGAAAAATAATCGTCAAAATCAATGAGTAAACCTTTATATAGGAAATAACAAATTATTAAGTGTTATAATCACTATTTATAATGAAAACGTGTTAAAATATTCAGTATGAAGGAAAATCAGAAAGGAAATGAATGTATGGAATTGAATAAAGAATTATTAGTAAACTTAACAGAAGTTAATGGAATTGCAGGAAATGAAACGCAAGTCCGTGAACTTTTCAAGAAAGAAACTGAATCTTATGTGGACGAATTCGTTCAAGATGGTTTAGGAGGGATCTTCGGTAAACATACCGGAGATGCAGAAGGACCTAAAGTCTTAATGGCAGCACATATGGACGAAGTTGGTTTCATGGTCAGTGAAATCACTGATAAAGGATTCATCAAATTCGTTACGATTGGTGGCTGGTGGAGTCAAGTTGTACTCGCACAAGAAGTAGTTATAACAACAAGAGAAGGTAAAGAAATCGAAGGGGTTACTGGATCAAAACCACCTCACGTATTGACAGCAGAAGCGCGTAAAAAGCCAATTGATATGAAAGATATCTTTATCGATGTTGGAGGACAATCAAAAGAAGACATTGAAAAAATGGGCATCCGTCCTGGTGATATGATTACACCGTTAATTAAAACTCGTCGTCTAAACGACACACCTTTCTTATTAGGAAAAGCATGGGATAACCGTATTGGTGTTGCTGTTGCGGTTGAAGTTTTAAAATATGCAAAAGAAAAAGGACATGACACTGTACTATTCTCAGGTGCAAACGTACAAGAAGAAGTTGGGTTACGTGGTGCAAAAGTTGCCGCCAACTTAGTTCACCCTGATATTGCGATTGCTTTAGATACGGGTACTGCAGGAGATACGCCAGGTATGACCAAAGCAGAAGCGGATAGTGAATTAGGAAAAGGGCCACAAGTCATTGTCTTTGATGCATCAATGATTTCACATAAAGGTTTGCGTGACTTTGTCGTAAACATTGCTGAAAAACATGACATTCCATTCCAATATACATTTATTCCAGGTGGAGGAACAGACGCTGGATCGATTCATACAGCTCAAGCAGGTATTCCATCTATCGCAATTACCGTTCCAGTTCGTTATTTACATTCAACAACTTCAGTGATTCATGAAGATGACTTCAAGAATACAGTTCGTCTAGTGACAGCAATTTTAGATGAGTTAAATACAGAAACTGTTGCGACAATTAAAGAAAATGTTTAGAGAAAGAGGATAACAACTATGATTTTTGTGGATAATGGTAATAATTATGATGCCAGTCTGAATATTGCACTAGAAACTTATTTAGTAGAAAATCGTCTAGTTGACGAACCAATTCTGCTATTCTATATTAATGAACCTTCAATTATCGTTGGACGTAACCAAAATACGACGGAAGAAATTAACCAATCATATGTTGACGAACATAATGTGCAAGTCGTTCGTCGTATGTCTGGTGGCGGGGCAGTGTATCATGATCTAGGAAACTTTTGTTTCTGCTTTATTAAAGATGATGACGGAACTTTCCGTGACTTCAAGAGTGTGACGGAACCGATAATCGAAGCTTTACATAAGATGGGAGCAACGGAAGCAGCTTTAGAAGGGCGTAATGACTTACTCATTGATGGGAAGAAATTCTCTGGAAATGCTATGTATGCTAAAGATGGTCGAATGACAGCTCACGGAACTATTTTATTTGATTCAGACTTAGACGAGACAAATAACGTTCTAAAACCAAGAAAAGCTAAAATCGAATCGAAAGGTATTAAGTCTGTACGTTCACGTGTCACAAACATCAAACCATATGTGGATGAAAAATACCGTGATCTTTCAACAGAAGAGTTTAGAGATTTAATTCTTTTAGAAATTTTCGGTGTAGACAAACGTGAAGACGTCCCTGAATTAAAATTAACAGATGAGATTTGGGAAGGCGTTTATAAACTACGTGAAGAACGTATGGGAAACTGGGAATGGAATTACGGTAAATCACCGGACTTTGATGTTGAACAAAGTCATAAATTCCCATTCGGTTTTGTTGATATTCGCTTCAATGTGAGCCAAGGTATCATTAAAGATACACGTATTTATGGAGACTTCTTTGGTTTAGGTAATATTAAAGATGTTGAAGAGAAATTAAATGGCGTAAGATATGAACGCCAAGCAGTGACAGAAGCTTTAGCTGATGTTGATGTGAATAAATATTTTGGAAATACGACTTTAGAAGAGATTGTTAACTTAATCTTCGCATAAAAACATAAAGAAAGCCCCGCTGATTTGCGTTATAACAAATCAGCGGGGCTATTTTTAATTATTCACCTTGTAATTGATGACCAATACCAACCATAATATCACGGAAGTCTGTGATATAACTGATTTCTGAGAAATCTTCATCGGTATCTGAATACCAAACGTAAGTTATAACAGAGTTAGGGAAGTCATGATAGATACTATCTGGTTGTCCAATTTGATCAACCATTTCGTTATAAGTTACTCCACTCGTGTGTGAAAGTTGATTCAATTGAGACGGTGTGATGTCGAAGTCTTTCTCAAGATTACCATCGGCATTCGAATGTTCATTTAAAGCATAAACTTTATCATCTAATAACACAACGATGTAATCAGTACTTGAATCACTATCACCAACTGAATAAACTAATAATTCATAAGAACCAGCTAAGGTAATTGTAGTTGGATCACCCAACGTTTCAACCACTTGATCTCTTACAATCACGGTTCCTTCATTGTGCAACACTAAAGCATGATCAACTAATTCAGAGTAGGTATCGGAAAAAGCATCCGCATCTTCATATACGACATCTTCGAAATCGATGTTAAATGTCAGATTAATCACTTCTTCGGCATCTTCAGTTGAGATATCCGCGATCACTTCTAAACTTGTCGCTTCATCTTCTCTTTCTAAATTGAAAAATTGACGCGAAGTAGAATCATCAAGTTCTTCTTCTGAGCTAGGCTCTCCAAAGGTTTCATGTAATTTCTCTACTGAATAAACTTCTTCGTTAAGCATAGCATCAACGAAAACACTATTCTCTTCTTCTGCTAAAGACTTAACGTCGTCTGCAAAAACAGGTGTAGCTCCACTTAAGCCAGTGAGACTTAGTGATACGATTACGACATATCTCAAATACTTCATCATCCAATCTGCTCCTTTATAAAAAATACTTCACTAACGCTATTATACGTCAGTGAAGCATACGCTCTAATAAAGGAAATGTAAAGTTTGTGTAAATGTACGACTGTAATATTACCCTCTATTATAAACGTCAGGGAATAATTGATTTAACATTGCTTTTCCTAAAAGACGAGGTGTTCCTTCGCCTGGGAAGCGGTGAATCGCAATCATCGGATTAAAGTTTGCTTCGATAATACCGTAATTATCCTGAGTAGGTTCTTTAGTGTAGTCTTCAATAATGATATCTACACCACAGAAGCTTGCTTCAAGTAATTGAGAAGCTTTTTCAGCAATCTTCTTATAACCTTCATGCGTATCATCGGTACGATCAATTGAAACTCCACCGGTCGACACATTACTGTTCTCACGTAAATATACTGTCTTACCATCTTCTGGTACAGAATCAAAAGTATATCCATAGTTTTTTAATTGAAGGGTCTCGATTTCACCTTTTTCAATGATTGTTAAAGGTGCTTTATGATCACGTCCACGTAGTGGGTTTTTGTTCACTTCATCAATTAACTCGCCAATGGTAGACATTCCGTCTCCAATGATATGAGCTGGGCGACGTTCAACAATTGCCATGGTTTGGTTATCTTGAATATAGAAGCGTAATTCAGTTCCTTCTATATACTCCTCAACTAAAACCGTATGATCTTCCTTATAGGCAAAGTTTAAAGCATCAATATAATCTTCTTCACCCGGTTTACCTCTGAAGATTGTAATACCTAAACCGTAATTTGTATTCTTAGGTTTTACTACAATAGCTTTATCCGGTAGGGAAGTGTAGTATGCTTTCGCATCTTCAATGTTACTAAATGATGTTCCTGAAGGGACTTTAAGACCAGCATCATCGAGTAAGACTTTCGTTGCGACTTTATTTTCCATTAAGAAATAACTGATTAAAGAATCAAGTCGAGTCATATTTGCACTTTTAACGTATTCAGTTTGTCCTTGGAAAGATAATTCGATCACATTTTCCTCACCGTCAATGATTCTTACTTTAATACCCGTTTTAATTGCTTCTTTAAGCACATCTTGTGTTGATAATTCGAGATTTTCAAAGCCATGTAATAAGTATGGTTTATCTAAGTAAACTTCTTGATGTTCTTTGGCAAGGCGTAAGCCCATCTCAAGGAAACTATCATAGTCAGTTGCTTCTTCAACAATGCGTCCAGCTAAAGTTAATGAAGGATCTTCAAGTGAAGCTTCAACTTTATCTACTATAGAAGAGACATTATCTGTGTTAGATAATTGATCGGCAACTTCGCGCATAGCAGTGACTAACCATTTAGCTTCATCCATGTCCATTGGAGCATCTAAAGCGTCCGCTTCTGAAGTTGCATAATTCATCTTAGTTCCTTTTAAGATTTCAGTGTCGTATTTTACATCTGGGATAAATAAAAGTGTAATTAAAAAAAGACGAACCAATGCGATTGTTTCATCATCAATCCCATGAGGATGATAAGGATTCAAATCGATGTTACGAAATTCAAGATAACTAATTCCTTTATCTAAAAGTTCTCGGGCATTCGCTCCTCCACGGAGACGAACATCACGGTACAATTCTTTCTCTAAAGAAAGAGCACCAGAATCAATTGCATCTTCTATAGAAGTAACAAAGTCTTCTAAAGAATCATAGTTCATCACAACAGACTCTTTGTTCTGATAACCATAACGACTTTGTCTAATTGAACGCATTCTCTCTGCATGAGGTTTACCATATAAGTTCGTCGCATAGTTAGGAGCAACAAAAGGTGAAGCACCTATGAGATAAGTTAGTAACCAACGATAGCGGAAATAATTTCTAGCTAAATGCATATAAATCTTATTATTGAATTGCAATTCATCGTCATAATCAGACTGAGCTTCAAATGAATCATGTTCGATATCAGGATTAATTTGGAAGTTATAATGAATTCCAGAAATTAATTGAACATGCTTACCATATAATTCGGCTAGAAATGCCCGGTAATTATACTCTTCAATCTTCTCTAACTGTGCAATCTTAATATCCTCAGTATTCTCTGGGATAATTACCGGTGTACTAAACGGCCATAATAAGTCTCCGTTCTCTTCATTCGTTGTTGCGACGATTTGATGGAAGGAGCTTAACCAATCTTGTAGTTCACTGATTGACACAGTAGGGGGTGTAATTAATTCTAATTGACTTTCTGCAAAGTCAGTTTGTATATAAGGTTGTTGTTTACGAGTTCCCCAATCAGGAGAATGAAGGTGCTTAGATATATTCCCATCATGGTTAACACGTAAAGATTCTCGCTCAAGTCCAACAGTACTACGCCAAAGGCCAGGGACTTGATCAAGTTTAAAGTAACTCTCTTGTATCTTCACTAAAATCCTCCTTTGAATTAAGAGTATAATACATTATACAATAATATCAGACTTTATATAGTAGAAAGTGATTCCAAAAGTTAAAAGCTTCAATAGAAATAAAGAATTCCTCTGTTGTCAAATCAAATGCAACACTATTGTTATTCAAAAGACATACCCCATTAGACTTTTAGGTATAGGGTTTCCCCCATGGGGGAAATGTCGCTTTTCGATTCTTTTATAACTCAAGTCTTTA
>NZ_VBSP01000021.1 GCF_005864045.1 Ruoffia tabacinasalis | reverse complement strand
GTGGTGAATTAACCATATCAGAAAGGGGGTCTTTTTTCATCACCTAATGGGTGATGAAGCAGATTACTTTAAAGACTATTAAATCAATGTTAGGAAAGACTATTAGTAAAACTATGAATTATTCAGGACCATGTAACTTACATTGGTTTTGTGTATATTTGATTAAAGGTTTCCTAATTACATTAGTTGTTAAATCAGATATTTTATCATGTGAAATGTTATCAACGAAAATTTTCATATCATTAACGTGATTAACTAATCCTGACTCAACTACTCTACTATTAAGGATATATTCGAATAATTTTGTTGCATCATTATCTCCTAAACTCTTACCTTTGGTACCTGATTTTGATAGTCCTAAACATGTTTCTTTTGGCTCAGTAAATTTAAAATTTCTACGTGCTTCTTCCTTATGGTTAGTTTCAAATAAATGCAATATAAATTGAAAATAATTTTCTAAGGTTCTATGAGCATCTACGGACCATCTGTCATTTCTTAGTGATAAAAAATAAGGATCTAAAAATAACGGCGTATCATTAGAGGTATCGATATCTACAAAATCAAGTTCATGTTGTGACTTATTCAAATTAAATATCTCACTTATTTTCATTCTATCGCTTCCTTTGACAAGTTTTTTTACTGATAGTATTTTCTAAACGACAATAAAACCTAATGTGTCTACTACTATATAATTTATGTATCAATACCTACTCTAAAGTTTTTATATATGTGCTAATACAGGAGCTATTGATTAAGTCTATAAAAATATGTTAATAAAAAGTACTTGCATTAAAAACATTAGTTTATTTAATCTTCAGATTCAAAATCATCATAATTAATCTGATAGACCGTGTACTCTTGTGCCTTTCCTACGCCAACTTTATATTCAAGCATTAATTGAGTTAGTTGAATACCATCAATTAATACAATACCTTGTTTTTTTGCAAATTCTTCAGCTGCTTTTGAGAAACTTGAAGTTGTTATAAACACGCCTCTATCTGCGTTAACACTAGCAAGCGCATCATAAAAGCCTTGAATGGCCGGGCGTCCGACTGCATTTTTCAGCATATCTTTTCACTTGCAAATAAACTCTACTCGTACCTAAAGGGTCTTGGTTGATGATTCCATCGATTCCCCCATCATTTGACTGAGTTGTCACATGCACATTCCCATTATTTCCGCTATATCCCATAGTGTTTAGTAATTTTATAACTAATTTCTCAAAGAAAATCGGATCAGTTTCCCGTAATTTATTTAATAACTCTATTTCTACTTCGTTATTTCTTTTATTGATTAATCTCTCCACAGTTTCTTGAGGATCTTCTTGTTCTTCCAAATTATTCATATTTAAATTGCCTTGCAATATATCTTCAGAATCTTTATCTGATTTTATATTTCTTGATTCGAGTTCTTTCATGTACGCAACGTACTCGGTTTGTTCTTGAAGTATGTCCGTAGTTAATTGATCGCCATATTCGTTTAGTAATGAAAGTCCATCGTCAGTTATTTTATAAACGGCTCTTTTTGTTCGTATAATTGCTTTTGCTTTATACAAATCAGCCAATGCAAAGCCTATACGATTATATAAAATAGATTGAGATTTCTCACTATTATCGTATTCTATACCCCTCATTTCTTCAGGGATATCTAAGTATTCTAATATACGTTTTACAATAACACCCTTGTTGTTTCCTCACCATTCTTTATAACTTCTAACACATAAGGAATAAAGGAATCCCAAGTAGGTATGCCACTAGCCGACTTTTTTAAATTGTTCCAATCTTTATTCAATTATTAAGCCCCCCTATAAATATATAGAAGAAAAGCCATACAAAACCGTATGGCTCACTGATTTTAAGGTTATTTAAATACTTCATCTAGTTTTTCTTCTAATGTTCCCGCTTCTGCATATGGATAAGCATCCAATTGTGCAAAGTTCTTTTGGCTAATACCTTCAGTTAATTCACTAAAGATAAAACTCGTCGCAATTCTATAAATGATTTCTGTAGGAGCTAACCCATACACTTGATTCTCAAGTATATGTTTCAATCGCTCATGATCGTTTGGTATCTCAGACTTGATTATTTCGCTGTTATACAATCTTTTAACGACTTCAGTGATATATAAACCCGACTTCATATAAAGATCAATAAAGGTCTTAGATGAATCATTATAAATGCCTGGATTTTCATCTTCTAATTGTTGTACCATCTTTTGAACAACCCATTTAGGCGTATAAATCTGGTTGGTATTTTGAGGTGGAATATAGTCATAAATATTCTCTTCGGTCTCTTCAAAGTAACCTGCTATTTAGAATTTTTGTTGAAAATTATTAAATAAAGTAATCTAATAAAACATATACACTTATAACTTGATTCTAAAAAATTATAAAAACCCTATCCGTAGAAATCGTTTACATTATTTATCTATAAATTTTCAGTTGTTTTTTTATGTTAAACAGAATAAATTAACAAACACTATAATTTAAATTATTGTTTAACGGTAAGTAGATGTAGTATTTAAGCCAAAGAGCCTTTCGGATTTTTTAAAGGCTCTTTGCACATTAAAATTTACTAACCATTTATACTTACGTGAGTATCTTATATTGATTCAATCGTGTAGCCAGCCATGTCTAATTCAATATCTAGCCCTTTTTCTTCGTGTTCTGGTCTTAAGTAACCTACAATTTTTCCCTCTTGGTTTTTCACTACTGCTACCGTCTCTTCAGTCTTTTCTTTATCTATTTTATTATTCATTTTATTACCTCCCTTGATATATTCATATTATAACATCATAAGTCTGTATATTTACTCTTATTTCCTTTGCTTTTCTTAACAGGATATTTTATTTCATTTTTCTTTAGTTTGTTATTAATAATTTCTTCAATATCCACTTTAAGATCAGACGCTAGCATAATAGAATAAATCAAAACATCTGCTAATTCGTCTTCTAATCCCGCTTGCTTTTTTTGGATAGTTTCATTACTAGAACTCCATTGAAATAACTCGAGTAATTCTGATGCCTCAAGAGAAATAGAAATTGCTAAGTCTTTTTCATTATGAAATTGTCTCCAATCTCTCTCATCTCTAAAGTCATTAACTTTTTTTATCAGTTCATCCAATTTTTATCTCACCTTTCTGAGCTTTTAATAAAGCTTCTTGCAATTGATCATCTACCGCATATAAAAATAATCCGTGTATTCCTCTTGTTAATAATACATTCAATTCATTTTTTAATAAGAAGTCCGATAAATACTCCTTACTCCCATCTTTTAGAGTTCTACGTTGCTTTGCTTTCCTATTTTCGCTCTCTTCTTTATCAAACACGATTTTGCCATTCCTGTATTTTACAGATGGTCCGATTACTACTCCTACATAATTTAAATCAAATCCTTGTACTGTATAAGTAGATCCTGCTTCATTAATAGTATGTGGCTGTTCTGCCCAAGATACATCTTTATATTTAACACTTTTATTTTTTGGTTTTAATTGATAGTTCCAAGGAATTTTAAAATCATTATCCTTTACCATCCAATATTCTTCATTTTCTGGTTTACGTTTATCTACATATTTCCAGTCAAATGTTGCCACTACTCTTGAAATTCCTTTTTCTTGATTCTTTGATTTCTCTTTAATCGCATTATGCATTTTTTCTGCATCATCAAATATTTTAATTTCATAACCCTTATCATCATTCGGAATATTTAATACTATCTGATTATCAACTAAATTTCTGATCCAATCGATTGTTTGTTCTTCAGCATCTATTCTCATTTGATTGGTTAAGAATATATAGTTGTCATTTTTTTTAGACATTGCTTTAATTTTTTCAAGTTCATCTTCTTCCCAATACTGTTCTGTTGTTAAAATTTGATTCACGTCAAATACTGCTATCACTACCTTGGCTCTTTCTAAAAGATCATGTAGCTGATTTTTCCCTCGATAAGCTTGTTTTCCTTGTGTCCACAACAAATGAGCTTCATCAATAATAACAACGTCTACTGGATCTTCATTGGTTATATTATTAATAAAGCGAGTTGGTTTCAATACAGCTTCTAAATTATTTTTTGAGGTCAATCCTAATTTTTCTGCAATTTGTTTATAAACAGTTAGTTGAGCATCATGGTTAACAATCATATGAACTTTTAATTCCTTTTTACTTTCCACTTCCCTAGCTAATTCTTTTTTTAAATCATAAAATAAACTACTCATTAATACAGTTTTACCTGATCCAGCTTCCCCTGCAACTAAAATTAGTTCTCCCACTTTATCACTTTCTAAAGAATTAATTACTTTAGTATAAATTTTATCTTTTGCATCTATCTGTTCACGTGTTAATTTATGGAAAGGTGAAGCTTTAAACAAAGCCGAGTCTTCAATGATGCTTTTTAAAGGGAAAAGTATTTTATTTTTTTTCCTTAATTCTTGCCACACCTTAGAAAATATCTCTTCAAAATATTCTGAAGTATAATATTTATTTTGCTGGTTTGTACGTCTATTATAAACTGTATCAACTTGGTCAACAGTGGATAAATAATGCATTAATTTGTTTTCAATATCTAAAGTTAAAGATTTATTAAAATATTCATGTCCGATTACAAACATTGAGGCTGAATTAGTAGTAGGTAATCTAGATAATTCCCTATTAATATCATTTGTAAGTAAATGTTGATTAGTCCTAGCTTTAATATTAGAAGTTTCACCGATATACACATTATATGTATTTTCTCTTGCTTCGTTATTAATGATATATACTGTAGGGTAGTCCAATAAGTATTTTCTACTTTTTTTCTTAAAATTAACTGCACTTTCACTAAACTTTTTTAATCCATCTACTGTATAATCTATTTCATGTATCACAGGTTTAGATATCTTTACCATGATTTACTTTCACTCCATTATCTTACTATCAAAAATTATACTTTTTTATTTGTATGTCTTCTCATTATAGTTAAATATCTATTTCTTTATTTATACTTGGCCGAATAAATTTTTTCGTACCAACCGCTAATTAAATTAATTTAAATCTTTTAATGATTACGGAATGAATAACCATGATTAATATAGCTATCTGTGTCCCATTTTATATTCTTACCAGTGGTATGATCCTTAAGCAGTAAACTTAATAGAGATTCATTTTCTCTTAAAATAGCTGAGTCATTTAAATCTGAGAGCGATAAGTTATTATTTTCTTTCAAGAAGCCACCTCCTTTGTTTTTAATTAGTAATTATATTTGCTACAACTGTTAAACGATTTTTACCGCATTGTTGCTTAAGTATTGTGGTAAAATCATCATTTTTTATTAATTTTCGTTGGTTATTTTTATAAATCATGATTATATTTTCTTCTAACTCTTCATCTGTTAGATTATCTACCAATATTCATCAACTATTTTATTAATAACAGCTGCAACTTCCCGTTGGGTTCGGTAAAATTTCTTCACTTTCACAGAAACACCTCTATATTATTAAATTCTTACTTTAATTATACTTTAGATACGTATAGTAATCTATTAATTTTTAAGAATGTAAAAAAAGCTTTAAAGAAGACAGTGTCTTTCTTCAAAGCTTTTTAGCTTTACATCTTGATGTGACAGTCATTTAGAGCAGAGTTTAAAGCGATAGACATATCAATGTCCGTTAAAACATATGTAAATCGTTGTCTAATGCACCAGTCATTATGAGTGATAAATCACTATAAAATTAACAAAACTTATTGTGGATTTTGAATATAAGTTATGTTATTGCGATAATTACTATGAAATGATTTATAGTATACGTTTTTAAACTTTGTTATTAGATCTATTTGACTCACCAGGAGTTTCTAATCTCATTTTACTAGCAATATCAAATTTCTCATTAAGATAAGCATAACCACCCCACTGACTCCATGTTTGCATTCTATCTGGTGTTCTAAAGCTTTTTTCTCCAATTAAGGTCCAAAACACTCTGTATTTCTCCTCTTCTAAGAATTTACGAAGGTAAGTTTCTTTTATGATCAATCCATAATCTTCATTTATTAATTTTGTATCAAAAGCCGCTAGTTCATCTTCTCCATAGAAAAGCCCATCAATTGTTTTTTGTTCTAGCTTTAAAACATTTATAATCTCTGAATTCGGTATTTTAAATGAAATTGAACTCTCTTCAAGTGTACCATCGTATTGAGACTCATATAAAAATTCATTACTAGCTGGCAAGACATAATAACCAATTTCCTTTACCGGACGTTTTACTTTTTTATATTTTACTTCTTCATTATTCTCGATACCTAAAATAAAATCTTCCAAATTTGATGAACTATAATCCCGTACTTCTTCTTCATAGTACTCTCCTGTCTCAATCTCTATAGCAGACCATTCATTTTTTAATACATTATTTTTTAATGCAGAACTCCAATAATATTCTCTATTAAAAAATTCATATGAACGGCTACCCTCAGGATAGTTTCTTCCATAGAAGTTCCTAGTGTCTATATCTTCCAAACAACTTTCATAATCTTCTTCTTTAACAAAATATGCCTGGATAATGTTATAAATTTCTTGTCGCTTTCCATCGTATTTTCGTAATATATTTTCATTTTTTTCAATTTCTTTTATGTGGTTTAAAATTATCCAATTATTTCCTCGAGAATCTTTTATTTTAATTTCATTTTTAATATCATCAAATAGTGTGGAAGTCTTATTTACCCAGTCTATTATATCTGTTTCTTCTCGGTCAAAATCGTCTAAAAATTCTTTCGAATATAACTCGTCTTTATGGTTGAATTCGATTAGACTTTTATCAGGTTTAAATCTATTATTGAGTGTTGGATCAAAATCTCTAACATATGGACTCCATGGACCGCTGTAATCTTCTGAAATATCGTAATCGTTTTCTACTAAATAATTGTCGGCTACCTTAGCTAAAAGATTATATAAAGCAATCCATTGATATTTTTTACCAATGCGTTCAACTTTCCGTGTATCATGTCTTTCAGTATAATAATTATTTCTGTCATGTGGGAATAGTTCTTCATCAAAACCTATAACATTAAAAATGTAGTCCATAGCATATAAATAGCCGTTTTCGTTATCGAAGTTTTTAAATTGATTTAGTGCTGAATCAAACACGTATCTACCAAAATCACCATAAATCCCTGGACCACTATTCTCAGTATTCATAGAAGAAACAATTGCATCTTTAGAAGAATTATAACCACTAGATAAATCATACTCCACTCTTTCCATTTCAGGAATATCAGAAGAATTATAAGGCGGTCTAAATTTTTCTCTTGAAAAGTCCATATCTTCGGGATACTCAAATAAATACCGCTCTATAATCAATCGTGCATAATCCCTTAATAAGATATCTGGATACACTTCATCTGCCTGAAAGATAGTATTATATACGTAATTTACTAACTCTTTATAAGTTTCATGGTTTTTGTCCTTCGTACGCACTAATGCTCCAAAAACTACACTATATAATCTATGAACTACATATGGGTCGTTAGTATTTTCGAACTTTTTTAGTAGGTCTAAGCATAATTGAAAATTATCCTTAAGAATTACAATCATAGCCTTTGAGCAACGATCTCTTAACTTTCTATTACTAGATGTCAAAGTCCAGCTAAACAATATAAGCATTAGTCTAATTTGCTCATTTTTTAGAGAGTGTGTATTAACTTTCGCAGACTCAAAAGAAGAAATAATCTGACCTAGTCTAGAATCACTACTTATGCCATTTATAAAATTTGTCCATAGTGAGTCTCGAGTAACCATAGACATTTGAGAAAGATGGCTATCTAAAAGATATGCATTTGTTGAATTTTTTAGCTTAATACTGTTATCTATAAGCATATTATAGAAAGTATCGATTGAAACTTCGTAGTTATTAAGTATCTTCCTTAATATTTCAACACTCGTATTTATATTTTTTCTGATAGTAAAAGATTCTATGAAACGCTCTGCTAAATTGTTAGCCAAATGTATATCTTCTTCGTAAATAAAATCTAATACAGGTATAATTATCTCTCTTCCGTATCTTTCATATCCCATTTCTGAAGTAAACAATAAGGGATCTACCATGGAATAGTTAAGATTATCATCATCAATTAATACATCTAAAATATTATATTCAAGTTCATCTAAGTTAGTGCTCTTTTTGAATATTTCACTTCCAAGTAAATAATCTCGTATTAAGTTATAAGAGAATGTGTAGTATATTTCGTCGGAATTTTCAAATTTATTTATTAATCCATTTCTTACTAGTGAGCCAATATAATCATGCTTTTTAAATACTAATCCGTTGTTTTCCCAAAATGGTATCGAAAAAGTTTCTTCTTTAGAAACAGTCCATCCATTTCCTGCTAGCATTTTAGATATAAATTGAGTAAGAAATTCTTTTAATAAATTAAAGTCTTCATCAAATTCAATCTCTTCTCTAGATGATTGATCAATTTTTTCTAGCGTTTTATTAAATATCTCTTGAATGTCCATATCATAACCTGCAAAGTTTTCACAAAATAATGTTAAAAATAAAGGATTCGACATCTGTTCATTAAAATACAATGTTGGCGAGAAGGTTATATTGTGATAGTCTAGAAAAATATTTATCTGTTCATAATCAAATCTATCAAGTCCTTCATGGTTGAGTACAGATATTTTTTCTTTTGATATTAATTCTTCTGCATAATCTGATATTAATTTCTCTTCGAATCCATTTCTAAATGAAAAAGCAAATTTTACATAATTATAATTATCTAAAATTTGAGAGATTTCTTCAATAGTATTCTTCCAAATAATGTTGTCATTAGTTTCATTTATTCCATCAATAAAAACTACAATCGGCTTATTTATTAATTTTCCAAGAGCATCTAAACTATCTAACAAGTTATTTATATCTATATTAGGTATATTAAGTAGGTCGATTAATTGATTCTTAACAGGATTATTTTTTATGAATGAATACCCTGGTAGTAAAATTGTTGGCCTGTTCTCATAAACTAAATTATTAGCAGAGATGGCGAAAGTATGTGATTTGCCAACTCCTGCTTTCCCTTTTAACAATAGAATTTTATTATCTATTAGTTTCTCTTCAAAATTTGAAAGCAATAAATTATCTAATAAGCTCTTTATTTTTTCTAAGTCCTGCCTTTTAGAAAGCAATTTATCTCTTTCATCGTTTTCAAAATCTGCAGAATGAATTTTATCATTTAGTTCATTTAAAGAATTTCCAAGTCGTAAAAAAGCATCTGCATATTTATTTTTAATATATTCATTTAGTTTGTAATAATCATTTGTATTTTCTATCTCACCTAACTTAAGAATGTCTTCGGCAATGTTATCTAATAATTCTCGCCCCCTTTGTTTATAATAGGATTTAATTTCCTTCAGATAATTTGAAACACGAATAGGCAATAATTCGTCGGATAATTCACTTTGACAAAATAAGCCAATAGATTTTTCTATATCAGTAGTTGCATTAAATTTCTTATTATAGCGATACGATAGCGAATTCAAATTCAATTGTACTTGTTGTTGAAACCATTCAATATCGAACTTATGTTGATTAAAAAATAATGCACTAGCATGTTTTGATGTCGCTGCTTGCTCTAGCAATTCTGTGTTGGTTATTGCAATACACTCTATAGATGCTTCTGCTAAAATCTTAATGCACTCTAAATAACTTGAATTTTTAGTGCTTACATCTTCATTACTGAAAAGATATACTCTATCCAGTTTACCTTCGTAATTATCTCTAATGATTTCAAAACTTTTTTTAATTTGAGAATAGTCTATTCCTTTTGAAAAATATTTAGCCTGAAAACTTATTATCAATCCATCTTTTCCAGTAACTGGGTCAACTTCAATTCCTTTATGGTTTGGATTAGATCGCAAAATAGTACCTTCTACACAATAGTTTTCTTTGAACAACAGCCTGCTTAAACTCTCAAATGAGCTTGTTTTATGGTTATTATTCACGTTAAAATGAGCCCAAGTAATCATTTATCTTCTCCCTTCTTTAGAAATATAATTAAATTAATTATAGCATTCTTCAAGCATTAACGTATAAAAGAGAAAACCCCAATAGCTTTCGCTATTGAGGCTCTTGTGAAAATCTATTTCACTGAGTCATGTTATAAAGCAAAACAGATACATATATAACAATAAAATCTACTTCCTATGTTTAAAAATGTTTTTTAAAAAAAGAAAATCACAATTTTTTCGACAAAACAGAATAGTATTTTTGAAGATTTCTAGATTGTAGAAAGTACTAGATTTTAACATTATATATATCCTATTTTTTAAAGTTCCATTTATCAAGTTTAGCGCAGTTCATCAATTTCATTTATACTCTCTAGCTTTTCATCTTTTATTCTTCTAGCAATTCTTGCTGCTTCTTCTGTACTTAGGTTTTCTATTTCTGAAACTAAATTTTCAACCTTTTTAACTTCTCCTTCCACAGCTTCTTCAATTTCTGTAAGATTTTGTTCTATTTCTTTTTTTTTTTAATTGAATCATGATCATTGAAATCCATATTTTTTTAAAATGTTCTGACAGTTGAATCAATCCGTCTAGCCTGTATTACTAAATCTCGAAGATCGGATTTATCCAAATTAACAGTAATGGGCTTATCAACTTTTTCGAGACTTCTTCGAACAAGGGCACTCATTGTCATATTTTCTGTGTCTGCTTTGTGTCTACTCATTTCTTTTTCTTCTGGTGAAACTCGGAGATTTAACCTTCCCCCATCTGATAACCTTACTTGAATACTTTCTGTTCGTTTTATGAAATTTTCTCCTTTTGTTTTATTATTTTGAATTAGAATCTTACTTTTATTTTAAAAATCGAGCGCAGCGACAAACAGGTTTCAGGAAGAATTCCTGACAAGCCAAAACAGAGTTTTGGGGGTTGGTGTACACTTAGGTGTACAAACCCGTTTTCTTTGCTGAATATCCAATCTCTTCAATCTTATGAAGAATTTCTTCTTCTGATATTTTATTGTCTTCAAATACTACTCTTGCTTTGCTTCTATCAAATAAAATTTTTATTGTTTCTATCCCCGTTAATTCATTTACATTGTCTATGATTTTTTGCATACAAGATGGACAGGTCAATTTTTCCAATTGAAACGTTATCGTCGTCATCTTCTCTCTCCTTTATTTTTTTGTCATTACTCTGAATGTTTTGATTACACAGTTGGTATAGACCGAATATTTTGTTTACGAATTGATTTACATCAATCTTTTACATTCATTTAAACATTCGAATAAAAAAATCACTATCCGTTAAGATAGCGACTCTTTTTCTTTTATGCACCATGTTCATCTTGTAGAATCTCAAGTTTTTGAAGGACAGTATCTATACTATTGGGATCTAAATTCGAATCATCAAATTCCGCTCCATGCCCTTGAATCAGCATATTTAATTTCGGCTGCAAGCCAGTAATATCATGCGCTCCTTCTGGTATCTCACAGTTATGCGCGACTAACAAAGCGTCTGCTTTTTTGTGAAAAGTATCTAAAGAGTCTAAAGCCATATTAGAATCATCAAATGTTACACCTTGGTCTTCCAATAAAAAATTTAATTTTCCATTTATGTCATTTGCTATATTTTTGTCCATTTCTATAAATCCTCCGTATTTGTATTTTTGTTACATCTACAGTCTACAATAGGTTACCGCTGTAATAATTGATGCGTATCAATAAACTGTGTTATTATTAGAAATACTTTGAATGTATAGACACCGTTCTAAAACAGAATTTAAATTTGAATATAACTAAAGATACAATGGTTGAAAATTTAGATGTAAACGGATATACGTACTTTAGGATATTATCGTACAGCGGTGCTCGAAAATCAGAAATACTAGCTCTTAAATGGTCGGATATTGATCTTGATACGTCTACACTCAACATTAGTAAAACACTTACTAGGGGCTTAAATAATAAGATTATCATGCAACCTACGAAGACGGTGAACGGTCGAAGAGTGATTGATATGGATTATGACTCTATGAAGCTGTTAAAGCAGTGGAAGATGTATCAGGCTCAATTCATGCTGAAACTGGGTTTTAATACCAATACACACGAGCAGAATGTTTTTGCGAATACTAGAAATAATTTCTATTCAATTAATGTTCCCAATAACCGTATGAGAAATGTGCAAAAGCGTAATGGCCTTAAATAAATTACCGTTCATGGGTTACGACACACGCATAGTAGTATCCTCTTCTCTATGGGAGCTTCAATAAAAGATGTACAGGCTCGCCTAGGACACACAGATATTCAAACAACGATGAATATCTACGCTCACGTTAAAAAAGAAGAAAAGAAAGATACAGCAGATAAGTTTGCGAAGTTTATGGAAAACTAAAAATGTAAATGTGGTTCTTCATAGCATTATATAAAAATATATTTTAGTTAGTAGAAACGTTTTAAATTTTAAAAGGAGGGTTTATTTAATTTATGACATTTATAAGTAAACATGAGGAAAGAGATTCTGAGTTACCTAAAGAGCGCAAAAAGTTATTAAATAACATTCAAAATGATTTATTTGAAGATGATAATGTTTTAGCATTTTTTTACGGTGGCTCATTAGGCAATGAAAATACAGATTTTTTTTCAGACATTGATCTTAGAGTGGTTGTCAAACCCGAAAAAATCAATGATTATATTTCAAATAAAAAAAACCGTGCAGAGAATTGGGGGGGAATTCTGTATTTCGAAGATTTGAATCCTTCCTCTATTTATATTGTTGCTCACTATGATAGTTTTATAAAAGTAGATATTTTTTATTACACACCTGAATATATTCAGCCTTCTGTATGGTTAAAAAACATTAAGATTTTAAAAGATACAGACGAAATGATAACTAATATTTTAAAACAGTCATTGAATCTTACTTATAAACCATCATTAGATGAATTTGAGTTATGGAGAACAAAGTTTTTTGCATATCTACATGAAGCGTATAGAAGAGCACTGAGAGAAGAATATTATTATGCATTAGATTGCATTGATAAATTGCGACTATCAATAGTAACCGCTTGGTATATGGAGTCTGGAATTCAGCCAAATTCATTTGGTGATTGGGCTAAATATGAAGGTAATAGAAGTAGTTTAAAAGATTGGCAGAAATCTCTACTCGAAAGTTGGGAATGTGAAAGAGATACTGTAGAAATTATGAATGTAATGAGAAGTATTGTTTTTGAGTTTAAAGAAGTTCATTGTTCTCTTAGTAAAGCAGTAGGAGTTAAGGAAGATCCGGAATGGATAAATAGAATTATAAATTTAGTATTATAAAAAAACATTACCATTTTTTGAGTAGTAATGGAAATGGTAATGGTTGGTAATGGTTTATAGCAAATGTAAGCAAAGTTCAGAAATTAAAAAAGGCTTCCTACCAGCATTTAGAAGCTGTTAGGAAACCTTAGTAAAGCTATAATGGAGTTGAGGGGGTTCAATTCCCTGGCCAAACACCCTCAATTCCTAT
The DNA here is from genome assembly GCF_005864045.1 of Ruoffia tabacinasalis. Classification (GTDB taxonomy): domain Bacteria; phylum Bacillota; class Bacilli; order Lactobacillales; family Aerococcaceae; genus Ruoffia; species Ruoffia tabacinasalis. Next base: position 25,196 of record NZ_VBSP01000021.1, on the reverse strand, counting down.
TTATCACATAAATAATCATTTCCCTATACAAAAAAACACCAGCGTATCATAGCAATGGCCAAATCACTATGCGCTGGTGTTGTATCATGTCCAGATTAACTGGACATAACTATATTTTAACAATGGAGATGAGGAGATTCGAACTCCTGTCCAAATATCTCGCCACTTACGAATCTACGTCAATAGTTTATCCATTTAAAGTTTGGCTCACTGTTAGCCGATAAACGGGCATCGCAGTTCGCGAGTCTGGTCATCTCTTATTTAACTTGCAGACGGAAAGTTAAATCGTATCCCACTGAATTTGAGACCGGCATCTGAGCACATGGGCGATGCCAGGCCGATCTTCACCCGCAGTTCTTAGGCTGCTAAAGCGAAATTATTGTTTGTTTTGTTTGCAGTTATATTTAACTGTAGCGTTTTTAGGAAGTCGCTGCCTTCCTGACGCATCATAAGCTCGAACGATACCTGTCGAAACCAAAACATCCCCGCTATGATACTAAATTATTATAGCATCTTTTTCTATGAATGTCAAACTTAGTCAGTGTTATACCCTGCCTTAGTCCCTCTCTAAGACAAATTTTTCCTCAGTCACTTGAATGATTTCTTGCGCATTATAACGTACTTCTTTCATTGATACTTGCCCTTCTCTATTGATAACAATCGCAGTCGTAGAAACTGTCCCAAAGTCTGGGTTACTTTGGATGAAGATAGACGAATGTTTCAAGGCAACCTCTTTCTCTAATGCTTGTGGATAGTCCTTCAAATCTGGGTTAGGCGTTGTATCTTGAAATAAGCCAATCAAGTTGTCTAATTCTGGTAATGCCTCCTTAGCGAGAGTCTCAGCTAAAACTGCTTCGGATTTAAGTTGGCGATACTTGGACAGATCATCCTTCGTATTACTAAGGCTGTGAAATTCTTGATTATAAGGTTTGAATTCATCTCTCACATTATCATATCTGTACAAGTCATCGATTGCCCCAAACAACAGATGATAGCCTTCATACTTCTTGCGGTCCGCCCGTAATTGCCTCACGTAATCTAAGACACTAACATCACTCGTTAGAAAATCAGTAATCAGCCCCCCACGTGATATAGGGTCAACTGGAACATGCTCCGTGAAAGGTTGGTTGGTTAAAGCAGCAAAGCGCCCCGTCGTTGTGATAGCCAACCAAGTACCACCAGCCTTCATATCACGGCCCCCAAGAATAGTTGGATGGTCCTTCCAAAAATGAATGGGCAAACTTTCCCTTTGATAAGCTTCATCCCGATTAGCAATTAATACAAATGGCGCTTGAGCACCTTCTTCGCTTCGAAAAGTTATTAAGCACATTTTTTATACCTCGTCTTTAACTAATTATTTCTTTTAACTAGTATATCATTCTATTCGTGAATAAGAATCTATATGCTTTTTTTCTTTTATAAGGCAATATAATAAAATAGTCAACTACTTTATTATATAATAACATAATATTTTTTTATACTTTCTTGCTTATTAGTATGAAAATACCAATAATACGCTTTTTCAGAAAAAAATAAGTATATCATTATATCTTTTTCGCGAATCATGTTATACTAAATTTGTTGGAAATTTATAACTATGAATTTTAAAAAATTAGAGGAGAGAATAATTTATGATAATTGGAATTCCTAAAGAAATTAAACCAAATGAAGATCGCGTTGGTATGACACCTGGTAACGTGCAAACGTTAGTGGATGCAGGTAATACTGTGTATGTTGAAAAACACGCTGGTGACGGATCAGGTTTTACTGATGAGGAATATATTGAAGCTGGCGCAGAAATCAAAGATGACGCAAAAGACGTATGGGCCGCTGATATGGTAATTAAAGTAAAAGAACCTCTAGCTGAAGAATATGATTATTTCCACGATGGATTAATCTTATTCGCCTATCTACATCTTGCGCCTGAATTAGACTTAACTCAAGCATTATTAGATAAAGGCGTAATTGGTATTGCATACGAGACAATGGTTGAGAATGGTGCCCTACCATTACTTATCCCAATGAGTGAAGTAGCTGGACGAATGGCTGTACAAATTGGTGCTCACTTCTTAGAAAAACAAAATGGTGGACGTGGAATTCTATTAGATGGTCTACCAGGCGTGAGCAGTGCCCACGTTGTTGTTATTGGTGGAGGTATCGTGGGATACAACGCAGCGAGACTCTCAGTTGGTATGGGAGCTAAAGTAACAATTTTAGATATTAATCCACAACGTTTAGCTGAATTAGAAGACTTATTAGGTGGACAAGTTGAAACACTAATGTCTACTGAAGAAAATATTGCGAAAGTAATCCAAGATGCTGACGTGGCTATTGGTTCTGTATTAATCCCAGGACGTCGCGCACCAATCTTAGTAACTGAAGATATGGTTAAGACAATGAAAGAAGGATCTGTGATCGTCGATATCGCTGTTGACCAAGGTGGTAACTTTGAAACAACGACTCACGCGACAACACATAAAGACCCTGTATACATTAAATATGGTGTTGTTCACTATACAGTTGCGAACATTCCAGGTGCTGTACCACGAACTGCGACATTAGGATTAACTAACGTAACATTACGTTACGCACAAGAAATTATCAATAAAGGTGTTAAAGAAGCAGCTTTAGGTAACTCAACCATCTTAACAGGAATTAATACTTATAAAGGTATTCTTACTCAAGAAGGTGTTGCTGAATCTCAAGATCGCGAATATCAAGAAGCTAAAGAATTATTAAATGATTAATTTAATTCAAAAAACGTCATCCTTATAAGGATGACGTTTTTTTGCCTTACATTACCTACTGCGTCATTTAGAATGAGCATGCCGAAATATTCTTTTCATACTTTCAGATTCATGAAACCGATTTTTTATCACCTTCTGGGCCGGTATTATTCTATTTAGTGTCTATAACTCAAGTTATACCTTTTTTCAGAGTGACAGAGTGTCACTCTTATGCTATACTCTCATAGTGACACTCTGTCACTAATGAGCTATAGAGGAGGTTTTGATATTCCAAAAGATACTTTTTTACATTTAGATGCTGAAAAACGCGTACAGATTGAATTGATTTTATTGGATGTTCTTTATGATCAGCCGCTGAGTCAAGTGAAGGTGTCGGAAATCATTTCTTTAATGAATATGTCTCGGGGCGCTTTTTATAAGTATTTTAAAGATTTGGCTGATGCGAATGATTACTTAATATCAACCGTTGCACGCGCAATTCATATTGATATTATGCAGCACATTCAACAAAGCGAGGATGCCCTATTTGATGGGATTGCGAATTACTTGAAGGCAATTAGTCACCTCGATCATCAGGATATTCGATGGAAACAAATCAAATTCTTAACTGGAAGTGATCAATTAATATTCTCGAGACGTCGTAAAGTTCCATCTGAATCAAAGATGTTTGATCATTGGTTTTCGATATTAGAAAAGAACCACCTTGATATCTCAAATAAAAAAGAAGCAATGAGCTTTTTATACTTTGTCATGTCATTGGTTACAAATAGTTTAACTGAATATATCGCCAATGAATGGGATTCACAAACACTTCTCTTAGAATACAATCGAAAGATTTCTTGGTTACTTCATGGCATAAACAACACAAAAGGAGAGTAATATGCAACACAAATTAGCACGTACGAGTATGATTTATATGATTTTAGGTCTGGCTTTCGGATTATTTGATCGTGAATTCGCTCGAATTTATGACTTTACTGGCTACACTCAATTAGGGGTATTACACACACACACTTTAATTTTAGGAATGTTCTTTTTCTTAATTGTATTAATTCTTGAACACCAATTTAAATTAAGCGCACACCGCCATTATAAAAAATTCATTATGTTCTACCAATCCGGTTTAGGCTTATCTTTACTAATTATGTTAATCCATGGATCAATGATTGTGATGGGAATGGAATCATCTGCAATGATGTCTGGGATTGCTGGTATTGGGCATATTCTACTAACAATTGGTCTTGGCTTTTTCTTTAAAGTATTAATGGATAGTATTAAAGCAGTTAAATAGTTTTATTTAAGAAGAGCCCCCTTTTAATCCTCGTTTGGATTTAAGGGGGCTCTTAATAGCTTGCACCTGATTAATTCGAGTTATTTATTTGATCAATCTTTTCAACAGCTTCGGTGAAATAATTTTTTAGTTGATTAATTGTTTCGATCGTTATCAATAAACTCTCTTCTGGAATATCAATTGATTTTATAACTTCTTGTTTATATTGTTGATAATATCGATCTAACAACACATCACCCTCACTTGTATTGCTTATATAAGTGATTCATTTATCTGTTGTTGACTATTCTCGTATAACTATACCTTTGCCTTATAAGCTTGCCTTTAAATCTAGAAAACTATTCTTTCATTATGCCCCTTCAAATCATTACCTAATATAAATATATTTTGCTCCCTCAATACTTTTTTTATAAATAAGATTTATATAAGTTGACAAAATTTTATATAAACGTTATTGTCTATGTAACATATGTATTTTAGATGTGTAAACTATTACGAGGAGGATTTAATATGGAATTTGACTACAAGGACCATGGTAAAAAGCCGTATGTAATAAATATCGAAGATGCAACAAAGGAAAATAATAACTATCGTACGACAATTTGGACAGGCGAAAAATTACAAGTAACTGTCATGTCAATTCAACCAGGTGATGATATTGGTTTAGAAGTACACGAAGGCATTGATCAATTTATTCGAATTGAAGATGGTGAAGGCTTATGTAAGATGGGGCCAACTGAAGATGATTTAAATGTACAAATAAAAGTATCTGATGATGATGCTGTATTTGTTCCAGCAAATAAGTGGCATAATATCGAGAATACTGGAGATAAACCACTTAAGTTATATACAATATATGCAGGACCCGATCACTTAGAAGGAACAGTCCACCCGACTCATGAAGATGCAGAAAACGATCCGAATGAACATTAAATAAACAATCATTAACAAAGCAACTCTGATCCGGTGTTAGTTCATGACATTGGCTCAGAGTTTTTATATATATTTTTAGTACGTCTTGCATTGGCCTTTTAGAATGCTTACAATTAGGTTATATGTTTTTCAAAGAAAGGTGATTACCGTGTCAGAACTTATACAAATTAATAATCTAACAATAAAAACCAATTCGCAAACAATCATAAGTAACTTATCATTTGACGTTCAATCCAACGAAATTCTTACGATTAATGGCCCTTCTGGGAGCGGTAAAAGTACCGTACTCAAATACCTTGCGCAATTACAAAGTCCTGCCTTAACAACGTCAGGTGACTATTTATTCAAAGGTGAGAATGTCGAAGACATTGACCCCATTGAATTACGTCAAAATGTCTCTTATTGTTTCCAATCGCCAACCTTATTTGGTGAGACGGTGCGCGATAACTTACAGTTTAGTTATGATATTCGCGATATGGACTTTGATGAAGAGCTTGCGAAAGATTTACTTTCACATGTTCAATTACCGAAGTCGTATTTGGATAAAGACATTACAACTTTATCTGGTGGAGAAAAACAACGTGTGGCTTTAATTCGTAACGTTCAATTCCGCCCTGATATTCTCTTACTGGATGAAATTACAAGTGCGTTAGATTCAGATACTCGAAAAATCATCTGGGAATGGTTAAATCAATACCGTAAGGAAAACAATGTGACAGTGATTATAGTCAGCCACATTAAAAAAGAACAACAATTAGCTGACCGAATTATCACCTTAGATAAGATGGGCTTCGATGAAAGTGAGGATAATCATGAACCAGCTTAATGTAACCCCAACTTCTTTAGTTTTATCATTTATTTTAGTTATTATTGCGATTATCATTTCATACCGAGAAAAATTAAAACTTGAAAAAGAGTTAATTATTGCGATTGTCCGCATGATTGTTCAACTCGTTGTGGTTGGGTTCCTATTACAAGGAATTTTCCAAGTTAATAACACCTTTGTAACACTAGCGATGATGCTAGTCATGATATTGAATGCTAGCTGGAATGCAGGACAACGTGGTAAAGGATTGAAAAATGCTTTTATCAATTCTTTAATTGCGATCTTAACCACAGCGACGATTACGATTAGTGTGCTTGTTCTTTCAGGTAGTTTAGAATTCACACCCTCTCAACTTATTCCAATTACTGGGATGATTATCGGGGGCTCAATGAGTTCGATTGGTTTAGCCTTCACTACCCTATCACAGACGTTTACAGACCAAGCACAAGCCGTTCAAGAAAAACTGGCTCTTGGTGCGACACCTTATCAAGCTTCCCAATCGATTCTAAAAGCAACAATGAGTCGGGGGTCACAACCAACGATTGATAGTACGAAGACTGTTGGATTAGTGACTTTACCTGGCATGATGGCTGGTTTAATGTTTGCGGGAATTGATCCTGCTAAAGCCATTCTTTACCAAATTATGGTTATGTTTATGATGCTAGCCTCTACGGCAATTTCTACTTATATCGCGACTTACTTAACGTATCGTTCATTCTTTAGTGACCGAAACCAATTACGTACAAATCGAGTAAAAGATAAATAAAAAAATGAGTTAGTGAGAAAATCTCACTAACTCATTTTTTGTTATGACAATTCAGATGTATCGTCGTCTGCTTCTTCCTTGATTTCTTCTTCAGCTAATACAGTGATGTCTTCATTGACTATAGGTTCTTCTGTGGGTTCAGTTGTTTCTGCGACTTCTATTTCAGGTTCTGGTTCAACTTTTTTCGAATCACCAATCGTAACTTGCGCTAACTCTTCTTTTGTTTTCTTCATTTCATCTTGCATGAATACTGTTCCTAAACTAATTAAGACTGGTAATAGGATAAACAGTGTCGCATTTTCAAAGAATTTTTGCCAGTACAATGATGTAAAATCAAAGGCATTCTGAAACGCAGCAGTTTGAGCATTCATTGCTGATTCCGCAATCACTTCGTTATTCATTGCTAATTGCTCAAGCGCTAAAGATGTTGCTGCAAAGTTAATCTCTCTAGCTGTTTGAAAGTAAGCTGTGATGAAAGCGAAGATTGCTCCAATGAGTACGATAAAGATATATCCCTTATAATTGCGTCCATTTTCTCCCACTTCGCTACCAGATTGTTGATTAAACCAAACTGTAAAACGATTCCATAAGTTAAATTGGTTGATGAGTAAGATAACTAATATTACTATCACTACAATTTCAAAGACCATTTATTTTCCTCCTCAATTTTTTAATCTCTTTCTTTCCATTATAGCGATGTTATTAGTTAAAAGTAAAATGAAATTGATTGTATCGAGTATTTTTATAGATGATCCTCTGTCCATTCTTTTAATACAACAGCATTATTATTGTCCTTATCCTTAGCTGCATATAACAAAGTTACAGGACCATCATCTAATTTTTCTTTGACCAAAGCTAGCCAAGAATTTTTCTCATCATGATTGTTCAACTCTTCTTCATATTTTTCTTTGAACCATGAGAATTTATCCTCTTCATGATCAAAGTCTTTACGTAAGTCTGATGAAGGGGCCATGTCTTTAAACCACTCATCATGATGTAAGTCTTCTTTCTTAATGCCTCTTGGCCATAGACGGTCCACTAGTATGCGGTAACCATCTTGGTCTTTAGCATCATCATAAGCTCTTTTAATATGTATTTTCGCCATAATATAATCCTCCTTAAGTTGTTTAAAGCTGTATATAATTAGCTTAGCGCTAACTTAAAGTAAAGTCACGAGATACGCAAATTGTGGTCGGCACTTTAGTCCCTCACTTCCATGCAAAAAAGCTCAACAATCATGGTCATAAACCACAACGGTTGAGCTGTTCTGCTATTAACTATTTAAATTATTCAGAGTCACGACTTTTTGATGCGATATCTTTCTCAAGGTATTCAACAAACTCGTCGTAAGTCATTGTTTGAGAATCTTTAGAGCTGTATGGACGGATATTCACTGTGCCGTCTTCCACCTCTTGGTCTCCAATAACGATTTGGTATGGTACTTTAGACGTTTGAGCTTCACGAATCTTGTAACCTAATTTTTCGTTACGTAAGTCCATCTCAACGCGGTAACCTTTCGCTCTTAAATCATGGTAAAGTTCTTCAATACGGTCACCATGCGCATCATTACTTACAGGTAATAATACTGCTTGAACAGGCGCTAACCATGTTGGGAATGCCCCTTTATACTCTTCGATTAAGTAAGCAACGAAACGTTCCATTGTTGATACAACCCCACGGTGAATAACTACTGGACGGTGAGTATTATGTCCATCTTCACCGACATAGGTTAATTCAAAGCGTTCTGGTAATAAGAAGTCTAATTGAACCGTAGACATTGTTTCTTCAAGACCAATGGCCGTCTTGAATTGTACGTCTAATTTAGGTCCGTAGAAGGCTGCTTCACCAATCGCTTCAAAGTATTCTAGACCTAATTCGTCCATCGCTTCTTTTAACATTGCTTCTGCTTTTTCCCACATTTGATCGTCATCAAAGTATTTCTCTTTATCTTCTGGATCGCGGTAGCTTAAGCGGAAGCGGTAATCTGTAATATTAAAGTCGTTGTATACATCTTCAATTAATTTCAGTACGCGTTTGAATTCTTCTTTAATTTGGTCAGGACGTACAAAGATATGCGCGTCGTTCAATGTCATCTCACGTACACGTTGTAATCCTGATAAGGCACCTGATTTTTCGTAACGGTGCATCATACCTAATTCCGCAATACGGATTGGTAATTCACGGTAAGAGTGGATGTCGTTTTTGTAAATTAACATGTGATGTGGACAGTTCATTGGACGTAGGGCTAGCATTTCGCCGTCACCCATATCCATTAATGGGAACATGTCATCTTTATAGTGATCCCAGTGACCAGAAGTTTTATATAAATCTGATTTAGCCATGATTGGTGTATACACATGTTCATAACCTAAGTTAATTTCTTTATCCATAATGTAACGTTCAATGGTACGACGGATTGTTGCCCCGTTTGGTAACCAGAATGGGAGACCTTGCCCTGCTTCTTGATTAATCATGAAGATACCGAGTTCTTTACCTAACTTACGGTGGTCACGTTCTCTTGCTTCTTCACGTACACGTAAGAATTCATCTAATTCATCTTGTTTGAAGAATGCAGTACCGTAAACACGTTGCATCATAGTGTTATCTGAATTCCCTCTCCAGTATGCACCAGCCAGTGATAATAATTTAACCACTTTAATCTTACCTGTTGAAGGCATGTGTCCCCCGCGACATAAGTCAACAAATTCACCTTGTTGGTAAACCGAAATTTCTTCATCTTCCGGAAGTTCTTTAATTAATTCTTGTTTGAAAGCATCATCTTTGAAGATTTCTAAGGCTTCTTCTCTAGAAATGACGCGACCAACAATGTCGTGGTTTTCTGAGATAATTTTCTTCATTTCTTTTTCAATCTTAGGTAAGTCTTCTTCAGTGATTGGATCGTCTTTATAAGTATCGTAGTAGAATCCTGATTCAATCGCTGGTCCTACACCAAATTGAATCCCTGGGTATAAACGAGTTAACGCATGTGCTAATAGATGCGCTGATGAGTGACGCATTAATTCTAAAGCTTCAGGGCTTTTGTTTGTGATAACTTCAATCGCACCATCTTTAGTAATCGGTGTATGGTAATCAATAATTTCCCCATCTAGTTTTCCTGCTAAGGCTGCTTTTTTAAGTGATTTACTAATTGAATCAGCAACATCAGCAATTGTAATACCTGCGTCAAATTCTTTTACATTTCCATCTGGAAACGTTAATTTAATTTTGTCCATGACCATTCTCCTCTTTTTTTATAATATACAAAAAAATCCCATTGACTGAGCGTATACTCAATCAATGGGACGTGAAATTTAATACGTGGTTCCACCCAATTTTTTCCGTAGAGACACTAAATGAGTGTTCTATGAACTTCGTTCAAGCTTAACGGGCGTCTGCGTCTACTCCTAATATCGAAACCGAGTTCAGAGTAAAAGTATATGAAGGGGTCTTATATAAAGCAATGTAGGATGTCGCACCAAATCATCCCTCTCTGAAAGCATTGAGTTTACAAAGTTGTCTTCATGTAAAGTCGTTTATTCATTTAAGGGCTTTTCGCTTCCTAATGGCAGCAAAAGTTATATCATATTTATATCATAACTTTTATTGAATTACAAGTCCTATTGTCGCTTACCAAACTGAGAAAGCGTCACCAAGCCAGCACCTGTAATAAAAATACCCAGAAGCATTGGAAAGGCCAATTGTGTTTGTCCTTCTCTAAAATAATAGATGAATAAGACGATTACTTGAATGGCTAAGGCGATTCCAAAATAAATCATGAATAGTCGCTTTTGTTTGAGTTCTTCTTCAGGATTACGGTTCAAATCATCCCTCCTTATCTATTTCTATGTCTTAAGTTCTCTCCTGTAAGGGAGACTTCTTTTGCTAGGAAACGAATTCTTTCCATAATTCGCTTGGCTTTAATTGTTTCGTTACCACCATCTCTTGAGTGAGCTAAGTGGCTTTCAATCTCTTTTAAGTTAAAGTTCGACGAGAAGAATGTAGGTAATAACTCCTTCATACGGTATTCAAGAATGGTCGTCAATACTTCATCACGTACCCAAACGGTATTAGCTTCAGCTCCGATGTCATCAATAATTAGGATATCGACCGACTTCACATCTGTTAACACTTGTTGTGTTGAGTTATCCACAAAGGTTGATTTAATCTCCGTTGTAAAAGTTGGATAATGCATCATCGTCACACTTTTATTCAACTTCACCAGTGCATTGGCTAACGCACCCAGTAAATAAGTCTTCCCTACACCGAATTCCCCAGAAATGTATAAGCCTTGAGCACGATGTGGGTTCTTCTTGTACTCATCTAAAAAGCTGATCACTTCGGCTAAAAGTTGCTTACGCGACTCTGTATTGGCATAATACTCAGTCAAGGTTGCTTCTCTAACATCCGCAGACATCATTCGGTTGTCTAGTAAACTTCTTTGTTGCTGCTTCTCTTTGTTGTCATAGTAGGCCTTCGTTGGTACATATGACACATCGATGTAATTATAATTCAAGAACAAAACTGGTTTAAAACCAGGGTTTTGTCCTTGTTCTCCTTTTCTTATTAGATCCATTTCCCGTGCGAATTCATTCAATTTAGAAAGCGAATTTTCAATTATTTCTTGAGAAATGGCCTCTTCATGCTGGTTCACAAACGCTTTGACATCGGGATGATTTAAGACATAATCGACGGTCGCTTTATAATCTGCTTGAAACTTTGGATCTCTCGTAAACCGAGTCAGTATTTGATTAATTTTTTGCACTATGAATCACCTTCTTCCCCTATTAACTCATTCAGACGCTTACGCATCTCATCTTCACTATATTGCGGTTGAGATGCAGTTTGTGGACTCTCTTGTTGTTGCACGGACTGTTCCTTATCCTTCAACCAAGATGGAATAATCTCTTGATGCTGGGATTGTCCACGTTTCTTGTAATTCGAACGGTTTTCTCTTTGCTTCTGTTCGATTTCTTTCTTCTTGCGTTGTTCTTTCACATATTGCATCGCCTTAGGGATATCCGTTAATTCCTCTTGTTCCCATTCACTCGCTACACGTTGCAATTCGCCTTTATAAATATTCGGTCTGTCGTTAATCACTAAAAGATAGTAGATTAAAAAGTTCACAACATGTTCGTTTAAACGTGTTTTTTCTGCTAAATCTCTAATATAAAAATGTTCTGAATCGGTTGCGAAAGTTTTTTTGGCTTGCTTCATCTTATTCAAGAATGCATTACTCGGCATTTGTTCACACGAAATCACCAATTGAACCGCTTCTGGCGCTAATTCAGGATGTTGCGCTTTTAATTGTTGTCTGCGGTCTTCTACTTCTTCTTTCGAATACATTCGAGACGTTCGGTTCGACTTCGTCCTTGGCTCAAGTTGGTCTTGTTGCAAATTCGATTGCCAATTCGATTCAGCTTTTTTATTTTGTCTTTGAGCAATTTTCTTCAAGTCATTTAAATTTACATTTCCGGTAGTTTTATCCATAGCTAAGTATACTAGATTAGCTAACTCGCTTTCTGTATTGCCGTAAATATCATGGATCGCATAAATCTGTTTTTTCAATTCTTCAGATAATTCTGAATGGTTTATTCCTTCAGAAATTAAATAAGAAATAAAACGACTATATTCTAAACCGGGTGCATAATTATGCACTTTATCTGGTTGTTCGTCAATAACTTTTGTAGCAGCTTCATTGACTTGAATAGGATATAACGCCTTTTGAAAGGTGGACGTCTCCTCAGCATAACGATCCTCATCAATCGCTTCTACAGTTAAAAGTGTTGTTAACTCTTCGTAGTCTTTCTCGCCCAATTGATTTAATAAAGCTGTACTTAATAAAGCATCTTGGAAAAAGGCTTGATTGAGTAGGGGCAACTTTAAATCATAGAGAATTGTTTGATGTACGGGATTCGAATTTGATTTCATATCGCGATATGTTCGCATTAAACCGACGGCCTCGAGTTTTATCCGTGCTTCGTTCAATTCTTTAATACCAATGTTCAAGTGAAGTAGTAAAATTTGATGACGTAATGATCTGCGACTATCCAAGTGAACAGTTGTTGGCATTGACATTAGCGTTAAGTATAGACCCATACTTTCTGGACCGATAATTGGTTGATATAAATGAGTTAAACTTTCTAGATAATTAGCTGAAATATCTGCTTGCCCTTTTAAAACAAAGGGTTGAAGCGGATTAATGGTTAGGCTCATCTTGATCTTGACCTTCCTCAATCTGTGATCCATGCTTACCTGCCATAGATTCTAATTCTTTCATGAAACTCTCACGCGATTGGAATTCACGGTAGACACTCGCAAAGCGAATGTAGGCAACCTCATCCAATTCCATAAGAAGAGGCATGACATATTCCCCAATACGGCTTGTTTCGATCTCTTGGTCAGCGTCATCTCGAATGGACTCTTCCACTTGATTCACAAGTTCATTCATCTGCTCCACCGCAATCGGCCGTTTTTCCGCACTTCGAACAATGCCTCGCATTAATTTATCTCGATTAAATTCTTCACGCGTACCATCGCGTTTTACTACTAGTAATGGTGATTGCTCGATCCGCTCATGAGTATTGAAACGAAAGCCACATTGTAAACATTCTCTTCTTCGACGAATGGATTGACCCTCTTCTGCCGGACGTGAGTCAATCACTTTGGATGACTGACCCTGACATTTAGGACATTGCATTGTACATACCTCCTTAAGTAATTACTTGTTATTCTCTGCTTTTAATAGTTGATCGATTTGTTTATGAGTCTCTTCAAGTGTGTTTGAATTATCAATCACGATTTCGCTCCATTTGGCCTTATCTTGAATCGATATTTGATTGCTAATAAGTTGGCGTGCATCTTCTTCACTCATTAGATTCCGCTTCATTAAGCGTTCTAATTGAATGTCTGGGGAGACGTATACAAGCCAGACAGCATCCGTTGGAATATCTATATCCACTTCATAATACAAAGGAATATCCACAAAGATCAGTGAATGGCCTTCTTCTTTATATGCTGCCATTCTCTCTTTGGATTCTTTAGAAATTAACGGATGTAAAATCTGATTGAGTTTCTCTTTACTCGCTGCGTCATTAAACACAATATTGCTTAAAGCTTTTCTGTTTAACGTTCCATCTTCTTGGATAATACCTTCACCGAAATTTTCTTTCAGACGGTCTAAGCCGATAGTGCCTTTTTCAACCACAATACGACTAATAATATCTGTATCAATCACTGGATACCCTTGTTGAATTAAGTACTTTGAAACCGTGGATTTACCAGTTGCGATACTTCCTGTTATAGCAATAGTTTTCATGCGTTTATCTCCTGTTATAATCTTTGGCAAACGGTACAAAAGTGCGTCCCTCTTTGGACTACGCGGATTTTCTCAATGGGAGTTTGACACCGGACACAAGGCTCTCCGGTCTTACCATATACTTTTAATTCGTTCTGATAGCGTCCTGCTTCTCCAACAGTATTGCGGTAACTTCGAATCGTTGATCCACCAAGTTCCACTGCCTTACTCATTATATTAATTATAGCATGATACAAGGTATTGATTTGTTTATCTGATAGTTGGAATCCGGCTGTTTGTGGGTGAATCTGCGCTTCGAATAGGACTTCATCCACATAAATATTTCCTAAGCCAGTTACTATCTTTTGTGATAACAAAGCCGATTTGATAGGTTGCTTTGACTTCTCTAATTGATCTTTGAGGTCCTCTAAATGAAACTCTGCTTCCGTTGGTTCTGGACCAATCTTTCGTTCGGCAAAGAATGCTTCAATTAAATATTTTGGAACATACTCCATTCTACCAAATTTCCGTACATCATTATAATGTAATTGGCTCTTATCATGAAACTCAATGATGACATGCGTATGTTTGTCTTTTGTTAGTGGTACTTCCTCTTTTGGAAAATAAAAATACTTTCCTTCCATCCGCAAATGAGACACTAAATAACCATCAGGAAAACGGAATAATAAGTATTTACCTCGTCTGTCCACCGATAATATGGTCTCATCAATTAAGGGCAGAAGGACATTTGGATTCTCTTCAAATTGAACAACAATTCGCTTCCAAAAGACGTTAATATTTTTAATTTTTTTACCTTTGACTAATTTGTCTAAACCTTTTCGATTTACTTCAACTTCCGGTAACTCGGGCATGCAAGCACCTCTTTCTACATATGATAATTATAACAAAATTTCTATATACTTTGGACATAAAATACCGAATTATATTAAAATACCCAAATGCTTTCACATTTGGGAGTCATCAAGTAATTTCAAACTTTTATAAGCAAATTAACCTTCCACTTCATAATTTCTTAACGCAAATTTTTCAATTTGTATTAAGATAAAGTTGCACGCAATACATAATAAAACCGTCAAAATCATCCCCCAAAGAATTTGAACCATGTCTTGTGTTCTTAAACCTGAGAAGAGAATCGTTCCTAAGCCTCCAGCATTAATTGTCGCACCAATGGTCGCAATTCCGATACTCGAAGTCATGGCAAGTCGAATCCCACTAAAGATTGCCTTAGAAGAAAGTGGCAGGTAGATTCGAAAGAATAATTCTTTATCCGTCATTCCCATCCCGATAGCTGCTTCCACAATCATAGGGTCAATTTCTTGTATTCCTGTACTAAAGGTCCGCAGCAAAATATATTCACAGTACAATGTGAGGACAATCATAGCCGTATCTGCGCCTAAGCCTGTCACAGGAATTAATAGCGCAAACAAAGCATAACTTGGAACGGAATATAAAGCAGAGAAAAAGTAAGTCAGTCGCTTTAACCATCTTTGGTTATGAATTAAAGTGTAGATAATCACGCCAGCAATCGCAATGGCGATGAGTAATGAGATGGTCACAAGTTGCAGATGTGTTACTGTCGCATCAATAAGACGGTCACTATATCGAACTAAGTAATCGATCATATTAACTCACTCCATAATGATTCTTCTTCGCGAACCGTATCTAATAAACTATTCACGAATGCACCTTTTGGATTTTTTATAATATTTTGAGGCGTATCATATTGTTCAATGCGTCCTTTATCCATAATCATTACGCGATCGCCGAGTAAGAAGGCTTCATTGATGTCATGTGTAACGAATAGGAATGTTTTACTGTCTAATTCTGCATGGATTGCTTTAATTTGTGACTGCAATTCTTTACGGGTAATCGCATCAACAGAACCAAAAGGCTCGTCTAACAACATAATTTGAGGATTGGCTGCGAGTGCACGTGCCACGCCAATACGCTGTTGTTGACCACCGGATAATTGCTTAGGATATCGGTGTGCATATTCGGAATACGGCAATTGAATTAAAGCCATTAGTTCAGTTACGCGTTCTTTAATCTTCTCTGGTTCCCAGCCAAGTAATTCTGGCACGGTAGCAATATTCTTTTCAATCGTAATGTGTGGGAAAAGTCCAATTTGTTGAACAACATAGCCGATTTGTCGGCGCAATTCGATTAAATCATACTCTTTGATTTCTTTATTATTGATTTCAATTTGACCACTGTTTGGTTCGATCAAGCGATTGACCATTTTTAAAGTCGTTGTCTTACCTGACCCAGATGAGCCAAGAATCGTTATGAATTGACCTTCTTCGATATCAAAAGACAAGTCTTTAATGATTTCTTTGTCATCAAAGGATTTGTTGATGTTTCTGAATTTTATCTTAGCCTTAGCCATAGTTCTCCCCCACTTTCTCTATTAATAAATCCATTAAAGCCATACTTAATAGTGATAATAATGCCACTGTTCCCCCACCGATGATTAATAAATCCATTCGGTAAAGTCCAAGCCCGGTGAAGATTAACGTTCCCAGTCCTCCAGCTCCGATATAGGTTGCTAAAGTTGCACTGGCAATAATTTCAACTAAGGCTAGTTTAATTCCATTTAAAATGTAAGGCGCTGCAAGTGGAATTTCAATCCGGTTACGTAATTGTTTCTGGTTCATTCCAATGCCTCGGGCCACTTCTAAAGTGATCGCCGGAATTTCATTAAAGCCAAGAATCGTATTCATAATAATTGGCGGAATGGCTAGAAAAGTTAACGCAATCAGTGCCGGTAATTCTCCCACCCCTATGATTGGTATTAAGATGAATAACACCGCTAGACTCGGTATAATTCGCAGTAATTGCGAAGACGTTGTTAAGACCTCACCTACCTTCTTATTTCGGTAACTAATATAACCTAAGGGTATGCCGATACATATCGCAATAATTAAGGCTATTAGACTTAGTTTAATATGTTGGACCAAGTATCCGGTGAACTCACTGGAGTCCGTTTGAAAGTATTCTATCATTTGATTTAGCAAGCAATTCCCTCCAATTCTAATTTGTTGTCGCATCTTCTGTATAGTTTACAGGATTTAGACACTTTTCCCAAAATATTTGTTTCCAATAAAAATACGCAAGTAGAGAGCTTTCTTCTACTCGCGTAAAATTTGTGTGCTTGGTTTATTGAATCGAATTATAGTATTCTTCCGCAACTTCCATATAGTCTCGCCCATCAATATCAACGCTAGCATTCAAATCTACAACAGATTGTGTATCAAGTGTTGCGTTAATGTCATTAATAATTGTTTTAATATCAGGGTTTGCTTCGAGTATATCTTGGCGAATAATCGGCACTAAATTATAGGGTGGCCAGAAGTTTTGGTCATCTTCTAATACTTTATACATATCAGTATTCGATAATTGCCCTTCAGTCGTGTAAGCAGGTGTCGCATCTGCTTCATCACTACTTAAGACTTGATATTTTAGGCTATTATCATAGACAGTGATTGATTCAAAATTGAATTCACCGTAGACTTCCTCAAGTCCCCCTAAGCCGTCTTCTCGTTCTTCAAACTCACCTTGAGACGCAAAGCGAATGTTTTCAGCATTTGCTTGTAAATCACTGATTGTATCAATACCGTATTCTTCAGAAGCAGCAGTTGTAATTGCGATACCTTGTGAATCGTTCGCTGGCGCATATTCAAGTGTCGTTAACTCGCCACCTTCTTCGTAAGCATTACGAATTGTTTCAGCAACACTATCAGGATCTGTATCCATCGGTAAGTTGAAGATACTTAATAAGGCTGTCCCAGTATATTCTGGATACAAATCAATTTCTGCATTTTCAATTGCTTGAGGTATTACTGAACTTGCGATATTTGGTACGCGCTCTACTGAGTAACCATTCTCTTCTAAGGCTAAGGCGTAAATTTCACTCACGATTAGACTTTCTGTGAAATCTTTTGAACCAACCTTAATGGTATCACTTGAAGCACCTGATGTACAACCGACAAGGACCAAACTGACTAAGACGAGTAAGGTAATAATATTTTTTGCTTTTTTCATACTTCGACTCCTTTTATGAAATTAGGTGATTGGCGTTGAAATTTTCGCCACTTTCACCGTAGAGACTGTGATCAATTTCAATAAACAGTAATTTAATTATAGGATAATCCTAGCTATCAAGCAATTGATTGAACTTCAGGAGGAATAAATTTTGCTTGTACTAGTTAAATGGCGTAGCTGGAACATTTGTTACTATTCTCCCGGTTAAACACCGCAGCTAGAACAATTATTTTTTATTCTTCCAGTTAAACGCCGCAGCTGGAACAATTATTTTTTATTCTTCCAGTTAAGCACCGCAGCTGGAACAATTTGTTACTATTCTTCCGGTTAAACACCGCAACTGGAGCAATTATTTTTTATTCTTCCAGTTAAACACCACAACTGGAGCAATTATTTTATATTCTTCCAGTTAATCACCGCAGCTGGAACAATTATTTTTTATTCTTCCAGTTAACCACTCATATAAACATCAAAAAGACCCCCACCCCATAAAGAGTAAGAGTCTAGTATTCAATATTATAGTTCGTACCAATTAATCCCTTGGTTATAATCGACTTCTAAAGGTACGTCTAAGTTTGCAGCGTGTTCCATAATTTCAGGTACGAGCTCACTTAAGCGTTCCATCTCCTCTGCAGGTGCTTCTAAGATTAACTCATCATGCACTTGTAGTAAGATTCTAGCTTGAAGCCCTTCATCGTCAATGGCTTTTTGTAGACGAATCATCGCGATTTTCAAGATATCTGCTGCTGTTCCTTGAATTGGCGAGTTCATTGCTGTACGTTCTGCAAATGAACGAATATTAAAGTTACTTGCCTTAATGTCAGGTAAGTAACGACGGCGATGGAATAATGTGCTGACGTAGCCATCTTCTCGAGCTTTTTCAACAATGTCATCCATAAATTTCTGAACGCCTGGGTACATTTCAAAGTAACGTTCAATGAATTCTTTCGCTTCAGGTCTTGGAATATTTAAGTTTTGTGATAATCCGTAATCACTAATTCCATATACGATTCCGAAGTTTACAGCTTTAGCTTGGCGACGTAAGTTACTATCAACATCTGACGTCGATTCTAAATTGAACACACGTCTAGCAGTAGCCGAGTGAATATCTTCACCCGCAATAAAGTCATTCGTCATATGCTCTTCTTGACTGATGTGTGCAAGCACGCGAAGTTCAATTTGCGAATAGTCGGCGCCAAATAATTGCCAACCTTCTTCTGAAGGAACGAAGGCTTGACGAATTTTACGGCCTTCTTCTAAACGTACCGGAATATTTTGTAAGTTTGGATCTGCACTACTTAAACGTCCTGTTTGCGTTAATGTTTGGACGAATTTCGTATGAATTTTCCCATCTTCTTTAATATATCCTGGTAGGCCCGCTAAGTAAGTTCCTTGAAGTTTACTGATAGAACGGTAATCAAGAATTTCTTGAATAATGGGATGCTCATCTAACAGTTTTTCAAGAACGTTGGCAGCTGTACTGTAGCCTGTTTTTGTCTTTTTAATGACTGGCAAGCCCATCTTGTCGAATAAAATTTCTCCTAACTGTTTTGGTGAATTCACGTTAAATTCTTCACCCGCGTGTTCGTGAATACGTGCTTCCATTTGTTTTAAACGTTCGATTAATTCTTCGTTCTTCTCTTCTAAAGTAGCGCCGTCTACTTTAATTCCGGCAATTTCCATTCGAGCTAGAACACGTGCCACTGGCACTTCGATGTCTTCGTATAGATCATCCATCTCTAAATCAACTAGACGAGTACGTAATGGCTCTACTAACGCATCCAATGCCATAGCTTTACTTGCGACATGATTTACCGTTACATCAGTATCTTCTGGTAATTTTCGTTTCGCACCTTTTCCGTAAACCATCTCGTCTAGCTCTACGTTCACTGGTACTTCTAGTGCTCTTACGACATTCGCAATCTCGTCCATATGATTCGCTTCAACGAGGTAAGCCGCAATTAAAGTATCAAATATGATTCCTTTTAATTGAATCCCATAATGACTTGTTAAGACTTCATCTCGTTTTGAGTCGAATAAAATTTTATCAACGGATTCGTCTTCTAGCCACGCTTTAAAGTTAGTGTCATTTAAAGCCACAGATGCTTCAGCAACATAAACCGTATTCGCAACTTGATCATACCAAGAAACATATAAAACATCATCAAAATGATAATTGTCCCCAATAGTTTCAAAGTATACTGCTGTTTGTTTAGGTAGAATATTTTCTGTGATTACATCTACAAACTGTACGTCGTATTCAAGTTGTGGTTCGTCCGATTCAATCGCTGTGATATCGACATCTGACGTCGCTTGAAGTTCAGTCAAGAAACTATTAAATTCCATTTGACGGTAAAATTCAACGAGCTCTTCAATATTCTTCCCTTCATAAGTGATGTCGTCAATCCCAATTTCAATTGGCGCTTCCAATAAGATTTCAGCTAACTCTCTACTCATGAACGCTTCTTCTTTTTCATTGGTTAAGTTTTCTTTCATCTTAGATGGTTTTAACTCATCAAGACGCTCATACAATTCTTCGACAGAATGATATTCTTTGATTAATTTAATGGCCGTCTTCTCACCGATGCGTGTGACACCTGGGTAATTATCCGATGGGTCTCCCATTAGACCTTTTAACTCAATAAACTGCTTTGGCGTCACTCCGTATGTTTCCATCACTGTCTCTGGCGTATAAGCTTCTAATTGGCTCACACCTTTGCGGGTAATATACACCGTGACGTTATCTGTGGCGAGTTGAATTAAGTCTTTATCTCCAGAAATAACAATAACTTCATCATCCGAATCTGCTTGATGCGATAGTGTTCCAATCACATCATCCGCTTCATAATGCAAGATATCATAGTGTTTCATTCCGTATGCATCTAATAAGACTTTAAGATAAGGCATTTGTTCTTTGAATTCACTTGGCGTTTTTTGTCGCCCGCCTTTATACTCTTTAAACATATCCGTTCTGAATGTCACTTCACTTTTGTCAAATGCGACTAATATGTGTGTCGGTTGAAATTGTTCCATGACACTGTCTAACATTCGATGAAAACTATAAAGTGCATTCGTGTGTAGACCTGATTTGTTCTTAAAACGGTCTAAATCTAAGATTGAATAAAAAGCTCGAAAGGCAAGACTACTTCCGTCAATTAACATAATTTTACGTTGACTCATTGAATATTCCTCCATCTTTAATTATTAAGCACAAACAGCCAACGAATTCTAACTCGTTGGCCGCTTGTTGTTTCTATTCTATAATCGGTTCGGGCTTAAGTTAGCATATGCTTTCTCAAATTGACGAGAAAGTTCATCAATGTCTCCTGCGCCCATGAACAGGAATACTGCATCTTTATAACCCATTAATGGTGATAAGTGATCCGTTGAGATGATTTCAACATTTTGATGGATTAATTTCGCAAGGTCTTCAATTGTTACTTCCCCATTCGCTTCACGCGCTGAGTTAAATATCTCTACAAGATATACTTTATCTGCTAAAGAAAGCGACTCTGCAAACTCATTCAACATCGCAACCGTTCTAGAGAACGTATGGGGTTGGAAGATTGCGACAATTTCACGATTTGGGTAGCGTTGTTTTGCTGCATCAATGGTTGCTGTAATCTCAGATGGATGATGTGCGTAGTCATCAATGATTGTTAAATCTTGAATTTGACGCGCAGAGAAACGGCGTTTAACCCCACCAAAAGTAGCAATATGCTCTTTAATATCTTCTGCTTTGAAGCCTTCTAAGTAAAGCACTGTAATGACTGATAAAGCATTTAAGATATTGTGCTCACCATATACTGGGATCGCAAATCTTCCAAATACTTCTCCGTCAATCACAACGTCGAATTCAGAACCTTCAACAGTACGATCAATATTTTTCGCATTTACACGCGACTCTTCAGTGAGTCCGTAGTAATAAATTGGCCCATCTGACTTTAAATTCGGTAGATATTCGTCATCCCCACAAGCAATAATTGCTTTATTCGCTTGATTAGAGAACGTTTGAATCGCTTCAAATACATCCTCAATTGAGCGGTAGTAATCTGGGTGGTCGAAATCAACGTTAGTAACAATGGCATAATCTGGTTTGTAAGCTAAGAAATGACGACGGTACTCACATGCTTCTAAAGCGAAGTATGTCGCTGTCTCATCACCAAACCCAGTCCCATCACCAATTAAGTAACTTGTCGGTGCAAGGTTTTTTAATGTGTGTGATAGTAAGCCCGTTGTTGATGTCTTACCATGTGAACCTGTCACTGCAATACTTGTATAATTTTGAATTAAGCCACCGATAAAATCATGGTATCGATAGATTTCTAGACCTAATTCTCTGGCTTTAACTAATTCTGGATGATCATCATTAAATGCATTTCCAGCAATAATTGTTAAATCCTCTGTAATATTGTCAGCATCGAATTCTAAGATAGTAATGTCTTGATTCTCTAATTCCTGTTGTGTAAAGAAGTATTTCCCTACGTCACTTCCTTGAACTTCAAAGCCTTCGCCATGAAGAATCAGCGCTAATGCACTCATTCCAGACCCTTTTATTCCAACAAAATGATATTTATGTTCTTTATTAATCATATTCATATATTTTATTGCCTCCTAGTCCTCAAACAATAAAAAGTTGTTTTTAGATTTTTGCAATCTTTTAGCTAGTAATCTTGTATTCTCGTCTACTTGTCGGTTGCTTAATTTTTGTTTCTTATATGGTTTTGGTAATTCAGTCGCTTTGAAAGGTCGCTCTTCAAATGGATTGTCTTCAATTTGTTCTTCTTCATCTTGAACTTCATGAGTATTTGCCACTTGTTTCTTAAATGAAGGTTCGTAATTGGACCTCAGAGACGGTTTAGTTGCATCCCAGTTACTGACTACCGTTGATGTTTCATCATCGCTTGATTGAGTTTCTTCTAAGCTCTGTTGCGTATTTAACGATGTCGTCTGTTTATTTTGCTTCTTCAAAAAAGGAATCTCATAATGTTCCAGTCCACTTTGTTGAGTTGTCTGTTTTGGTTCACGAAGTGAGTCCTCTTTTGTTTCTTTCGCTTCAACCGGCTGATTATCTTTGGGTTGTTGCTTTTTCTTTTGTTGATTCAGATAGGCTGGTTCAAACTTAGATTTACCAGAATCCATTCCTTGAGTTGGATGAGCGAAGCGTCTTTTATCTGACTGACCACTTCGGTTGTTAAATGCGGGTCCTTCGTATTTTTTCATTATTACACATCCTTGACTACTAGTTTAATCAACTTTTATTACTTGTATGAAGCGACAACTTCTTCAAGGCTCATTCCTGGCTCAAACGAGTCTTTCAACTCCCAAATCCCTGGTAAATCCTCAATATCAGTTAAACCCAATTCGCGGGTTGAACAAATCATACCAAAACTTTCAACACCACGTAATTCTCCTGGCCAAATAATCATACCGTTTGGCATCGTAGCCCCTGGGCGTGCGACAAGGACGTTCATATCTTCAGCAATATTATCTGCTCCACAAACAATTTGTAAAACTTCTCCGCCGACATTTGTTTGTGTGACTGATAAGTGGTCGCTATCCTCGTGTTTTTTACATGATTCAACGTATCCTACTACGAATTTAGGTTTTGAGTCAACCTCTACTTCAATGTCAAAGCCTGCTTCTTTAATCTTGTCATTAACTTGAGACACTTGTTCTTCAGTTAAATCAACATTCCCATTACCATTTGGTTTAAATGTTTCAGAAATATTAAATAAATTAATTGACATTACTTGGTTATCTTGAGTGCTATCTCTCACAATTGTCACACCATTATTTGATTCTGTTGATAAATGATTCTCGTCTGCTTTCCCTCGAGTTAACATTAAGACATCTCCAACACCTTGTTCATTATAAAATGCAATCCACATAATTATTATATCCTTTCTTTCGGTCGATATTAAGTATTTTGAACTAACGTTTCGTAAGTCGTACGATCAAATGTCGTGACTACAGCTTCTAGCATTGCTTGTGCCGCTTCATAATCAGAAATTCTAAAGAGTGATTGATGACCATGAATATATCTCGCTGGCACACCAATAACTCCACTGATGACACCATCATTCATTGTGTGAGCAGCACCTGCATCTGTTCCACCTTTTGAGAAGAAGTATTGATACGGAATATTGTTTGTCTCTGCCGTATCTAATAAATATTCACGTAAGCCTTTGTGAGTAATCATTCCTGGATCTTGAACACGTAGTAAGAAGCCTTCGCCTAAGCGACCTTGAACATCTTTCTTACCTTCAGCATCAGCTGCTGGCGAGCAATCTACAGCTAAGAATAAATCTGGTTGGTAACGGTGAACCGCTCCACGAATACCACGTAAGCCCACTTCCTCTTGAACTGACGCGCCCATAATTAATTCTGATTTAAGTGATTGACCTTGGATTTTTTCTAATGTATCTAAGATTACAGCACTTCCGTAACGGTTATCCCAAGCTTTACTAATGATTGATTCATTATTCGCTGTACGAATTGTCTCTACATCTGGCACTAAGCTATCGCCTGGACGAACGCCGTAAGACATCGCTTCTTCTTTGGAAGTAAAACCAGCATCAAATAAAATATCTGATGGTTTGAGTGATTGAGCTTTGCTTCCACGTAATAAGTGAGGCGCTACTGCACTCGAGACACAAGGATAGTTTCCTTGTTTCGTTTGTAAAGTAAAACGTTGTGCGGATACAGCGTAAACGTTCCAGCCACCGATTGGTGTCACTTTAAACGTTCCGTTATCGTTAATTTGGCTTACCATGAAACCAACTTCATCCATATGAGCTGCAACCATTAATTTAGGTGCATCTTCTGTTGATGATTTTTTAATTCCAAAGATATTTCCTAAGCCACTTATCTCAACTTCGTCAACAAGTGGTGTTAATTTCTCTTTGAGGTAAGCTCTTACTTCGCCCTCATTACCGGAAATTCCTTGTAATTCAGTTAATTCTTTAATTCGTTTAAATTGATTATCATTAATAGTCATGCAGTTAAACTGCCTCCTTCTAATATAATTTATCTGTAAACAATCCCTCTAATTGTTGCACAAATCGCGTCAAATTGCAATTTATAAGTAGCTATTATTACACTGAAAATTCTCTCATCAAACCAGTCATTATACACATTTTATATAATGCCTGAATAATTCATACTTCTAAATTTTTCGATTAAAAATACATTTTTTGTCGTAATTTTGCTTTGGTTCTAAAATTTATATGTTTTTTGAGATTTTACAGAACATTTTTATCGAGATTCGATTTTTA
>NZ_VBSP01000020.1 GCF_005864045.1 Ruoffia tabacinasalis | reverse complement strand
TCTTTTAATTGAAAGGTTTTTTGGATAAAATGGTTCATGCGTAGATATTCTCCTTATGTTATTTGGTGGTACTTTTAATATAACGAATATCTGCGTCTTTTAGAAGACACAAAGATAGGGTTGATGACATTTTAATTTTTGTCATCAACCCTATTTATTGTAGAACCCAAAATACAAACAAAAAAACTCAGCAATCATGGCAAAGCTAGCCACAATTACTGAGTTGTTATTTATGAATTTCTCACAGAACCACAATTCGTTTAAAAAATATCATTCATTGAGTAGATACCTGGTTCGGCTTGATTAATTAAAAATTCTGCTCCAGCCATTGCGCCTCTGGCAAATAACTCTTTTGATCCTGCACGGTGAGTAATTTCAAGTGTTTCTTGATTATTTGCGAAGATAATCGTGTGTTCACCGACAATATCACCACCACGAATAGCATGTAAACCAACTTCTTGGTGTTCTCTTGCTTCGCCAATACCCTCGCGTCCATACACTTTTGTCGCACTTTCTGACATACCTTCCTCAACCGAGTCCAGTAACATCTTACCTGTACCACTTGGTGCATCTTTCTTGTAGCGGTGATGTTTTTCAATGATTTCAATATCATAACCTAAAGGATATAATACTTTACTTAAATGCTTACTCACTTCTTGCATCACATTCACACCGATACTTGTATTGTGAGTATCTAAGATAGCAACGGATTTACTTGCCTCTTGAATTGCTTGCTCTTGTGCTTCACTTTGCCCTGTAGTTGCAAGCATAAGTGGGAGATTTTGAGCCACTGCAAATGCTAGTAACTCATCCGTTAATTGAGGAGTTGAAAAATCAATCATCACTTCTGGTTTAACTTCAAGCTCTTCAACCACTTTTGTTAAATCATCAAAATTTGTAGCGATTGGAAATGGTTGTTCTGTTTCTTCAGTTGATTGCAAACCTGCAACCACTTGATGACCTAACTCTTTCGAGATATTAGTGACAACTTTACCCATAGCGCCATCGGATCCAATTAGTATAATATTCACTTTATCAATCCTCTATTCTCTATATTGTGTATTTTTCAATTAAGCCTAAGTAAGTATCTAATAATTCAGCACTTTCCTCACTTGGTGGGACCATAGGTAAACGATATGATAAAGCACAACGGTTCATTTTGTGAACTAAGTATTTTACTGGGATTGGATTCACTTCATCAAATAAATCACGGTTAATATCTTCAAGTTTATAATTTAATTGTTGAGCTTCTTCCGTATTTCCATCTAAAGCAAGACGACATAAATCATGAACTTCTTTCGGTAAGATATTAGCGGTTACCGAGATAGCACCTTTACCACCTAAAGCGATAATATCGTAATTTAAATCGTCATTCCCTGAATAAACTGCGAAATCATCTGGCACATTATCAAGCACTGCGCGAGTATAATCTAAATTACCTACCGCATCTTTTAAAGCCACAATATTTGGATGCTCTGCTAGAATACCCACTTGTTCTGGTGTTAATGATGTACCGGTTCTAGAGGGAACATCGTATAAAATAATTGGGATGTTTACTGAATCAGCAATCGCTCGGAAGTGAGCTAACATACCATTGTAAGATGCCTTATTGTAATATGGGGTGACGATAAGTAATGCATCTGCTCCCACATGCTCAGCTTGTTGACTTAGTTTTATAGCGTGACGTGTATCATTAATACCTGTTCCTGCAATGATTGGAAGTTTTTCTTCAGCATGTTTTACAGCAAATTTAATCAACTCAATTTGCTCTTCATCTGATAAAGTTGAACTCTCACCCGTTGTTCCAGTGATTACTAAAGCATCTGTATTATTTTCTAAATGAAAGTCTAATAGGCTTTCAAATGCGCGCCAATCGATTTCCTTTGTGTTCTCGATAAATGGGGTAACCAATGCAACTGCTGAACCTTCGTAAATACTCATTATAAATATCCTCCTATATAATATTATTTGCTATGATATCTTCAAATGACTGACGTTTGACTGTTAAGTAACTTTTCTCACCATCAATATGCACCATGGCAGGAATGGGAATGTGATTATAATTGCTTGCCATAGAATAATTATACGACCCTGTCCCATTTACTAGTAATAAATCACCTGTTTCAACTTGAGGAAGATCAATCTTATTAATCACGACATCCCCACTCTCACAGGCCTTACCAGCAATGGTGTACGTTTCTTTAATCGGTTCGTTAATTTTATTCGGCAAGGCTGCTTCGTATTCAGCCTGATATAAAGCAGGACGGATATTATCAGTCATCCCGCCATCGATAAAGGCGTACTTCTTACCACCTACGGTCTGCTTAATATCACCAATCGTATACAAAGTACTTCCAGAATTGTTAACTAAAGATCTTCCAGGTTCAATTGTCACCTTCTCTAATTGAATCCCGTATTCAGTAGACTTTTCATGAACATGCTCGATAAAATCCGGTAAGAATTCAGCAATATCAAACGGTTTATCCTCTTGGGTATAGTAGACGCCAAAGCCTCCGCCGAAATTAATTTCTCTAATTGGAATATTTAAATTCGTTTGAATCCGTTGAGCAAATAATAACATTTCATCCGCTGCTTTAATAAAAGATTCTGAATCAAATATTTGACTACCGATGTGACAATGTAAACCTGCTAATTCAATATTATCATAGTTATAGATAGTTTCTATAATGTCTTCAATATTGTCATCGAAGACACTCTCACCAAATTTTGAATCTAAGTTAGCAGTTTTAATGTATTCGTGTGTATGTGCTTCAACTCCAGGATTTAAGCGTAATAACGCGCGTTGCTTTTTCCCTTTTTGTTCTAAAATATTATTTAGTCTATCAGCTTCCATTCGATTATCGATGACAATCGTTCCAACTTCTTGATCGACCGCAAAAGCTAATTCCTCTTCTAATTTGTTATTCCCGTGAAAGTACATCTTCGATGGCTGAACGCCACCTTTCTTTCCAGTATAGATCTCCCCTGCACTAACAACATCTTGTCCAATACCATACTCTGAAATCAATTTTGCAATCGCTAGTGTCAAAACAGACTTCGATGCAAATAATAATTCTGTCTCAAAGTAAGGATTCTCTAATGCTTCTTTGAAACGATACACGCGATCTCTAAAACTCTCTTCATCGAAAATATAAAGCGGTGTTCCATACTGTTGAGCTAAATCTGAATATTTATGATGTGAATGAACCAGTTCGTTATTCACCTTCGTTTGATACGGTTCTAAATGCATTCTTCCACTCCTTAAATAAAAGTAAACAAAAAGCGACTACGAACAAAAGGTTCGTGGTCGCTTTCACTAATCAATCCATCTTGATTTGAGTTGACGTATCCTTTTGCCCGGTAATTGATTGCACCTTATTATCACTTTGGCTCTTTGATAATAACAGTGACCAACCTCTTAAAGTCAGTCCCCAACGAAAGTCGTTTCGGCGATATCCCCTTTCCACGTGTGTGTACTTTTGTCAACCGCGCCTCGCACAATACCTCTTTAACTTAAATATACTATATCAATGGTAAATTACAATGTCAACAGGATTAAGATAGGATTAAAATTTTAATATCAATTATTAAATCTAAGCATTTTTAACTTGACATTTTATGCGATAATGCTTAAGTTTAATAGGTATAAATTGAAAATTAAAAAGGAATCTCTCTTTTTAATAATTCAATTATAAATTAACATACAATATTGAAAGGAGCCAATTATGAGTAAAAAATATCATGTTGCCGTTGTAGGTGCATCGGGCGTAGTTGGTCGTAAAGTTATACAAGTATTAGAAGAACGTCAATTCCCAGTGAGTGAATTAAGTTTATTTGCTTCAAGTCGATCTGCCGGTCAAAAAATCCCCTTCAATGGTGAAGAGATTACTATTCAAGAACTAACAGAGGATGCTTTAACAGCACCCATTCAAATCGCAATCTTCTCAGCAGGTGGAGAAACATCAAAACACTTTGCACCGATTGCTTCAAGTAATGGCATTACTGTCATCGATAATAGTTCAGCGTGGAGAATGGATAAAAATATTCCATTAGTTGTCCCTGAGGTGAATGCTGGAGTCTTATCTAAAGATGATAAACTAATCGCAAACCCCAACTGCTCAACAATTCAATCCGTTGTACCATTGAAACCACTACAAGAAAATTACGGTATCAAACGTGTTGTTTATAGTACATATCAAGCAGTATCAGGTGCCGGACGTAAAGGGATTGATGATTTAGAACAAGGTACAACAAGTACTTTCCCTTACGAAATTAACAAAACAGTGATTCCACAAATCGATGTCTTCTTAGATAATGGTAATACAAAAGAAGAACAAAAGATGATTGATGAAACGCGTAAAATCTTAGGTGTTGAGAACTTACCTGTCTCTGCTACCGCGGTACGAGTTCCAATCAAAACGTCTCACGGTGTATCTATCAATATTGAATTAGAAAAAGAATTTGATATTAAGAAAATTCGCGAAGAAATTGGAAATATCGACGGAGTCATTCTTGCCGATAATCCAGAAACTTTAGACTATCCATTACAATCTGTTGCTGAAGATACAGACAACGTATATGTTGGTCGTATTCGTCGTGATGACTCGGTAGAAAATGGCATAAACTTATTTGTTGTTGCAGATAATCTACGTAAAGGTGCTGCTACAAACTCAGTACAAATTGCTGAATCATTGATTGCACGTGGCATCATTTAATTAATACAAATAGACGACAAGAAATCCAAATTTGGATCACTTGTCGTCTTTTTTTATGTCTTTAAGTATTCGTTTTTATGCTTGTAGAAACTCAGTCAACGAATCTGAAAAAGTAATATATAGATTTTTCATTGCTCTAGAACTCGCAGTGTATAAAATTCGCTTATCACGTTGCGTATGATAATTATCGTTTGATGCATTATGAATCAAGACGTTATCAAATTCCAACCCTTTGGATAAACTAATTGGGATAATAGTTAGATTTAATCGATCCAACAGTTCTTGGCCTAGTAATTGTTCCAGTTCATCAGCCTCAACCATTGTTTTTGTAATCAATGTTAATGCTTTCCCATCTAGTTCTTGGTGAATCTCTTCTAATAATTTTATATTATCAGCTTTTGTCTCAACCTTAATAATTTTAGGTTCATTTCCGGCCGGACGAATCGGAACAATTTCCCATTCATCGTTATTAGTTGCGAGTCGATTGAATAAGCGCGTAATGGATCCGCTTGAGCGGTAGCTATTCACCAATTGATATAACTCAACATTTTCTGAACGGGCTGAGAAATTATTGATAATATCTTGGAATTTGATATTCGCATTAAATATCGCTTGGTTCTCATCCCCTACCATGGTAAACGCTGATTTAGGAAACAAGCTCACTAATAAGCGAATTTGTGCTTCTGTATAGTCCTGAACTTCATCCACAAGTACAAATCGCATATTGGTTAGTGATAACTTTTCGATGAAACGATTATAAATGTAAATAAATACAACAGCTTCATCTATGTTTAATATGCCATCCGGATTAAATTGATAAACTTCTTGTGTATACGCAAAGTAAATTTTTTCAAAAATACCTTGCAAATTGATCCAAGCTAAACCACGAACATCACGGGTTACTTGACTGTATTGAATATGAACATATCTTTTGGCATATTTGTTTATCGTTTGAGGTGAATCATCCGTAATCAGCTCTTTAAAGAACTTTTGCTGTAAAGATTCAGGTAATGACATCACTCGGTCAATCACGTTTGGTTTTTGAGCCAATTTAGTCATTCGTCTCTCCCAATTACTTGATAATAATTGTCGCGTCGCTTGAATACGTGCAATTAACGGCGAGCTATCAGGCGTCTGTTCAAAAGCTTTTAAGATCTTTTCAGTCGAAACAATTTCTTTGTCTTTACGTAAGACTGGATTAAAGAAATCCATATGTTGTAAAATTAACTCTTCTGACTCATTAATAAAATCAATAAAGGAAGCACTTCGAATAATCTCTGTTTGCTTCGGAACCTCGTGACTACTAATACGGTTAAAATACGTTTGTTCATCCTCTAATTCCATTGACAAGTGTCTCCCTACAAATTGTAAAAGCGTCATATTCAATGGCGTTTTCTCACCTAATGATGGAAGCACATTAGATATATACGATACAAAATGCTCATTCGGAGATAAAATTAAAATATTATCAGAGGTGATTTCTTTACGAAATGAGTAGAGTAAATATGCAATCCGTTGCATAATCGTAGAAGTTTTCCCACTCCCAGCCACTCCATTGACTAGAATGATCGGATGTTTCGTATCTCGAATAATGACATTTTGCTCACTTTGAATGGTTGATGTGATATCTTGCATCAAACTAGAACTATCTTGTTCTAAAGCTTCTAGTAACACATCATCTTGAATCGACACCGAAGTATCGAAAAACTTCAATAAAGTATCTTTATCGATAACGAATTGTCTACGTTTATCAATTTCTACTTCAATCATGTTGCCACTGACTTCATAAGCAGACTCGCCAGTTGTATTATTATAGAATAACTCTGCGACTGGTGAACGCCAGTCATAGACAAACTTTGCGTAATTATCATCATCAAAACTATTAATACCAATGTAGAATGACTCTGCTTCTTCATCCTCTAGAAAATCAACGTCCACTTTACCAAAATAGGGAGCATCCAATGACCGTTTGACATTTTCCAATAATTTTTCAGCTGAGATAATCCGTGAATTCATTTGATCTATCTCGCGGTTCTTCATCTCAATTGTTGAGAAAGTGTCCATATTATCAGAAAAACTACTAAAATCGACCCGAACATCTTCGGACATCTTTTGAACAAAAGCCAGCCCGTCTTCACGAGCTTCTTTAACAAATGCATCGAGGCTATCTCTACTTTGTAACATTTTCTTATATACAAAGTCTAAATATTCCGCTTCTTTAGCAAATTCTTTCTCATAATCATGCAAATTGTTCTGAGTCATAAACTACATTCCCCTTTTCTTTACTGCATCTTATTGTAAAAATCGCCGAATAGCTATCTTATACCGATTTATCATATAAAGCAACAACAAAATAGCTACCATTAGCTGATTATGTGCTAACGATAGCTATAAATTTTATTTACTAATTTGGTCCTAGTTTAAATCCACACCGTCTTTACGGTAAATGTATTTTGGTTCATTTAATTCATTATTAAAAGAAACTACTAAGTCATGTTCTTTAAAGAACCACTCATCGTCTTTTTCAATAAAGAATAATAAGCCATTATCAGAAGTAAATGTAACAATTGGTGAATGTGGCTCGGTAGGCTCAACTTGTAAAGCAAATGAATCTTGTACTGGACTACTTCCGTAGATCATTGTTTTAAAGCGAATTCCTGCACCTTCAGCTCTTCCAACTTCTTCTTCAAACCATTTGACTGCTTTATCTTCAACAATTAATTCCATATATATGTGCGTGGCATAAATAGCCACTTCCTCCTTTTATTATCACTATGCTTTGAGTATAAATGATTTTTATTATAATAACCAGTATTCTGCTTGAATAAATTGAATTGCTTATACGAGCTCATGCTGGTAAGCATAGATAGTTGCTTGTGTGCGGTCATTTACTTCAAGTTTAGATAAGATATTCGAAACATGTGTTTTTACTGTTTTTAGCGTGATGAATAGCTCATCTGCAATTTCTTGATTTGTATACCCTTTTGAAACTAATAATAATACTTCTAATTCACGATTGGTTAAATCATCGTGCGCTTGTTTTTGTCTGGATTTATCTTCATATTCTAACAACTTACTTGTAACTTCAGGTCCCATCACCGTGTCCCCTTCGTAAGTCGCACGGATAGCATCCGCAATTTCACTGGCAGAAGACGTTTTTAATAAATAACTCTTAGCGCCAGCTTCAATCGCAGGATAGACCTTTTCGTCATCGATGAAAGATGTCACAATAATAATTTTGGCTTCTGGCCACTCTTCCATAATTTTTTGAGTCGCTTCTACTCCATCCATGACTTCCATCACCAAATCCATCAAGATGATGTCTGGTTTATCTTCTAATGCTTTGTGATAACCCATGAGCCCATTTTCAGCCTCACCGATCACTTCGATGTCGGGTTGGACATCCAAGTAGGATGACACCCCTAAACGTACCATCTCATGATCATCGACTAATAATACTTTAATCATACATTTACCTCTCTTTTCGAAATGGGAATTTGAATGTCGATTGATGTTCCTTTACCAATTGAACTAATTAAATTCAATATTCCACCTAAACTCTTCACGCGCTCTTCCATATTTCGAAGACCGTAATTACCTTTTTGTTTAGCTGTGCTCACATCAAACCCTTGCCCATCATCAATAATTTTTAATTGAATTGAATGTTTGTCTTGAGTTAAATAAATTTCAAATTTATTCGCTTTCGCATGCCGCATCGTATTAGATATCGCTTCTTGAACGATTCGGAATAAGTGATCTTCAATCCCACTATCAACTTTTACGGGTGCGAGATTCCAATGAATTTCCATTGGGATCTTAGTATCTAATTCTTCTAACAAGTGTTTAATACCTTGATCGAGACGTTGATCCACTAAATCAATCGGTCTTAAGTGAAGGAGTAATGCCCGCATCTCAGTTTGGGCATTTCCAATAATCTCTTCAACTTTTTTCACAGATTTAGTTACCGATAACTCTTCTCTCTCAGCAACTTCACTAATAGCTGAAATCATCATCGTCGCAGCAAATAATTGCTGACTGACTGAATCATGCAACTCGCGCGCAATTCGATTACGTTCTTTCTCAATAATCTCTTCTTTAGTATCTTCACCAACAAACACTGGTGCTGCCGTATATTCTTGTAGATCCGTCGATAGATTAACAATCTTGTCCCGAAGGCGATTAATATCTTTCGCCGTTTGTCTTGAAGCATCAAACCAATTTCCGCCTTGCAATTCTTTACGGAATATTTCATTTTGATATTTTCCTAATAATAACCAGTTAATTCGTGCTCTAATTTGTTCAAATGGTGAACTCAGTGCAACGGTTAAGATAATCGCTAACACGATACTCATGGTTAAGATAAATGCGATAATAATCAAATACACTGGAATATTAAAAAACTCAACGGTAAACACTTCTGCCAGTGTCATCACATTTAATTCATAAATGAGAATTCCGAAAATGATGACGACAACGGCTGAAAAACTAACAAATTGAAAGAAGAATAAATGAGTCCATAAACGAAAATTCATAGAATAATCACCTCAACATCTCCAAATGTCACCGATACAATGACATTCACTTTTCGGTTTGAGTCACCATAATCTGGACTCATCCAACGGAAGTTGTCCGCTGTCAATGAATAGCGTTGGGATTCAAATACTACTCCGCCTGAAATTGTACTAATGTTTAGTTTCACACCAATGTCATTGGGAATAATTAATCGCGTACGACCGAACATCTTTCTAATAACAATCGTCGTCTCACCTTGAGGCAAGATTGTATTACCAAAATCTAGGATATGGTTACCTCCGAATAAGACAATATTGACATCATCCCATTCAAAGTCTACTTTCTTCTCTCTGTATGAATCAAAAATCGATTCTTGATTCAGAATCGTTCGCTGTTCACTCTGCGGTTCAATGAGTTGCACCCCTAAATAATTACTTTCAGACTTCTTAGGTAAGATTAACGCACTTTTAAAATGAATTAACTCATTGCCATCTTTAGTTCTGAATAAAATTAAAAACAAGATAATCACTAATAATAATACCCAAACTGATTGAATCATAAGCAAACTTAAGATGAGTAGAAATAAGGCTCCAACGAAAATTATTAAGCGAAGAATTCGATTTCCAATAAATAATCCGACAATAAATAGTATAAAAGATACTCCGATAAGACCTATAATTTTCCAATCTAAAAAGATGTCAAATAATATAAGCACTAGACTAATCGCAAATACAATAAAAATGTTTTGTTTTAAAAATTTTTGCATAAAACACCTCTGTTCCATAAAATCAGTATAACAGATTCTGAAGTAGAAAATGAATTTCACTTCACATTTCCCAATAAAAAAATAAGTCTGCCTTATAAAAAGACAGACTTATTAATACTTAACTATGCAAGACTATTCATCAGCTGCTTCAATTTTGATGATTTTAACATCAAAAGATCCGCCTGGCGTTTGAATCGAAACAACATCATTTAATTTTTTACCTAAAATTGCTTGGGCAATCGGTGAGTCATTAGAAATTTTATATTCTAATGGGTCAGCTTCTGCACTACCAACAATTGTATAAGTTTCTTCGTCGCCATCTGGTACTTCAACAAACGTCACTTTACGACCTAATGAAACTTCGTCTTTAGCAACGTCTTTATCATCAATAATTTCTGCGAAACGAATCATATTTTCAATACTTGAAATACGACCTTCCACAAAAGCTTGCTCATCTTTAGCTGATTCATACTCAGAGTTCTCTGATAAATCCCCAAAGCTTCTTGCAATTTTAATACGTTCAATAATTTCTTTACGTTTATTGACTTTTAAATCTTCTAATTCTTGTTCTAATTTTTCTTTACCTGATAAAGTCATTGGATAGACTTTTTGATCCATGTTATTCTCTCCTTCTTGAAACGATAGAAATAAGATAGCACTTTATTTACTATTTTTCAATCTAAATTTTTATTTTTATATAAAAGAATAATAAACGATCGTAATTTACCGCTAATCACGATCGTTTATGTAATTATTTTTGATTCAAGATTGTTCCAATCTTCGTTGTTAATAAATCAATCGCAACTTGATTGTAGCCACCTTCTGGCACGATGATATCAGCATAACGTTTCGTAGGTTCAATGAATTGATGGAACATCGGTTTCACGACCTCTACGTATTGCTTAATCACTGACTCAACCGTTCTACCTCGTTCATTAATATCACGAAGGATTCGTCTAGCCAAGCGAATATCGTCGTCAGTATCTACATACACTTTAATATCCATTAAGTCTCGGATACGTTTATCGTCTAATATTAAAATTCCTTCAACGATTATAACATCACGTGAAACTTCATATTCCGTTTCATTACTGCGTGTATGATTTGTAAAATCATAAATTGGTTTCTCAATTGAACCACCTTCAATTAATGTCACCAGATGATTGTAAAATAAATCATTATCAAATGCTAATGGATGATCATAATTTGTCTTCAATCTCTCTTCTAGTGGAAGGTCACTTTGATTTTTATAATAATAATCTTGTTGTAACAACATTACTGATAGTCCTTCAAAAGTTTCTAATATTCGGCTACTTACACTCGATTTTCCACTTCCTGAACCACCGGAAACGCCAATTACTACTGGTTTCGTCCCCATAAACAATCTCGCTTTCTATGTTTAATTATAACTGACAAATTGAGTTTCAGTCTTACTCAACTGGTTCGTCAACAACTTCCTCAGTTTCCTCAATCTCTGCAGCTTCTTCATCTGTTGTACTTTCATCTTCGCCGGCTTCTGCTTCGATGGAAGCTTGTCGACTATTCACAAATTCTTCAACTAACGCGTCGTGTTCTTCAATTGTGCTTGAATAATATATTTCTTGCGTATCAATATCAGCCACGAAGTAATAATAATCATTCCATGTAGGATAGATTGCAGCAACAATCGCTTGGTAACTTGGTGTTCCAATCGGACCGGGTGTTAATCCGTCATACATGTATAAGTTATATGGCGAATCTACTTCTAAGTCTGTATAAGTTACAAATTCTCGATGCTCACCTAAAGCATATAAGACCGTTACATCCGATTGAAGTGGCATACCTACTTCTAGACGATTATAGAACACACCTGAAACAATACCACGATCTTCTTCCGTAATTGCTTCTCGTTCAATAATTGATGCAAGTGATAATACTTCATGATAAGAAAGGTACGTATTCGTTAAATCATCCACTAATCGTTGATAATTTAAATTCGCAGCACTCACCATTTCTGTAATTAATTCTTGCGCCGTCATTCCAGCAAAGTAATCATAAGTTGCTGGGAATAAGTAACCCTCTAAAGTATATTTTAAGCCTTCTAATTGCGTCACTTCTTCTAAAAGTGATGGGAATTGGCTTTGAAGATTTGTTATGAATTCCTCATCTTGAACAGTATCCATAAACTCTTCTTCTGTAATTGCTGTATTCTCGTTAACTAGGGTAGCAATTTCGTCAATAGTTGCTCCTTCAATCACTGTGATGGTTGTATCCGCATCAACAAAGATTGGTTCCCCGCCTTCTTGAATCGTCGTTAGAACTTGTTGTGCATCCATCGATGGTGAAAATTCATAATGACCTGCTTGAAGTGCTTCTTCATTATTGGCTTTCATATAAATTCCAAAGATATCCGCATGACGGACAATCCCATTATCTTCAAGTATATTCGCGACATCATCTGAAGTACTATCAAAGGGTATCGTCACTTCTACAAGTTGATCATTATCCGAATTCACCGGACTTAATGCTCTCGTTACATAGAAATAACCAAATATAGCCGTACCCAATACAATTAACACAATTAGTAAAATAATAATGCGAACGATTCGGTTTGTCCACAATCGCTCTTTCACTCTTTCGGTCTCAGTTTCCTTGGCGCGTAGTTTAATATCTTCCCAAGATTCTTTTGACATAGTTTCTCCTTTATGTAGAACATTTTATTGAAAGATTATAACAAATAAGCATTACTATTACCATAATACTTCTATTACAAAAACATCACACATCTACCATAAGGTAAAAGTGTGACGTATTGTAAATCATTCTGTTATCTTAAATTACTCATCTTCATCTAACAAGAATGTATTAAGAACTTCCTCAACCATATCCCATTCTTCTTCAGATTGGATTGGTTGTAAAGCTCCTGTTGATCCATCTTCAGCTTCTGTGTATGAAAATGCTTGTAATTCAACATCTTCTTCCTCATTTGTTCCAGCTGGATAAACTAAAACATAGCTTTTTTGGAAATCTTCTGAATCGAAAGTAAATAAAATTTCGTGTAGCGTTTCATTTCCTTCTTCGTCAAAGATTGTAATATATTCATGTTCGTTGTGGTGCTCATGATTGTGTTCGTTTTCCATATTTAGTAATCTCCTTAAATCATAGTTGTGGTTTTGAATCTAAATAGTTTTGTAAAATGATGACTGCTGCGACTTTATCAATAACTTTTTTGCGTTTCTTACGGGAAACATTTCCCTCGTTAATTAACATCTTTTCTGCTTGAGAAGTTGTTAATCGCTCATCTTGATACACGACCTCTACGTCTGGATGATGCTCTTTAACAAGTTCACCGTATCTCATGGAAGCCTCTGCTCTTGGACCAATGGAGTTATTCATATTCTTTGGAAATCCAATGACAACTGTATTGACATTCTCTGATTTAATAATTTCACTCAGACGTTCAATTCCAAATTCATTCGCATCTTCATCAATTCTAATCGTTTCTAACCCTTGGGCAGTCCAGCCAAGTAAATCACTGAGTGCGACTCCGACTGTCTTTGAACCAACATCTAGACCCATAGCTCTTTGATATTTGCTCATTAACTCTCTTCTTGTGTTAGATAGAATTCTACTAACTTCTCCATAATTTCATCTCGTTCATGACGACGTATTAAGTTACGTGCATCGCGGTGACGAGGGATATATGCAGGATCTCCTGAAAGTAAATAACCAACTATTTGATTAATTGGATCATACCCTTTTTCTTCAAGTGCACTATAGACTATCTCCAATGTTTCTCTTACTGTGCGTTTATTAATATCGTCCAGTTTGAATAGTATTGTTTCATCTAATGATTGCATCGCTTTCACCAAACCTTTCATATCTGTAAAGTCATCGATCTTAGATCTTTTGCGATGTACTTCGAGTTAACAACATTCTAACATACTTTGCGTATAATTACTTAGTAAATTCCTTCGCAAGCTATAATTTGTAAAGGAATTGTCACAATCAAAGCTAAAAAGCACAAGGAAAGAGCAGATGGCATTGTAAACGATTTATTCAATACAATCTATCTGTTCTTTCTCAAGTAAACTTATGCTTCTTTAATTGTTGCTTTTATTGCCTCAGGGATTGCACTAATCATATCTTGAATACCTGCTGGGTTTTTCCCTCCAGCTTGAGCCATTTGTGGTCGTCCACCACCGCCACCGCCAATTAATTTAGCTAATGGTTTAATAATGTCTCCGGCTTTTGTTCCTTTTGCGACAGTTTCATCATCAACAAAGACTAATAAAGTCGCTTTATCATCTTGGTTAGAAACAGCCACTAGAATATTTGATGCTTGTTTTTCACGCCAAACATCTCCTAATTGACGTAAGCCGTCTGCTGATTGATTTTCTTGAACGACACTTACAAAAGTGATGCCTTCAACTTCTTCAGTCTCATTGAATAAATTACCTGACTCTTCTTGTAATAATTTTGCAGATAGTGATTCAACTTTTGAGTGCGCTTCTTTCAACTCTTCTTGTAATTGGTGAATACGAGGTAGAAGTTGTTGCGTTTGTTGTACTTTCAATTCAGCTTGAACAGCTTGTAACATTGCTTCTTTTTCTTGATAGTATTCAATCGCAGCTTGCCCTGTAAGAGCTTCGATACGACGAATACCTGCACCAATTCCTGATTCACTCACTAATTTGAAGGTACCAATATCATTTGTATTCGATACGTGTGTTCCCCCACAAAGTTCGATGGATTCATTCCCAATGTTTACAACACGAACGACATCGCCGTATTTCTCACCGAACAATGCCATTGCGCCTAAAGCTTTCGCTTCATCAATTGGCATTTCGTTAATATCAACGTCGACGGCATTTTGAATAAAGTCATTTACATATTGTTCAATTTGTTTTAATTCTTCGTCAGTGACTTTACCAAAGTGTGAGAAGTCAAAGCGTAAGCGGTCTGGCCCAACGTATGAACCTGATTGATTCGCATGCTCTCCTAAGATTGTCTTTAGTCCTTGGTGTAATAAGTGAGTTGCGGTATGGTTTTGGTTTGTTTTCAGGCGAGTCTTACCATCTACGACTAGCGTATATGATTGGCCTTCATTTAGACGCATACTCAACGGTTTCACTTTATGCATGTATTGGCCGTTAGGTGCTTTTTGTACGTCATTTACTTCCGCAATTAATTCACTGCCGTCGTAAATTCCACCTGAATCCGCTACTTGTCCACCCATTTCAGCATAGAATGGACTGCGATTAAAGAATACCCAAGCTTCTTCATCAATTGGAAGATGGTCTAAACTCTCTTCATCTTTAATGATCGCTTTGATAGTCGCATTGCTTGATAATTGGCTGTGTCCAACAAACTCAAATTCAGTCGTAACACCTTGTAGAGCCTCTGATTGCACTGACATACTTTCTTCAGTTGATCTTGCTGCTCTTGCACGCTCACGTTGTTTTTCCATCTCAACTTCGAAGCCGTCATTATCTACAGTAAATTTGTTTTCTAATGCCATCTCTTCAGTTAATTCTAATGGGAAACCAAATGTGTCATATAATTGGAAAGCTTGCGCTCCAGATACAACTGTCTTACCTTCTTCAGTCAATTGAGCCAAGATATTTTCTAACTGTAACTCACCGTCGCCAATTGTTTCGTGGAATCGTTCTTCTTCATTTTTAATAATTGTTTGAACAAAATCCAGCTTCTCATTAAGTTCAGCGTAGTAGCCACCCATGATTTCTGTAATTGTTGGGACTAAGTCACTTAAGAATAAAGTTGTGATTCCTAAACGACGACCATGCATCACACTACGGCGAATTAAGCGACGAATAATATAGCCACGGCCTTCATTCGATGGTAACGCGCCATCACTAATCGCAAATGCTACCGCACGTATATGGTCTGCGATAACTTTGAAGCTGACTTTTCCTTCATTACTTTCGCTATATTTAACGCCATCAGTTAACGTTTCGATTCTCTCAATAATTGGCATGAATAAATCTGTTTCAAAGTTCGTTGGTGTATCTTGAATCACTGATACTAAACGCTCTAAGCCCATCCCAGTATCGACGTTTTTATGTGGAAGTGGTACATAAGTATCATCTGGCAT
The DNA here is from genome assembly GCF_005864045.1 of Ruoffia tabacinasalis. GTDB lineage: Bacteria > Bacillota > Bacilli > Lactobacillales > Aerococcaceae > Ruoffia > Ruoffia tabacinasalis. The sequence continues at coordinate 24,226 of NZ_VBSP01000020.1, read as the reverse complement.
ATGATTAAATTCAGAGAACACTAAGTTCCAAATTTCTAACCAACGCTCATTTTCCCCACCAGGATAATTTTCTGGATCGTCTTCAGCTAGATTGTTATACGATTCACCACGGTCATAGAAAATTTCTGTATCCGGGCCACAAGGTCCAGCACCAATATCCCAAAAGTTATCTTCTACTGGAACTAAGTGTGAGTTATCAAAGTTTGGAATAGCTTCCCATAACTCTTTTGTTTCAGTATCTTCTGGATAATAAGTGACGAATAATTTTTCTGGATCGAATGCTAACCATTTTTCTCCTGTTAAGAATTCCCAAGCCCATTCAATCGCTTCTTCTTTGAAGTAATCTCCGATTGAAAAGTTCCCTAACATCTCAAATAAAGTATGGTGTCTTGCTGTTACACCAACATTTTCAATGTCATTCGTACGAATACTCTTTTGAGAATTTGTAATTCTTGGATTTTCTGGCGTTTCAGTTCCATCAAAATACTTCTTAAGCGTTGCAACACCTGAGTTAATCCACAGTAAAGTTGGATCATTCACTGGTATTAGCGATGCACTCGGACGGACATCATGACCTTTATCTTTATAAAATGTTAAAAATAAATCTCTAATTTCTGCACTTGTTAATTGTTTCATCCAAACACCCCTTTAAAATAATAAAAGAGCTGTTATATGCAAGGGCGACAATCGCGGTACCACCTCGCTTATAACAACTCAAGTTCTTATATCTCAATTGCCGTTAACGCCGACTTACGCTAAATTTTCACTTAGTTATACATGAGGAGCATCATCCTTGTCGTTTCTTCCACCAACCGAAACGTCTCTGTCATTAAGTCTGATATGGTCTCAAATCGTCTATATTATACATAATTAGCCTAATTAATGTCAACTATAAATGAGCTGTATAGATTGATTCTTAGTTAAAGTATTTATCGATAACTTGAACAACGCCATCTTCATCATTTGTTCCAGTCACATCATCTGCAATACCTTTCAGATAGTCTGATGCATTCCCCATAGCAATACCAATTCCTGCAGCTTCAATCATTGGCGCATCATTATTCCCATCACCAACTGCTACAACTTCACTAATATCAATGCCGATATGGTCACAAAGTCTTTGTAAACTTAAACCTTTAGAAACATCACGGTGCATAAATTCTAGGAAGTAATCTTTTGATGTAGCTGCATTCGTTGCTTTACCAAATTTTCCTTGGAGTTCCTCGTTGTGTTTTGCGACGATGTCTGGATCGCCAACGGCGATAAATTTTAATTCTTCTGATTCTAAATTATTGGCATAGTCACTGTCATAAATTGTTTCTAGCCCAGTTAATTCACCTTCAATATGACTGTAATCATTTTCCCGACTGAGATATACTTCATTATCACCGTAAGCGATTAATGCTAAACCTGTATCATGAATATATTGAACCAATTCTTTTTGTTCATCGAAGTCCATTCGTTGACTAAATAGTTCTTGCGCATCTTCCATGCTTGTAACTACTGCCCCATTAAATGAAATCGCATGTGATTTATGTTGATCTAGTAACAGTTCTTGAGCCTTTTCAACCGCTGATTTAGTTGGACGCCCAGTTGCTAGCACCAAGATAAAGCCATCCTCTTGGAATTGCAATAATCTTTCTTTCGTCACCGAACTAATTTCGTGATTACTATTTAATAAAGTATCGTCAATATCCAAGACAAGCATTTTGTAAGACATATATACACTCCTTAACTTCTCAATATTTATTCAGCCTTATTGTATCATATTTTATGAGAAACTATGAGAATAGAATCACTTTTTTTATTTAACTCTTATTAAAATCCTATTGTCAAATCCACAACAAAATATGACAATAGAAGTAATTCTTTATTAAATGAATAACTTTGAGTATAATCATCCTTAGTGTTTAAATTCAAATTGATAAAGAAATAACGAGGTGCTCTATGACAAATCGCGTACATATAATATGTCATCCTGAAGCGGGTGGCGGAGATGGGAATACTATCTTAAAAAAAGTCCATACTGAATTGGACAGTTTCCAAATGGAATACATTACTTATCTAACTGACTATTCGACCCATGCCGAAGTTTTAACTGAACAGCTAGTTAATCGTGGTCACAAAGAATATCAGGACTATTTAGTCGTTGTAGGTGGAGACGGTACATTACATGAAGTAGTTCAAACTTTATACAAGAACCAAGCTGATATCCCAGTCACTTATGTACCTGCTGGAACTGGGAATGATTTTTATCGAAGCTGGCAAAAAGGACTATCAGTCAGAGAAATCATTGAAACGATGTTATTCTCAGAAAAGCCCGTTCCAATTCCAATATTCACTTACAATAACCACATTACTAAACGACAAGGTGTCGTCTTAAATAATATGGGCTTTGGCTTCGATGCTGAGGTCAATTTCCGAGCTCAAAATCTTATTAAAAATTCTTTTTTACCAAAAATAGGTCTTGGAAAACTTTCGTACTTATTGGCAGTACTGTTAAGTTTAAATAGCGTGCGTCATTTTGCCGTATCAGGAAGTATTGATAATCATCAGTTTCACTATGATGATGTTAGTTTAGCTGGAATATTAAATTCCCCTACTGTAGGTGGTGGGATTAATATCGACCAGTTAACGAGACCAAAAAATAATGAAATTGCACTCGTCATTTATCGTGATATAAAATTATCAGCAATTTTTGATTTATTGATAAAAGTGTTAATAACAAAGAAAACAAATGAATCTGATAATATAGATCGATACACGGGGCAACAATTACAATTAAAAATCACTGATCCAATTAGAGGTCAAGTTGATGGAGAAGTCATACCTCAAAAGCCAGTAAATATTGATCTGGCCTTATCAACTTATCCATTTTATTTACCTAACTAGAAGGAGTTGTGTTTTAAAGTTATGAATGAAATTTTACAACAAGAATACTTAGAAACTGAATTATTCAAGAATATCCAAACATCCCAACCTGTTTTTTGGGAAAATGATTTAAAAATCCCCTTTGCTGAAGCTACTGAGAAAGTTCCTTATTCAAAAAAAGATGTTGATGATGCAGAGGCAAGGTTAAAACGCTTTGCTCCTTTCATTATCAAAGCTTTTCCAGAAACAGCCATCAATGATGGTTTAATTGAATCCGAATTTACTGAAATTAATACAATGAAAGAATATCTAGAAGATACTTATCATACAACTATCGAAGGAAAACTTTTATTAAAACGTGATGATACCCTACCCATTGCTGGAACAATCAAAGCTCGGGGTGCAATCTACGAAGTATTAAAACATGCTGAAACACTTGCTTTAGAAAATGGTTTACTTGAATCAATTGAAGATAATTATGAAAAATTCTTAAACGACGAATTCAATGAATTCTTCGCTCAACATAAAATTATGGTTGGAACAACTGGTAATTTAGGCATTAGTGTGGGCGTGATGGGAGCTAAATTAGGCTTTAATGTCACAGTTCATATGTCAACTGAAGCGAAACAATGGAAAAAAGATTTATTGCGTTCAAGAGGAGTAAATGTCGTTGAGCATAAAACAAACTTTACGGAAGCTGTTAACCAAGGAAGAGCGGAATCTTTAAGCGATCCAACGTCTTACTTTGTTGATGATGAGCATTCGATTGAATTGTTTTTCGGTTATACAGTTGCTGCCAATCGTTTAGCAAAACAATTAGAAGAAGCCAATATTAAAGTTGATGCTGAACATCCTTTATTTGTCTACTTACCTTGTGGGATCGGTGGAAGTCCTGGTGGGATTAGTTTTGGTTTAAAACAAATTTATGGTGATCATGTTCATTGTATCTTTGCTGAACCGACTCAAATGCCTTCAATGCTTTTAGGTTTAGCTACTAAAGAATTTGACGGTGTCACAGTAGACGCGTTCGGTATTGAATCTCGTACAATTATGGATGGTTTAGCCGTACCTCGTACATCCGGGCTTATCTCACGCATCATGCAATATTACTTCGATGCTGGTTACACCCTTAAAGAAGACGAATCAATGCGTCTACTAGGTAAAATGATTGATTTAGAAGCAATTTCGCTTGAACCTGCTGCCCTGGCAGGTGTTGTGGGTGCGGTTCGCATGCTAACGACCGATTCAGGTCAAGCTTTCTTAGCGAATCATCAACTACAATCGAAGTTAGGCCAAGCCACTCATATTGCTTGGGCAACTGGTGGGAGTATGGTTCCTGAAGAAGATATGCAAGCATTCTATCTACAAGGAAAAGCAGTCGATAATAACTAAATTTAAAAAGAGAGAGTCACTGAATTCCTAATGGAACGAATTCAGTGACTCTCTTTTGTATTTTAATTTGTTGAAGACATAAAATCATAAGGTGTAACACCATCCATATTAATCATTGGATCAATTTGGTTAATCGTCGCTTCCCTCAATTCTAAAGGTTCTTCAATTTGTTCTTCTAACTCCATTTGAATCGCTTCTGCTTCTGGAGTTTGTTGACTCGGTTCTTCTTCTTTAGTCTGTTCTTCCGCTTCATCGTCCTCATCTTCGGACGCTTCTTTGTCAAATTGAACCATTAATAAATCCCTTAAGAAGGTTTTACGGGGTTCTTTTTCGCTTGTCACAGCTTTGTAAAAACTATCTGGATTCCCAAGCATAATTAAGCTAGACTGTGCCCGTGTAATTGCTGTATATAGGATATCCTTTTGAAGTAATCGAGAGAACATATCGACTAACGGCAAGATAACGAGTGGGTATTCACTCCCTTGCGCTTTATGAATCGATGTACAATACGCTAATGTCAGTTGATCTAAATCAGATTTCTTATATACAAGTTCAACATTATCGAAAGATACGGTGATTTCTTCTACTTTTGAAGCCGTCTCTTTCTTAAAATGTATCGACTCAATGCGTCCAATATCTCCGTTATATACACCATCTTCGGAGTTATTTACTAGTTGCAATACCTTATCTCCTACTCTGAAAACAGAATCAAAATGATTTATTTCGCGTTTTCTCGGTTTGGGTGGATTTAATAATTCTTGCAATAAAGTATTGAGTGCATTAATGCCGGCTGGTCCTTTATACATAGGCGCGAGTACTTGTAAGTTTGTTGCATCAAAGCCTTTTTTCTTAGCCGCTACAATAATTTGTTGTACCACATGACCAATTTGTTGTGCCGGCGCTTGAATAAATGACCGATCATGTTGCTTCATTAAGAAATCATCTGGTAAAATACCTTGTCGAATCTTATGTGCCAAATCAATTATGGTACTATTTTGTGCTTGACGGTAGATTTTTTCTAAACGAAGTACGGGTAAAACATCTGATTCAATCAAGTCACTAAAGACTTTTCCTGGTCCTACTGAAGGCAACTGGTCCTTATCCCCTACTAATACAACTTGTAAATGATATGGAATCGCTTGGACAAGCCAATTCATCAACCAAGTATCAACCATCGACATTTCATCGACAATTAGTAGTGAACCTTCTAATTCAGCTGCATAAAATTCATCAACCTGAGAATCACGATTAAAGCCAATCAGTCGATGAATGGTAGAAGCTGGTAAGCCGGTTGTTTCTTGCATTCGTTTGGCTGCTCGCCCTGTAGGTGCTGCAAGTAACACTGGATTTTCATCCACCTTTTTTGTTGCTTGTTCTAAATCATAGTCATGTAAGATTGAATGCAACAAGATAATACCTTTAATTAAAGTCGTCTTGCCAGTCCCCGGTCCACCAGTTATCACTGAAATTGGGGATTGAATGGATGTTTTCAGGGCTTGTCGTTGACTCTCATCATAATTAATTCCACTGATTTTAACGACTTCTTCAATCGCCTCATCGATTTCATCTTCTTCAAAGCGTTCAATTTGTTCATACTGATAGTAATTATCGATTTTCTTAACAATATTTAATTCAGCATAATATAAGCTTGGTATCATTAAATTATCAACTAAACGCATTAACTGTTCGTTTTGTACGGCTAATTCTACTGCTCGTTCCAATAACTCATCAGAAATTAAGTATCTTCGGCTCGACTCTAATAATTTTCGTCCATTTTTCTTAGCCACTTCTTCAGGAACATACGTATCTCCATCGCTATTTGATAACTCTAATACAGATACATAAATCCCTGAGACAATCCGATTAATATCCTCAGCATCAAAGTCTAATTGTTCTGCTAACTGGTCTGCTTTACTAAAGCCAATACCATCAACATCTTCAATTAATTTATATGGATTCTCTTTTATTAAAGTAATCGTTTCACTTTCATATGCACGGTATATTTTATCTGATAAGGCTGGACCAAAGCCCCATTCGCTTAATTGCATAAATATACGCTCAGTCCCTTGATGGCGTAGTAGCCCTTCGCGTAAGTTTTCTGCTTTCGCTTTTGATAAACCTGTGACATCTTTCAAGGCATTCGAGTCTGATATAATCGTATCAATGGCATCTTGGCCTAATTCATCAACAATGCGTTCTGCTAATACTTTCCCGATGCCTTTAAAGCGGCTACTTGATAAATAGTCAACGAGCCCTTCGTAAGATGTCGGCGCTTTTTGTTGATACCTTGTTACAGCAAACTGTTCTCCGTATTTGGGATGATTCGTTAATTTTCCAAAAAATTGATATTCCGTATCGAGATGAAGTGAAGCAAACATACCCGTAATGACTAATTCTTCATCTAACAGTAAGTCTGTTTCATCTTGATCAACGCTAATGCGGACAACTTTATAGAAATTCGACGGATTCTCAAAAAAAATCGCTTCTACGACACCGACAACTAACTCTTCTCCTTGAGACATTTACTTCACCTCCTTATAATTTTTCTAACTCATGTATCATATCATAATCCGTACATGTTTTTAAATCTGATTATGGTGTAGAAGATGGAATTCTGTGAGGGAATTGGTGGTTAACTGGAGGTATTTTTTAGATTTTTCTAGTTAACGTATGACTAAAGATGCAATAGTGATGGTGTCTCAGTACATTGCACATATCCAAACCATTACCTCTAGAGCGACTGATCCGATGGAAGCAACTGTCTTAAATGTTGGTAAAGTAGAGGCTGGTGTGCCTTTTAACATCATTGCCGAGAATGCTAAGCTTGAAGGTGCCGTACGAACCTTTGATGCTAAAACTCGTGATATCGTAGAAATAGAAATGAAGCGCTATGCTGAAAGAACTGCAGCGATGTATGGTGGTACAGTTAAATTTAAGTATCATCGATTATTAGATTCTGTAATTAATGAAACACAAAGCGCTCAGTTAGTTCAATCGATTGCAAGAAATTCATTCGGTGAAGATTCAGTCGGAGACTTTCCACCAACAATGGGAGGCAAAGATTTTGGTGAGTACACGAACTATATTAATAGTGCCTTTGCGACAGTCGGAACACGCAACATCTCTAAAGGCTCAGACTACCCTCACTACCATGCTTGTATCAATGTGGTCGAGGAATCTTTAAAAGTTAGCGCAGAATTGTATGTCCAATATGCCCTATCATATTTATATCAAGATGAATTTTAATTAAAGAATAGTAAAAAAACACTCAAAGTTGTTCTCACACGAACTTCTTTGAGTGCTATTTGTCTTATAAAGGTTGTGTTCACTTAATTATTTTGAGCATGTGATTCGAAATAATTTGAATGCCGGCGATGAAATTCTTGTTAACACTCTTTTCGAATAAAATAAAAACTACTTAACCTTTAATAGTCGAATATATTATGGTATTAAAAAAGTTCAGAGTGACGAATCACTCTGACCTTCTTCAGTCTATTACTTATACGTATTGTCTTTTTTGGCTGTTTGAGAATGCAGCATCAATCGTTCCGCCACCTAAACATTCGTCTCCATCATAGAAGACTACCGCTTGACCTGGTGTAATTGCACGAACAGGTTCTTTAAAGTAAACTGTAGCAAAATCTGCTTCAGCATCGATCTCAACTTTAACTTCAACGTCTTGTTGACGGTATCTGAATTTCGCTGTACATTCAAATGTTCCGTCCACTGGTAAAGGACTAGTGAAACTTAAATCTGATGCTTCTAAGTAATCAGAGTATAGGTTTTCATGATGATATCCTTGACCAACATATAAAGTTTGTGTTTCAGTATCTTTACCAATGACAAACCATGGCTCGTTTGAATCGCCGCCCCCACCAATTCCTAAGCCTTGGCGTTGACCGATAGTATAGTACATTAAACCTGAATGATCACCTTTAACTTCTCCGTCAAGTGTCATCATTCTACCCGGTTTGTTCGGTAAGTAATTTGATAAGAATTCTTTAAAGTTGCGTTCTCCAATGAAACAAACTCCAGTAGAATCTTTTTTCTTAGCTGTTGCTAAGCCTGCTTTTTCAGCAATTTCACGTACTTCTGATTTTTGTAAATGCCCTAATGGGAATAAACTTCTCTGTAATTGTTCTTGTGATAATTGGTTTAAGAAGTATGTTTGGTCTTTATTATTATCTGCCCCACGTAATAAATGAACGGTTCCATCTAAATCACGTTTCACCTGTGCGTAGTGCCCCATCGCAACATAATCTGCACCTAGATCTAAAGCATAATCTAAGAATGCTTTAAATTTCACTTCTTTATTACACATAACATCTGGATTAGGTGTGCGTCCTTTTTTGTATTCTGATAAGAAGTACTCAAACACACGGTCCCAATATTCTTTTTCGAAGTTTACAGAATAGTAAGGAATTCCAATCTGTTCAGCTACTAAAGCCACGTCCTTATAGTCTTCTGTTGCAGTACAGACTCCGAATTCATCCGTGTCATCCCAATTCTTCATAAATAACCCAATTACATCATAACCTTGTTCTTTTAATAGCAATGCTGTGACGGATGAATCCACACCGCCACTCATTCCTACGACAACTCTAGTATTGCTGTTATCTGACATTGTCATTTCCTTTCTATAACTTTTATTTTTGTTTTTATTTTTCGTTTAATACATTACGGTCAACAAAGCCATCAAAGATAAAATTCACTTTTTCAACGATCATGCTATTATTATCTAATTTTGAAATATCTACGGCAGTTAGACCTTTTTCGTTCACTGTTGATATTTTAAGTCCTTTTAGATCTTTATCAACAGTTACTTTTAATACAAGACCTTGTTTATGTGTAGAGTCTAGTGCTCTTTTATAAATAAAGTTCCCACTTTTTGTGTCAGTAAAGCCATTATCACGTAAAGTGTATGGACGTGCCTCTGGGCTCACACTAAATGTACGATTGAATCCTTTTAATTCTGCAATTTCTTTGAAAGCCATAAATCGATCTTCCCCTCTGATATTTTCTTTAAACTTTGGATAAATTGATCGATGTCTTCTCGTGTAGTTTGATAACCGAATGAAATTCGTAAACTTTGGCTCCACCGTTCTGGTTGATCGGGGTAATAAGCTTTTAAAATGTCACTCTCAGTGAGACTCCCTGCGGAACATGCACTTCCCGCTGAGATATAAACATCATCTAAATCCATTTTTATTAGCATTTGGCTTGCTATATTACCATTAAACCACAAATTATTGATATATGGTACTCGATTATTCATATCGCCATTAATTTCAAATTCAATATCACGTTCATTCAGCGTCTCAATTAAATAAAGATGTAACTTTTCATATTTACTATATGTTTCTTCTTGCTCAGCGAAAGTCAATTCGAGTGCTTTTACCATCCCTAAGATATAAGGGACATTCTCAGTACCTGATCGCATCTTATTTTCTTGACCGCCACCATAAAGTAAGGGTCCAAGATGGTTATGTTCTTGGAAAGAACGATATATTAAGAAGCCAATCCCTTTTGGACCATTAAACTTATGGGCAGAACCAACAAAGGTCGTGCATTTCAAATGTGAATAGTCATAAGCCATTGGCCCTACTGCTTGAACAGAATCAACGTGAAACCATAGATTGCGCTCATTAGCTTCTTCACCTAACTCAAAGATGGGCAGAATTGAACCAACTTCATTGTTAACTGCCATCGCAATCCAACCAATTGTTTGATCAGTTGTAACGTCTATGAACTGCTGGACTGTTATCTCACCTCTTTCATTCGGTTGAATATATGTTACTTCAAAGCCTTGAGTCTCAAGATATTTCGTTACGTTTGTAACGGACGGATGTTCAATTGCGGTAGTCACAATATGATTTCCTTGCCCTAATTCTTTTGACTTCTCGGCTTGAGAGCGAATTGCCCAATTGTTTGCTTCAGTCGCACCACTTGTAAAGTAAACTTCTGATTCGTCCACATTCAATAGCTCTGCGAGCTGTTTACGTGCTTGGATCATTGAGTGCTTTACTTTTTTTCCAAGGCGATATGTGCTTGATGGATTCCCATAATCATTCAGTAATGAATCATGGATCACTTCCAGAACTTCTGGTCGCACTGCTGTCGTCGCAGCATTATCTAAATAAACCATTTAAACCCTCCTTTCAACATGTCTATTAATACAACTTTAACATTATAACACAAGTTTGAATAACTGCAATATCTAAGTTTATCAATATATAAAATAATAACTTTAATCTAGAAATTATCAATTAATTCAAATATCATATATAATACATTAGATAATTATTATTTAGTTTACATATATAAACAATGAATACAACTTATTGCGAAAGGAGTATCTTATGCAACAACCATTAGCTTACCGTATGCGCCCTAAACATATTGACGAAGTTTTGGGACAGAAACATCTTGTTGGCGAAGGAAAAATTATACGACGGATGGTGATTTCAGAACGTCTATCGTCGATGATTCTTTACGGACCTCCTGGTACAGGTAAAACAAGTATCGCCAGTGCCATTGCGGGTAGTACGAAATATGCTTTTCGGATCTTAAATGCTGCCACAGATTCTAAAAAAGACATGGAAGTAGTCGTTGAAGAAGCGAAGATGTCGGGAACTGTTATTATGTTACTTGATGAAATTCATCGCTTAAATAAAGTGAAGCAAGACTATTTACTACCTCATCTAGAAAACGGTCGGGTCATACTCATTGGAGCTACTACTGAAAATCCATACATCACCATTAATCCGGCGATTCGAAGTCGATTACAAATATTTGAAGTAAAACCTTTGGCTCCCGAAGATATTAAATTAGGTCTTCAAAGAGCCCTAGAAGATAATGACATCGGCTTAGGTGAATATAATGTAGAGATTCCAGATGATATATTAAATCATTTCTCTCATGTGACCAATGGCGATATTCGCTCTGCCTTAAATGCCCTAGAATTGGCTGTCTTATCAACCAAACCCGATGAAGATAATGTCATTAAAATTACACAAGACGTCGCTGAAGAATGTCTGCAACATAAACGGATGACGCATGATAAAGATGGAGATGCTCATTACGACGCCATCTCTGCCCTTCAAAAATCAATTCGAGGGAGCGATGTCGATGCAGCAATGTATTATTTAGCCGTCTTATTAGAAGCAGGTGAATTAACTATTGCTTGTAGACGTTTATTAATTATCGCTTATGAAGATATAGGCTTAGGAAACCCTGGAGCTACTTCAAGGACAGTTTCGGCTGTGACAGCAGCTGAAAAAGTTGGCTTGCCTGAAGCGCAGATTCCATTAGCTTTTGCGGTCGCCGATTTAGCTTTAAGTCCAAAATCAAACACAACTTATCGTGCCCTAAACAGTGCAATGGCAGATATTTCAGCGGGTAATGTCGGACAAGTACCCGATCATATTCGTGACGCTCACTACTCCGGTGCTGAAAAATTAGGTCGTGGTGTTGAATATAAATACCCGCATGATTTCCCGCACCATTATGTCGAACAACAATATTTACCTGATAATTTGAAGCGTCGTCAATACTTCGAACCTGATCCTACAGGTAAATATGAAGAAGCTCTCGCTCAAATATATAAGCAAATTAAACAAAAATAACGATACCTATCTGTGTCAGTAACCCTTTACAAGCTTGTCAGGGCAACACATCTTATTTTGTTGCAATTTATTATATTAGTGCTATAATGTACTTAACAAAGGTTCTCTGAGGTGTACGTTGTATATATATTGTGTGGACCGAACATTTCTTTTTATCTCGGGATCCTATGATCTTGTTTCTATGACAAGCCTTTTACACTTGGAAGTCAGAAAAAGCAAGTGTGGAGCCCACCTGTAATTACTTGCAGGTTCAATAACATATATATACGGAAACGGCACCACCGGATGCCTTTTAGTCGGCTTTACAGCCGACTTTTTTTGTGCACATTAATATAAGCCTCGAGTGTTAACTATTGAACACTTGAGGCTTACTGCAATTTAATCTGTTGTTAGTTCGATACGGTTTCCATCTAGATCAAGAACAACTGCTTCGTAATAGCCATCTCCTGTCGTTCTTGGTCCATCTAATAGGTCATAGCCATCATTAGTTAAACGCTTTGTAAATTGATCGACATCATCTTTGTCCCCTACACTAATTGCTAAATGGGCATAACCAAACAATTCCCCTGCTGCTTCAGTCATATCATCACGATGCATAATTTCTAATCGTGCCCCACTTGCGAATGTTAAAAAGTATGATTTAAACCCTTTTTTCTCATTGTGATATAAATCATTTGCAGAAGCGTCAAAATAAGTTTCATAAAATTGTCGTGTCTCTTCAATATCTTTAACCCACATGCCAATATGTTCAATCTTCATATTACTCCTCCTTCATTAATTCAATTTCATTATACATTTTATTAGTAACGTCACCAAACATGGGTTCTTCTTATAAACCTAATGACTTATAACAGTCAAATTAAATGTAATTTAAGATGAAATTAGGTATAATAAGACATATAAAGATAGGAGGAATGAACATGCGTAATTGGCCTTGGTTAAAAATTATTTGGTATGTCATTTTAATCGTTTTAGCTATCAAAACATCTAACGATCAAGCGGAAAAAGCTAGCTAATTTATATAAGCAATTATTCTAATTTTGCTTAATTTTAGTCGAGTACCAGAGATGATTCACTTCATCTCTGGTACTTTTTTTAATCTTCCGTGACAATCATTGTAAATTCAACTACAATTAAAGAAACATGATAAAAGGGGTGAACGCGTTGACAACTGTAATGATTATTGATGATGATCCAATAGTAGTAGAATCTTTGAGTTTAATTATTGAGAATGGTGGCTACGAAGTAATAATAACCGGCTATTCTGCTGAAGAAGCCATTGCTAATTACTCAATTTACAAGCCAGACATCACATTGTTAGATATTCGAATGCAAGATAAATCCGGAATCGATGCTGCTTCGACTATTTTGAGTGAATTTCCGCAAGCAAAAATTCTACTCGTTACTACTTTTGAAGACTCAGATTTCATACAAGCTGCCCTTCAATTAGGGTGTACAGGCTATATCTTAAAGCAAAATATTAAAAGTATCTTGCCAGCCATTGAAGCTGTTCTTAATAATCAGACCGTTCTCGATAATACTATCGTGAATAACGTTGCTCAATCAGTCTCTCAATCAAATCAAGAAATATTGAGTGAACTCACACCTCGTGAATTAGATATTTATCAAGCTGTCGCAGAAGGCTTGAATAATAAAGAAATTGCCGAAAAGTTTTACTTGAGCGAAGGAACAATTCGAAACTATATATCTCAACTGTTACTTAAGTTGGAGTTGCGTGATCGGACCCAGCTTGCGATCAGTTATTACAAAGGCAATGAATTCAAAGAAAATTAGTCAAAGGAAGGTTTACAAATGATATTTAATATTTTAATTTATGCATTTCCTGCCATGTTTATGATTTTGGGTGCATATTTATTAATTTATAGACGTACATTACTTGAGGTATTCGGCGACTATTCTAATAAAGTTATTATTATTTTTAGTGTATTGCTATCTTTAGTGGGGATTCTCGGCTTTATTTTAGTCGTAAATAATCTGATTGACTTGATGTTAATTTGGATGTTAGCAGCACTCTTGGTCGTCTTTTTTATGGTATTTGTCTTTTATTGGTTATTTAAAGCCAATAATGGGAAAAAATAACACAAAAATATAGGGAACAAACTCTTAAAATTGAGTCTGTTCCCCATTTTTTTAATCTAATACACTGACTAAATCTTTTCCGTCAACTTCTTCAACTTCTACTTTGACTCTCTCTTGCTTAGATGTCGGAATATTCTTCCCAACATAATCGGCCCGAATGGGTAATTCTCGGTGTCCTCGGTCAACAAGAACAGCCAATTGAATGTGAGATGGGCGCGCATTTTCTAAGATGGCATCCATGGCTGCACGAACGGTTCTTCCGGTATAAAGAACATCGTCCACTATTACTACTTTTTTTCCAGTTAAATCATGTTCAAAAGAAACGGCTTTTACTTCAGGACTGACAGATTTTTTAGATAAATCATCGCGATAAAAAGTAATATCTAAGATTTCCAGTGGTAATTTTACACCTTCAATTTCTTCGATCTTTTCCTGTAGACGTTTTGCTAAAAACTCGCCTCTTGTTTTAATTCCAAGAATCACCAGTTTTTCCGTCGATTTATTCTTCTCTAAGACCTCATGGGCAATACGCTTTAATGTTCTTTGCATACCGCTTTGATCCATTAATTCTCTTTCACTCATTGTCATAACCTCCTTTTAAAAATAGACCGCTCACCCAATTAGGTTTGCGATCTGATTATGTTAATTATTATTTGAAGCGTTCAACGTCACGTGCAATCGCTACTTCTTCGTTTGTAGGAATGTTGTAGATTGCAAATCTTGAGTCGTCAGTTGAAATTAATGCTTCTTTACGAGTGTCGTTACGCTCGTCATCAATTTCTCCACCAAAGAACGTAATTCCGTCCATGATTAATTTTCGTGTAATTCCAGAGTTTTCACCAATACCTGCTGTGAATACTACTGCATCAACACCGTTCATAACTGCGATGTATTGAGCGATGTATTTTTGAACACGATTCATGAAGATATCTAACGTTAATTGTGCACGTTCGTTACCTTCTGCTGCAGCATCTTCAACGTCACGCATATCACTTGATACACCTGATAAACCTAGTAAACCAGATTTTTTGTTAAAGATTGTGATTACATCGTTCACATCAGTGATGTTTAATTTGTCCATTAAGAATGGAATGATTGATGCATCGATATCACCTGTACGAGTACCCATTGTTACACCAGCTAAAGGAGTGAATCCCATTGATGTATCTACAGATTTACCACCGTCAACGGCTGTAATTGATGCACCGTTACCTAAGTGACACGTAATGATTTTTAAGTCTTCGATAGGTTTGCCCATTAATTCAGCTGCACGTTTACTTACGAAATCATGACTTGTTCCGTGAGCACCGTACTTACGGATTTGGAAGTCTTCGTAGTATTCGTAAGGTAAGCTGTATAAGTAGTTAACTTCTGGCATTGATGTATGGAAAGATGTATCAAATACTGCTACTGCAGTTGCGTGTGGTAAACGCTCTTCAAACACATGCATAACTTCTGCTTCTGCTGGGTTATGTAAAGGTGCGAATTCACTTAAGTCTTCAACTTGTTTAATTACTTCTGGAGTAACTAAAGTTGATTCTTTAAAGATTTCTCCACCTGCTACTACACGGTGCCCTACACCTGTAATTTCAGTTAGATCGGTGATAATTTGGAATTCTTCTAATTTATCAAATAACATATCAACCGCTTGAGCATGAGTTGCGATATCTTCTGTTACAGTAAACTCTTGATCATCACCATATTCGATTGTAAATACTGAATTGTTGATACCAATTCTTTCTACTAACCCTTTAGCAATAACTGATTCTTCTGGCATATTGTATAACTGGAATTTTAAGCTTGAGCTCCCAGCATTAATTGCAAATGTTTTAGACATTAATTAATTCTCTCCTCTTCAATATAAGTCATAATACTATTATACATTTATTATAGCAGATTGCATTAGAAGTTCTCTACTAAATTATAATGTTTTTTAATATAAACAATAACTTAAAATACTAAGCTTATTTTATGACTTGTAATGAGCAATGACATCCATTTTTACTTTTGCCCCCATTGGCAAACTACTTACTGCAAATGAACTTCTAGCTGGATACGGTTTGTGAAAATTCATGGCATATATCTCATTTAGTATGGATGAATCTCCAATGTCATTCATATATAACACAACTTTTACAACGCTTGTTAGATTTAAACCTGCACTATCTAATATATGGGCAATATTTTTGAAAACTTGCTTCATTTCTTCTTCAGCATTCCCTTTAACTAATTTATTAGTTTCTGGATCAATGCCTATTTGACCTGATACATATAACATATCTCCTACACGAACGGCTTGCGAATATGGGTCCATCGGCTTTGGTGCTTTATTAGAATAATAAACTTTCTTCATACTTAGCCACCCTTTCTATGAGTCTATTTACATTATAATAAATTATAAAATAATGTATAGGAAAGTGACTATTTTCGCGTTTCTAATTATTTTTTCATTTTATGTAGGGAAAATTCTTCGGGTGTGCTATAATTTACAAAACAAATCAAAAGGTGGTTAACACAATGCAAGCTGTTATTACTGTAATTGGGAAAGACAAAGTAGGGATTCTAGCAGAAGTTGCGACACAATGCGCTAAATACAATGTAAACGTCGTGGATGTTGAACAAACGATTATGCAAGATTACTTTACGATGGTGATGTTAGTGAATATTGATAAGCTTTCAATTGAATTTGAAGAATTTCAACAGAACACGAAGGAAAGTATCCCTGAGATGGAAATACACGTGATGCATGAGGATATTTTTAATTCTATGCACCGAATTTAAGGAGTTAAACCATGTTAGAAATGCAAAATGTTATTGAAACTGTTTCTATGATTAAAGAAGATAACTTAGATATTCGTACCATTACGATGGGTATATCCTTAGTTGATTGTGCGGATGGGGATATTGATCGTTCCTGTGAGAAGATTTATAACAAAATTTATAAATCTGCCAAAGACTTAGTTAAAACTGGTGAGTTGATTGAAGGTAAATTTGGTATTCCGATTGTAAACAAACGGATTGCTGTCACTCCTATCTCTCAACTGCTTGCTGCCTCAGGTGGCGATCCTTTAAAATACGCGCGAGTTTTAGATAAAGTCGCTCAAGATATTGGTGTAAACTATATCGGTGGTTATTCTGCTTTAGTCCACAAAGGCTTTAGTAAAGGTGATTTGGAATTAATTCAATCTATTCCACAAGCCATGGCTGAGACAAATCATGTGTGTTCTTCAGTGAATATTGGTTCAACCCGTGCGGGTATCAATATGGATGCTGTGGCGATGATGGGAAATATCGTTCGTGAAGCTGCTGAACTAACACAAGATAATGAGTGTATGGGTGCTTCTAAGATTGTCGTTTTCTGTAATGCTGTTGAGGATAACCCTTTTATGGCCGGTGCTTTTCATGGATCTGGAGAGCCAGATGTTGTTATTAATGTCGGCGTTTCTGGTCCTGGTGTGGTGCGTACTGCTTTAGCAAAATTAGATAAATCGGCTTCATTAGAAGTTGTCGCTGATACCATTAAGCAAACAGCATTCAAGATCACTCGTATGGGCCAATTAGTTGGGACACAAGCCTCTGAAATGCTAGGTGTTCCATTTGGAATTGTTGATTTATCTTTAGCTCCAACACCAGCAGTAGGCGATTCTGTGGCGCATATCTTAGAAGAAATCGGTTTAGACCAAGTAGGTGCACATGGATCAATCGCCACACTTGCCATGTTAAATGATGCGGTTAAAAAAGGTGGCGTGATGGCTTCATCTCACGTTGGTGGGCTTTCTGGTGCTTTCATTCCTGTGACTGAAGATGCGGGGATGATTGCCGCGGCTGCCAATGGTACTTTAAATATTGAAACATTAATGTCGATGACGGCCGTCTGTTCTGTAGGTTTGGATATGATTGTTATTCCAGGAACAACACCACCAGAAGTTGTTTCTGCCTTGATTGCTGATGAAGCAGCCATTGGTATGATTAACTCTAAAACTACCGCTGTTCGTGTGATTCCTGCGATTGGTCGCTCAGATGACGAGTCACTTGATTTCGGTGGACTCTTCGGTTCTGGTACAGTCATGCCATTAAACCAAACTTCTCCGAAAGTATTCGTTGATCGTGGTGGGCGTATTCCAGCTCCAATTCAAAGTTTAAAAAATTAATGTCTTTCTCTAGCCCCTATTTTATAGGGGTTTTTATTTTATCTGCAAGCAATTTGTTTAGTGAATTTTGTTAATGGTAGTACAATATGAGTTAGGGGTGGTTTTATGAAACAAGTTAAAAATTTAATTATAGGTTTTGGTAAGGCGGGTAAAACGCTCGCGGGAGAATTCGCAAGTCGTGGTGAGGATGTTATTCTAGTTGAGAAATCTAAGAAAATGTACGGCGGGACTTGTATAAATGTTGCTTGTATTCCAACGAAGAAATTAAAATTCTTAGCTTTCAAACGTGATGAATTAGGCTATTCAATGGCTGTGAACGCTAAAAATGAGTTAATCAGCAAACTAAATAATGGAAATTACCATAAAGTTGCCGATTTAGAAAATGCTGAAGTTCTAGATGGGACGGCTTCATTTATTAATGAGAATACCGTTGAAGTTCATACTGAAGATGGCGTTGAAGAAATTCAAGCTGAGCGTATTTTTATTAATACGGGTGCGCGTCCATTTATTCCTAATATTGATGGTTTAGAATTAAGTGACCGTATTTTGACTTCTGAATCGCTAATTGAATTAACTGATTTACCAAAAGATTTGGCTATTATTGGTTCTGGTCCCGTTGGTTTAGAGTTGGCTTCTATTTATAGTCAATTTGGAAGTAATGTAACATTAATTGATCGCAACGATACGATTTTTAAAGATGAAGATGCAGATGTTCGTGATGCTGTGATTGCTGCAATTGAAGCTCAAGGTATTAATATTGTGACGAATGCGAATACGCAATCTGTAAAAGAAAATGCTGATTCGGTGTCTATTTATTATAATATAAATGGTGACCAACATGAGATTCAAGCCACTCACCTATTGGTTGCAACGGGTCGTAAACCGAATATCGAAGACTTGAATTTAGGTAAGGCTGGCATCACCGTTTCAGATAAAGGTGCAGTTGAAGTGAATGAGTTTTTACAAACTAATCTTCCACATATTTTTGCACTCGGCGATGTTAATGGTGGTCCTCAACAGACTTATATCTCACTTGATGACTACCGCATCATTCGTGACTTCATTTATGGTGACAAGTCGTATAGTACAGACCGTCGAAAAAACGTACCTGCAACAACATTTATCGAGCCGCCTTTATCACAGGTCGGCTTATCAGAAACTGCTGCGCGTGAGCAAGGTCTTGATTACAAGGTTGCCAGTCTGGATGTAAGTTCTATTCCTAAAGCGAAAATATTAGATAACCAAACTGGTTTATATAAAGCGATTATTGATAGAAAAACGAATAAGATTCTTGGTGTTACCCTATTTGGTGAAGAATCACATGAAGTTATTAACATTATTTCAACGGCAATGATCGCTGATATGGATTACACTCAACTCAGAGATCAAATTTTCACTCACCCAACGATGGCTGAAGCCTTAAATGATTTATTTAAAATATAAAAGTATAATTAAATGAAAACCCGTCCCGAATCTTCGCGATTTGGGACGGGCTTTTTTGCTTTAGTAGGAAATTGGGTTGAAAGCGTCACTTTGATTTCTCATAGTATCGCTTTTCAACTAAAAGCGTCACTTTGAATTCTCATAGTATCGCTTTTCGAATAAAAGTCTCGATTCACATTTTCAATTAACAATTTACACATGCATTTTATAGTAATACTTATTACTCCCTCCTACTTTCTCGTAATGCTTATTCATAATCTTCTTGATTGAGGTGATGCCAATCATCCCACCCATAAAATCATAAATATTTCTTGGTGTGAGCATTTGAGGGTTGTCAAAGTATAGGATTCTTAAGTGATATGCTGCTCTTAGAATCGCTTTCGCCTTCATTTCTCTCACGCCACATTTTCTACATTCAATGCTTTGATGTTTGGCAATCATATTAAAACTGTGACATTGACAACACGTAATCCCTTTAGGAATGCCTGAAAAACTTTCTACTTGCAAGATTTCTGGTTGAAATGGATTAGCTACTCTATATCTATTGAGCACTTCATGACAATCTTTAAGATAACTCGCCTTAAGTGGGAAATCAGATTTGTCTTTAATATTTTTAATATAGGATCTAAGTTGGTGGCGCAACACGACATCATAATTAACTTTGGTATCTAGGCTAACTTGCGAGTGCTCGTTTATAAAAATCATCGCACCCGTAACATTGACCGAATGTGGTATCTCACTAGCCATATGCGTTAAGCGATTGATGCGCTCTTGCATTTTGGTTACGATGTTATCTTTTAGTAATTTGCCATTTAACACACAATCGTAATCTAGATATTGAAAGTCTCCATCGTAATTTTTCACCTCAAGGACGTACCAAGTATCTTTAGTAATAACGATAAAATCCGCCTGTAGACGCTTTCCGTTGTCAAACCAATAGTCACCAATAATTTCCCAAGTCTCGCTGCCAAATTTTATGAGCCAATCGAGGACCATTTTTTCATCATATTAGCCTCGGAGTAGATAATATATTCGATTTTCTACATCTGACGGCAATTCAACTTTTCCAATGTGTGCTATTTCTAGATACACTTAATCTTTATTTTTCTTCATAAAATTCACCCCTATATACAAGAAAAATGGTGAATTCCATTTTATAAAATGAAAAAAGTCCAAGAGTTTCCTCAAGGACTTAAAAATTATCCCTTACCTGCACGCTTTTGTTGTGAAATTGCGACACCTAATAAGGTGAAGACGACGGCGAAGGCTAAAAGAAAGCCCCACTCGGTTAATAAATCTGTGTACGAATTGATGTCTTTCATCACACTTTGTCTAAAGTAGAACAAAGGTGAGAAATGTGCAATACGTTGAATGGTTGGACCCATAACCTCATACGGGATGAATAATCCTGACAAGAACGCGAGACCCAAACTCACGACGGTGGTGAGTGCATTAATGATATTGCGATTGTTCGTGAGTGCTGTCATTAAAAATGCCATCGATAATGCGTTTAAGACGAACAAGGCAAGTGAAATAATGATTCGAACGTAATCAATCGGAATAGAACTCGGGATATAGACCCACAGTACTAAGAGTGTAATGAGTAGAATTAACCCACCATAGGTTACTTGTCCTAAGACAACTTGGGTATTATATCTTAGATTTGAAATTCCACTCAAATTAATGCGGTCTTGAATTTTTTTAGATTTAATTTCTGACATAGCCATACCAACAGTTCCAAGAATAATTTGAAGGACAAAGTAACCCACTAATGCAATTCCGGTTGTATAAGCCAAGAGAACGTTTTGATGATCTAAGCCACCAATCAATTCTACTTCGGCTGTTTCATTCAGCGTAGAATCGAGTTGATCTGTTAACTCTGAAATATCGCTGACTCCAGATGCGACCCGAGCATTGGCCAATCGTAAGTATTTGTCGACCTCCGTATTCAGCTGTGCACTACTCATATCACGTTCATTCAGTAGTAACTCAACCTGGTCTGCTTGCCCATTTAAAACCAATTCTTCAAAATTCTCAGGAATATATAACATCCCCTGATATGTTCCAGAGAAAACTTCATTTTCAACATCCACTATAGTGACATCGGATAGCGTTTCCACGTCATGCGATTCACTCAAGTAATCCACTAAATGTTCACCCAGTGGATCGTCACTTTGATTCACTACTGCAATATCTAAGGTCACACTTGAGAATGTTTGATTTTCATCGCCTTCTGGTTGCCCTATGGCTACAAATACAAAACCAAGGAAAATTAGAAAGTAAATTAGCAGTTCTTTCCAATACTTTGAGAAGATGCGGATGATCATATTATAGATGGTCATAACGTTTCCCCCTTAAGTAATAGACTGAAAATGCAAACATTAGTATGATATATACGGCCATAATCAAGATTCCTTGTGAAAGAATCCTCGTATCATTCAGTAAATTAATACGATAGAAATTCTCAGTAATAATGTTTACAGGATTGACTGTGTTAAACCATGGAATCGTGTTGTTTATAAATTGCTTCACACCCGGTACCATTCCCCCTGCAATAAAGGTTAAAATTAGCGTTGATGCGACAACAATTTGGATTTTCCCATCGATCTTCAACTTTGGAATGAGTCCGACAACAATTCCCAACATAATCCCGAAGATATTTCCAAGGAATATAAGTAGCAAACTATAACCGAAATGATTCACGACTTGAATTCCGAGCACATATTGAATATAAATAATTAAAATGATGTTCGCAGCAAAGTTTACAAGAACCGCATTTAAAGCGTTTAAACCAATATAGCGATAGCGTTTTAACGGTGTGCTGCTCAACCGAGAAGCGAGTGAACTTAAGGGGGCTAGAATTTCAGTCGAAATTTGCACCCCATAAAATCCCCCGTATAAACTTACCATAGCGATTAAACCGAAGAACATAATCACGATATAGGAACCGGGTGTCGATTCCATTTTGACAAACTCCGTTGTGTAATCCATATTCAATGCATCTAATCCCATCGCTGTGGTTTGTTTCACTTGATCCATGATACTTTTGACGATGGAAGTATTTAAATTACTTTCATTCATTAATAAGTTTCCATCTTGCTTTACATAGACTTCTATTTCTTCTGCTTCCAACAGTTCTCTTCCCTCTTCTTCACTCATCGTCGTTACATCGAGAACGTCTATGTTAGTTAATATTTCACCGTAACTATAAAAGGGAGTGGATTCGGTTGTCACTCCAATCGGAACAGCTTCAATATCACCTTCAATTAAGCTTGATGATGCGAAGAAATAAAGAGAAGCAAGAATTAGCGGCAACCCAAAAGTATAAAATAAAATATCTGGTGTTCGAACAAATCTCAGAAAATAATACCTTAGTTGCGTGAGTGCTGCTCTCATTGGTCACGCAGCTCCTTCCCAGTCAGTTCTAAGAAGATTGAATTTAAATCTGGCATCTGACTATATAATTGAGTATAAGACAATTCATGTTCTTCAATGAATTTTACTAATTGAACGACATGATTATTCCCTTCGTCATAGACGAGTCGCCATTTGTTCTTACCTGTCTTCTCAATCGTATTGAGATTTGGTAATTCTCTCATTTCTTCGATCTGTTCTGGACTAATATCAAACAATTCGATATTAATAATCTCACCTTGATTCACTTTTTGTTGTAATTGTTCTAAAGTCCCATCAGCGATGTTTTGCCCTGAGTCTATGATTACAACGCGGTCACTAATTTGCTCTGCTTCGTCCAAATAGTGCGTCGTATACACGATGGTTGCACCGTTTTCGTTCAAACGTTTAATTCCCTCTAAGATAAAATTCCGACTTTGAGCATCAACTGCAACTGTTGGCTCGTCCATAAAAATCAAATCGGGTTGGTGAGCGATCCCACAGGCGATATTTAAACGGCGTTTTAATCCCCCACTTAATTTCTTTGGTATAAATTTGCTGTATTTATCTAATTCAACAAACTTAATTGCTTCATTAACTAAACGTCGGCGCTCATCTTTATCTTCTAAATATAAGCCACAGAAGAAATCAATATTCTCAAATACAGTTAATTCTTCGAACAAAGCAACTTCTTGAGGCACCACGCCGATTCTTTGCTTAATTTTATAGCTGTTAGGTTTTAATTCTTCTCCAAATACATCGATGTCACCTTTATCATAAGTGAGTAAGCCGAGGATTGAATTAATTAAAGTTGTCTTACCACACCCATTTGGACCAAGTAAGCCAAGGATTTCACCTTTATATACCGATAAATTAAAATGATCTAAGGCTACCAATTTGCCATAGCGTTTTACAAGTTGTTTTACTTCTACTGCAATATTATCTGTCATTTTTTTCACTCCTTACTTGATTTGTTAACTTAAGTATAAAGGTAAATGCTTTCATGCAGTAGTGTCATTGCGCTAATTTTGATATGACATTTGTCATGAGTTTGGTAAAATGAAAGAAATAACCAACAAAGGAGGCAGCGATGAGAAGCAAAACTTTTATTATAGAAGCTTTATCCTGAATAATTCATAGTTTTACTAATAGTCTTTCCTAACATTGATTTAATAGTCTTTAAAGTAATCTGCTTCATCACCCATTAGGTGATGAAAAAAGACCCCCTTTCTGATATGGTTAATTCACCAC
>NZ_VBSP01000019.1 GCF_005864045.1 Ruoffia tabacinasalis | reverse complement strand
TAAAGACTTGAGTTATAAAAGAATCGAAAAGCGACATTTCCCCCATGGGGGAAACCCTATACCTAAAAGTCTAATGGGGTATGTCTTTTGAATAACAATAGTGTTGCATTTGATTTGACAACAGAGGAGAGAAACATTTTGAAAAACTATTTAAATTTGAACTTGAAAACAGAGGTTATTTTGAAGAAATGGTTCCGAGCCGTGGGGATGATTATTATAACTTAGAACATTTATACAAAGAAACAAAGCTTTAATCGACGAACAAGATCAAGGTTTATCTTATTTTTATTTAATTATGAATCAAGAAGGTGTAGTTCTTGGAAGAATGAATTTAGTGGATATCGAACAACCAAAGAGGCGTGGTCATGTCGGCTATAGAGTGGGGAAAGCATATACTGGAAAAGGAATTGCTAACAAGGCGTTGAGGATACTATTAGATACCACCAATCAGTTAGGCATCAGACAGATATCAGCGAAGACAACTACAATTAACATAGCATCCCGAAAAATCTTAGAGAAAAATGAATTTCAATATATTGAAACAGCCAAAGATGAATTTAAAATGAATGGACACTTATTATCGTTTATTTATTATAGGTGGGAGAAATCATAGATAACTTATCGTGTAAGAAGTTAGTAATCGTGTCTTAATCGCTGATAGAAGTTATTGTCTGTAATATTAATTCGCATCAAAATAGTTTAAGCAGAATAGACCATCACTGCTGAACGAGGTAAAGGAAGTGTGTCAATGAAAGATTTTTACACAGCATTATCATATATGAATGAAAGAATATATAAACCAAACGGCATAGTTATTTCATCAATCCAAGAAGAGAAACAAAATGCTAAGTACGGAGCAGGTGTCTTTAAAGTATCATCAACATCAGTCCGTTTTAGAGTCGCAAATATTACACCAACAAAAATAGGGCAATTTGTTGCCATTTGGGAAAAAGATGATAATGATAAAAACCAACCATATAAATACTCGGCGGCACCTGATTTATTAGTTGTTACGGTATTTAAAAGTGAAAATGAATTTGGCCAATTCATTTTACCAAAAGAAGAGCTTTTCAGACAAAGCATCCTCATTTCAAGCTCTACAAAAGGAAAAATGGCATTAAGAGTTTACCCTAGTTGGGATATACCGACTAGCAATCAAGCGACAAAAACACAGGAATGGCAGCTACCTTATTTCGTTGATATGAGCGACCCAGGTAAATTAGATATTGAAAAATTGATGAGACTGTATTCCGTTTAAATAAAAAGTTGTTACTTGACAATTTATCAGGTAAAATGAATCATTGTGAAAATAGACAGAGGTCAGTGGCGTCACGAGATGAGTTCTGCGAATGGAACAACAAACTATAAACCCTTAATATAAACAGAGTGTGTAGAAGAAAAGATGAAGGCGGTGGAAGAATGAATTCAAAAGAGAAAATGTTAGAGATTATTAAAAAGAAACAGGTTGGTGGCGGAAGATCTAAAAAAATGGCCGAGCCAAAAAACAATATAAAAAACATGCGTAAAGGGCCAAAGATATTTAATAAGTAAGCTAAATATCCCTGTCACGTGCAGAAAGATACCTCTTATAGATTAGGAAGGTATTTTTTTATGCGAAAAATGACGTGAAGTTGAGGGTGGAAAAGAAATAACCTAAACCATTATTGAATATGCTACAATAAAGTTGAATGAAATGATAGCGGTTTCTAGGAGGAAGTATGAATGGGAGAACATGAAGTGATTGAGCAAGATAAAAGCAATTTTATAGACTCATTAACAGTTCACTTGAGCAAGTTAAGTCGAAAGATGTTGAAAATTGATACACGAGAAGAAGTATTAAAGTATATAACGGATTCATTCTTGAATGTTTTCAATTGCGATGTTGTCGCAATTGGAATAATCGAAGGAGATCAATTAGTAATGAACTCGAGTGGAGAAGAATCTTCTAAGCGCGATGTATTATTTCCATTTCCAGCTAAAGATATTAATCCATTATTATTAGAAGGAAGTATGACAAAAGAAAATGATTTATTAGCACACGACTCGGTATTAAGAAATTATTTTGACGACAACAATTTTTCAACGTGGTTTACAATGCCAATCTCAGATGAAGATATAGCTCACGGTCTCGTTATTGTAGGATACCAAGAAGATACGATACTATATGATGAGATGCGAAGTCATTTTGATGAATTAGGTGAGTATGTAGCGATTGTATTAGATTTGATTAATCGAAACAAACATAAAAGAAAATCAATGTTTGATATGCACCTAATAGCTAATCAAAAGGATCATGATACAACAGTGGATGAACTTGTATCGATTGTTACAGGATTTAGTGGAAGGGAATCACAGTCAAATTCTGTAGCTATTTATCTCTTTAATGAAGAAAAGAACAGTTTAATTATGCAACCAGCAACTTATAGATATGTAAAGAAAGATAGTATTATCGAATTAACCGAAGATAATTTATTGAATACATACTTTCCAAACGTAGAGCGAGTGGGTCACCATTCAATAACGGTTCCTTTAACCGTAGATATGGAATTAATTGGCGTTTTATATGCTGAGAAAGACTCAGAGCACATCTATACTGGCTATGATTTAGATCAATTAGAAATATTTGGAAATTACTTTTCAGTTAACTATGAAAATATGCAACTGATTAATAAAGAGAAAGAACAGAAGAAAGCATTAGAGAATATGCTTAAGGTTCAACAAGAAATGATGAAATTTACAATAAAATCAGATGGCTTTACAGAAATGAATGAGAAGTTAGGGGAACTACTTAATAGTAGTATCATCTTATATGATCGCTTTTTCAATGTGATAGATTTTTACTTACACGATGATGATGTATTTTCAAAGCAAGAAGTTAAAGAAGCTGGAATGTACGCTAGAAAGAATCGCACATTAAAACAAGTGACGTTTGATTTTGTTATTAATGAAGATTATATTTTTGATGGTATGCCAATATCTGATGGTAAAGAAATACATGCTTATATTGGAATTGCTTTGCCAGATAATTTTGACATGGAACTCCTAGCCTTGACTATTAATATGATTAAAAACGTATATTCTTTACAATTTACAAAACAAAAAATTGCAATCAATGCTCAAGAACAAATAAAAGGATCATTTGTAGAGCGTTTGTTGTACAAATCTATTGAGGATGTACAGGACATTTTAGAATATGCCAATTTATTTAACTGGGATTTGTATATGCCTCATAGAATTTCAATCTTAAGAATAAGCTTACCAGAGTATTCAGCTCAGAATATCATTGAAGAAAAGGCAAAAACCAATAAACATATTGATCTTATGCGTGTATTGATTACAAATTATAATAGTAAGGTCATTACAGCAGTTATCGAGGATCAATTAGTGATTTTTACGCCCGTAACTAAAGTAATTTCGAAAAACTACTGGGAGAATCAATACAATTACTTGAAGCGTTCTATAGAAGAAAATGGATATGCGATAGACTTTGTCATTGGAATCGGTGGGGTTGCTGAAATACCAAGTCAATATTATGAAAATTATCAAAAAGCCCAACAAGTGACGAATATTTTACTAAAATCTGAATTTGAACAACCATATGCTTTTTTTGACCAAATGGGATCTTACACAATACTTAATTGGGTCAAGGAGAATCCAGCGTCTAAGTTGTTTGTTAATAATTATCTAAAAAAGTTATATGAATTATCAGATAATCAACAAGTTGATTTGTTCGACACATTGAAAGTCTTTTTAGCGAATAATGGTAATGTGAGTGCGACAGCTAGTGAATTATACATTCATAGGAGTTCGTTAAATTACCGCCTAGAAAAGATTCAAGGAATTTTAGATCTTGAACTTGATAATTTCGATGAACGATTTAATCTTGTCTTAGCATATAAATTATATGAACTTCATGGAAATGATATTTTTAAATAAGATGATTATAGAATAAGCTTTGCTTTAATAGCGAAGCTTTTTTGTATCTCTTTGACCGTTTTGAAAACGCTTTCCTACAAAGTGTTCAAAAATCAAAATTTTTTCCGCATAACCTACAATGATACCGCTTTCAGTTAAAGGTATTATATGAGTATAAATAAGATAACCGATATGAAAGGCGGAAGTAAAATGGCAAATATTAAAACAATTGGAGTGGTTGGAGCAGGAGCAATGGGATCAGGAATTGCGATTGTGATGGCTACTAATGGCTATAAAGTAATCTTAAGAGATATAAAAGAAGAGTACGTACAAACTGGTTTAGATCGAATTAGCAAATTCATGGATAACAGTATTAAGCGAGGTAAGTTAACAGAAGAAGGTAAGCAAGAAGTTCTAAATCGAATTACAGCAACAACTTCACTACAAGATATGAAAGATGTTGATTTAGTTATTGAGGTTGTTATTGAAGATATGGATATCAAACAACAAGTATTTAAAGAGTTGGATGAGATTGTTCGTGAAGATGTTGTATTAGCAACAAATACTTCATCAATGTCAATTACTGAGATTGCTTCAGTAGTTAAAAATCCATCACGTGTTGCAGGAATGCACTTCTTTAATCCAGCACAAATTATGAAGTTAGTTGAAGTTATTCGTGGATTAGAGACATCAGATGAAACAGTCGAAACGTTACGCCAAGTAGCTGAAAGTGCTAAAAAAGAAGTTGTAGAAGTGAAAAAAGACGTACCCGGATTTATTGTGAATCGTATCATGATTCCACAATTTATTGAAGCGATTAAAGTCTTAGAAGAAGGTATTGCATCAAAAGAAGATATTGATAAAGCAATGCGTTACGGATTAAACCATCCAATGGGTGCATTTGAGTTACAAGATTATGCAGGTGTAGATATCGGATACTTTGTGATGGAGTACTTCCAAAAAGAGTTTGCTGACAACCGTTGGGCTCCACCTTTATTAATGAAAAACATGATGCGTGCAGGGCGTAATGGTAAGAAAGCTGGTAAAGGATTCTACGACTACGAATAATTTAAATCGAATCAAGTTCAAAAAAAATGTTTAAAGTAATAAAACATTAAAGGAGAATTTAAATGGCAAAAAAAAGTAAAGTGATTTCTTATTTAGAGGTCGCAGAATTAGTGAATGACGGCGACTTACTGGCTACTGCGACTTTTGGGCTAGGAGGATTACCAGAACAATTATTAGTCGGAGTGAAAGAACGTTACGAAAAGGAACAACATCCAAAAGACATTACATTCATGTGGTCATGTGGAATTGGTAATAATACACCTGGAAGAGGTGCAGACCACCTATTAGCAGATGGTTTATTAAAACGTATCATTGCAGGACATGTTGGATCATCTCCAAACACAGTAAAAGCAATTGTAGACAATAAACTTGAAGCATACTTATTCCCTCAAGGAGTATTCACTCAATTATATAGATCAATCGCTGGTGGGAAACCTTTCTTAACAAAAGTTGGATTAAAGACATTCGTGGATCCGCGTTTAGAAGGTGCTAAATCAACACCAAAGACGACTGAAGAGCTCGTTCGATTAGTTGAATTTGATGGTGAAGAGTGGCTGAAATACCCCGATTTTGATATCGACGTTGCATTTATCCGCGGTACATACGCAGATGAAAATGGGAACTTAAACGTACAAGACGAAACATGTAAGTTAGAGCAACTTGAATTAGCAATGGCTACCAAGAAAAAGGGCGGAATCGTAATTGCTCAAGTAAAAAAAGTTGTTGATAACGGGCAGCTTCATGCTAAAGAAATTTTAGTTCCAGGTGGATTAATTGATTATATCGTTGAATCCGAACCAGAATACCACTATCAAACAATGGGTACGCATTTTAACCCAGAGTTTTCAAACGATATCAAGGTTCCTCTAGGATCAGAAAAACCATTGCCATTAACGACACGTAAAATCATTGGACGTCGTGCAGCAATGGAATTGTCACCGGATTCATTAATCAACCTAGGTATTGGAACACCAGATATGGTCGCCTCTGTAGCATCTGAAGAGGGAGTAGCAGATGAGTATACAGTTACTTTAGAGATGGGATTATGGGGTGGTAAGCCAAATAGTGGCTTGGACTTCGGGGGTTCACGCAACGCTGAAGCATCAATACCAATGGCAAACCAGTTTGATTTCTATGATGGTAACGGTCTGGATTTATCAGTTTTAGGTATTGGTGAGATTGATGCAGAAGGAAATAATAACGTAACAAAATTTGGACCTAAAGTACCTGGCCCAGGTGGTTTCATTAACATTTCTCAAAATACGCATCATTTAGTTTTCGTTGGAACATTTACTATCGGCGGTAAAGCACATATTGAGAATGGTAAATTAGTCATTGATGATCAAGGTAAAGGACCAAAATTTGTGAGTAACGTTGAACAAGTCAGTTTCTCAGGTAAGTATGCCACAGAGAATGGTCAGAAACTTCTATATGTGACAGAGCGAGCAGTCTTTGACTTACATGAAGGAAGAATCAGACTAATTGAACACGCACCAGGTGTGGATGTTCAAGAAGATATCTTAGATTATATGGAATTCGAGCCATTAATTTCAGAAGACTTAAAAGAGATGAACCCTGATATTTTCCAAGAAACTTGGGGCGGTTTAGGAGAAATTATTAAACAAAATGGTTTGAACACATAATACACATTCAAAAAAATACAAAGCACAAAAAATATTTTAGGAGGACTAATAATGGTTAAAGAGTCAAGAGCAGATAAGGATTTTCAAGAAGAAAAGTTTTTTTATTCAGATTTATATAACTATTCATCAAAATTAACAGAGGGTGAAAAAGAAGTTTTAGCTGAATTAGAAGAAGTATTAAAAAATGACTTACACCCTGTATTAGCAAAGCATTGGCATGATGCGACGTTCCCATTAGAAGAAGTACAGAAAATTTTAGACTTAAATTTAATGGACGATCCTCGTCTATTAGAAGGCCGCGAAGATGGTTATATTTCTCAATTATTCCGTGGATTCCGTTCGTATACCATTGCAAAAACTGACCCAGTTTTAGGAACGTTCTATACACAAAATGGTGGATTATACCATGAATGTGTTCGTTTAGGTGGTAGTGAAGAACAGGTAGCAGAATTAATGCCAGGTGTCCGCTCTTTTGATAACTGGGGAGCATTATGTATGACAGAGCCAGATCACGGATCAGACGTAGCTGGAGGAATGGCAACAACTGCAACACGTGACGGTGATACGTGGACACTAAACGGTCACAAAAAGTGGGTTGGAGGCGCATCAATTGCTGATATGTTAGCAATATTTGCACGTGATACTGAAGATGGTCAAGTTAAAATGTTCTATATTCCACGAGAAACAGAAGGAGTAGAGACCTTTGTTACACCAGAGAAAGCATTTTTCCGTTCGATGCCAAATGCGGAGATTATTATGAAAGATGTAAAAATACCTGAGTCTCAACGTGCTCAAAAGATTAACTCATGGAAAGACGTTGCTAAAATCCTTCGTAATACACGCTCAGACGTAGCATGGTTACTAGCTGGAGCAACAGCAGGAGCATTTGAAGCTGCATTAAAATATACACGTGAACGTGAACAATTTGGAAAACCAATTGCTAGTTTCCAATTAATTCAAGAGAAATTAGCTCGTATGGCAATGAACGCACAAGCAACATTAGCCTTTGCTTACCGTTTAGCTGAGCAACAAGAAGAAGGTATCTATAAAGAAGAAGCGTCATCAATGGCTAAGTTACATAATGGATTAAGAGCAAGAGAAACAGCAGCATTAGCTAGAGAAGTTGCTGGAGGAAATGGCTTATTACTTAAATATGATATTCCAAGATTCTTCGCTGATATTGAAGGTATGTATACATATGAAGGAACACATGAAGTGAATTCATTAATCATTGGACGTTACTACACAGGTATCGGGGCATTTATTTAAGCCATTAAGACTGACATTTAAAGCCTTGTATATGTTCGTTATACAAGGCTTTTCTTAAAAAATAATCGAATCATTGTACTAGGAAAGGGAGAAAAACATGTTAAAGCAAAAACAAGAAGAAATTGTAATCGTTGGAGCAGCGCGTACACCTGTAGGAGCATATTTAGGAGACTTAAAAACAGTTCCAGTTGAAGACTTAGGAGTTATCGCATTAGAAGAAGCAATTAAGCGTGCTAATGTAGCTAAAGAAGATATTCAAGAGGTTATTGTTGGACACGTTACAGGGTCACAAACAACGAATAACTTGGGGAATATTATCGGAATCAACGCCGGCTTATCTAAAGCCATGACAGGGATGACAATTAATCGAATTTGTGGATCAGGTATTCAATCTGCCGTTTCTGCAGTACAAGAATTATTATTATCGAACAAAACGATGGTTGCCGCTGGAGGAGCAGAATCTTTATCTCGAGCTCCATTCTACTTACCAGAATCAGTTCGGTACGATGGATTTAAAATGGGAGATCAAACTCTTATTGATGCTAACTTAGAAGGACACCGTTCTGCATCTGGTAAAGATTCTGGAGTTGGGCATATGGGTAACACTGCTGAGAACGTAGCGCGTAAGTATTCAATTACACGTGAACGTTCAGATGAATTCGCCGTTGAGTCTCAACGTAAAGCAGCTAAAGCTTTAGAAGATGGGCGCTTCGCTCAGGAAATCGTTCCAGTTGATGTACCAGGTCGTCGTGGGAAAGTTACAACTGTAGAAACAGATGGTCACCCTCGTCCAGGTACAAGTATGGAAAGTTTAGCTAAGCTAAGACCAGCTTTTGAAAAAGAGGGCGTTGTAACAGCAGGAAATGCATCAGGATTAAATGACGGTGCAGCCTTCGAAATCTTTACAACACAAACAGTTGCAAAAGAGAAGGGTCTAGAAGTTATGGCTCGCGTTGTAGATTACCAAATCTCAGGATGTGAACCTGAATTTATGGGGTTAGGACCAGTTTATGCGATTAATGACTTGTTAGAACGTCAAGGTCTTGATCTACAAAAAGATATTGATGTTTTAGAAATTAACGAAGCATTTGCTGCTCAAACAATTGGATGTCTAATTGAATTAGGCATTGAAGAAGATTCAGACTTCTACAAGAATAACTTTAATCCACATGGTGGTGCAGTAGCATTAGGACACCCATTAGGTATGTCTGGTGCACGTATTATTACATCGTTATTATATGAATTTAAAAACCGTCCAGAAATTCGCTATGCTATCGCATCTGCATGTATTGGTGGAGGACAAGGTATTGCATTGTTATTAGAGAATGGAAACTACAAGAAATAATCAAGCGCTATATTAGTTTGGCTTTCGAATAGAGGGTCAAACTATATATTTTAAAAATAAATAGCGAGGCAAAATTATAGGAGTGAGAATATGACTGAGAAATTTACAGCTGCGATTATTGGTGCCGGAACAATGGGATCAGGCATTGCTCAAAAAATAGCTCAAGAAGGTATCCCAGTAACATTAGTGGATGTAACTCAAGAGCAAGTAGAAAATGGACTTCAAAAGATTAAAGATATGCTGCATGAAGGAATTGAACGTGGCGTATTTAATGAAGCTTATGTAGAAAAGACATTAAATTTAATTACACTGACAACAGATTATAAGGATTTAAAAGATGTTGATTTTGTTGTTGAAGCAGTATTTGAAGATATGGACGTTAAGACTGCTGTATTGAAACAATTAGATGAAGTTTGTAAG
Organism: Ruoffia tabacinasalis; assembly: GCF_005864045.1. Lineage (GTDB taxonomy): Bacteria > Bacillota > Bacilli > Lactobacillales > Aerococcaceae > Ruoffia > Ruoffia tabacinasalis. The sequence goes on along the minus strand of NZ_VBSP01000019.1, from coordinate 32,518 downwards.
CCAGAAGCAATCTTAAGTTCAAATACATCAAGTTTTTATGTCCGAGACTTAGCTAAAATAACGAATCGCCCCGACCGTTTTATTGGGATGCACTATTTCTTCCATCCGGCAAAAAATCGTTTGTTAGAAATTATTTCGCATGATGGAACTAGTGAAGAAACTGTAGCGATTGCGAACAAGTTTGCGGATTTACATAATAAAACATCAATCATCGTTAAAGATTCACCAGGTTTTGCGGTTAACCGCTTCTTCGTCCCCTGGTTAACTGAAAGTGTGCGTTTATATGAAGAAGGTGTTGCTAACAAAGCAACGATTGATAAAGCAGCCGAGAAGACCTTCAAAATTAGTATGGGACCATTCACTTTAATGAATGCTTCTGGTATTCCAATTGCGTATCATTCTGCTAATACTTTAGCTGCAGAAATTAGTGAATTCTATGCTCCACCAAAAACATTAGCTGACCAAGTAGAAGCGAATGAGTTCTGGGATGTGGAAGATGGTGAAGTGGATGAATCTAAATTCGATATCATTGCAGAACGCTTATTAGCAACATCGATTGGTGCAGCAACGGCATTAGTTGATGAAGGGATCGCTTCGATTGAAGATACGGACCGTGGAGCTGTTGTTGGACTTAGATGGAAGACAGGTCCATTCCAATTAGCAAATAAATACGGTGTTAAGTACATTTACGATATTGTAAAAAAATTAAGCGATTCTAGACCTGGTTTCCCAGTAGCTGGAATATTAAGTAAGCAAGCAGAATTGGATGAGCCATTCGACTTCAATTTTATCGATTATAAAGTGGCTGATGGGATTGCAACGATTACAATTAATCGACCTGAAGCGATGAACGCTTTGAACCCTACAGTTGTTGGACAATTAGAAGACACATTTAATAAAGCTGAAGCAGATGATACCGTCAAAGCGATAGTATTCCGTGGTGCAGGGAAAGCATTTGTAGCTGGAGCCGACTTGAAGTTCTTCCTTGACGGAGCAGTGAATGATAAAGTTGAAGATATTGTTGAATTTACAGCAAAAGGACACAAATTGTTCCGTCGTATGGAAACATCTGACAAATTAACGATTACAATTTTAGATGGTTTATCACTAGGTGGGGGCTCTGAATTAGCATTATCTACCCAAGCTATTATCGCAACAGATAAAGGTTCATTCGGATTCCCAGAGAGTGGTTTAGGAATTTATCCAGGTTATGGTGGAATGTTACGATTCAATAAACATTTAGGTAAAGAATTAACTAAATACTATGTATTAACAGGACGCGGTATTACAGCTCAGCAAGCTCATAAATTAGGAATTGTATCTAGTTTAGTGAAGCCAGCTGAAATCAACCAAGCGATTAGCGATTTAGTTGAAGCAGGACAATTTGATAAGTACGCTGATCGTGAAATACCTACAGATTACCAAGAAATACTAACAGCCTTTTCGGATGAAAATATTGAAAAAACATTAGCAGGTGAAGCTGCTGATGGTGTATCTGAAGAGTTTGCACAAAAGACTGCGAAAACGATTGGTTATAAAGGACCAAATTCAGTTAAAGAAATTAAACATATTATTGATGAGCAAACTAAATTATCCATTGATGATGGTATCGATTATGAATTATCACGCTTATCTGACATATTTAAATCTGAAGAAGCTTTAGTAGGCTTAAAAGCAACGATTGCTGGAAAACGCGCAGATTTCAGTCAGTTTAAATAGATGTATAAAAAATAAAATAAGGAGGATTCGTTGCAATGAAAATTGATTGGTTAGCTGGAAGAGCAAATTTAACACCAAACCGCAATGCTGTTGTGGATCCGAAATTTAATAGAAAATGGAGTTATGAACAGTTAAATCAAAGAGCGGTTAACTTAGCTGTGTATTTAAGACAACAAGATGTAGGATACGGTGATCGGGTAGTTCTCATTGCTCAAAACAGTATAAGTCATCTAGATTTTCTCTTTGCTTGTACTAAACTAGGCGCGATATTTACGCCTATAAATTGGCGATTAAAAGAAAATGAATTAATGTCTATACTTAATGATAATCAACCAGTGATTCTAGCATATGAATCCGACTTTAGATATCCATTTTATTATCAAACTGAACATTTTAGACTCATTGACGTGGATAGTATTAAATACGATATCATTGTAAATAATGATGAAGTAAAACAATTTGAAAACTATCCTGTTCAGCAAGAAAATCCTGCTGTTATTATCTATACGAGTGGTTCAACGGGGCAGCCGAAAGGGGCTATGATTAGTCACCGAGCTATGATTAGCAATGCATTGAATTCTTTACCAAGTTGGGGAATAACGAAAGATGATCGAACGATAACAATCACGCCTATGTTCCATACAGCCGGATTATTTAGCTTGGTTACACCGCTGTTAATGGCTGGAGGTGAGCTTATTATTCAGCCGACATTTGAAGCAACACTCACTTTTGAGTTAGTGAAAGAATATCAACCAACGAAAATTTTCATGGTTCCAACAATGTACTATGATTTAATGAATACACAAGAAATAGATATCTCTGAGATGACATCAGTTGATTTATTTGTATCTGGAGGCGCACCGATGTCAAGTGATGTCTATGATGCTTTTAATAATGCCGATTTACCTTTGATTGATTCATATGGTTTAACAGAAGCTGGACCAAATAATTTTTGGATAGCACCAGCAGAAGCTTCTACAAGAAGAGGATCTGTTGGAAATCCCATTATGTTTAGTGATATTTTACTCGTTGATGAAGCAAATGAAGAGGTAGCTCCGGGTGAAATTGGTGAGTTACTTATTGCAGGGAATCATACGTTCAGTGGTTATTGGAATAATGAAGAAGCTACCAAAGAGGCATTTTTTAATAATTATGTTAGAACCGGTGACTTTGCGAAAGTGGATGGAGAAGGTAACTATTCTATTGTTGGTCGTAAGAAAGAAATGATTATTTCTGGAGGCGAAAATGTCTATCCATCTGAAGTAGAAGAAGTGGTTGTTCGCCATCAGTCAATTCATGATGTTGTTGTTGTAGGCTACCCAAATAAAAAATGGGGAGAATCTGTAGCTGCAGCTGTCATACTCAATGAACCGGGTATAGATGTAGAAGCTGTTCTAGGTGAATACTGCAAAGATCGATTAGCCATTCATAAGGTTCCAAAGTTTTACTTAGAATTCAATGAATTTCCGAGAAATTCAGTTGGTAAAATCGACAAACCTAAAATTACTAAGATGATTCTAGAAGCAGTTGAAGGACAGAAAGTTTAAGCAATTCATAGAATATGAAGGTAAAATGATGCGTTTAATTTTAATTAGAACAAATAGGGGTTGATATAGATATGACTCTTCAATCCCTGCTTGTTTTGAAAACTAAATAAGGAGGTTTCTGATGGAAACCCTAGGAATTTTAGGTATTGTAGTTGCAATTATAGCTATTATTGTGATGGCTGTTAGAGGTTTACATATTGTTATTGCGGCTCCACTTGCCACATTAATCGTTATTTTAACGAATCGGATGGATATTTTTGCTAGTCTAATAGGACCAGAACAATCTTATATGGCTGGGTTAGCTGGCTTCTTAATTAATAACTTTGCTATCTTCTTGTTGGGGGCGATATTAGCCCAGTATATGGAGAAGAGTAATGCAACGATCTCCATTGCTAATTTTATTTTAAGCAAAGTTGGGCTTAAAAATAAATACGCAGTAATGGTAGCGCTATCATCGATTGCTGCTATATTAACCTATGGTGGAATTAGTTTGTATGTGGTGATGTTCGCGCTTGTACCATTAGCTAGACCGATATTCAAACGAATGGATATTAACTGGGAACTATTCCCGATTCCATTATTCTTCGGTATGGCGACATTTACTATGTCAATGTTACCTGGAGCACCATCTGTTCAAAACGCCGTCCCTACGACTGCTTTAGGAACAACATTAACATCTGCTCCTCTCTTGAGTATCGTAGCAACTATCGTGATGATTTTGTTTGGACTTGGTTATATGAAATTTGAGCTAAATAAAAGCATTCGAAAAAACGAAACATTTTACAGTTACTTAGGAGATAGTAAGCAAGCTGATTTGCCTGAAGAAGCTGAAGTGAATGAAGGTAATTTACCAAGTGTTATGTTGAGTTTAACGCCAATTATTAGTTTAATTGCGATTATATTAATCTTTAGTAAAGTACCACATATTATCTTAATTGCATTAACAGTAGCTATTATCTTAAGTGCAGTGTTATATAATAAGTACATTGAATCTCAAAATACTGTGCTTAGTAATGGTGCGGCCGGATCAGTTATGCCAGCCTTCTCTACATCGAGTTCGGTGGCTTTCGGTTCCGTATTAACGAGTGCCTCAGGATTTGCTATTATCCAAGATATGATTATGGCTATACCCGGTAATCCTATTATCGGCTTAGCTGTCGCATCATCATTACTCGCAGGTATAACGGGATCATCTTCTGGTGCGTTAGGTATTGTAATGGAAAGTTTTGCGCCTAATTACTTAGAAATGGGAATCAGTCCTGAACTTATTCACCGAGTTGCTGTTATAGCATCAGCGACATTAACGGCAGTACCACAATCTGGTGTAACAATTACGTTCAATAACTTAACAGGTTTATCAATTAGACGCGGATTTAAACACCAATTTATTATTATAAACGGTGGACATTTACTTGCACTGATTGCTGTATTGATTGTATCGGCGTTATTATATTGAAATCAAATGAGTATATATCTTGTTAATTAAAATAAATGTGGTATATTATAATCAACAATAACCAACGAAAGGACGAATCCAAATGAATTCTTTAACACAATTACAATTGAATCCATTTACAGTAAGCTTCTGGTGGAGTACAACTCCATCTGTGTGAAGCTTGATTCGTCATGCTCGCATAGATTTAAAAATCTATGCGAGTTTATAGGATAATAGTCTATTATTATCTATTTTAGAGAACCCGCTTAGATTTTTTTCTAGGCGGGTTTTTCTTTGGAATTGAATAATAATAATAGAGGGTGGAAAGATGAAACGTAAAATTGCTTATGGAGTGAGTCTATTAGTGCTCATTGGTCTTGTTTTCTCGGTTGCTACTTCGACGGAGACGACTGCAACAGAATCGGAACAGATATTGAACTTAGCAACAGCGAATGAACCCGTAGTTGATCCGGGATTAGCAACGGATAAAAATTCAGTCGCATTAATTGCGAATATCTTTGATGGGCTGACACGTCCGACAATCGAAGGGGATGTAGAACAAGGTGTTGCTCAGAGTTGGGATGTCAGTCAAGATCAATTAACTTATACGTTTCATCTGAGAGAATCCAACTGGAGTGATGGGACACCTTTAACTGCTAGTGACTTTGAATATGGATGGAAAAGGGTTTTGAATCCCGAGCTTGCCTCACCTGGTGCAGGTGAACTTTATATCATCGAAGGAGCAGAAGCTTATCATCAAGGTGAAGGGGCAGTTGAAGAGGTTCAAGTCGTGGCAGTGGATAACCTAACGCTGGAAGTGACATTAACTGAAACAATGCCACAGTTTTTAGAGCTTACGGGTAGATTACCAGAGCTATACCCGATTCCAGAACAGATTGTATCCCAGCATCCAGAGTGGGCTCAAAATGCTAGCGAATTATTTATCAATAATGGACCTTTCATGCTAAGTGAATGGAATCATCAAAGTGATTACACGATTGAGAAGAATCCAAATTACTGGGACAGTGATACGGTTCGACTTGATAAGGTATATGTTCAAGTCGTGGAATCTATGGCGACGGCTAATACGATGTATTTAAACGGTGACTTAGATTACTTAGGGATGCCTTTCCATACGATTTCACCTGAGATGATTGATATACATAAAGAATCAGGTGATTTAAACATGTCAGATATGGCAGCTTTTTATAATTATGCAATGAATACAAATGACCCTCATTTATCGAATGTTAATATTCGAAAAGCGCTCGCCTTGGCCGTGGACCGACAAGGGCTAATTGCTAATGTGACAAAAGCAAATCAAACAGCAGCATTGCGAATTGTTGGGCCGACCGCAACAAACGCGACTCAAGATGTAGCATATATTGAGGATGCTGACTATGATCAAGCGCGTAATCATCTAGAAAAAGGATTAGAAGAGTTAGGTTTAAGTGAACCAAGTGAATTACAACTTTCGATGTCAACCAATGTCAGCGAAGAACATTCAGCGGTCGCACAATTTGTTCAAGCTGGATGGAAAGAAGAGTTAGGTATCAACGTTGAGATAGAGACGACAGAATTTCAAGTTCATTTATCTAATATGAGTGAATTGAATTACCAATTAGGTCGACGCGGAGAAGGTTATGAATATTCTGATATCGCATCATTTTTAGAGCAATATTATTCGACAAACAATGGACGTAATCATACCGGCTGGGAAGATGAGAATTATCAACAACTAGTCGAAAAAGCAAGAGTAGAAACCGATTTAGAAAAACGAGAAGACTTATTATTAGAAGCAGAAGCGCTTTTTGTTGATGCCATGCCTATTGTTCCTTTGTATTTTTATACAAATGCATTTGTCGTTGGAGGTAACGTACATAATATGGAGATGGATACGATTGGTGTGATTCAGCTTAAAGATGTTTATGTAGAATAGGAGCAGTTCAATGAAAACACTATACAAACAAATTACAGACTATTTGACAGCGCAGCATGAAGAGATGGTGTCGCTGCTTAAACAACTCGTTAATATTGAAAGTGGGCCGGATCAACCTGAAGGTGTTGACGCCATTATAGAAATTTTTAAGCAAGAATTTGATCAACTTGGGCTAGTGTCTCGCACGGTTGAGATGGAGTATGCTGGTAGTACGATTGTCAGTATTTATACACCTGAAGATGTTGAAAACGACGCACCAATTGTATTAAGTGGACACATGGATACGGTATTTCAACCAGGGGTTTTAAGTGAGCATGGTTTTCGAATGGTGGACGACCGCTTTGCTAAAGGTGCTGGCATTGCGGATATGAAAGGTGGATTAGTAATTGCCCTTTATACATTGAAAGCATTAATTCATCTAGGTTATAAGAAACATCCAATCAAGATGTTGTTTATAGGAGACGAGGAAACATTGCACCGCAATTCAAATACGCGTGAGGTCATGTTAGAAGAGTTGACTGGTGCAAGCATGATGTTGAATTTTGAACCCGCTACAGAGCGCGAACATATCGGAGTAAGTCGAAAAGGTGGAGCGATGGTCACGATAGAAGTGGAGGGGATCGGTGCCCACTCAGGGGGCGGTACTGCTACCGGACGAAGTGCTATCGTTGAATTAGCCTATAAAATAATTGAGTTGGAATCTAAAACTGATATCCAACGCGGCAAACTGATTAACTGCGGGCTGATTGAAGGTGGCGTGAGTACCAATACAATTCCCGCTCACGCTAAAGCCAATATCGCTGCGCGTTTTTCTAATCAAACAACCAAAGATGAAATAATCAGAGACCTTGAAGAAGCAGTCGGTAATTCACACATTCAAGACACAACTGCACGTTACGAGATAGAATCTTATCTAGACGCGATGGAATTTACACCGGCAGTCGCACAACTTGCAGATCATTTTATAAGAATTGGATCTGATTGTGGTTATGGAGATTTAATAAAAAATAAAAGTGAAGGCGTGAGTGATGCATCACTTGGGGTTGTAGCTGGAGTGCCGACCTTATGTAGTATGGGGATTATTGGGTCTGGCGCGCATACGTTGGATGAAAAAGCTGATTTAGAATCATTGGTAAGTAAAGCAGTATTAGCAGTCAGCGGTATTATTGCATATTAATAAGAGCTGTTGGGAGCCAAGACTAATTGTCTGGCTTCTTTTATTTTAGAAAAATAGATTGGTGTATTCGGGACAAACTAATTTCTGTATGCGGGTCACTTCACACTAATCTTATCATTCTGAACGAGTCCTAGAATTCTTCGCAATCATAGTCCGAGGCAATTGGCCTTACTCCATTACAAGGATTTTTAAGTGCTTTATTACTAAATGCATCGGCTGGGCAATATGCTGTGTATAGCTTGTTTGAGTCGAATGCACCTTTTGTGGAAGTGGTATTAGTCACGCTTGTTGTGAATGCTCGATACATTTTAATGAGTTTAGCATTGAGCCAACGTGTTCATCCAGATATCCCAATGAGACACCGCTTCTTAATTAGTTTAGGTATTACTGATGAGTTATTCGGACTATCAATAGCGGATAATAAATTCGTTCAATCTTACTACTACTATGGAACGATGACATCACTATTATGGTGGGCGATTGGGAATTTTATTGGTGTCATCGCTGGAAATATACTCCCGTTGAGTATTGTGAGTGCGTTAAGTGTGGCTTTGTATGGGATGTTCATTGCTGCGGTTATTCCTTCAGTAAAAGTGAATCGGACGATTGCTTTTTTCGTTGTTGTTTCTTATGTAGCGAGTTTTACTGCTGATGTTATTGGTCTTGTGGAACGTTTTTCGTCTGGAATCGTGACGATCGTTTTGACAGTAATTATCGCAAGTGTTGCAGCAATTAGATATCCGATTGAAGATGAGGTGATCCATGATGAATAGCGTGTATTTTTATCTACTCCTCAGTGGAGCAGTACTGTATATGATGCGAGTCATTCCAATGACTTTAGCTAGAGGGCAAATTAAACACTCATTTATTCGGTCGTTTTTGTATTATGTTCCATATGTTACTTTATCAGTTATGACTTTCCCAGCTATTTTACAAGTGACGCAGACACCTCTATCTGGACTGGCAGCATTAGTTGGTGCCATTTTAATGTCTTGGCGAGGCGCTAATTTAATTCAAGTGGCAGTCACAAGTTGTATGCTTGTTTTTATCGTGGAATTGATTTTAATTTAAGTGATAGTGTAATCATTTCTCTCTCTTTCATCAAACTGGTAAGATAGCGATATAGCATTAAGAGAGGAAGAGACGATGACTGATAAGACAAGCATGCCAATTCAAGTGTATTCAGAAATTGGTCGGTTGAAACGAGTAATATTACATCGCCCAAGTATTGAATTAGAAAATTTAATTCCAGCTAATCTTGAAGCGTTACTATTTGATGACATACCTTATTTGGAGGCGGCGCAAAAAGAACATGATGCATTTGCTCAAGTATTAAAAGAGAATGGCGTCGAAGTACTTTACTTAGAGAAATTAGCTGCAGAAGCTATTGACAACGAGAATGTGAGAGAAGAATTTATTGAGGAATGGTTGAGTGAATCAGGCTTAGAACCGGGTGCTCATTACCATGCTGTTAAAGAAAAGCTGACAGCGATTGAAGATTCTTATGAGCTGATACTCAAGACAATGACAGGATTTAGAAAAGATGAAGTCAAGGTTGAAGAAGGTACAACTTTGATTGATACTTTGGATAGAGATTATCCTTTGTTAATTAATCCGATGCCGAGTTTATACTTTACTCGGGACCCTTTCGCGACAATCGGGCAAGGAATTTCTTTGAATCATATGTATTCTGAGACGCGCAAACGAGAAACAATATATGGAAAGTATATCTTCCAATATCATCCAGTTGTCAAAGATAACTCCGTCCCTTTGTATTATTTCCGAGATGAATCGACTTATATTGAAGGTGGAGATATCTTAGTGCTATCTGAGGATGTCTTAGCGATTGGGATTTCGCAGAGAACGGACGCGCGTTCTATTGAGAAGCTTGCAAAAAATGTCTTTGAAGATACAGATTACAGCCAAGTGCTGGCTTTTCTCATTGGAAGTAACCGAAAGTTCATGCATTTAGATACAGTTTTTACGATGGTTGATTACGATAAATTCACGATTCATCCTGAAATAGAAGACCAATTAAAAGTGTATACGATAACGAGTCAAGACGGCGAAGTAAAAATTGAAGAGGAAACGGACCCATTAGAAGGGATATTAGAAGCAGCTCTCAACATTGAGAAAGTAACACTTATTCGTTGCGGGGATGATGACCCAGTAGCTGCGGCGCGTGAGCAGTGGAATGACGGGGCCAATACTTTGGCGATTGCACCAGGCGAGTTAATTGTTTACGACCGTAATCCAGTTACAAATGCCTTGCTTGAAGAAGCAGGAATTAAATTACATAAAATCCAAGGAAGTGAATTAGTCCGTGGGCGAGGTGGACCGCGTTGTATGTCGATGCCGATTTACCGAGAGCGGTTTTAATTCATATCACTGGAGTTTGAAATGGTCATTGAACGATTTAATAAAATTCAAACCCATACATTCTTCATCACCATCGTAGCGGGTGAAGATAATGTTGGTGTTTATATACCACATTTAACTTGATTGCTTGGAACAGGTATTTTAATCGGTGTTTTTTTTACAATTGGTATCGCCATAATGTCTGCATTAAATGCACTTTCGATGATTAACGAAATGATTGAAAAATACGTACGAATTATTTTAGTACTTGTATTTACGCCACTAAGTTTTTATATAAAGGTTAAGAATAGAACCTTACAACATATATAGTCCATCTTAGTTTGGAAAATTAAATAATAAAAAACGAGTATAGCCACTGTCATGCAAACAGCAAGCGATACTCGTTTTTATTATAATTGAATTTAGTCATTCACAACTTCTGCATATTTAATATTTTGTTGAGGGTCGACTTTCGACACTCCAGTTTGTTTCTCATAGAAATTATCAAGTAAAGTCATCGCAACCGTAGTTAAGACACCAATTACTGCCGCGTCGTCAACAAAACCTAAGGGACCAAAGATATCTGGCAGGACATCCACGGGGAAGATCGTATAGGCTAGGGCGACACCGACCATACCTTTAATATATAGAGGTGTTTCTTTTTTGAATAAGGCTTTGACAAATTTACCTAAAGTTGTTTTTGAAGTTTTATTTGCTTTCATTAATACACACCCTTTCTTGACTATATACATTATAACGCCAAGGATTGATTCGGATATCAGTCTTAAGGATGATATTTAATTGTGACAAGATTATGCCAAGAAAGTAAGAATTGATTTAAAATACTTTCTCAGAAAAGCGTGATAAAAGATTATACCACAGCATTTATGCTAAAATAACATTAACAAATAAACTGAGGAGGCAAATGATGGCAAAGAAATATATTGTAGAAGATTTTGATGCAAGTGGTGGCGTGTTTAAAACACAAGTGACAAAGCTGTACCAAGAAATTGCCGATTACGCGAATAAAAAAGGTTTAACAATTATTAAAGTCAGTGATATGGATGAGAAAGGCCGTTCTGCGGTCATTTTTGAAGAAATTTAATTACTAAAGTTCGTTTGTGTATAACTATGTGGCACAAGCGGACTTTTTTTAATCAAAATACTTATGCACATGTTGATAATATGCAAATAACTTTTCATTTTATCAACATATCCACACAACACCTGTGCACAGTATATTGTTTTAGCTCTGCGGATGTAAGTGCTATACTTAAGATATCGAAAAACAATTTTAAAAAAATAGAGAGAGGTGAATCGAATGACAAAAAAGTAAAAAATATTTTGCTGGAGCGACGGAGTATCATTGAAGCGCGGTACGTGGATTATTCTAATAATCCTTTTGATAGCGATATAACACATGATTTGCGAGTGAGCATAAGAGAATTGCGTGGTTTATTGAACTTTATCAAACCGATTATCGGTGAAGAGACGTATGATTCAATGAATGCGCCGCTTCGCGAAGCAGCGCAAGTATTTGGACCTATTCGCGAACTCGATGTATTGACTGAATTTACTGAAGAAGTTGCTTTAGAACAACCAGATTTAAGTGAGTATTTTTATGATGCGTTTAATTTATTAGGCAAAGAACGGCGGAAAGAAATGCGTCGCACATTTAACGTGACGAATGTTGAACTAGTCAAAGACGCGTTAACAACCACTAAAGAAACGCTTGAAGAATTAGAGTTGGAAAAAGATTTTGATTGGGATAAATATGTTGCTAAACGCTTAGAGAAAAAGAATGATAAATTGCAAAAAGCGTATGAAGAAGTGGATCTCGAAGATTATGAAACGGTTCATGATATTCGAAAAGATGCTAAGAAAAATCGCTATGCAGCAAAATACTATAAAAATATAACATCCAAAAAAACTAAACCGTATAAAAAAGCAGCTGAAGCCATTCAAGATGAGTTTGGTGAAGTGACTGATGCGCATGTGAATTACGACTTATTAACAGACTTTGCTGATCAGGTTGAGGATAAAGACGTGAGAGAGTTATTCTATCAAATTCGTGATATTGCTCAAGAAAAAATAATAGTCACCGAATAAAAGGAGAATGAAATTGGATTTATTTAAAGCACTCGTTGTACGAAAAGAAAACGACGACGTAAGTTATGAAGTTGAATCAATAAAGCAAGAAAATTTAGACGAAGGTTCAGTTTTAATCAAAGTTCACTATTCATCACTGAATTATAAAGATATGTTAGCTACTCAAGCAAAGGGTGGCGTGATTCGTCGCTACCCAATGATTCCAGGGATTGACTTAAGTGGAGAAATTGTTAAAACGACAGATGAATCATTTGAAGTTGGACAAGAAGTACTCATTACAGGATACGATTTAGGTGTGAATCACACGGGTGGCCTAGCCCAATACGCTCAAGTGCCTTCTGAATGGATCATTCCGGTGCCAGAAAATCTAACTTTAAAAGATGCTATGACTTATGGGACAGCTGGTTTCACAGCAGCCCAATCTGTTCGAGCACTTGAACAGCATGGTATGGATCCGAAATTGGATCAACGAATTTTAGTCACTGGTGCTTCCGGTGGCGTAGGGAGTATAGCCTTAGCCATCCTAGTCAAAGCCGGCTACCAAAACGTTACAGCAATGATCCGTAAAGACTATCAGGAAAAAGTTGTTAAAGATATTGGCGCGCATCAAATCTTATGGGCAGATGATATTGGCGAGAAAAAAGCCCTTGCTTCTCAAAAATACGACTACGTCTTAGACACCGTCGGAGGCGATGTTGCCGCAACTCTCATCTCGCAAATTCAAGAAAAGGGAAGCATGAGTTTATGCGGAAATGCAGCGGGAGTAAAATTAGAAACAACTGTCTTGCCATTAATTCTCAGAGGCATTAACTTACTAGGGATCAACTCAGTCAACGCTTCTCAAGAAGAACGCGAAACAATCTGGAACAACTTGGCGGATTCATGGAATGTTGTTGATAATTTAAACACGAAAACAATTAAACTAGATGACGTTTCTGAAACAATTATCGCCTTAAAAGAAGGCTCACACGTTGGTCGAACAATTGTAGAGATGAATTAGAGATTACATAGAGAACCGTAATTTGAGAAAATTATGGCTCTCTTTTTTTGAAAATGCAACTCAAGCCAAATGGAGTTGCGGTTTGTCTTTAGATAGCTGAACTCAAGCCAAATGAAGTTGTGGTTTGTCTTTAGATAGCCGAACTCAAGCCAAATGGAGTAGTGGTTTGTCTTTAGTTGCCCGAACTCAAGCCAAATGGAGTAGTGGTTTGTCTTTAGATAGCCGAACTCAAGCCAAATGGAGTTGCGGTTTGTCCTGAGTTGTGTGAACTCAAGCCAAATGAAGTAGTGGTTTGTCTTTAGATAGCGGAACTCAAGCCAAATGAAGTTGCGGTTTGTCTTTAGTTGCCCGAACTCAAGCCAAATGAAGTAGTGGTTTGTCTTTAGATAGCCGAACTCAAGCCAAATGAAGTTGCGGTTTGTCTTTAGTTGCCCGAACTCAAGCTAAATGAAATTGCTATTTGACTTGAGCCAGACCTAAATCCCAAGACCTGCTTCCGCCAGCAAAGCGGAAATTAATTAATCATCTTATCCAGTAAATATTTTCAACTCAACAACTATTATGATAATATTAGCAGATGAGAGCGTGTTCGAAATCCAAATATAATTAATGAGAATGGAGCTGTTTTAGTGGAGCCAATTTTTTTAAAACCAGTTTTACAAGAGAAAATTTGGGGTGGCAATAAGTTAGAAAGCGAGTTTAACTTCGATTTACCAAGCGACCGTATTGGTGAAGCCTGGTCAATTAGTGCGCATCCAAATGGCGTTTCGACCATTGAATCGCCGGATGAATTTAAAGGTATGGCCTTTGATCAATTTTACGAAGAGCACCGTGAGTTCTTTGGCGAATTAAATGATGATGTCTTTCCATTATTAGTAAAGATACTTGACGCGAAAGAAGACTTATCTGTTCAAGTGCATCCAGATGATATTTACGGAAAAGAGCACGAAGGTGAATTAGGTAAGACGGAGTGTTGGTATATTATCGATGCTGAGCCTGGTGCGCAAATCGTTTATGGACATAATGCGGAGTCCAAAGAAGAGTTCCAGCAATTGGTTGAAGAAGGGCGCTGGGACGAGTTACTGCGCCGAGTGCCAGTGACGCCGGGCGAATTTTATTATGTGCCACATGGAACGATTCACGCCATTGGTGGGGGTGTCATGATATTAGAAACGCAACAAAGTTCAGACACCACTTACCGCGTGTATGACTACGATCGTACTGACAATCAAGGGAAGCAACGTAATTTACATATCCAACAATCTATTGATGTGTCGCTGATTCCTCATCAAGACCCTGAACAAGTGGCAGATGTGAGCCAACAAGAGGGTGGCGCTATTACGCATTTTCTAACGAATGATTACTTTAAAGTCTTTAAATGGGATGCGACAGGCGACTTAGAAATTCCTGTCTCTAACGCTGTTTATTTAGCAACGGTGATTGAAGGAAGTGGGGAACTCATTGTGAATGGAAAAACCTACCCACTAACTAAAGGCGATTCTTTTGTAACGCCAGCTTCAGCAACCGAAATCCAAATAAAAGGGAATAACTTAACCTTAATCGCATCAAACCCAGTTTATTAATTCAAATAGGAGTGATTAAATATGACATTACTAGGAGCAATTGAAGCAGGTGGCACTAAATTTGTCTGCGCTGTTTCAGATAACGCATTAAATATTATTGAACGAGTGTCGATTCCCACAACGGTTCCGGAAGAAACCATGGAAGCCGTAGTAGATTTTTTTGGAAAATACGACGTCGACAGCTTTGGGATTGGGTCTTTTGGTCCGATTGACGTCAATCCAGATTCAGAAACATATGGTTACATTACGTCTACACCTAAACCAGGTTGGAACCAATTTGATTTTGTAGGCTATTTGAAAAAAGCGTTTGGTAAACCCATTTACTGGACGACCGATGTGAATGCGGCAGCTTATGGCGAGTACAAATTAGGAGCTAGCAGAGATATTCCAAACAGTTTGTATTTAACGATTGGAACAGGAGTTGGAGGGGGCGCGGTCATTAATGGCGACATCTTCAATGGGTATTCTCATCCGGAAATGGGGCACATCAAAGTTCAAAGACATCCAGAAGATACTGGAGAAGGCTCATGTCCTTATCACGGTGATTGTTTAGAGGGACTCGCAAGTGGATCTGCTATCGAGAAGCGATTTGGTAAAAAAGGGATTGATTTACCTAAAGACCATAAAGCATGGGAGTTCACGGCTTATTATTTAGCTCAAGCCTTGATGAATTATTCACTAGTCTTATCACCGGAGCGAATTATCTTAGGTGGTGGCGTAATGAAGCAAGCCCATCTACTACCTATGATTCAAGCAAAATTAGAAGAATTAATGGCCGGCTACTTAGCTTTACCACCGATGGCCGAGTACGTTCAAACACCTGGCTTAGAAGATAATGCTGGAATTACCGGCTGTCTTTTATTAGCTCAGAAAATATTAAATTAAAAAAGCTCAGTAACGACCGACAAATTCGGATCAGTTACTGAGTTTTATTTTCGCGCATAATGTCAGAACTAATGCGACGCGAATCAAAAATTTGTCCGACTTCAATAATATGTTCTAAATTGGCGTCATAATCGTGAGTAAACACTACCGCATAGAGTAAATTTAATAAGTAAATAATTGACGTATTAGAAGTGAAATTCGCTATCTTTGAATAGAGCTTTTCCCGTGTTGTAATATGCAAGGTAACGTCACTCAGTTTAGAAATCGTATTGTCACCAATACTTGTCAGACTAATAATGGATGAGCCGCGTTCACGCAACATGTCAATGCATTTTAACATGACATCATTCTCGCCCGTATAGGAAATGACGATGGCGCACGTGTCTTCTGTTGAATGATAGGCTTCGTAATCAATGTAATGAAATGTAGAAGCAATTGAAACATTCCGATTAATTCGGCGCATTTTAGTGACAAAATCCTGAGAAATCATCGCATTTGTATGACTTCCGAAAATCTTAATTTCTTTGGCTTTGAATAATTTTTCTTGAGCCTGCATTAAATTCTGATAATCTAATAAGGACAGCGTATCTTGAATCGTATTGTGCTCAAGGGAGGCTAGCTTATTGGCTATAGAAAGTAAGTTATCTTGCTTTTCAAATGGGAGGTTTGCATCAATGGAATTATAATTACTATTTAAATAGTGCCATTCCTTTAAAAAAGCTTCTTTTAGATCAGTCCAACCTTTAAAGCCGAGCTTTTTCGCTACTCGAATTAGGCTCGTTGGATTTGTATGAGTTATTTGAGCTAGGGCAGTAGTGGTCATATTTTCCAGTGACTGTGGGTTTTCGGTCATGTAGTCGACTAAGGTTTGTTCGGCATCAGAAAAATGTTCAGACTTCATTTGTTCGATAATTAGCATGATAGTCTCCTAACTTCATTTTATTTAATCATATAGGAATTGAGTGATTTTCACAACATTTAGTATATTTTGTGTCAGCCTTACACAAGGAAAATGTGAAAAGACCATTGATTTGTGACGAGGCATACTACTTGACCTCACGCTGTTGTAAAGGTTTACTTGCAGGGTTAAGCTAACCTTACAAACAAATAGAGGAGGCTATATTTTTTATGGCTAAAGGGATTAAAATTGTAACAATCGGTGGCGGATCAAGCTATACGCCTGAACTCATTGAAGGTTATATTAAACGAAAAGATGAATTGCCAATCGAAGAAATCGTACTGGAGGATATCGAGGCGGGGCAGGAAAAACTGAATATCGTTGGCGAAATGGCTAAGCGAATGATTAAAGCGGCCGGATTAGACTGGAAAGTGACATTAACTTTAGACCGTTTCAATGCCTTAAAAGATGCAGACTTTGTGACGACACAATTTCGTGTAGGGCTACTGGATGCGCGTGTGAAAGATGAACGGATTCCATTGTCACACGGTATTTTAGGACAAGAAACAAATGGAGCCGGTGGGATGCTTAAGGCGATGCGTACAATTCCTGTGATTGGTTCAATTATTGAAGATATGCGACAACAATGCCCAAATGCTTGGTTAATCAACTTCACCAATCCAGCTGGGATGGTAACGGAAGCAGCGATCAATGAATTCGGTTGGGAACGCACGATTGGTTTATGTAATGTCCCGATTACTCACTGTATGGATGTTTCTGAGAAATTAAATGTGGAACAAGCAGAATTAAATTTTCAATTTGCTGGGATTAATCATTTTCATTGGCACCGGGTTTGGGATAAAGCTGGGAATGAGCGCACAAAAGAAGTCATCGATTTGTTATACAAAGAGGATGAGGACGCACCTGATAGCGCACTAAAAAATATTCACGACGCAGGTTATAATGTCGATCAAATTCAAGACTTGGGACTACTACCTTGCGGTTATCACCATTACTACTATTCTGAAGATATTATGTTAGAGCACTCGATTGAAGAATTTAAAAATGGGGAAACGCGTGCGCAAGTAGTGAAAGAAACAGAAAGAAGCTTGTTCGAACTGTATAAAAATCCTAAACTAGATTACAAACCGGATGAGTTAACGCAACGTGGGGGAACATATTATAGTGACGCGGCTTGTGAAGTGATCGCCTCAATCTACAATGATAAACGCACTCAAATGGTTGTTTCAACGCAGAACAAAGGTGCGATTGCTGATTTACCATATAATTCAATTATTGAAGTGTCGGCGGAAATTACATCTCACGGAGCTATGCCTTACAACTGGGGAAGCTCTATGCCAGCAGCTAGAGGGATGTTACAGCTGATGAAAGGAATGGAAGAGACAGTCATTCGTGCAGCTGTTGAAGGAAACTACGGTGCGGCTTTACATGCCTTTACGATCAATCCTTTAGTACCAGCTGGAAATACGGCCAAACGTGTGTTGGATGAATTACTTTACGCGCACAAGGAACATTTACCACAATTTGCTGAAAAAATTAAAGAGATTGAAACAAAACAACCAGATGTGGTTGCGTATGTGGATGAATTAATGAAGTCGAATTAAGTAAATTTGTAGACTTCTGGCGTAGCTATAATCAATTTTATGCGAACCGTTGTGCCAGAATCTAAATGGAAATATGGTCATCAATCATGATTATAGTAGCGTTGAAGACGAAAAATATTTGACTTAAGGAATTGATGTGCTAAAGTAGAGTGAAATAAAATAATATAAAAATATCGCCGGATAGACATTCATTTTTGTACGTAGGCCAACGTGTACAAAATTGGATGTCTATCTTTTTTTATTTTTAAGGAGGAAGGAATATGTTTTTATCATTATTAGGTGTTACGATTGGTGCTGGATTGGTTGAAAGTTTAAATCCAATTGCTATTTCACAACAGTTTGTATTACAATCTACCGCGAAAAGTAAGCATTCAATCTTGACTTATATTTTTGGAATTGGTTTAACTAACTTTATTTTTGGGCTGTTATTTTACTTCGGTCTGGCGCAAATTATCCGAAATGTTTTTGAATCGGTGCAGACAAATTACCCGTTTCTATTCCCGCTCACACTGATTATCATAGGTGTGATGTTAATTATTTACTGTGTTTACCACTATTTTTCAGAGAGAAATAAAAAAGCAGAGATTAAAGATGGGGAAGTAGAACCTACGCCAAAGAATTTGTCAGCCGTTCAATTATTTGAAGTTGGCGTAATGTCTTGTTTGGCAGAGCTCACAAGCGCTTTGCCATACATTGGCTATTTAACGATCTTAATTTCAGCTGATAATCAATGGACAGTGGCTTTAGTTATGCTTGTATTATATAACTTAGTCTTATTCAATTTACCATTGTATATTTTGTATGCAGTGTCCGTTTATAATGAAAAATGCTAATGAAAATTTATACTCGATTTTACCGTATCATGAGTTATATTTTAGAGTACGGAATCCCAGTACTAAACGTTTTATTAAGTTCGTTTCATATATTTAGGAGAGGTTAGGTTTTATAATTTGTAAAGTGGGTGAATTCGTGTCCCTGAAAAAATCTCAGGGACACGAATCCAACAACCAATCCCAAAAAACCAGCCCACCTCACTCAGTATCAATACTGAATAGGGTGGGCTGTTATTTATGCGCGTATATATGCATAGCCGTCTTCTTGGCGGGCAATCAGTTCAACCACGCCACTTGGGACGTATGTAAAGTGAATAGCTTCTGCTTGTTCTTGTGTTAATTCTTGTGCAGCCAAAGCATGTCCGCATAACTCGAAAGTAACACCTTTTTCTAACAAAGGCTCAGCTTTCGAAGCAATATCAGGGTGACTAACAATTTGAACGGCAGGTCCGTTTCCAAGAATAACTATATCAACGTTAACTAAATCAGCTAAGGCATTTCTAGCACTAGCAATAACTTTTGACCAATCCTCTAATTCGTGAGCATGAAATATGACTTTTTTCATCGTTTCACCTCTTTACTTTTGAAAAAATAGAAATAAACCAGCGTGTAAAGGCAAAACTTCTGCCGGCAAAAAGTTTTTGATTGCGTAAACAATCCATCGAGTCTTTATATTTATCAGCTGCAGTGGTTTTTAATCGTTAAACTTTAATCGTAATATTAAATTAATCGTCAGTCGCAACCGTTCAATCTAGTTTTAAGTACACAAAGACTCTACCAAAAGTGTTAAATCTCAGTGAGTAAATCAATTGAAATCATAGAGTTTGCATTCGATTGATCGATTAAAGAAGAAATTTTATTAACTTCTTTCGTAAGTCGGTCAATGTCTTCGCGAATCGATGACTCATTATAAGCACTATATTCGACCACGCCAACACCCGTCTCAACGCGTGTTTCTTGGCGCTGAATTAAATTCTCAAGTTGCGTCAATAGTAAACGCGTTTGACGAACCCATTCGAGCTGATAAGTGACACTATGATTTTCTACAATAAGTTCATTATTTGCCTGTGCAATGGCGTGACGCAAAGCGCTTATGTCGGTAATCATTTGTTTGTATTTTACCAATTCTTCTTCATTCGATTTAGCTTTATCATCATGGGCAATTGGCTTACCGTCCACTTTCACCGGTCCAAAGAAATTTGAGCGGAAACGGTAAGTAAGTTGGTCAATTTGTTTATTAAAATTTGATAAAGTAAAAATAGCTTCTTGAATAGTTAAATGATGTTGCATAGTTACCTCCAGTGATAAAATTTAGTTTTCCAAAACTGCTGCTTCCAAGTTGCTTATAATAATTTTCTTCGTATTCATCTAGGTTTAAATTTGAGCGTCAGTTTGTTGCAATTCATTTAAGTGACTCGGGATAATTTGCCAAGAAAGACCGTACGCATCCTTAACCCAACCACATTGCTCACTTTCTGGAACGTGAGATATTTTTGACCAGTAGTAGTCAATCTCCTCCTGATCTTCGCAAGCAATCGTAAATGAAATTGCTTCGTTAAATCGGAAATACGGACCGCCATCTAGACCAATAAATTTCTGGCCATTCAATACAAATTCAGCATTAATAACTTTGCCAGCCATGCCTTTAAAATGTTCATTTAAAGACTCATCCGGATAATATTCGATGGACGTGACTTCTGAATTAGGAAAAATAGAAACATAATAATTAAGCGCTTCTTCACAATTGTTATCTGAGAACCATAATGATGGGATAATGTTTTTCACAATATACACTCCTAATGTTTTCTTTATTTTACCACTCCAAAATATCAAAACAAAATAATACAATCAGTCGAACAATGAAAGCGACTGTTTCTAATTAATTTCTAATAAGCGTATAAAAAGGGTCAAATTTGTATTATAATAATAGAATACAAAGTGAGGTGAATGGGAATGTTTAAAACAAATAATTTAGTTAAAATCGCGTTGTTAACTGCTTTAACGACTGCTATTTCCCTATTAGTGATTATTCCGGTTCCAGCAATGAACGGATTTGTTACATTATGTGAGGCGGGTATATATTTAAGTGCAGTCTTACTTGGTCCCGCAGGTGGCTTTTGGGTTGGGGCATTGAGTGGTGGACTTATTGATATATTAACTGGTGCACCTCAATGGGCTTTATTCTCAATCATCATCCATGGTATTCAAGGATTGTTAGTTGGATATTTATATCAAAAATTAACAAGTTCCTTTAAACTAAGTATGAGCTTAGTACTTGGAAGTGCGAGCATGATTGTCGGCTACTTCTTAGCAACCATGTTACTATATACTTGGCCAGCAGCGATGGCGTCAATTCCAGGGAATCTTGTTCAGACAGTTTTTGGAAGTTTAGTCACGATCGCCATGTTAAAAGGTCTTAAGAAAACAAGTTTTAATCCAGCAAAAGAAGGTAATTAAATGAACACTGATAAGTTAACGAATGATTTAATTCAAATTGTAGAAGATGTACTAGAGGCAGCCCAATTACAAGCAGGGAATACTTTTGTTTTAGGGTGTAGTACAAGTGAAGTTGTTGGAGGCATGATTGGGAAAAATTCCAGTCAAGAAGTCGGCGAACTCATTGTCTCAACACTGAAAGAGTATTTAGACCAGCATCAAATTAATTTAGCCGTTCAAGGATGCGAGCATTTGAACAGAGCGCTTGTTGTTGAACGCGCCTTTGCAAAGCAAGCTGACTTAGACGAAGTGTTTGTTGTACCAGCTTTAAATGCTGGAGGTGCAGCCTCGGTGGCAGCCTTTAAATACTTTACGGATCCAGTTGTCGTTGAACATATTGTTGCACAAGCTGGTTTAGATATTGGAGATACGGCAATTGGGATGCATGTTAAACATGTCCAAGTACCCGTGCGCCCAAGCATTAAGGGATTAGGCTCAGCCCATGTCACAGCTTTAAGAACTCGACCAAAATTCATTGGGGGACCTCGCGCACAGTACGCTAATTAAGGAAAATATTAAGGAGTGGAATGTATGAGTATTTTTTCAAATGAAGATAAGATATCACTATTAAAAGATTTAGTTGCGATTAAATCAGTTAATGGAAATGAAATCGAAGTTGCAACTTATTTAAAAGACGTCTTAAATAAACATCAGATTGAAGCAGAAGTGATTGAAGTCGATGAAGGACGCGCCAATTTAGTGGCTGAATTCGGAAGCAGTAGCCCCCTGATTGGAATTTCAGGTCATATGGATGTAGTGTCAGAAGGGGACGCTGCTGATTGGAAATATGATCCCTTTGTCTTAACTGAAGAAGACGATAAACTATATGGACGCGGGACTGCGGATATGAAAGCAGGATTAGCAGCACTTGTCATTGCGATGATTGAAATCAAAGAAGCCGAAGCCTTACCTCAAGGAACGCTTCGCTTATTAGTGACTGCGGGTGAGGAAAGTACGCAACTCGGGTCAAAATATTTACGTGAAAATGGCTACATGGATGACGTTGAAGCAATGATTATTGCTGAACCAACAGGTGATGTCATAAACATTGCCAACAAAGGATCAATGAACTTTAAAGTAACTTCTCGCGGGAAATCGGCTCACAGTTCCATGCCAAAAGTTGGTAAGAATGCGATTGAACCATTAATGGGCTTTGTTGAACACGTCATTGGAACATTTGAGAGTGTGAATCAAGAGACTGATTTCTCAAGCTTTGATTTTACTCCCGTCATTGAAAATTTTGGTGGGTCTAAAGATGACACCGAAGGAAATAAAGATTTAGCAGATCTTCTAAAAAGAGCGGTCTTAACTAATACATTGTTCAACGGTGGCTCACAAATTAACTCAGTACCGGACAAAGCCGAAGCTTACTTCAATGCGAGAACGGTGACAGAATTTGATAACGAACAAATGCGAGATATTTTCAATCAAGTATTGGCAGAGTATGAAGGGACAGGAGCAGAACTTTCTCTTGAGATGTTACTAGATTTACCACCAATTATTACGACAGGTGATAATCTTTTAGCGACATTATCAAAAGAAATTGGGGAAGATAAACTAGGTACAGACCTACTGGTTGGACCAACGACTGGTGTCACAGACGCGTCGAATTTACTGATTGATAAAGGCGAAGACTTCCACTTTGTTGTCTTTGGACCAGGTCAGACAAGTTCTGCCCATCAACTCGATGAATACGTGAGTAAGGAAGCTTATTTTAACTTTGTGGATATTTATATTGAACTCATTACAAAATACGCTGAAGGCAAATAATTGAACGACGAGCACACTTTAACTGGAGCGTGAATTAAACAATGACGATGAGATACACTCAAGCGCAAATACCTGAGGTTTCTCTTGTGAAAATAGATGCCTTAATCGACGCACATACATTAGAAACTTATCCAGAATTTGAGGATTTAGAAACTAAATTGTATGCGATTGAAGCCGAAAATAAATTTGGCTTTGCTGGAGGCATCGCCTTTACGAAGCAATTTGAGACAGCACATGTGAATGCATTAGCAGTAGAGAAAGCGTATCGTGGCCAACAAATTGGATCAGGTTTATTAAAGGAAATGGAGCAGTATGCTGAATCCATTGGAGTACATACCGTTTCCTTATCAACCTTGAGTTACCAAGCCTTAGATTTCTATCAGAAATTAGGTTACACATTATCAGGTTCAATGACCGATTATCCAAGACGTGGTCTGACCAAATATGCTTTATACAAACGCCTACCAAATTATTAACTAAAGAAAAAGTCCTAGAAAAGAGTGATCTCTTCTAGGACTTTTTGCTTAAGGATTTTTCGAATGGTTTGTGGGGTTTTCATAGAACATAAGTATTGTCGAATTTGTTTTAAGAAGAATGTCATCTTTTTGATTTTTTACAATCCAGTTTACTTCTACGACTGCTTGATATGGTTTTGATTTAGACGGTTTGATATCCAGAATCTCAGTTTTAACGTATAGAATATCATCTGGTCGAGTTGGATTTGGCCAAGATAGGTTGACCATCGCACCAATCATACCGTGCTCGATGTTAAATGATCGAACTACTAGCCCCATAGCAATAGATGCTGTGTGCCAACCACTTGTAATTAAATCTTTAAACTGGTATTTCTTCGCTTTATCTTCATTAATGTGATAAAACTGAGGATCATATTTTTGTGCAAAATCAATGATTTCCTCTCGACTTATTTGATAAGAGCCACAATCTATTTTGTCTCCAATCTTTAAATCTTCTAAACGGAATATTTTATTATTCATATTTACCCCAGATTTTTTTAATTTTATGTAAATGCACCTAAACCTGTTAACTCACGGCCAACGATTAAAGCATTCACTTCATGAGTTCCTTCGTAAGTGTAGATAGCTTCTGCATCTGTGAAGAAACGCATCACTTCAGATTCTAAGGTAATACCATTACCACCACAAACTTCACGAGCCATTGCGACAGTTTCACGCATTGTCAGTGAGTTGTGCATTTTTGCTAGAGACGAATTTAACATTAATGGACGTTCTGTTTCTTGTAATTCAGCTAAGCGCACTGAGTAGCCAATGTTTGCTACAACGTTTGCTTGCATACGGGCTAATTTTTCTTGAACTAATTGGAAACCACCTAATTTTCTTCCGAATTGGTCGCGTTCTTTGACGTATTTTAATGCTGAAATGAAAGCACCTGCTGTCACACCCATCGCGATATGAGACACATCTGCACGAGTGAAGACTAAGATTTTCGCAACATCACCAAAGCCGTTAATGTTAGCTAAGCGGTCTGTTTCAGGCACAACAACGTCTTCTAATTTAATGTGTGCGTTACGGATAGCGCGTAAAGACCCTTTATGTGGAATTGGGTTAGCATCATAACCTTCGGCACCTTTACGAACGATGAAACATTTGATGCGGTTATCTTCAACGTCACGAGCGAAAATAGGAATAACATCCGCAGTATCCGCGCCACCAATCCAACGTTTTTCTCCGTTAAGAATCCAGTTGTCTCCCTCACGACGAGCCGTTGTAGCCAAGCCACCTGCAATATCAGAACCGTGATCTGGTTCAGTTAAGCCAAAGCATCCTTGCCATTCAAATGAAGCTAATTTTGGTGCGAATTCTTCGATTTGACGGTCATCTCCACCAATTAAAATCGTGTTGTAGCATAATCCACCGTGAACAGTGTAGAAAGTAGCGATGGATGCATCGAAACGGGCTAATTCTAAGTATAAGAAAGCTGTATATAATTCGCTTGGTTTACGTTTTCCTTCACGGTCAACATATAACTTAGGATTATTTATAATTCCAACATCACTAACTTTTTTAAATGCTTCAAATGGAAAATCAGCTTTCTCCCAGTACTCAGCGATGACTGGACGCACGTGAGTTTCTAAAGCTTCACGAACTTCTTGTAATACTTCAATTTCGCCATCAGTTAATTTCTCTGCATATCCATATAAATCTTCTGGATATAATTCCTTTACGATATCTGCTTTTGTTGTCATAAAAATTGCTCCTTTTTTGGTTAAATTAATTTGTATATAAACGCTTACAAGACTATAGTATAACCATTTTGCGAGAATTACTAATTACTAATAATTAAACATCGTATTAGCCCAACTTATGACTTATTAAAAAATAAGCGTTTACAAGCGATTAAAAAAGAAGTAACCTATATTATGTAAGCAAAAAGGAGTTTGAAATTTTATGAGAATGGATATAAATCAAATGAATTATTTCATAAATATTGTCGAATGTGGTTGCAATTTATCATTAGCTGCAAAGAAAATTCACATTAGTCAATCAGCTTTGAGCCAATTCATTACAAATTTTGAAAAAGAAGAAGTCGAACTATTTAAAAGAAAAAATGGACGATTAGATGAACTCACTGAAAGTGGAGAAAAGATATATCGCTATGCTCAAGATATTACGCAAAAAAGTATAGAGATGGAAGAGCTAGTGAGAAGAGAGGCTTCTAAACAAAAAGGAACCATTCGACTAGGCGTTCCATCTTTAATATTACGAGTTTACTTATCAACGTATTTACCAAACTTTGTGTTAGAACATCCAGACATCCGCATTGAAGTTACCGAAGGTGGCTGTAATGACCTAAGACATATGTTGATTAATAACGATCTTGATTTCGCATTTTTAATTGAACCGACGAACTTAGACCTGAAAGGTTTCGAACAACATGTGATTGACATTAATGAAATGACAGCCTTTATGGATGTGAACCATCCTTTAGCTTCTGATGATTTGTTGAACTGGTCTCAATTGAAGCCTTATAGTTTAGCGACGTTTAATGATACGTTTACAACGTATTTTCTAATTAAAAATAAATTAACTGAAGCGGGTGTGCCAAATGATGTCATATTTACGTCTGCTTCATGGGATTATTTAATCGAAGCGACGCGTAATAATGAAATCGTAACCATCCTACCAAAGCCAGTAGATCGCTTCTTGAGTAGCGATGAATTTGCGGTGAAGCATTTCCATGATTTCGTACCATTTAACGTTTTATTATGTCGATATAAGAAAAAAACTTATAGCGACGTTGAAAAAATCCTGCTTGAAAATATGCTCGACTTCTTCTATCAACCAGTCGATTAATGAGATGGAGTTAAACGAACAATAATTAATTTTAAGATAGTGTTGGTGAGATGATCTTGCTGATGCTATTTTTTTGTGATTGAACATCCTCGAAAAGTGACACTATATGACCTCAAACTACAGACCTCCATCCCACATTTTCTATACAAAAATTTTATGAAAACTACAATATCTCAACAATTTCCATCACCCAAAATGGTCATGAATCAACCATCCAAACGATATATAAGTTCAGCTTATAGAGTTGATAATTTTATAGTGTTAGAAATTTTCCGACTCAAGCTATAGAATAATATTTGTAAACGCTTAACAAATGTAACCAAGACACATATAAAATGGAGGAAGTAAATTGACAGAAGTAGTAATTGTATCAGCACGTCGTTCGCCAATCGGAAGCTTTGGGGGAGTATTCAAAAATGTTTCAGCTGTTGATTTAGCAACACAAGTAGTGAAAGAAAGTATTAAAGACATCAACTTAGACCCTCAAGAGATTAACGAAGTCATCTTAGGAAATGTACTTAGTGGAGGATTAGGACAAAACGTTGCGCGCCAAATCGCTATTAAATCAGGTATTCCAAAAGAAGTTCCTGCATTTACAGTGAACAAAGTGTGTGGATCTGGACTTAAAACTGTTGCCTTAGCAGCACAATCAATCCTAGCCGGAGACAATGAAGTTGTTATTGCGGGTGGAACAGAAAGTATGAGTCAAGCCCCATACGTATTAAATGACCAACGTTGGGGTAAACGTATGGGAGACGGACAAATCGTTGATACTATCTTAAAAGATGGTTTAATAGACGCTTTTGATGATATCCATATGGGTGTGACAGCTGAGAATGTCGCAGAAAAATTCGGATTAACTCGTGAAATGGAAGACGAGTTAGCCGTATCAAGTCAAAACCGTGCAGAAGCAGCAATCAAAGCTGGACGTTTCAAAGAAGAAATCGTTCCAATTGCCGTTCCACAACGTAAAGGTGACCCAGTGATGGTTGATACTGATGAATTCCCACGCTTTGGTTCAACGATGGATTCATTAGGAAAATTACGCCCAGCCTTCGCAAAAGACGGATCTGTTACAGCAGGTAACTCATCTGGAATCAATGACGGAGCAGCGATACTTATTTTGATGTCAAAAGAAAAAGCAGAAGCATTAGGTTTAACACCAATAGCTTCAATCGTCGCTTACGCAAGTGGCGGCGTAGATCCAAAAATTATGGGGACAGGTCCAATTCCAGCAATGCGGCGTGTGTTAGCTAAAGCAGACATGAACTTAGATGAAATTGAATTAATTGAAGCGAACGAAGCTTTCGCAGCTCAAGCTTTAAGTGTGATTAAAGAATTAGAATTAGATACAGACATCGTCAACGTCAATGGTGGATCAATCGCTTTAGGACACCCAATTGGCGCAAGTGGTGCCCGTATTACGGTAACGTTATTAAACGAAATGGTTAAACGTGACTCTAAAACAGGTCTAGCTACGTTATGTATTGGTGGTGGACAAGGGATTGCTTTAATCGTTAAACGCCCATAGAAAAAGGAGAATGTATTATGTCGAAAGAGGTTCATGCTTTATTTGAAGAAATTATCCAATACACGAATGATGAGTTAACCCAAGTGACGAAACATTATGATGCGACGGAAGAATATCCCACAGAGTATGTAGATTACTTCTTCAAGCGTGACATCTTTCGACTATTACTTTCTGAAGATTCGGAAACAGAAGATTTTTACACCTTTATAAAAATAATTCAAATTGTCTCTAAACAATTTCCGGCACTGGCAAGTATTTTATTAACTCAAGGAACTTACGGCGTCTGGCCGATTCATCGGTTTGGTACTTCAGCTCAGAAAAAGCAGCATTTAAATCCCGCACTTTCTGGAGAAAATTTAATTGCGTATGCATACTCTGAAATTGAAGGAAGTAATCCGGAATTAATGATGACAGAAGCGATCGAGACTGAAAGTGGCTGGACATTGAACGGCGTAAAAGCCAATGTATCCAATGCAAGTGTTGCTTCAACATTGATCATTGCAGCAAAAGCAATGAAACAAAATGGCGAAACCTGTCATGGTTTATTTATCGTCAATGCCCAAACACCGGGGATTGAAATTAGTGAACCAATAGAGAAGATGGGAATGAAAGCTTTACCGGTTTCAACGCTAACATTGACGGACGTTCACATTGAAAAAGACCAAGTCTTAGGTGGTATTTTAGCTGGAAATGAGCAAAACGAGAATCTAATGAATAAGATGAAACTCGCGGTCTCTGCCCAAGCTTTAGGAATTGCCCAAGGATCAATGGAGAAAGGCTTACTTTTCACAGGTTATGAACGTCAATTTGGTAAACGACTGATTGATTTACAGATGAATCAGTTCCGTTTAGCAGAATTAGAAACATTAATCCAAGCGACAGAAGCCTTTATTAAACAAGTCGTTGAAACAAATGCAAATAATACAAGCAAAGTAGCTATGGCAAAATTAATGTCATCAAACGTTGCGATAGAAACAACAGATACCGTGATACAAATCACTGGTGGTTACGGATATATGAGAAATAACGACATCGAACGCTATGTTAGGGATGCAAAGATAACTGGAATTTATGGTGGCTCATCCGACTCACAAAAGAAAATAATTGCCCAACCATGGTTATCAAAAGAAAAATAGGAGAATGATAAGATGCAAAAAATTAAACAAGTAATGGTCATCGGATCAGGACAAATGGGAAGCGGAATTGCCCAAGTACTCGCTCAAGCTGGGTATAAAGTATTTTTAAATGATATTAAAGAAGAATTTGTCACTCGAGGTATTGAGAAAATTCAAACGCAATTACAACGCCAAGTTGACAAAGAACGTCTAACTCAAGCAGAACTTGATGATACAATGGCTAACATTATTCCATCAACAGATTATGCACAGGCTAAAGAAGTTGAATTAGTTGTTGAAGCAGCGACAGAGAACCGTGAATTGAAATTAAATATTTTCAGACAATTAGATGACATTGCCCCTGAAGAGACTATTTTAGCAACGAACACGTCATCATTATCAATTACAGAGATTGCGGCAGTGACAAAACGCCCGAATAAAGTCGTGGGAATGCACTTCTTCAATCCAGTACCCGTAATGAAATTATTAGAAATCAACATCGGTCTAACAACGGATGCAGATACAGTTGACGCGATTAAAGCTGTAGGTGAAAGCTTAAATAAAACGATTGTTGAAGTAAAAGACTCACCAGGCTTTGTCGTAAACCGTATCTTAATCCCAATGATCAATGAAGCGATTTTTGTATTAAGTGAAGGTATCTCAACTGCCCAAGAGATTGATAATGCAATGAAAGCTGGCGCAAATCACCTGATTGGCCCATTAGCCTTAGCAGATTTAATCGGTTTAGATGTGACATTATCAATTATGGAAGTGTTATATGAAGGCTTTAAAGATTCTAAATACCGCCCAGCACCTCTATTAGTTAAACACGTTGAAGCAGGCTTACTCGGCCGTAAAACAGGTAAAGGTTTCTACGACTACAGTAAATAAAAGGAGCGTCTAAATGAATTCATACAACAAATTAATGATTGAAGTAAAAGACCGTATCGGATATTTAACGATTAACCAACCAAAAGCATTAAATGCCTTGGACAGTGAAGTGTTGCAAGAATTAAATACAGCATTAACTGAAATTGAATCGAATGAAGCTATCCAAGTATTGATTGTCACAGGGGCTGGAGAAAAAGCCTTTGTTGCAGGGGCTAACATTAAAGAAATGAGCCAAAAAAATCCAATCGAAGGAAAAGAATTCTCAGAATTAGGGAATGCGGTCTTTGCTAAACTTAGCAAATTACCGCAACCAACGATTGCGGCAGTTAACGGCTTCGCCTTAGGTGGCGGGAGTGAACTCGCTTTAGCTTGTGATATGCGTATCGTTTCAGAAACAATGAAGATTGGTCAACCAGAAGTTTCATTAGGAATTATTCCAGGTTTTGGTGGAACACAAAGATTAAGCCGCTTAGTCGGTGTTGCTAAAGCGAAAGAATTAATCTTCACTGGTAAAAACATTAAAGCAGACGAAGCAGAAAAAATCGGCTTAGTAAATAAAGTCGTTGCTCCCGAAGCCTTGCTTACAGAAGCTGAAACACTGGCACAAGCTATCTTAAAAAATGCCCCCTTTGCCGTTCAACAAGCTAAAGTTGTGATTGATAAAGGCTTAGAAATGCCATTAGACCACGCTTTGACTTTAGAAGCAGACGTATTTGGTCTCTGCTTTGCCACAGAAGATCAAACTGAAGGAATGTCTGCCTTCATCGAGAAACGCTCAAGTAAATTTAAAGGACAATAATATACTGAGAGAAGGAGTTTAACTAAATGATTGATAAAATGACAGCGCTATATAACGAGAAGCTAACGACAGCTCTTGAAGCAGTAAAATTAATCGAAGCCAATGATTCACTTGTTTACCCAATTACACCCGGTGAACCGGCTGCCTTACATGAAGCTTTAAGCTCATTAACAACACTGGAAAACAACACATTATACCGTATGTTACCAAGTACACCGACGTTAGCTTTTCCGAAAGAGCAATTGAAACAAGTATCAATCTTCTTATCAGGTGCTGACCGTAAAGATTTTAATACACACAAAGTAGATTTATTACCAAATCACTTCTCAGATATTCCATCACTACTATTACAACGTGACTCTGCGCCAGTGATTATGGCAACAGTATCACCGATGGATAAAGAGGGTTACTTCTCATTAGGGACAAGTGTTTCTTATGTTGGACCTTTATTAAAACACGCGAAGAAAATCATTCTAGAAGTAAATGAAAACATGCCTTACACATATGGCGATTCAAACCACATTCACGTGAGTGATGTCGATGCCTTGATTGAAAATAATTGTGACTTAACAACCTTGCCTGAACCAAAATTAAGTGACAAAGACTTAGCCATCGGTGAAATAATTGCCGACATGGTTCCAGATAAAGCAACCTTACAAATTGGTTTTGGTTCAATGCCAAACGCCGTTATGAAATATTTAATGACGAAAAAAGACTTAGGTTTACATACAGAAATGTTACCTGACAAAGCCGTCGACCTATATAAAAATAACGTCATCAGTAACCAACACAAACCACAGTTAAAAGGGAAGACAGTTTCAACATTTGCGATTGGATCAAAACGTCTATATGACTTTATGAACTATAACCCAGATATTTACATGCAACCATGTGACGTTACGAATAGCTTTACAACAATTAGTGAAATTGACAATCTCGTTGCGATTAATTCAACAGTTCAAGTTGATTTCTTAGGACAATGTAACTCTGAACGTGTTCAAGATACTTACTATTCATCGACCGGCGGACAAGCGGACTTTACAAAAGGAGTTCGCCTATCTCAAGCAGGTAAAGGAATTATTTGCCTTTACTCAACAGCGAAGAATGATTCAATCTCAACGATTGTGCCAGTTCTTCACGCAGGATCGCCTGTATCAACAACGAAAAATGATATTGATACAATCGTCACTGAATACGGAGCAGCTCAATTAAAAGGAAAAACTGTCTTCGAACGCACTGAAGCATTAATTAAAATTGCACATCCGAAATTTAGAGATGAATTACGTCAACAAGCCATTGACATGGGCTATTTAGAAGCTGAAAAACTCTTTGCAGCAATTGTTTAATATTTTGATTTGTCAAATTAAGCTAGACAAAACAGCTTCATCTAAGTAACTCAAAAATACTTCCAACGGTGTTTGGTAGTGCAAGGATTTCCGTGGAATCGTGTTCCGTTTGTGTGCAATCGATGACACA
>NZ_VBSP01000018.1 GCF_005864045.1 Ruoffia tabacinasalis | reverse complement strand
TCTTTTAATTGAAAGGTTTTTTGGATAAAATGGTTCATGCGTAGATATTCTCCTTATGTTATTTGGTGGTACTTTTAATATAACGAATATCTGCGTCTTTTAGAAGACACAAAGATAGGGTTGATGACATTTTAATTTTTGTCATCAACCCTATTTATTGTAGAACCCCTTTTTTGCGCTCTGTTCCTTCTATATAATAGTGCGAATTTTGAGGTTGAGATTTTTTGCGTCAATTATGGATTGTTATATTTCTTCGATAATGTCCGAAATTTGTCCAAAATATTATCTGAAGTATAAATTTTTTTAGTAAATGCGACATTCTTATCAGTATGTGTAGTAGGGTGTATTTATTTTTCCTTCTTAAACCTATTTGTCTACGATATTTTTACCAAAATGATACAAAGTTTACGAATGAAATCATCATATTTCTGATTATCCATGATTAAACGCGTAAAAGCGTCACTATGAAAACCCAAAGTGATGCTTTTTCCTGAAAAGCGACACTATGAGAACCCAAAGTGACGCTCTTACTCAAAAAAGTGTCACTTTCCGACAAATTCGCGTATTCTGATTATCATCCAATCTAGCTCCCACTAAAAAGTGCTTTTTTGCACACATTTTTTGATACATGCACTTATAATTTATGATATGATTAAGGATGTACTTATTATTTTAGAAAGCTGGATTGATGTGGAATGGTGAAGGAATATAAGCAGATTCCGGTAAGGGAAAGTAACTTAGCCGGAACAAATAAATTTAAATTAATTTTCTTGGGTTTAGTAACGGGTTTATTTAGCGGAATGCTTGCGGTGGCTTATCGCTTTGTATTAGCTGAATTGGATACGATTCGTGATTCGATATATAACATGCCATTTTCGATTAATTATTTATGGATGTTTCTCGAAGCGTTTGTATTCGGTGTGATAGTCGTTCAGTTATTAAAGTGGGCACCGTTATCTGGAGGATCTGGAATACCTCAAATCCGAGGAGAGTTACTAGGCAGATTGTCAATGAATCCGGGACCGACCTTAATTAGTAAGTTTCTTGGTGGTTCTTTGGCTAACTTTATTGGGTTAAGTTTAGGGCGTGAAGGTCCGTCAATTCAGTTAGGTGGAGTGACCGGAAAGATTGTTGGGAAGTTATTCAAGACAGATAAATTAACTTCCAATTATTTAATTACGGCTGGAGCGAGTGCTGGTTTGTCGGCTGCATTTAATGCACCGATTGCTGGGACTTTATTTACTTTAGAAGAAGTGTACGGTTCTTTCTCACATTACTTATTATTACCAAGTATTATTGCGAGTATTACAGCAAACTTCGTTTCATTTATATTTGCAGGTAAGATTTATTCTTTCTCTTTTAGAGTGAATCAAACGATTGATATGAACGATATTGGTTGGGTAGTCCTTGTTGGTTTAATTGCAGGTTTAGTGGGGATTTTATTTAATCACTTTATGGAATGGACACGACGTTTCTTTGCTTGGACAAGGTTAAAACCAATCTATTTAGTACCATTGATTTTTATGTTGACGGTCGTTGTTGGATTATTTTCACCTGAGTTATTAGGTGGAGGGCATCATTTAGTGGAGCATATGGTTGCTGCACCGATTAGTGTGGGGATGTTAGTCTTTTGGTTGATAGGTAAGTTAGTCTTTACCAGTATATCCTATAATAGTGGAGTTCAAGGAGGTATTTTCTTGCCAGTCCTAGTTTTAGGGGCAATCTCTGGATTACTTGTTTACCACATTAGTGGGCTAGAGCCAGTTTATATGGTGAATTTTATCATCTTAGGTATGTCGGCGGTGATGACCGCAGTTGTTCGAGCGCCTATTATGTCAATTGTACTCGTAATGGAGATGACAGGGTCATTTACTCACTTAATCATGTTATCCTTCGCTTCAATTATCGCCTTCATTGTAGGAGAAATCACTCGTACAGAGCCTATTTACGAAACTTTATATAACAACCTGATTCAGCGATTAACCCCTCAAAAAGTGGAAGAAAGTGAATTAATCGTGTCGACGTTTACAATTGGACCAGAAAGTCCACTAAAGAATACGTTAATCTCTGATTTGAATTTGCCGACAAATTTACTGATTGTTGAAATTAATCGAGAAGGATTAAACTTGCTTCCTAAAGCAGATGAGTCGATTAAAACGTTAGATACGGTGATGGTTTTACATAATGTATTAGACACAGAGCTAGTTCATAATTACTTTACACATGAAGATTAGATAATACACATTTAATGAAAGTCGATTCCAACTGGAGTCGGCTTTTTTGTTAAAATTTTACATAATAGATAGCAATAATTACTTATTTGTAAGGATTATAGTGTTATTCTATCGATTTATGTTAGATTCATTCACATATAATGATATATATAAGTTGCGAAAGAGGGGTGTTTTCGCGTATAATAAGTATTGTTAGAATAATATGAGAAAAGTTTCTACAATTATTAAAATTCAAGGAAAGTTGGAGTGAAACATGAAGTTTTTTAGATGGTTATCTATGAGTTTAGTTGTAATGTTAACCGTACTTGTCGGTGCACCGGTAATGAATACGGTTGTGCAGGCACAAGAGGATAATGAGCCTTACATTATTGCTACAGATACAACATTTGCCCCATTTGAGTATCAAGATGAGAATGGTGACTTTGTTGGGATTGATATGGACCTATTGGAAGCAATCGCTGAAGATCAAGGTTTTGAATATGAGATAAGACCACTAGGATTCAATGCAGCTTTACAGGCTGTAGAGAGTGGACAAGTTGATGGTATGATTGCAGGTATGGGAATTACAGAAGAGCGACAAGAATCTTTTGACTTCTCAGATCCGTACTATGAAGCAGGAGTGCAATTCGCTGTTTTAGAAGATAGCGATATTGAATCGTTAGAAGATTTAGAAGGAGAAAATGTTGCCGTTAAGACCGGTACAACCGGTATGGCAGCAGCTGAATCAGTGGCTGATGAATACGGCTTTACGATTTCAACCTTTGAAGATTCAGTTAACATGTATGAAGACTTACAGGCAGGAAATTCTGTCGCAGTCATTGAGGATTACCCAGTGATGGCTTATGCAGCACAAACAGGTGGTATTCCATTACGCTTTATCGGCGAACAAATGGAAATAACCGATTATGGCTTCGCTGTTCAAACAGGTGAGAATCCAGAATTAATTGAAATGTTCAATGCGGGGTTAGAAAGTGTCCGTGAATCTGGTGAGTTTGATGAAATTATTGATACACATTTAGGTGAGATTGATTTAGCTGAATCAGAATCAGATTCTGAAGAAGAGGAAAGTTCACAAGAATCAGAAGCAGCAGTTGTCGCTGATCCAGATCGAACTTATATAATTGGTACAGATACTACGTTCGCACCATTTGAATACCAAGATGAGAATGGTGATTTCGTTGGTATCGATATGGACTTATTAGAAGCAATCGCTGCAGATCAAGGTTTTGAATATGAGATCAGACCACTTGGTTTCAATGCGGCTTTACAAGCTGTTGAGGCGGGTCAAATTGATGGTATGATTGCTGGTATGGGGATTACTGAAGAGCGACAAGAATCTTTTGACTTCTCAGAACCATACTTTGAAGCGGGAGTTCAATTTGCGGTTTTAGAAGACAGCGATATTGAATCATTAGAAGACTTAGAAGGTCAAAATGTTGCAGTTAAGACCGGTACAACGGGTATGGCAGCAGCTGAGTCAGTGGCTGACGAATACGGCTTCACAATCTCAACATTTGAAGATTCAGTCAATATGTATGAAGACTTACAAGCAGGAAATTCTGACGCAGTGATTGAAGATTACCCAGTGATGGCTTATGCAGCTCAAACAGGGGGTATTCCATTACGCTTTATCAGCGAACAAATGGAAGTAACAGATTATGGATTCGCTGTTCAGACAGGTGAGAATCCAGAATTAATTGAAATGTTTAATGCGGGACTCTCAAATGTTCGTGAGTCAGGTGAATTTGATGAAATTGTTAATACGCATTTAGGCGATACAGACATGGCGAATGCAGACCCAAGTTCCGAAGGGGAAGAGGGTTCAGAAGAAGCTGAAGAAGTTGTGGCTGATCCGGATCGTACTTATGTGATTGGTACAGATACAACATTTGCACCATTCGAGTTCGTTGGAGATGACGGCGAATACGTTGGTATTGATATGGATTTACTTGCAGCCATCGCTGCAGATCAAGGCTTTAATTATGAGATTCGTCCATTAGGATTTAACGCGGCTTTACAAGCTGTTGAGGCGGGTCAAATTGATGGAATGATTGCTGGTATGGGGATCACGGAAGAACGTGAAGGGTCGTTTGATTTCTCAAACCCATATTATGAAGCGGGAGTTCAATTCGCAGTCTTAGAAGATAGTGACGTTGAGTCATTAGAAGATTTAGAAGGTCAAAACGTTGCTGTTAAGACTGGTACAACAGGAATGGCAGCAGCTGAGTCAGTGGCTGACGAATACGGCTTTACGATTTCAACATTTGAAGATTCAGTCAATATGTATGAAGATTTACAAGCAGGAAACTCTGTTGCAGTTATTGAAGACTACCCAGTAATGGCTTATGCGGCTCAAACAGGGGGTATTCCATTACGCTTTATTGGTGAACAAATGGAAGTAACTGATTATGGATTCGCAGTTTCTGAAGGTCAGAACCCAGAATTAGTTGGTTTATTCAATCAAGGACTAAGTAATATTCAAGCCTCTGGTGAGTATGATACAATAATATCGAACTACTTAGGTGAGGAAGAATTAGAAGAAGAATCTTCTTCAAGTGGTTTCTTCGGTTTAATCGAACAAAATGGCCGTGCTTTACTTAACGGATTATGGACAACTTTATGGATTACATTAGTGTCATTTGCAATTGCAGCCGTTATTGGTATTATCATTGGTTTAATGCGCACGTCTGGTAATATTATCTTATCATTCATTGCTCAAGTGTATATTGACTTGATGCGTGGTACGCCGATGATCGTATTATCATTCTTCGTATACTTCGGTATTCCACAATTAACAGGTTGGACATTCGGAGCGGTAGCAGCCGGGATTACTACCTTAAGTATAAACGCAGCGGCTTATATTGCTGAAATTGTACGTGGTGGTATTAATGCAGTTGATGTCGGACAAAATGAAGCGGCACGAAGTTTAGGGTTGAACAAAGGTAAGACAATGAGACGAATTATCTTACCGCAAGCGTTCAGAATTATGATCCCTTCATTCATTAACCAGTTTGTTATTACACTGAAAGATACATCAATTCTATCAGTAATTGGTTTAGTAGAATTAACTCAAACAGGTCGAATTATTATTGCTCGTACTTATCAATCAGGAGCAATGTGGTTAATCGTTGGATTAATGTACATTATCTTGATTACAATCTTAACTAAGATTTCTAATAGACTAGAAAAGGATGTGTAACCAATGGCAGAGGTAAAAGTAAAAGGATTAAAGAAAAGCTTTGGTAGTAATGAAGTTTTAAAAGGCATTGATTTGCATGTAAACTCAGGAGAAGTTGTTTGTATTATCGGCCCTTCGGGTTCAGGTAAATCAACATTACTTCGTTGCCTAAACCGCTTAGAAGAAATCAACGGCGGTGAAGTGAATGTTAATGGTGTGAATATCAGTGCAAAAGAGACAGATATTAACTCGGTGCGTAAAAATATCGGAATGGTATTCCAACACTTTAATTTATTCCCACATTTAAGTGTTAAAGAAAACATCACTTTAGCACCGGTTGAACTAGATGTGTTATCAAAAGATGAAGCAGATAAAAAAGCATTAGATTTATTAAATCAAGTTGGACTTGATGATAAAGCTGATGCATATCCAAACTCATTATCAGGTGGACAAAAACAACGTGTGGCAATTGCGCGTGCCTTAGCCATGGATCCAGATATTATGTTGTTTGACGAACCAACGTCAGCACTTGACCCTGAGATGGTCGGAGATGTTCTTAACGTTATGAAAGATTTAGCGGCACAAGGTATGACAATGGTTGTTGTAACTCATGAGATGGGATTCGCTCGTGAAGTTGGAGACCGTGTCATCTTCATGGATGGTGGCTATGTAGTGGAAGAAGATCTTCCCTCAGTACTATTCAGTAATCCTAAAGAAGAACGTACGAAATCATTCTTAGACAAAGTATTAGTTTAATTAGTATTTGAACGAGGTAGCTTTCGGGCTACCTTTTTTATTTTCTTAAAATATTTAAAAATGTCTTGGAATTATCCAAATAGGCTTGTTGTTTCAGCGATTCTCGACTACAATATATCAAGATATAAAGGAGCGATTAAATATGAAAAGCAGTGTTGAAAATGTAATGAGTTATAAAGATATAAATGTTCCTGAGGAAAAATTAACAATTGAAATACCTTCATGGGATGCCGTGGCACAACCATTAGTTGACCATGCGCGCAGACAATATGAAGAAATGATTAATGAACCGGTTGACGAATTAACAAACGAAATGGTAGACGCTTTAGCTTTACCAGGAGTTAAAACAATTCAACAATTAAAACAATCGGGTATGGAAGTATACCAACGTAACCAAACACAGTTACAATTCTACAATGAAGTCTTACCATTCATCTTAAAATACTATGCAGACAACTCAAACGTCATCTTAAATAGTGAAGAACGCGACAGTTATGTTACAGATTATTTAAGACAAGTGAAAGCTTACGCCGATCAATATAACATGCCATTAGAGCAATATGGGCGTGAACAATTAAAACTTGAAGGAAATATTAATGAACAACTTGAGAAACGTGCGGAAGAAGACTTTATCTTTAAAGTGATTGCACATCGTGTCTTTGAGAATCAAGGTGGACGTTTAGATGAAGAAGCTTACGAGCAATTTATTCACCGTAATGTTGTCCAACAAGGGGCAGACGAAATCGAGTTAAGAGAACGATTCTCCTATAATGCATTTAAAGAAATGATGCCAGAAATGTCTCTATCACAAGATATTTACGAGTACTTCAGTAAACGTATTACCTTTAAAATCAACCCTGATGCAAAACTTCGTGTGTAAAATAATATTGAACTTATCATTAAAATGGATATAATAATGTTATGTCTAAAATTAAAGCAAACAAGAAAGGAGGGTTGTATTGGAGAAAGATAAAATGAAGCGTTACGGAATAATTGGAGGCATTGCCGGTGGTATTGTCATTGTATTGGCTGTCATCTTTTTCTCTATTGGGCAACCCTTTACAAATAAATCCGCAAATTCACTCGGTGAAGAATTCAATCAAGCTGAAGAAATTACGCCAGCTGAACTTGTGGAACAGCATCGCTATGACACTTTGCATCTTCAACCGAAAGCCAGTGTATTAATTGAAGATTTAAGATCATCCGTTGTAAATGTGGGTGTAGCGAACCGAACAGAAACTCCGCTTCTAACGGAAGTCGCTGAAAATGATGGGGAATTAACCCCAGAAGAAGAGTTACCTGAGATTGTTCCGTGGTTTTACTTTAGTCCGAATGTGGCGCTTGTCTCACCCACTTCTTATGTGAATCAAGAACGTTTATTGTCTGAAGAAAGTTTAAATGGCTTTGCTTGGTATGAAGTTGAGGATGAAGAATTATTATATCGTAATGAAGCACCATATACGGGT
Source organism: Ruoffia tabacinasalis (assembly GCF_005864045.1). Classification (GTDB taxonomy): domain Bacteria; phylum Bacillota; class Bacilli; order Lactobacillales; family Aerococcaceae; genus Ruoffia; species Ruoffia tabacinasalis. Next base: position 38,778 of record NZ_VBSP01000018.1, on the reverse strand, counting down.
TGGCATAACATACCTGAGGAAGGCTGGTTTTACTTTCTAGAAGGTAAGCAACAAGATATTGGCTTTAGTTTGGAAGAAGCTGAAGAGTTAAGTCAACACCGTAATATGTTATTAAATTTAGTACCTACGGATGCACCTGATTTCTTCTTTATTGAAAGACCTTATGAATATACAAAGATGAGTGAGGTCAAACCTGTTGATTACAGTATTCTTTATAAAGCAACAGATTCATTGATTCTTAGTGCACCACCTAAGACACAAAACTCAACGATGAGAACGACGACAGAAGGTTTCTATGATATGCCGATGGAAGTTGTTGCTGAGTACACTTCTTTCGATGAAGAATGGTTACATGTTTACATTGGTTATGAGGAATTAGGTTGGGTTCGAAAAGATGAGACAGGTACAGATTACGTAGAAACTTACTACAGTGAACGTGAGTTGTTAGATACGATGGAAGCAGTCATCTGGGAAGAAATTGGAATGATCAACGCTAACGTTGGGGCATCTTTTATTAATAATGAAACAATGGCTCAAGTTGATATTAATAACCAACAATTCTGGCCTGCAAGTACCCAGAAAATCTATGTTCTTGGTGAAGTCTACCATCAATACAAGACGGGTGAATTATCACCAGATACTTATGTGACGATGACGGATTGGGATAAAGTACCCGGAGCGGGAATTATTCAAGGTCAGCCAAGTGGAAGTATGTATACGGTTGATGAATTGGTTAACTTAGTCACGGTTTATAGTGATAATACAGCTGCGAACTTGTTAATTGATGTTGTAGGTGGTGGATACATTATCAACCCGCATATCCACCAATTAGGCCTTTATGAGACGTATGTGAATGGAAAGTATTATAGTGAAGATACTTACTTTACGACAACGCCTCATGATGCAGCCCGCTACTTTGCTTTATTAGATAACAACCAAGTCAATGGTGAACCTTGGGATGGGATGTTAATTAATAAGCTGACAATGAATACACATAATTTCTTACGCCAATATATTCCATATTCAACAACGTCTTGGAATAAGTCTGGTTTAGGAGAGACAGAGCAAAATGATATCGCCACATTTATCACACCATATGGGGCTTATTCTTTAGCTGTTTACACGTCTTATCCAGGGAATTATGACAGCATTTCAGACCAGGTAGGGAATTTATCTCTTCGTGTTCATAATGTCTTTAATGAATTAAGATCACAGTTGTGGATATCTGTGGATTAATCACACTTTTAGCAAGTGCCGTTTCGGTGCTTGCTTTTTTTGTTGTAATTTCTATCGTATTTAAGAAAGCGTTTTGCTATAATAGATGTCATCTAAAATAAGGGAGTGATATTGTGAATCAACGTGAGAATATTTTAAAACTTATCGAACAAAATAGCCGCTTAAAAACGAGTGAAATCGCGACAATGCTTGATATAGAAGAGAGTGTTGTTGAACAAATTATTATTGAGTTAGAAGAAGAGAAAGTCATTATCGGCTACCACACTTTGATTAATTGGGATAAGACTGAAGATGAATATGTTTCAGCGATGATTGAAGTGAAAGTGAATCCACAACGCGGTCAAGGCTTTGATCGGATTGCGAGTTTGATTTACAATTTTCCAGAAGTTGAAGCAATGTATTTAATGTCAGGTGGGTATGATTTTTCAATTGAATTGAAGAAAGCACCCATGCGAGAAATTGCCCGTTTTGTGACAAGTAAATTATCTGTGATTGACGAAGTTCAATCGACAGCAACGCACGTTATTTTAAAAAAATATAAAGATCATGGAACATTATTTGATAATGATGATGAAGATCGTAGGATGGCGGTTTCTTTATGAGAGATTTCGTGAATGAACACGTCAAAAAAATAAAACCTTCAGGAATTCGCCGCTTTTTTGATATTGCTAATGAGATGGATAATGTTATTTCATTAGGAGTGGGGGAACCTGATTTCGATACACCGTGGCATATTCGTGATGAAGCGCGCGACGCATTGAGTCGAGGACGTACATTCTATACAGCGAATGCCGGTTTGATGGAGTTACGAGAAGAAATAGCTGGGCGTCTAAATCGCAAGTATCAATTAGATTATAATCCTAAAGAAGAGATTTTAGTGACGATTGGTGGGAGTGAAGCGATTGATATTGCTTTACGGGCAACTGTTTGTCCCGGGGACGAGGTTATTTATTTAGAACCAGGGTATGTTTCTTACTTACCTTGTATTGAGTTGTCTGGCGGGGTTCCAGTTCCGATTGCTTTAAAAGAAGCAAATCAATTCCGTTTAACGGCGGAAGAACTAGAAGCAGCGATTACACCGAAGACTAAGATAGTTATTATGAATTTTCCAAACAATCCAACGGGTGCGATATTAGAGCAAAGTGATATCGATGCGTTAGCTCGTGTGATTATGAAGCATGACTTGCTTTTAGTGACGGATGAAATTTATGATGATTTGACCTATACTGAAAGTGCGCATGTAACATTAGCTTCAGTACTAGGCATGAAAGAGCGTACAGTCTATATTAATGGTTTTTCTAAAACCTATGCGATGACTGGTTGGCGTTTAGGTTATTGTTGCGGGCCAAAAGCGATTATGGAACAGATGATTAAGATTCATCAGTTTACAATTATGGCTGCACCGACACTGAGTCAATACGCTGGTATAGAAGCTTTGAAAAATGGGGATGCATCTGTTGAAGAGATGCGCCAAAGTTACAATCAACGTCGACGCTATCTTTTAAAAGAGTTAGATCGAATTGGCTTAACTTGCTTTGAACCTTTAGGGGCGTTTTACATCTTCCCTAATATTCAAGAATTTCAGATGTCTTCAGAAGATTTTGCGACCCAATTACTGTTAGAAGAGCATTTGGCTGTCATTCCAGGGTCTGCCTTTGGGGACAGTGGCGAAGGGTACATCCGAATCTCCTATGCATATTCGATTAAAGAACTGAAAGTCGCAATTAATCGCTTAGAGCAATTCGTTCACAGATTAAGAGAGAAAGCATTGTACGGCGAAGTAGCACATTAATAACATGATGGAGGATATTATGACTAAACAAAATGGACCACTACCAACACGTGATTTATTAAATAAAGAAGAGACTTGGGACTTATCATTACTATTTGTAACCCAAGCAGAGTACGAAAAAGCAATAGAAGCCTTAAAAGAAAAAGTAGCAACTTTTAATACAGATTATAAAGGGAACTTAACAAATGTTGGAACGATTTTAAGTGCTTTAAATGATTTTGATGATATCAATGTTAGGATGGGGAAAGTATTTCAATACGGTTCTTTAGCCTATGAAGTAGATAAATTAGATGATACGAATGAAGCAAATGCGTTAAAATTAGGTCAATTAAGTGAGTGGCTTGGCGTTCGTTTATCATTTTTTGAATCGGAATTAGCGAACTTATCTGAAGAGATGTTAAATGAATTAACAGCGACTGAGGAAGGGCAAAAGTTTAAAGCTTTTATCGATCGAATCAAATATAATAAACCAATGATGCTAGATCCTATGATTGAGGAAACCCTAAGTAGCTTATCGGGATCACTAACGAACCATAGTGATATGTATAATACAGTTAAATTCCAAGACATGATCTTTCCAGACTTTGTAGTGGGTTCTGAAACTTACAGCAATTCCTTTGCTGGTTTTGAGCAAGATTTTGAAGGGCATATGAATAAAGAAATTCGCCATGCTGCTTGGAAATCATTCCACCAAGGCCTAAGTAACCATCAACATACGGTTGCTGCCAATTATATTAACCATGTTCAAACTGAGAAGAAAATGGCAACTTTACGTGGCTTTGATTCTGTGTTTGATTATTTACTACACGATCAACAAATTTCTCGTGATAGTTATAATTTAATTATCGATACCTTAACTACGGAGTTAGCGCCAGTATTTAGACGTTACGCGAAGTTATTAAAAGAAGAACAAGAGCTGGATAAAGTTACTTTAGCTGACATTAAGATGCCATTCTCTAAAGATGAACCGATGTCGATTAGTATTGATGAGAGTCGTGAGATGATTGAGTCAGCTTTATCTGTCTTTGGGGATGAGTATTTAGGTTATGTGAAACAAGCCTTTGATGAACGCTGGATTGATTACCCGATGAACCAATCAAAATCAACAGGTGGTTTCTGTTCAACGATTGCTGATGGACCGTCTTATATTCTGCTTAACTGGACTGGTTTATTAAGTGAAGTGCTTGTGCTAGCCCATGAGTTAGGCCATGCAGGGCATTTCCAATTAACTTATCAAAACCAATTAAGTATTACACCGGAAGCAAGCTTGTATTTTATTGAAGCACCTTCAACAGCAAACGAAGTTATTATGTGCCAATATTTATTAAATCAACCGATTGAAAATGATGCGAAACGTTCATTAATTGCGGAATTTATTACAAGAACTTACTTTCATAATATGGTGACACATTTATTAGAAGCGGATTTCCAACGCAAAGTTTACGAAGCAGTAGATAATGATGAAGTATTAAATGCTAATCGTCTAAATGGGTTCTTTAAAGAAACGTTAGAAAACTTTTGGGCAGATGCTGTAGAAATCAATGATGGTGCTGAATTAACTTGGATGCGCCAACCACATTACTATATGGGCTTATACTCATATACTTATTCTGCTGGTTTAACGATTGGAACTCAAGTGGGTCAGATGATTGCTGATAATGATCAAGAAGCTGTGTCGGCTTGGTTAGACAATTTAGCAGCTGGCGGAACGAAAGATGCACTTGAATTAGCAGCCCATGTGGATGTAGATATGACCAATGCGGACGCGATTCGCCAAGCAATTCAATTCGTTGACGGTTTAATCGATCAAATCGAAGAGCTTGCTTAAGTTACAGTTGTGTTACAAAAACGGAGTTATGCAACAAAAGAGTTAAGGGTCATTAACAGATGGCCCTTAGCTCTTTCTTTATATTTGAACTTGAGTTAATATATCATAAGTCATCAAATATGATATTTAATTATTTTAAATATAAAGGGGTATTACATAAATGAGAAAATCACTAAAACTTGTGGCAGCTACAATTGCAGTTTCTGCTTCATCAATGGCGATCAATAGTGCTGAAGCACAAGTCATCGGTGATAACGAAGCATCAGGGACTTGGACCGAGCGTTCAATCGTAGATGTTGCCGATTCAATAAATAAAGAAATTGCTGAAACAGGCAAATATACAATTCAATGGGGAGATACTTTATCAGTTATCGCAGAAGCGTTAGGGCTATCTGTTGAAGAAGTAACAGTATTAAACCAACTTGAAAATCCTGACTTAATTATTGCAGGTTCAACATTAGCTTTTAACGAAGAGCACCATCAAGTGACTTTCGCTAATGAAGATTTAGGTGAAGAAGTGACTTACTCAACTGAAACTGGTGAAGAAGTAGAACCAGTTGAAACAGAAGAGGTTATCGAAGAAGTCGTAGAACCAGAAGTAACTGAACCAATGACTGAAGATGGTTTAGTATTAAACACAGTTGAAGAATGGATTGCGCCTGAAACACAAGAAGTTGAAGCAGCTGAAGAAGTATCAGAATTTACTTATGAAACAGCAGAAGTTACTTACCCAGAAAACTTAGTCACTTGGGAAGAAGAAGTAACAGAAGAAGTTGTTGCTGAAGAAACACCTGTAGTCGAAGAAGAAACCACTGAAGTTGTGGAAGAAACTCCTGTCGTTGAAGAAATCGTTGAAGAAGAAATCGTAGAAGAAGTGGAAGAACCAACTTACGAAACTGATTTAACTGTTCCTGAAGAAACTCAACCATGGGAAGTAGTCGAAGAAGAAGAGCCAGTGGTAGAGGAACCTGTTTATGTGGAACCTGAGGTCGAAGAACCGGTTGTTGAAGAACCTGTTGTCGAAGAGCCAGCTTCTGGTTCAATTGACTACTACTCAGCAAGTCTAGGTTCAATGCCAGAAAATGCTGGTCTATCAGAATCTGAATTAGCAGCTAAATTAGAAATCCGCCGTCGTGAAAGTACACATAACTATGATATTTATAGTGTATCTGGAAACCACTACGGAGCTTACCAAATGTTAGATTCATACTTCACGACATATGGATATGGTGATAGATCACCAGCCAGTCAAGAAGCAGCAGCTAACGGATATGTTGCATCACGTTACGGAAGCTGGCAAGCGGCTTTAGCTCACCACAACGCAAACAACTGGTATTAAAATTTAACTATATTTTAAAAAAAGTCGAAACAACTAAAAATAGTTGCTTCGGCTTTTTTTCTTAGACTTTTGTTGGCTTGATTAATACTAATAGGCATTAAATTATCGTCTTCTCATATATAAAATTTATATTTGTCTTTTCACTTGAGATAGTGTTAGAATATTTTTAGAGCTAAGACAAAGGAGTTATTTTGAATGAATCACAAAACAATTATGGAGTTTCATGGGGGCTTAGATACGATCGGCGGTAATATAATCTCGCTAGTGTACAATGGCTATCGTATTATTACAGATTTTGGGGCAGTTGTAGGTGTTGATATTAATGAATTAGCATATCAGAGAAATACGCAAGCATTATATGATGACAACAAATTGCCTAAAATTGATGGTCTATTTAGACAAGAAGCTTTAGAAGGTAATTCAACATTAAGTTATGAAGCTTCAGACTTAAAAACGATTGTATTAATTTCACATCTACATTTGGACCATGTGGGGAGCTTGGCTCATTTACATCCGGAAATTCCTGTCTATGCAACCGAGACAGCGGTTGCTTTATATCATTCGTTGAACAAGCACGAATTTCTACCGGACTATCCAGTAAATTGGACACCAGTAAAACCCGGTGAGACGATTGAACATGGTGAGTTTTCAATTACTTTTCATCTAAGTGATCATGATACGGAAGGGGCGGCAAGTATCTTTATTAAAGCTCCTGATGTTAAAGTGATTTACTCAGGAGACTTGAGATTAAGTGGTTTCCATCCGGAAAGAGTGATGGAGACAACGATTAAAGCAAAAGCTTTCCAACCAGATATCTTATTACTTGAGGGAACAAGTTATAGTTTCAGCGAAACGATTGAACCATCTGCACTTGATAAGGCATTAGAACCACTGATTGAACGCTTAGGCAGTCACACAGAATTTGGCTTAATGCGAGACGTACGTGCTTTAATTAAAGACTCAGATAAATTAGTAGCATTTAATGGTTATCCACAAAATGTGGATCGCGTGGTTGAATTAGCGCATTTATTCAATGAGTATAAACGCACATTTGTACTGCAAGCGAGTCTATATAATCTAGCATTCGAATATGTCAAAGACTTAGATTATGTCGCTCCTTTAGCAACGGAAGATGCGAGCTTTGGTGTGAGTATTCAACAAATTCAGGAAAACCCTGAACAATTTGCACTTCAAGTGGATGAATTTACTTACGAGCAGCTATATGATTTACCAAAAGGAATCTTACTTCATTCAAATGGTGTTCCTTTAGGATCATTCATGGAAGGTTATGAAACTTATATTCGTGGCTTACACGATAACGGTTGGCGAGTGGTTGATGCGGGTGTGTCAGGACATGCTTCTAAAGAAGATTTATTAGCGGTTGCCTACACAATTAACGCAAAAGTCACCGTTCCTTGGCACACAAAATTGCCAGAACTATACAGTGAAGCCCTTGAAACGTATGGAGTTACAACTTGGTTACCTGAATATAACAAGCAATATTCTATCGATTCAATGAAGGAACTGAGTAAGTAGAGGAGAGATAAAGTGAGTCAACAAGTTATTAGATTAATTGTAACAAGCGATACCCATGGACATTGGTTAAATCAACCAGATAATCCTAAGGCATCTTTATTCAATACCGCAACTTGTATTGAAAATTTAAAAGCCAAAGATGCTGCTGTGACTTTAACGATAGACCTAGGTGATTTTATCCAAGGGTCATCTTTTGCAACCTACTTGAGTCAAGAACGTCAAGACGGAAGAGTTATTGCTCGAGCAATGAATGTGATTGGTTATGACTATCAATTGATTGGGAATCATGAATTTAACTTTGGGCAAGATTACCGCGACCAGATAATTGAAGATTTGAATGCGGATTTACTTGTCAGCAATATTATTGATGATGCGACGGGAAAACCATTTTTAGGTAAACCCTACGATATCATTGAGCGAGAAGGCATTAAGATTGGTATTGTAGGAGTAACAACTTCTTATATTCCAAACTGGGAATTGCCCGCCCATTATGAGGGGTTACGATTTGAGGATGCCTTTGAATCCGCTAAGTATTACGTTGAAATAGTGCGTGACCAAGTGGATGTTGTCATATTAGCGTATCATGGTGGTTTCGAACGAGATTTAGTCACTAAGGAACCTTTAGAAGAATTAACGAAAGAAAACCAAGGGTCTGAAATGTTGGCGGGTATTGAAGGGGTTGACGTCTTATTAACAGGTCATCAACACCGCGAGTTGAATCAACAAGTGGGCCAAACTTACGTCATTCAACCTGGCTATGCCGGTGAAATTGTAGCCGAAGTCGAAATTGAATTAACGGATAATCAAGAGGTTTCAGGAATAAACGGTACACTTCATAATACGTCTCAATGTGAGGTTAACCAAGCAGTTAAAGCTGTCATGGAACCTGAAATTACTGATGGAAATAATTGGTTGAATACCGTATTGGGTGTCGCACCTTTAGAACAAGTGACTACAAGTCCGATTGATGCGCGTCTGAATGGCCATCCATTTATTGAATTATTAAATCAAATTCAATTCGATGAAACAGGGGCTGATTTTAGTTCTGTGGCTTTAGTTAATGACGCTTTTGTAAATTTCCACGGTGAAATTACGAATGAAATTTTATTAAAGAGCTATCCTTTCTATAATCTAATCGCTAAAGTGAATGTCACGGGTAATGACCTATATGAAGTCATGGAATTCAACTTACAATACCTAGAAGTAAACGCTCAAGGTAATATCCAGGTGAATCCAGAATATGTTGAACCTAAACCAAGACATTATAACTTTGACGTCTATAGTGGAATGACTACAACCGTTGATATGACACAACCTGTTGGGCACCGTGTGACTAGTATTGTCGATGATCGAACTGGAAAAAAGCTGGATAAAAATGCTACTTACAGTGTGGCCTTATCTCAATACCGAGCAGTCGGTGGGGGAGACTTTAAGTGGTACGGTAAAGAAAAAATTGAATCAATCTCAAATATTGATATCGCGACTTTAATGAAAGATGCTTTAGGCAATTATACTCAAGAAAAATGGGACTATATTAATTCAAATTATCAGCATCTCAAATGGGATCCTAAATTAGATATCGCTGATATGAATAATTTATGAGAATAATTAAGATAAGATTATTTTACATAAAATTTACACAAAATTTACAGTAACTTGATATACTAAAATAACTTGAGAAGGATGAGGTGTCAGTATGCAAGTAAGATTTGAAGACGTAACGCTGAAATTTGGGGATAGAACGGTTTTAGACCGTATTAATTTCACCCTGCCTAGTAGCGAATTAATTTCATTTTTAGGCCCAAGTGGTAGTGGGAAATCAACCACATTGTATCTCATATCAGGTTTGTTAGATGCAACAGAAGGAAAAATCTACTTTGACGATAAAGAGGTCACGAATTTAGACCCAGTTAAACGGGGTGTTGGTTTAGTATTCCAAAACTATGCGCTTTATCCACATTTAACCGTCTTAGAGAATATTATGTTCCCTTTAAAAATGGCTAAAGTGAGTAAAAAGGAACGCCGTCGCATCGCCACTGAAATGGCGGAGTTAACTAAGATCGGCGATCAACTAGATAAATACCCACGTCAATTATCCGGTGGTCAACAACAAAGGGTAGCGATTAGTCGTGCCTTAGCGAAATCACCGTCAATTCTATTAATGGATGAGCCATTAAGTAACTTGGATGCGCGTTTGCGTATTGAAATGCGTGAAGAAATTCGACGTATTCAAAAAGAAACGGGTGTTACAACCGTGTTTGTAACCCATGACCAAGAAGAAGCTTTAAGTATCGCAGACCACGTTATGGTCCTAGACGATGGGGAAATTCAACAAATGACAGATCCTGTTACTTTATATGAAGACCCTAAAAACTTATTTATTGCGAAATTTATTGGGTCGCCAATTATTAATATTTTTACAAAAGAATCGCGTTCTATCAATAAAAAACACTCATTCTATAATAAAGACTGGTTCCACTTTGGAGTTCGTCCAGAACATCTAGTTGTAGCTAATGAGGAATCACACTTATTAAGTGCAACAGTTGAACGTATCGAACGTGTAGGTAAAGACATCACAGTTCATTTAAATAATGACAGTGAGAAATTCATTGTTTCTGATGTCGATACTGAAGGCTTAAATGTTGGCGATACAATTTACTTTAATGCCGATGAAGCAAACACTTTATACTTCGACATAGAAGGGAATCGCCTGGAAAGCAGGGATAAAGATGAATAAGAAGGCAACAGTAAAAAGTACTTTAGTCTCTTTACTTTATTTAGCACCAGCCATTATTTTTATTGGTATTTTTACGATTTATCCAATCTTTAAATCGATTGATATGAGTTTTTATACAGACTTTAATATCTTTTCGGGTGAGATTAATGCTCGTGGGATGGATAATTATCAAGAGTTACTCACTGACCCTGAGTTCTTCAAAGCTTTAAAGAACACAGCAATTTATGTTATTGGTGTAGTACCTGCATCGATTACTATATCTTTGTTTGTAGCTGTATTACTGAATTCAATTCCTAAATTCCAAGGCTTCTTCCGTTCTGTTTACTTCTTACCTTTTGTAACGAGTACGGTTGCGATTTCAGTAGTTTGGAGTTGGCTTTACCACTCTAGATATGGCTTAATTAACTATATCTTAGGACTCTTTGGTGTTGATGCCATCAACTGGCTAGGAGATCCTGATAACGCGATGATAGCCGTCATTATCATGGCGATTTGGAAGGGGTTAGGTTTTAACATCCTGCTTCTATTAGTTGGATTAAATAATATTAGTGATAATTATTATCGCGCCGCTAAAGTTGATGGGGCAGGAGTTTGGGCAAGATTTACAAACATTACTATTCCACTCTTAAGACCGACATTGTTCTTATTGTCAGTCGTTGGAACGATTAATTCATTTAAAGTGTTTGATGAAGTCTTTGCTTTATTCAATGGACGACCTGGACCGGCAGGCTCAGCAACGACCGTTGTTTACTATCTATTTAGAAAATTCTACGAACAATTCGACTATGGTGTCGCTGCGGCATCTGGAATTGTCTTATTCTTAATTGTACTTGTGATAACAATCATTCAATACCTTGGTAATCGGTATTTTGAGAAGCGAGGTGGGCAAGCATGAAAAAATTCTTACAATTATTTTCAATTTATTTAGTACTTTTTCTAGGTGGTATCTTGATGGTGTTACCATTCTTCTGGATGGTGTCAACCAGTTTGAAGTCAGCTGGAGAAGCGATTGCGATTCCACCGACTCTTTTACCAAGCAATTGGTTGTTTTCAAACTATGAAGAAGCGCTCGAAGCAGCGCCGTTCGCTCGTTATTTCGTAAACAGTGTGATTGTCACGGTGGCTTCCACTGCGGGTGAATTATTTACTAGCATATTGGCAGCTTTTGCCTTTGCTAAACTTAAATTTTGGGGTAAAGATTTAATATTTATAATATTGTTAGCTACGATGATGGTCCCAGGTGAATTGATGACCATCCCGAACTTTGTTACTTTAGCAAATTGGGATTTAATTAATACTTATTGGGCATTAATCATTCCATGGTTAGCGAGTGTATTCTCGATCTTTACTCTAAAGCAGTCGTTTGAATCGATCCCAGATGCTTTATATTATTCTGCGAAAGTGGATGGAAGTAGTGACTGGCGTTTCCTTTGGGAAATGATGGTACCACTATCTCAATCATCGATTGTCGCGGTGATGATATTGAAGGTTATCGGAAGCTGGAACTCATTCATGTGGCCACTGATTGTTACAAATGATACTAGTCTACGTACATTACCTGTCGGACTTCAAGCATTTACAACAGAAGCGGGTACGAAATTTGAGTTATTAATGGCTGCCTCAACGATTGTTATTGTTCCTATGGTTATCATCTATCTATTGTTGCAACGTTACATTATTCAAGGTATCTCAAACTCTGGACTAAAAGGTTAGTCAATATATCCTCAGGAGGGAATTATTTAATGAAGAAATTTAAATTATCAGTTGCTGCTTTAGCGGCATCAGTATCAGTAAGTGCATTTGCACCATTCACTGCCCAAGCACAAGAAGAGCCAGTAGAAATTACTTTCTGGCACGCAATGAACGGTCCTCACCAAGACATGATCACTGAATTAGTTGAAGGATTCAACGGTTCACAAGACCAATATGTTGTTGTTGAACAAAACCAAGGTGACTACAGTACTTTACAACAAAGTATTATGGCATCTGGTGTGTCTGGTGACTTACCAACAATGTCTCAATTAACAAACTCAAATACACCTGATTACCGTGATCAAGGTTTATTAACGCCATTAGACGCTTACTTAACAGAAGAAAATGGTTGGACGGACGAGTTAAAAGACGGAATCTTTGAAGGGTTCATGACTGGTGTTACTTATGATGATGGAATCTATGCAATGCCATTCTCAAAATCAGTTCGTTTAATGTTTGTTAACCAAGATTTATTAGACGAAGTTGAAGCTGAAATTCCAACAACTTGGGCTGAAGTTCAAGCTTTAGGTGAAGCTCTTGACGAAGCTGGTTTAGAAGAAGAAGCAATGGGATTAGAAAACTCTATCTCAATGGAAGTTGAAACAATGGCTCGTCAAAATGGTGCAACTTGGATTTCTGATGATTTAACAGAAGTTGAAATTGCTTCAGAAACTGCCACTGAACCTGTACAATTCATTAAAGATTTAATTACTAATGGACATGCACGTCAAGCTGGAGAAGACGGATTCATGTCAGGTCCATTCTCACAAGGTGCAAGTGCATTATACATCGGATCTTCAGCTGGTTTAGCACACGTATTACCAGGAATTGAAGAAAATGGAATTAACATGACTACAGCTGAAATTCCAGTATTCAACGATGGTGAAAACTTAACTTTATTCGCTGGTAATGATTTAGGCTTATTTGAATCAGCTTCAGAAGAAGAACGCGCTGGTGCAGCTGCATTCTTAGCTTACTTATTAGAAGGTGAAAATACAGCTAAATGGGCAATTGGAACTGGTTACTTACCAATCACTCAAGCAGGATTAGATTCTGACTTATGGCAAGACTACTTAGCTGAAAACCCACTTGTAGAAGCAGCATCAGCAGAGTTAGACTACGGTCAATCACAAGTTCCTTATGTAGGATCTTCAGAAGTATTCAGTGAAATCGAATTAGCTTTAGAAAATATTATGATTAACGACGCTGACGTTCAAGCTGAAATGCAAGGAATCGAAGACTTAGTTAAAGGACATCTTGGAGTAGAGTAATCTACTATCCGCAACAATAGAATAGATAACAAATACACTCACTGAAATTTTAGTGGGTGTTTTTTGCTTTTAGGATTGTGAATCTTAAATATTTGTGCGATTCAGATTAAACTAGCGACAAATGATAACTCCATTCGTCTTTAGATGGGCTAACTCAAGCCAAACGATAAGTCCATTCGTCTTTAGTTGAGGTAACTCAAGCCAAACGGTAACGCCATTTGTCTTTAGTTGACCTAGCTCAAGCCAAACGGCAAGTCCATTTGTCTTTAGTTGACCTAACTCAAGCCAAACAGTAACGCCATTTGTCTTTAGTTGACCTAGCTCAAGCCAAACGGCACTCACATTTGTCTTAAGTTACAAAAGGAATCCTTATTAGTTACAGCTAATTTAAATTAACGGTATTCTTCAAATTAAGCATATTATAGGTGTCCCAGACAGCTACCTTTATCTATCATGCGCCGATAGATATCAGACCTATATCACCAATTTATAAATAAACACTGATGTAACTTGATAGCAAATAAATTACATAAAAGCCATAATGATGGCTTTTTTATAAAAAATGTGAAAAAAGTGTTCTGAATTAGGGACTTTCTGTTATGATTGTATGAAAACTCGTATGATGAATTAAAAAAGGAGAAAATGATCTACGGTTGGTGGATCGTCATTGCGATTCTAATCAATATTTCGTTACTAGGTCCAGCTGCAGTCGCTCTAGCCAATATATTCCAAACATCGGTTGCAATAGAATTGGCAATCAATAACAGTGCCTTAGCAATTAATAATGTGATTGTTCTAGGAATTGGGATTTTTGTTTTAACGATCGTTTCAAAAAATTTATAAGGTCCACATTTTAATAAGACTTATTTAATGGGTATTATATCGTCTATTATCGGACTTGTAAGTTACAGTATTTCTCAAATTCAATCTTCCCGGCTAAAGAGTATTCTAATGCCAATGGTTATGGTCAATCAGCTCAACAATTAGGCATGGCGATTGGTTCATTAGCGGTTGCAGGGATTGTGGATGTAAGTGGTGGTTGCAATACGGCTAGGATCGTAATGACAATCTTAGGAGTTGTTGGCGGTGCGTCATGGTTAGTCGCAATTACAAACTCTAAAACTACGTAAAGTAATAATATTAAACTCCGGAACAGAGAAAGTCTGTGTCCGGAGTTTTTTGTGTGTCAAGATTATTTTTTAAAACTAAAATACCCCTGTAAAGCACGGTTAAATGCTCTACAGAGGTAAAGTATATAGAAGGGTAATTCAATTAGAATGACGCCATAACGATAAAGTTTAGGATGAATAGACCCATTGAAATCCATAAGATAGGGTGAACCTCTTTCGCTTCGCCTTTAACAATCTTTACAAGTCCATATGTAATGAAACCTGCTGCAATCCCATTAGAAATTGAATATGCCAGTCCCATGAAGACAGAAGTGAAGAAGGCTGGAACAGCGACTGAGAAATCAGACCATTCAATATCAGCAAAACTTGAAACCATTAAGATACCAACAATAATTAAAGCTGGTGCCGTTGCTGCTGTCGGAACAATACTTATAACTGGTGCTAAAAATGCTGCTAAGATAAAGCATATAGCGGTTGAAACTGAAGTTAATCCTGTACGACCTCCAGCTCCGATACCTGCAGCTGACTCAACGAAAGTCGTTGTATTAGAAGTACCAAACATCGCACCAAAGACAGTACCAATTGAATCGGCGAATAATGCGCGGTCCATTTTTGAAGTAATTCCTGTTGAATCTTCTAATTCTTGAATATCTTTATCTGTAAAGATTCCTGTACGACGACCTGTTCCAATGAATGTACCAATTGTATCGAAGACATCCGCCAAACTGAATGCAAAGATTGTCATAATAACGACTGGTAGTTTTGACAGATCAGAGAATAGGGAAGGTAAGCCGGCTGATGAAAAGATGACTAAGAAAGTATCTTTCAATTCAACAAAAGCATCCGCTAAAGTATTTTCAGAGAAATCAATCGTTGATAGATCAACTAAGCCAAATACCATCGCTAATAAAGTTGTCGCAATAATACCAATTAAAATTGCACCTTGAACATTTAAAATCATTAAAGCAATTGTAATGAATAATCCAATAATAACAACAAGAACCGTTGGTTGAGTTAAGTCAACTAACTCAGGTAAAATTCCACCACTTGTGACAACTGATTCAACGACACCGTTAATTTCAGTCCCGCCCGCTTGACCATTCACAGAGACGATATTTGATGCATCTGAAGTGAACTGTAACAAACCAGCATTTTTAATACCAAGGTAACCAATAAATACTCCGATACCGGCTGAGATTGCATGTTGTAAAAATTCTGGGATCGCAAGGATTAACATCTTACGAACTTTAGTTACTGTGATTAATACGTTAATTATCCCACAGATGAATACCATGGATAAAGCTTCTTGCCAAGTAAAGCCTAAAGCAAAGACAACTGTATATGTAAAGAATGCATTCAGACCCATACCCGGTGCAAGTGCATAAGGGACATTTGCAAATAATCCAATAAATAATGTCGAGATAGCTGATGCAAATAATGTCGCTAGAAACACTGCCTGAGAAGGCATGCCAGATAATGCTAAGATACTAGGGTTTACAAATATAATGTAAGACATTGCTAAGAAAGTTGTAATTCCCGCAACAATTTCTGTAGAAACGGTTGTGTTGTGTTCTTCCAACTTAAAAAAACGATTTAAAGCGTTCATTTTCTTCCTCCTAAAAGATGTTTATTACGCTAGTAAGTATAACAACGGACTTCTGAAATGCCTAGACCGAAACAAACGATTCGTATATATTCAGAGATGAACGTTCGTGTTTTTGATAAAAACCCATCTAAAATAATATTCACAACATATGTAGCTCATTATATACTCGTTGGCAATTATGATATAATCTATTATATGTAGGAAGAAGGTGACTTAGTATGACAAAAGAAAAAGCTTTTGTAATCGGCGATATCCATGGCATGTATCATTCGTTAGAGGTCATGTTATCTCATTGGCGCCGGGATGAAGAGCAACTAATATTAGTCGGAGATTATATTGATCGCGGACCCAATTCGGACTCTGTGTTAAAGACCGTAAGAACTTTACAAAAAGAGCATAATGCGATCCTTTTACGAGGCAATCATGAACAACTTTTCTTAAATTACTTACTTGAACCACGAAAAGAATGGAAACTTTATAAGAAAAATGGTGGTGCAACAACAATTTCCCAATTACTACAAATCCAAATCGAAGACGTTGAAGCACAAGCACCGGAGGAAGTAGTGGAGAAACTCCTTGAGAAAGAACCGTGGCTGATAGAATGGCTGGAAAGTTTAGTTTATTACACAACTTTTGGTAATCATATTATTGTCCATGCAGGAGTAGACTTTACTAAATCAGATTGGCGTTACACTTCTTTGCATGATTTTTTATGGATTCGAGAAGGGTTTCATTATGAAAAAAATACGACCGGTCGCAACATCATCTTCGGCCATACACCTGTTCAAACATTGCATGAATCCGTCGAACCTTGGCAACGTGATGGCAAATGGGGTATCGATGGTGGGAATGTTTATGGCGGAAGCCTAATTGCTTTACGCATTGATCGAGAAGAAGTGAAGGATGTCGTAGTATTAAGATAGGAGATTTTTAATGGCAACAGTTATTGATACAGCAGATTTAATTAAACAAATTAATCAAGAAACAAAAATTAGTTCCAAGCAAATCCAAGCGGTACTGAATTTATTAAGTGAAGGGAATACGATTCCATTTATCGCCCGTTACCGTAAAGAAGTAACTGGATCACTGGATGAAGTTCAAATTCACGATATCGAACAAAAATATACCTATGCGAAACAATTGGGCGAGCGAAAAGAAGAAGTCGTTCGCTTAATTGCTGAACAAGAAAAATTAACCGATGAGATTGAACGAAATGTTATGAAATCTTCAACCTTACAACAAGTCGAAGATATTTACCGTCCGTTCAAACAAAGTCGCCGTACAAAAGCGATGACAGCGAAGGAAAATGGCCTAGAACCATTAGCCGAGTGGTTATTATCAGTTGAAGCAACGGATGCAACTCCAGAAGCAGAAGCAGAAAAATATATCAACGATGAAGTGCCAACCGCACAAGATGCATTAGCAGGTGCACATGAAATCTTAGCTCAAGAAGTGTCTGATAACGCACAGTTCCGTGAATTTATTCGTAAATACACGCGCTATAATGCTAAAATCGCAACTACACTTAAAGATGAAGACAAAGATGAGAATAAAGTGTATCAACAATATTATGAATTTAGCGAATCGTTAACGACATTGATGTCTCACCGAACGCTTGCAATTAATCGTGCAGAAAAAGAAGGCGTCATCACAGTGAAAATTCAAGTTGACGCTGATCCAGTTATTAAATATATGTCGAATCGTTTCATTCCTAAAGAGTTAAATGAAGACAAGAAAGAGTTAGTTCAATTGGCTGTTGAAGACGCTTATAAACGCTTCATTGGACCAGCCATTGAACGTGAGATGCGGAGTGAAGCAACGGAAGAGGCCAGTCAACAAGCGATTAAAGTCTTCGGTGAGAACTTACGTAACCTCTTACTACAACCACCTTTAAAAGGACGTGTTGTCATGGGCTTTGACCCCGCATACCGTACGGGGTGTAAATTAGCTATCATCAATGAAACAGGTCGAGTATTGGATAAAGGTGTTATTTATCCACATAAACCTGCAGCAGGCCCTAAACGTCAAGCAGCTAAAGGCGAGTTATTAGAATTTATCCGTAAACACGATGTGGATATCATTGCGATCGGTAATGGGACAGCTAGTCGTGAGTCTGAACAATTTGTTTCAAATCTAATTAAAGAACATAACTTGGACACACAATTTATCGTGATTAATGAAGCGGGTGCTTCGGTATACAGTGCGAGTGCCATTGCCCGTAAAGAGTTCCCAGACTTCCAAGTTGAAGAACGTAGTGCGGTATCAATTGCTCGTCGTTTACAAGATCCGATTGCTGAATTAATTAAGATTGATCCGAAATCTATGGGGGTAGGTCAATACCAACATGATGTGAGTCAAAAAGATTTAACGCAACAATTAGACTTTGTGGTCAACATTACCGTTAACCAGGTTGGAGTCGATTTGAATACTGCTAGTATCCAATTATTGGAGCACGTTTCAGGCTTGACTGCAGCCACAGCTAAGAATGTGATTGCACTTCGTGACGAAATAGGTCACTTCTCAAGTCGTGAACAAATTAAAGATGTCAAACGTTTAGGTCCTAAAACTTATGAACAAGCGGTAGGTTTCATGCGTATCTTAGGCGGGGAAAATCCATTAGACCAAACGAGTATTCACCCGGAAAGTTATAAAGTGGCTTTAGATATTTTAAATCAGGCAAATGTTAACGTAAATGATATTGGTTCTGAAGAGGCGATTGAAACACTAAAATCACTCAAAGCCAGTGACTTAGCAACCCAATACGACTTAGGTGAAGAATCTATCTCAGATATTCTAGATGGGTTAATGCATCCTACGGCAGATGTACGTGACGGGCAAGATGCGCCAGTACTTCGTGCGGACGTCTTATCAATGGAAGATTTGGATGAGGGGATGCAACTGCAAGGAGTCGTGCGCAACGTGGTCGACTTTGGAGCCTTTGTTGATATTGGAGTGAAACAAGATGGTTTAGTACATATCTCAAAACTCTCTAAAAAATTCATCAAACATCCCTCTGATGCCGTTTCTGTTGGAGATATTATTGAAGTCGAAGTCATTTCTTTAGATCGTCAAAAAAGCCGCATTGGGTTAAAGAGAATTTTTAATAAAGAGTAAAGACAAAAAAACACGGTTGCTTCTAACGAAGTCACCGTGTTTCTTTTATATACTGAGTTTATGATGCGATCGATGGGATTTGAACCCACACATCCTTAAGGACACTAGCCCCTCAAGCTAGCGCGTCTGCCATTCCGCCACGATCGCGTGTTTTACTTAAATTAAAGGACAAGATTTATAATAGCACAAACGAAGTTTGGAATCAATGTTTCATAGTGAAGAGAATAGAGTATATAAATCTGTTAAAGAGTTTTTATAACTGAGTAAAGTCATGGTTTTGATATAATCATAGTGTAAGTTATTAAATTTAGAAAGTATCGTAAACTTCTTAGCAGCTTCTCAAGGTACAGATATTGACTTCTTTGAAGCTCATCCAAATCTAGATGAATTGCAAAAGAACCATATTGAAGATATTCATGACTAGATTTTACGTGATAAAAATCACCAAAGTGTCTTTGCATGGAGCTTACTGAATGAGCCAAGCACAACAACAGAAGCAGCGAATGAATATTTCGGACCATTATTTGAAGCAGCTCACAAATATGGTCCGCAACAACGTCCACGTATATTTGCCTTAATTATGTATTCAACTCCAGATGCTTGTAAAAGTTATCACCATGCTGATTCCCTATGTATGAACCGTTATTACGGTTGGTATGTTAAAGGTGAATCAGACTTTGAAGGTGCTGAACGACTATTCCGTGATGAGATGGACGCTTGGGTAGAACTCGATTTAAATAAACCAATGATTTTTACTGAATATGGTACAGATAATTACATCGGTGAATCAAAACTACCATCTGTGATGGGACAGAGCAATACAGGGATGGGTACTTAGATATGTATCACCGCGTGTTTGCTGATTATGACATGGTTCAAAGTGAGCAAATTTGGAACTTTGCTGATTTCCAAACTGTTGAAGGTCTGATGCGAGTGAACGGAAATAGAAAAGGTGTATTCACACGTCAACGCCAACCAAAACGCGTCGCTTATAAATTAAAAGAACGCTGGGAAAATATTAAATGAATTTTAAACGAAGCATCCTATTAGTTTAGGGTGCTTTTTCTAATGTGTGAATTTTGTGTTATAAAACTGTGTAAAAAAGGCTATGAGATTGCTATGTAAGCGCTTTAGTGGTAAAGTATAAGTATAGAAGAGAGCACTTAAGTTTGAAATTGAAAGAGGTGGGAACGATGAGAAAAGTAAAATTATTAATGGTTCCTTTAGCAATATTGACACTTGCTGGCGCAATGAACACGAGCGTTGGAACCGTCATGGCCCAAGCAGACGCAGACTACAGTACAGGCACAGTGATTACTCATACGGTTAGACCAGGCGAATACCTCAACAAAATCGCAAACGACTACGGCGTAACAGCTAACGAATTAAGATTATGGAACCATTTAACAACTGATTTATTACAAATTGGGCAACAATTAAAAATCGTCACAGACGCTGAAACACCACCGCCAACAGGCTCAGTATATACAGTAAGAGCTGGAGATACTTTATGGCGTATCGCTAACACTTATGGTGTAACAGTGAATCAGATTAAATCATGGAACAATCTATCATCTGATTTCTTATACATTGGCATGCGACTTGTTGTATCTGATCAAGGTACAACACCACCTCCATCTGAAGGATTAACTTATACAGTCAGATCAGGGGATACATTATGGAGCATTGCGAATCGTTACGGCGTAACGGTTAACCAATTGAAGTCATGGAACAATTTGTCATCTGATTTCTTAGCCATCGGCATGCGCTTAAATATTAGAGGTGGCGACAATCAACCGCCATCACAAGAAACCGTTCACCGAGTACAGCCCGGCGACACATTATTTAACTTAGCTTACCGCTACGGAACTTCAGTCAATCAATTAAAAGCATGGAACAACTTAACATCAGACTTAATCTATATCGGCACTTACTTAAGAGTGTCACAACCATAATATAGATTGAACAGCGCCAACCACTTCGGTGATTGGCGCTGTTTTTGTGTTGGGAGCGGGGTGCAGGATTTAATTTCCCCTGTCATTCGGTGACAAGTCCCGTTAAGTGTTTAATTTCCCATGTCATTCGGTGACCCGTCCTGTTAGGCGTTTAATATCCCCTGTCATGTGATGACGTGTCCTGTTAGCCGTTCAATTCCCCCTGTCATGTGATGACGTGTCCAGTTAGCTGTCCAATTTCCCTTGTCATTGTGTGACCTGTCCAGTTAGGCGTTCAATATCCCGTGTCATTATGTGACCCGTCCCGTTAGCCGTTTAATTTCCCCTGTCATTATGTGACCCGTCCCGTTAGCCGTTCAATTTCCCTTGTCATATTGTGACCTGTCCCGTTAGCCGTCCAATTTCCCCTGTCATATAGTGACAAGTCCCGTTAGACGTTTAATTTCCCCTGACATCCAATGACAAGTCCAGTTAAACTTTCAACTCCAATCCAAACAAAAAGCACCGACCGAAGTCGATGCCAATCGCATTTTATATAAATGTTCGTTTCTTGATCTCTCCCCAAATCACTTGGCCTTTTGTCACTAGCATATAAATCAACACAATTAAACCAAAACCAAAGGAAATTAGGGAAGGGGTTTTAAATTGAATCCAACCGATTAAAAGGAAGATTATCGGCACTAAACTTAAGATAGCTACGGCAGCCCAGTATAGAACATAATCACCTGGTTTCATGCGGGTCATCCGTGCGGTGATGATCATACTAATTAAAGTCGAGCTACATATGATAGGAACTGCATAAGTTAGCGACCAAGCTGACCAACCAATCGTGTAATCTAAGTAAATGCACATGAGGGACAAGATGATTAATAAATAAAGTAAGCTTTTGGCAATGTTACGACGCTTGCGAATCAAGGTCAGCACTGCCAACCACATTGTAATTATTCCAAAGGCTGCCCCTTGAAACAATTGGATACGACCGTGATAGAGTAAGCCAATCCCAAGAATAACTGCCACAACAATTAAAGAGAAAGCCATCAAAAATTGAGTAATGAAACGACGATTAAATTGCAAGGGCACATCTGGCATTGAACTGGATGTGACTGGAATATTACTATCAAGAGGCGCCTCACAAAGAGGGCATTTATCCCATTCACCTTTCACACTTACTTGGCATTCCGGACACTTACGCATCATAACGACCTCCCAACTCTTCCTCAGTCACTTTGTTTACCGTCATCGTCACCGGAATATTCTCGTCACTTAAGAACCTAACATAATGACGGTAAATATCCGTTTCAATAAATGGGGACGTAAAAGTTATCGTCAATACATCATTATGACTAATTGCGCAAAACTGCGGACGAACCGCAATCGTATGGAAGTAAACTTGATGAATCATTTGATCAACTAAATAAGGGAAACTAACTAGACCAAGATTGGAAATCGCAAAAGTGAGCTTACGATTATTCATGTAATTAGCAAATTTTAAAGCCAAATCTTTAATCGGTCGTAAAATAATCCGACTTAAAGGATGGTACTCATATTGAATTAACTGACTAAGCCAACTTTCTAAAGTTTCTTTCTCTAGTTGCGGATCTAGCTGATTTTTTAATTCCTGAGAAATTGCTTCTAAAGAATTGTCACCATTCTTCTTATATTTATATTCCAACCGCGTCACCGCAAAGAAATTTCGTGCGGAATCAGAAGGGAAGAACTGGCGTAAATTCACTGGCACAGAGACCGCCATCGTCTCATTCCCTTGAAAATCCGGTTCGGCTTTACGAATCGATTCCATAAAAACTGCAGTCAGATAAACTGTTAAAGAAACATTCATCGCTTTCGCTTTTTTCAAAATACCTTTGACTGGCATTTCCAATTCAACGACGCGCGGACGGTAATCTGACGTGTAAGTTCCTTTGTAGTGATAGACTTTTCGACTCGGTTTGGGTTCCTTTTCAACCGCAGGGAATAAGAAGTTTTTTGCCTTAGCACCGACCGTTGTAACTCCCCGTAAAGCCGACTGAGCAGCTTTCGAAAAGTTCAATTGATCCTTTCGTCTAAAATGGCGCTCGAAACTGTCTTCACTCGATTGGTCATGAATATAAGTCGAAACTTCAACGTCTTCATCTTTTAAATCAGGATGTTTTAAACTCAAGTACTCGGTAATTAAATCTTGAAAGAACCACATCGCTCCCGTTCCGTCAGATAAGACGTGAAAGACCTCAAGACTCACGCGCTTCTTCCAGTACATAACGCGAAATAGTAAATTCCGTCGATCGAAAAAATATAAAGGGCTACAAGGCGTGTTCGTATCCGGCTCTACTTTGGGCTTCAAATCACTTTCTTCCAAGTAATACCAAAAGAAACCGCGTCTTAATACACTGTGATAAAGTAAATTTTGCTCAAAGACTTTATTCAAAGCTTGTTGTAACAAGTCAGGGTCCACAGTATCAGTGACTTCAGCACTAATTCGAAACACTTTACTATCACGGTTAGACATCGCCGCTAAGAATATATTTGATGCGTTATCTAGGCGAACCCATTTTTTACGTTGATTAACTTTCTGATTCTCCACGTATGTCACTCCTTCTCAAGTGATTCTCTAAAAAGTCTTTGATTAATAAATACGTTGTATCAATAATATCTTCATTTAATGGGGCAAATAGAAAATTATGAACAGTATCTTTTGCACGCATAATTTCCACTTGGTTCCCAGCTTCTAACAACATGTAGCCATAAACTTCACCTTCATCACGTAAAGGGTCAAATTCAGATGAGATAACTAAAGTGTCCGGTTGATTACTAAAATCCTCAGTCATTAACGGTGCGATGTACGGATTCTGTCTTTTGACCTCGTCCGGTTCATACATTTCCATATATTCCTGCATTTTCTTTGCTGTGAGTCCATAGTCATAGCCATTCTCCTCAACACTTTTAAAAGGAGACGCTTCATCGTGGCGCCAATACGTCACAGGATTAATTAAAATTTGTTTACTTGGTAAAGGCTTGCCTTCATTGCGTAAGCGTAAAGAAACGGCTGCAGCTAAATTTCCTCCAGCTGAGTTTCCAACAATAATAATATTTCGCGCGCCTTTAATTCCCGTTAAATCCGGACGTGATAAAAGTACTTGAGCGACGTGATAACAGTCATCGAAACCAGCAGGATAAGGATTCTCAGGTGCTTTTAAATAATCAACCGCTAAGACAATCCGCCCCATTTGATCAGCCAAACGACGACAATCTTTTGTATAGGTATCTATATTTCCTAAAACCCAGCCCCCACCATGAAAGAATAATATAATGTCACTACTCATCAATTTTTTTGGACGAAAAATACGAATCGGAATTTCATGACTTTGATCTGCAGAATAAATCTCCTGATCCAAATACTGAAAGCGGGATTTAGAAGGGGTGACAAAAACCTTTTGTAATTGCCGTACGAATTTGTATGATTCATGCATATTAATCGTTGGCGATGATAATAATTCTAATGCAAAACGTTTAAGAGTATTCATATTACTACCTCATAATATTTAGTTTTCTTCAGTGTGTCGTATATCAAGAGAAGTGTCAAGTTGTTAGTAAAAAATGATCAAAAAATACTTATAAGACTTATAAAATGATAATTTCGACACTTTTCCGTTTAAAGCGACACTATGGGAATTCAAAATATCACATTACCGTCAAAAGCTACACAATGATAATTCAAAGTGATGCTTTCTACATAATTCCTCCAAAAAATCACAATTCTCAACAAAAAAGACAAGCCCAGCTGAGCTTGTCTAATTAGGAAGTTAATTTTAAGGCTAATAATTATTGGTTAGCTACGTCTACAATCGCTTGTAAGTAACCGGAAGTGTCAGCTAATGTTGAACCTGATACAACATCAGCAACATTTCCTTCTTCACCTAAGTCTTGTAATTCAGCAACCGCTTCTTCTAATTCAGCCGTAGTTTTACCAGCAGCGAATTGAGTAATTGCTTGTAAGTTTTCTGCGTATGGAACAGTTGATCCAGCAATGTCAGTCATTAATTGAGAGTATGCTTCAGAGTTTTCTAATTTAGAAACTAAAGTCACTCCTTCAGCGATACCTTCACCAAATCCAGCGTCCGCGTTTGGAACACCTGACCATTGATCACCTTCAACAAATTGGAACTCGTCTAAAGTAGCAGCAACAACTTTATCACCATCTACTGCTGTAGTAACGATTGCGAATGATTGGTCACCATGTGGTGCAGCTACGGCTTGTTTTAATTCTAAATTAGCAGCATCTGCTTCAGCACCAGTGAATTCAGTACCTTCGTTAGCAGCGTCAATAATGGCTTGTAAGTAACCAGCTGAGTCAGCTAAAGTTGCACCTGATACTACGTCAGAAACATTTCCATCTTCACCTAAATCATTTAAAGCAGTAATGCCTTCTTCGATTTCAGCAACAGTTTTGCCTTTAGCAAAGTCTTCGATAGCGTTTAAGTTATCTGCATAAGTAACAGTTGAATCAGCCATATCAGCCATCATAGCAGAGTAGCCTTCACTGTCCGCACGTTTACTGATTAAAGTTACACCGTCAGCGAAACCTTCACCAAATGTAGCATCTGCGTTTGGAACACCAGTCCATTGATCACCTTCAACAAATTGGAATTCATCGATTTGTGCGTCAACAACGACATCACCTTGCATTGCCACAACAACAGAAGCGAATGATTTGTCACCGTGAGGAGCTAAGTAAGCCACTTTTAAAGTTGTTGCTTCTTGAGCTTGAACGGCAACTGTCTCAGCAAAAGGCGTTACATTGTTCACCGGTGAACTTACAGCTAATGCAAGCGAACTTGCTGTTAATAACACTAATGGTAGTAATGATTTCTTTTTCATATTATATCCCCCTTGTTTCTTTAAGTATATATTAGCACGACTTGTGATTAAATGCACGTGCTATTTATCATTATGAATAAAATAATTTAATGACTTGAATTCTTCCTCATTCAATACTAATTAGGAATAATGGCTAGGTTTTGATAAAATGGGTAAGACATTGAAATTGGAGGAAATAAAAAATGGCAAACAAAGTACCATTTAAGAAGAATGACACGTTCACCGGAACGGTCGAAGACATAACATCACAAGGGCAAGGCGTTGTAAAACTTGATCATTATCCATTCTTTATCGAAGGGGCGATGACAGGCGAAGTTGTTAAATTCAAAGCGATGAAAGTCGGTAAGACTTACGGGTTTGGACGCTTACTTGAAATTATTGAAGAGAGTCCAGAGCGCGTGGAGATGACTGATGCTATCGGACGTCAAATCGGGACAATGACACTGCAACATATGAGCTACGACGCTCAATTAGCATACAAAGAACAACAAGTTAAATCAGCTTACGAACGTATTGGACACTTTGAAGATGCACAGATCCGTCCCGTACTAGGTATGGAAAATCCATGGGGATACCGTAACAAAGCACAAATTCCAGTAAGAGAAATCAATGGCCAACTAGAAACAGGCTTCTTTAGAAGAAACTCACATGATTTAGTGCCAGTTGAAAACTTCTTTATTCAACATAAAGAAATTGATGAAGCCATCTTAATTGTGAGAGATATCTTAAGACGATTCCATGTGCCTGCTTATAATGAAAAGAATCATACGGGAATTATCCGTCATGTAGTTGTAAGACGTGGACATTATAGCGGTCAAGTGATGGTGACACTTGTAACGAATAAACGTAAGATGCCTAACGAAGAAATCATCGTCGATGCGATCGCGGAAGAAGTACCAAATATCGCAAGTATTGTACAAAACGTGCAAACGAAACGTACGAATGTCATTCTAGGTCGTCAAAGTTTAGTATTATGGGGCCAACCTTATATTGAAGATTCAATGTTAGGCTTAACATTTAGAATTTCATCTAAATCTTTCTACCAAGTGAATACACCCCAAGCAGAAGTTCTATACAAAACTGCGATTGATGCAGCGGACTTACAAGGGAATGAGACTGTTCTGGATGCGTATTCTGGAATCGGAACAATCGGTTTATCACTCGCTCAACATGCGAAACAAGTGTATGGGATGGATATTGTGGATGAAGCCGTTGAAATGGCTAAGCAAAATGCGAAGGTAAACGGCATTAAAAATGCAACCTTCGAAGTCGGAAGTGCAGAAGAATGGCTACCAAAATGGAACGAAGCAGGCATTAACTTTGATGTTATCGTTGTGGACCCACCACGTAAAGGTTTAGATCAAGTCTTTGTGGATGCAGTGATTGAACAACAACCAGAAAAGATTGTTTATGTTAGCTGTAATCCAGCAACTCAAGCGAGAGATGCACGATTATTTGCAGATGCTGGGTATGACTTACAATTTGTCCAACCGGTTGATTTATTTGGACAAACGACTCACGTTGAAGCCGTTGCCTTATTTACAAAAGCATAATTTATATTTGAAAGAAGTCTGTGAGAACGGGCTTCTTTTTATTTGGCATCATTTGAAAAAAATGCTAAATAACGCTTAAAATGTTACTATATTATTAGTACAAATTATTTCGATAATTTTTTGAAAAGGAGGAGATTATACTGGGTCGATTAATAGATAACTTTAAAGAAACGTCATCTTCCTTACTACCAATGGTTGGTGTCGTACTTTTAATTCAATTTATATTGCAGCCGGTAGCTTGGTTAACGATACTTCGATTTATTATTGGTGTCGTTTTTTTATTAATAGGGTTACCGCTGTTCTTAGTTGGTGTCGATATGAGTATTGAGAAGATGGGTGACTTATTCAGTCACTACTTAATTAAACATCCGAAGAAAGTGATTGCGATGATTGGTATATTTGGTTTAGGATTCATTTCAAGTATTGCTGAACCGGATCTAACTATCTTAGGGATTCAAGTCGATACGATGACTAGTGGAGCGATTGCTGAACAAATCTTTGTTATGGCAGTATCTGTAGGTGTAGGGGCGATGCTTGCTTTTGGGGTGTACCGAATTATAAAAGACTTTAACTTACGTCATAGCTTTACAATTATCTACATATTAATAGGTATCTTATGCTTATTCTCAACGTCTGAATTTATTGCGATTGCCTTTGACGCTTCAGGTTCTACAACTGGTTCGATTACCGTACCGTTTATCCTAGCGTTTGGTGCGGGTGCCGCAAGCCAGTCTCGTCAAGCAGATGATACTGGTGCGGACAGTTTCGGTTTACTTGGAATTGTGTCAACCGGAGCGATCTTCGCAGTTATATTATATGGGGCTTTAGCTGGGTTTATTCGCTGTCCGCAGGTGGTGCGGATACCCAAGTAGCGATTGATAATTCAACGATGGCGATGGATTTTGTCTTAGAATTATGGCCGTCGATAGTTAATTCACTAATTGCGATTGGACCTTTAGTCATTGTATTCCTCATTCTAGTTTCGACAAAGCAAGTGAAAGTATCTAAGCGACGCTTACAGAGTATGTTGCTTGGTGTCGGATTAATTTTAGTTGGCTTAAGTCTTTTCTTAACGGGAGTGAACCAAGGCTTCCTAAGTGTTGCTTCTGAAATGGGATACGCCTTAGCAGAACAATATAATGTTTGGATCATCTTGCTTGTTGGTGGAATCGTTGGGATGGTAAGTATATTAGCTGAGCCATCCGTCCATGTCCTAAATGTCCAAATTCTTGATGAAACAGCAGGAATGATTCCACAAAGTTTAGTGACTTTCTGTCTTTCTATTGGTGTCGGATTATCGGTTGTATTATCTCTACTTCGTGTTACACTACCAGGGTTAGAAATTTGGCATATTTTATTACCACTCGTTGTGACAGTTCTTATCTTACAATATATCGCATCAGATTTATTTGTTGGGATTGCCTTTGACTCGGGAGGAGTCGCGGCTGGGACAATGACCGCAACTTTTATCTTGCCATTTACCCAAGGGGTAGCCAACTTTGTACCGACAGCTGATAGTGTCACAGACGGTTTTGGGGTGATTGCGATTGTATCTTTAACACCGATTGTTATCGTACAACTTGTTGGAATATTTTATGACTATCAAGTGAAACAAAAATAGGAGGACGAACATTGGTTAATACTGAAGAATTTAGTAGTGAGTTTTACCTTATTACGATTATTGCCAAAGTTAAACTGGCAGACAGAATTGATGATATATTTCATAAACAGGGGACGAGTGGAGCAACGACTTACTTAGCTGCTTGTTATGATGAAGATGATCGCCAAAGTATTCTAGATATACAAGGTCAGCGAAAAGAAATTATTATAAAAGCAACGCATAAAGACAATTTAGATAAAGTAATTGAACATGTTGAAAGTCGCTATCCTCAAAAAGAGAACGGCGAAAGCTTCCTATTTGTTACGCGTCTAGCCGGCTTAGCAGGTCTAGAAGACTACGGTGATATTGAAGAGAATTCATCATTTAATGATGTCGAAGCCGCAGTAAAATCCCCTTATAAAATGGTAACAGTGATTTGTGACCATGGTGAGGGTGAGGATTATATCGATGCGACTCAAAGAACTGATATCTTACAACATGCTTTAATTAAAGGACATGGTTCCGCTAGATTATCTGATAACTTTGAAGGACGTTATTTCCAACCGGAAAAAGACATTGTCATGCAAATTGTACAAAGTGAAAATGTCCAAGGGGTGCACGAATTTGCGAAAGCATATGAAGGTATTCAATTCGGTGAAGCCGGAGCGATTGCTTTTACCCGTGACATCGTTTATCTGTATCGCTTTTAGGAGGGGATAATATGTGGTATTTAATCTATGCAGTCGTTCCAAGTGGGGATGCTGGAGAAGTCATTTGGTTTATTGTTGAGAAAGATAAATATAAAGAAGTGAGTCAAATTATTTTCCAAAATATGGACTTAGACAAAGAAGGTAACGGAATTCTATTTGTAGAACCTTTAAGTGAAGTTCATGGTTTGGTGAATCAATTACCAAGTGAATAATTTTAAAAGAGGCATCCTTAACGGGATGCTTTTTGTATGGATAAAATACTAAAAAATATGCACTTAAATTTACTTAAAAGATAGACACAACGGCTACATATGATAAACTAGGGAATATTGTAATAATACACAGGCTTTTGTATAAATAATAATATTGAGGTGATTCAATGAGAAAAGGCGATTACCCAACAGAAGTGTTGGATGTAGAAATCGATTATGTAGATTCAAAAGGACGTGGCTTCGTTCACTATACCCATGCACCAGATAGAGGCTCAAACGGTAGAACGTTAAAAATCATAACGTCGAATGTGGTTCCAGGTGATGTGGTTCGAGTAACAGTTGATAATGCGAAAGGTCGTTACAAGGCAGTTGTTCCCTATGATAGGTTATTGAAACCAGGTCCAACACGTAACTTAGATATGCCAACTCACTTTGATGTGTCAGGTGCAGCGCCACTGCAATATATGAAATACCCTGATCAATTGGAGTTTAAGGCGAATATTGTCAAAGAATCTCTAGAGCAGGCTGGCTTTGATACAGCGTTAATCCAACCAATTATTGGTATGGATGAGCCAGACCGTTACCGTAATAAGATGGAATTATCTTTCGGACAAACCGGAGAACTAGGTATGCACCAACAAGGAAATTACCGAAAAGTCATTGATTTAAATGATTCAGTTATTGCTCCAAAGGTGATGATTGAAGTAAAGCACATTGTGAGCCAATGGCAGAAAGATTATGATTTCAAAGGCTATGATAAAGATAAACATACAGGACTTTTACGTAACCTAATGATGCGAACTTCTTTTGAAACGGGTGAATTAATGGTCGTTGTCTATGCGACAGAAAAACCCGAAGCACATCCAGAAGCTGTAAAAGACTTAACAGACCGCTTAAGCGAAGCTTTCCCAAGCTTAGCCAGTCTAGTTTGGATTGAGTATACAAATATCTCAGGGCGTATTCAATCAGAAGAGTCCTTTACTTTATATGGACGCGATTATATCTACGACGAATTAGGTGGCTACCGCTACCGTATCTGGCATGATACATTCTTCCAACCGAACCCAGTTCAAGCTGAGAAAATGGTGGAGTTAGCTCTTGAGTTAGCTGATGTGAATGAAGATATGCGTGTCTTAGACTTATTCTGCGGGGTAGGGACATTCAGTTTACCATTTGCGAAACGCAGTAAAGAATTAGCTGGAATTGAAATTGTTGAAACTTCAATTGAGTCAGCGAAGCGTAATGCGAAAGATAATGGCTTAGACAATACTTTCTTCATGGCGAGTGACGCTCGACGCGGAATGAAAGAACTCCCAGAAATTTGGGGCCAACCAGACTTATTACTCTTAGATCCACCAAGAAGTGGTGCCGGCGGGAAAGTGATGCGAAGCATTGGAAGACTTGGAACGGATAAAGTTGTCTATGTCTCATGTAATCCAAAAAGCTTAGCTGAAGACTTAGTTTGGTTAAGAGACTTTGGTTATGAATTGAAGACGGTTCAACCGATTGACCAGTTTCCGCATACACCTCATGTTGAGTGTGTAGTATTGATGGAAAAGGTAAAAGATTAGATAGTTGTTATATCAGCTTTTTGAATGTGCATACCATATTCAAGGGGCTGTTTTTTTTAGTATAATTGGTTTGGAAACGGTTGAGGTTGGGAATGATATCCAATAATTGATAGGTAGTATGTGGGAACTGGTCAACATCTTTTCGTATAAAAAAATGAATAAAATAAATTTAAGTAGCCTACTTATCATGGGGTTATTCTAAATAGATAGGTAGGTTAAATGTGATTATTTAAGTCATTCTAGAAAGTGAGGGAACCAATGAATTTAAAGGACAACGTGTATTATAATCCAGCTAGGCGTCAACCGAAACAGAAGCAAGTGGCTATTTATAGTCGAGTAAGTTCCAATACAAAAGATCAGTTACGAAGTCTAGCTAATCAAGTTTCGGCCTTAACTCAGAAAGTTTCCTTAGTTGAGGATTGGCGGTTAGTTGATATCTATATTGATGTAGCCTCAGCCGAAGCAAAATCAAAGCGGGAAGAGTATAACCGTCTCATTTATGGCAGTCGTAATAAAAAAATAACTATCGTTATCACAAAGAGTGTGAGTCGTTTTGGTCGAGATACGATTGAAGCATTAGAGACAGTAAGATTGCTCAAGGAATTAAAAGTTCGAATAATCTTTGAAAAGGAGAACATAAACACAATGGATGCCAAGGGTGAAGTTTTGCTGACTATTATGGCATCTTTGGCACAGCAGGAAAGCCAAAGCCTTTCACAAAACGTTAAGCTTGGACTACAGTACCGATACCAACAAGGAAAGGTACAGGTCAACCATAAGCGATTTATGGGTTACACCAAAGATGAAGATGGAAATTTAATTATTGTCTCCGAAGAAGCTGAGATTATCAAACGCATCTACCGAGAATACCTTGAAGGTCAGAGTCTAGTGGGTATTGGTCGAGGTCTTGAGAAGGATGGTATTTTAACAGCAGCAGGAAAACCAAGATGGCGACCGGAATCAGTTAAAAAAATCCTCCAAAATGAAAAATACATCGGAGATGCCCTCTTACAAAAGACTGTTACTGTAGATTTTCTAACCAAGAAACGAGTTAAGAATGAAGGTCATCTTCCCCAGTATTATGTTGAAAACAGCCATGAAGCGATTATTCCTAAAGAGTTATTTTTGCAGGTGCAGGAAGAGATTCATCGAAGA
Source organism: Ruoffia tabacinasalis (assembly GCF_005864045.1). GTDB lineage: Bacteria > Bacillota > Bacilli > Lactobacillales > Aerococcaceae > Ruoffia > Ruoffia tabacinasalis. The sequence goes on along the minus strand of NZ_VBSP01000018.1, from coordinate 5,809 downwards.
AGCAATATCTACACAGGAGAAGGCAAGAACAAACGAATTTATAGTAGCAAGTACGCTTTAAGTGCCATCACCTTCTGTGGAGATTGTGGCGATATTTATAGGAGAACCTATTGGAATATTCATGGTAGAAAAGAATTTGTCTGGCGATGCGTGACTAGAATCGAGCAAGGTCCTGAAGTTTGTAAGAAAAGAAGATGAACTCTATGGTGCTGTAATGACCGCAATTAATAAGCTACTTGCAGGTGGCAACAACATGATAAAGACCCTGGAAGAGAACATTTATGCTGTGATTGGTGAAACGACAGAATACCAAATTTCAGAGATTAACAACTTACTGGAGGAAAAGCAAAAAGAACTTATCAAGCTGGCGAACAAGGGTCAAGACTATGAACACCTAGCAGATGAGATTGATGAGCTGAGAGACAAGCGACAGATCCTTTTAGTAGAAGATGCCTCCCTCAGTGGCGAGAACGAGCGAATCAATGAGCTGATTGAATTTATCCGCAAGAACAAATTCCGCACCTTAGAATATGATGATAAGCTTGTAAGGAAGATAATCCAGAGCGTTACAGTCTATGAAGACCACTTCGTCATAGCCTATAAATCTGGCATCGAAATGGAAATATGAAAACTCAAAGCAAATAACCCATGACTCTGCGGTAGAGTTGTGGGTTTTATTTGTGCTTGTTCAAGAAAAAAATGTTCTGAGTACCTTCGTAATTGTCAACCAATAAGAATTTCCAGAAAGATTGGTTTGTATACCTTTAGGCTGGATTAAAATATAGTCCGCCTTACTTTATATCTTGACACAACTGTTCGTTGAGTATATAATGTTTATGTTCAATATATACACTTACATTGGAGGTAGAAGATGAATATCATTATTAGCAACGCAAATAATGAGCCGATTTATGAGCAAATATATCGTCAAATAAAGTCTGCAATTATTTCATCTGAGCTTAAAGAAGGGGATTTACTCCCGTCTATTCGTAATCTTGCAAAAGATTTAAGAATTAGTGTGATAACAACCAAAAGAGCTTATGATGAACTTGAAAAAGACGGATATATTTATTCAGCAATAGGTAAAGGCTCTTTTGTTGCAGAAAAAAATACAGAAATATTGAGGGAAGCCCATTTAAAAGAAATTGAGGAGCACTTCAGAATAATTTTAAAGATTGCTCCAGCGTGTAAATTAACAGTAGACGATATTATTGAAATGTTCAAAATCATTTCAGAGGAGGAATAAATATGAACAGTATTGAAGTGAAGAATCTTACAAAATCTTTTGGTGATTTCACACTTAAAGATCTTAGTTTTAATGTACCTTCAGGAACGATTATGGGGCTAGTTGGTGAAAATGGCGCAGGAAAAAGCACGGCTATAAAACTTATTATGAACACCTTAAAAGCAGATAACGGTGAAGTTTCAGTTTTAGGGGTGTCTAATTTATCTAAGGAATTTACAAATCTTAAGCAAGATATCGGGGTTGTACTTGATGAGGCGTATTTTCCAGAAGTATTAAATGCTGAAAACATTAATAACATAATGAAACTTATCTATAAAAATTGGAACGAGGATTCTTATTTTGAATACATAAAAAAGTTATCTTTACCTCTCACTAAAATATTTAAAGACTTTTCAAGAGGAATGAAAATGAAATTGTCTATCGCAGTTGCACTATCCCATAATCCAAAACTACTTATTTTAGATGAGGCAACCAGTGGACTCGATCCTATGGTGAGAGATGAAATTCTCGATGTGTTTAATGACTTTACAAGGGACGAGAATCATTCAATTTTACTTTCATCGCATATTATCAGTGACCTTGAAAAAATTTGTGATTATATCTGCTTTATTCATAAAGGTGAGCTTCTTTTAGTTGAAGAAAAAGATTTGTTATTAGAAAAATATGCAGTCATAAAACTGACGAAAAATCAGTTGGAAACATTACCAAAGGATTCCATTGTTCGAAAAAATAGAACAAGTTTCGGCTACGAAGTACTTGTACAAAAAGATAAAATTAACGCAGCCTTTAGGGTAGAAAATACCAGACTTGAAGATATTATTTTATTGATGGTAAAGGAAGGTGTCTAAATGAAAAGCTTACTATTAAAAGATTTTTATGTTATCACAAAACAGCTTAAAATATTTCTTATTATTATTCCAGTTATTGCGCTGACAACAGGAGAGGCGATGTCTACTTTCTCAATTTTACTAGGAGCGGTGTTACCAATGACAGCGATTGCTTATGATGAACGTTCTGAGTGGAATGAACTTGCCGCCATGATGCCTTACTCGAAATTTGATCTTATTTTTAGTAAATATTTGCTGGGTTATCTTTGTATGTTTGGTGCAGCTCTGCTTGTATTTATTGGTCAAATTATTGGAAAAAATAATGGCATTGTGGCGATAGATGATGATATAAAAGTTCTACTATTTGCCGTTATGGGAGGTCTTATCTTTATAGCAATAAATACTCCCATTCTCTTTAAATTTGGTAGTGAAAAAGGTAGGTTTGTTTTTATTATTACAATGGCGCTTGTTGGTGCAAGCGGACCAATTCTGCAGAAAGTTGATAGTAGAATTATACTTAAAATATTTAACTTATCTCCCGTTATTTTACTTGCATTTGTTGTTATACTAAATGTGATGTCTTTAATGATTTCTATGAATATTAAAAAGGATAAAGCTTAATTTTTGTAAGAAAAATGAATATAACAGTAAAACGATTAATATTAATTGGCTTTTTGGTTACATCTGCAAAACATGTAAAACTGATTGATATGTTCCCCCATACGAGAGCCAATATTGGATATCTTCCCACAAAGAGAATTTCACATGGAAATATTCATGCAATTTATTTTTTACAGCTATCTATACCTCTCAAAACATGTGGAGTGTGTAGTATTGATTGAAAAAGCAATTGACTAAAAGTTTGATACAATAAGGTTGTTAATGAAAACAGCAAATTGGTATGCTAATATTATGAGGAGTAAACTTGATTTTTAGATTAAGTTACTCCTTTTTATTATTTTAAAGTGAGTTTGACTGTGGAAACAGATTAATAAGAGTAAGGGGATGTTAAGTTGAATACGAAAGCCATCAGTGGATTAATTCCCCGATTTCATTTATGTTACAAATTTGAGCCATAGAGGTTCAAGAGGTTTACCATCGTAATTATTCTATTTTTCTAGAAAGATTATTATCAATTAGACCTTGTATTAATAACAGGAGGTATTATGAGAACATATAAAGATAAAGAAGAGCTAAAATTTGAGATAAATAAAAGTTTTGAAAAGTATATTTCTGAATTTAATAATATCCCAGAATCACTGAAAGACAAAAGCGTTGACGAAGTTGACAGAACACCATCTGAAAACCTTGCTTATCAAGTTGGCTGGACAACATTGCTCCTGCAATGGGAAGCCGATGAGAAAAATGGCTTAACAGTAAAGACACCATCAGATATGTTTAGGTGGAATCAGCTTGGTGAATTATATCAGTGGTTTTCAGATACCTATGCAAATTTATCCTTAGAGGAGTTAAAGGATAGGCTAAACAGAAATGTTATTTCAATCAATAAAATGATTGATGTACTAAGTGATGAAGAATTATTTTTACCTCATATGAGAAAGTGGGCTGATGAAGCTACAAAAACAGCAGTATGGGAAGTATATAAATTTATTCACGTTAATACTGTTGCTCCTTTTGGGACTTTTAGAACCAAGATAAGAAAATGGAAAAAGATAGCACTATGAAACTAAGTTCAGTTACTTGGCAAACTATTCTCATAAGTACAATCCTATCTGGATATGTTCCTGCATACAAGGTTCGATCTTGGATATCTTCCCACATACGCAAGTCCACAATGGATATGTTCCCTCAAAGAGAATTAAGTAAAAAAGGAAAATGGAAATTGACCTTTGACAGCTATGACTTCCTCTTAACACATGTTGAGTGTGTAGTATTGATTGAAAAAATGAAAGGATAAATCGTATATGGACGGGTTTCTGGACGTTTGATGGATGTTTAAGGGCCTCGTTTTTTGCTAGGGAAGTGGACATTTTGACCTGGAAGTTGATTTTCCAGAGAAAAATAGGGGTACGTCTGGGGAAACAGGTCGATTGGTGTGATAAGGTGGAAAAATGATAACTGGCAACTTGATACAATTTAATGACAAAAAAGCCGTTATGAAGTGGATAATCGGGATGAATTTGATCAATTTATATTAACAGGTTCAGCGGTGCCTAATGAATTTGATGAATCTATGCACACAGGGACGGAAAGAATATCTAGGCTGTTAATGCAACCAATGAGCTTATATGAGACAAAGGATTCGACTGGAGAGATTTTCACTTAAAGATCTACTAGAAGGAAAAAATATTTCAGCTATTGATGAAACCAGTCTTGAAGAAATTGCTTTCTTAATTTGTAGAGGGGGAGGGCCAAAGGCAATTGGTTTAGATGAAAAGACTGCTTTATTTCAAACTATAGATTGCTATGATGCTGTTATATCTACCGATATTAGTAGAGTAGATTCGATAAAAGGGTTACACAAAATAATTTTACACTTTGTTTACAACCTAATAACTTATTAACTATAAAGCGATCTTAATGACATTTGACAACAAGATAAATTTTTTTAAGATACAATTGTAGGGGGGGAACGTTTTTTAAACAGAAAAGTTGGGGCTAAATCGATTATATTATTCAAACACATTGTACAGTAAACAAATAAACATTAAAAAAAGGGAGAAATTATGAATCAAAAACTTAAAATCGTTTCGTTATCTTTCGCTATAATGCTTCTAGGTGCTTCTATATTTCCTAATATTACAACTGTTTACGCTACTGAAAATGAACAACAAACACAAGAATACACTGAAGTTGAAATTGTAGAGCCTACATCTCTTTCATTAACAGAGGTAGAAATCAACTCCCTTGCTAATGAAATTCAAGCATTACACCCTAGTGTTTCTAAAGAGTGGATTATAGAAGTAATATACAAACAACTTCAAGGTGATTACTCGTTACAAACAGAATATACATCGTCTCAGGCTCAAACTAGATCATCATGGCAAGGTATAACTGTAGATCAAATGGGAGCGGCCCTAGATACTGATATTGCATTAGCTCTAGGAGGAAGTACAGCTACCCTAGCCAATTTAATAAAAGTAAAAGGCAAACACGCAGCAAAAAGTGCCATACGTTCAGCAATTGCAAAATATTTAGGAAGCTGGGTTGTGAATGATGTTGTATTAGAATTTGCAATGAATTTACTATCACCAGGTACCTATTTAGCTCAATTATGGGACGAAAACGATGCTGTTCCTAACAATGGAAGGATTAATTTTTAATGAGCAAAGACTTAATAAAATTAGTAGGTTATAACTTATTAACTTTAACGATGGTGTATGTATTAACACTGCTAGCTAATAAAGAATTTAAATGGTGGGTTGTCATAGCCATGACATCATCTTCTTTCATCGTTAGTAAATATTTAGAGAACAAAAATAAAAAAGATAGCTAGTTTTTGTTACCTGTTTATTTAATAGATAACAGGTAAAAATTAAACCAAATGAACCCCCTTAAATGATGTGACCCCCAAAGTTAGATTTTTAACTCTAACTTTCGGGGGTCACCTCAATGAGGCATGGTGCTGTGACTCTCTTTATTTTGTGTGACGAATTTACAATTTAAGTGCAACAACAATAATAAAATAAAAAAAGATCCATAGTTTTCCTATAAAATAGATGTACCAACCAACTATTAGAAGGAGAAAGCTATGAATCCATACACACATCTTACC
>NZ_VBSP01000017.1 GCF_005864045.1 Ruoffia tabacinasalis | reverse complement strand
TAAAAATCGAATCTCGATAAAAATGTTCTGTAAAATCTCAAAAAACATATAAATTTTAGAACCAAAGCAAAATTACGACAAAAAATGTATTTTTAATCGAAAAATTTAGAAGTATGAATTATTCAGGATGATAAACGCTTCATAATTAAAGGAACACCTGAGAAAGTTCAATCTATCTTAGAGGAAGAACAACAATTATTAGGTATCGATGAATTAATGGTTTATGCACCAATTCATGGTGAGAATGAACGCTTAAATTCATACAAACACCTCGCGAAAATGTTCAGTAAAATATAAAGCAATCTCTAAAGGAGGAATCCAATTTTAATGAATCAAGAATATGAAAGACTATTTCAAGCTGTAAACCTTCCTAATGGCAGTCAGCTTTCATCGCGATTTGCGATGGCACCAATGGTGGCAGCAGGGTCAACTTACGACGGCTTTGTCGGTGAAGATGACATCAAATATTTTGAACGACGCAGTCAAACTGGAGCCTTATTATTAACTGGAGCAGCGAATGTAGGACCATTTGGTAATGCTTTTGGCTATGGTTTAGATATCCAATCAGATGAGCACATGCCTGGTATGAAGAAATTAGCCAGTACTATGAAAGCACAGGGTGCAAAAGCAATGCTTCAGATTTTTCATCCAGGTCGCCAAGCTAAGTATTCCTATCAAGATGAAGAAAAAGTGTATGGACCTAGTACAAAAGACTTTGTTTTCTTAGATTATCCAGTCACTGGTATGACAAACGAAGAAGTTTATGAATTTGTACAGTACTTTTCAGATGCTACTAAACGTGCGATCGAAGCAGGTTTTGATGGTGTAGAAGTTCATGGGGCGAATCATTATTTAATTCAACAATTCTTCTCAGAATTATCGAACGAACGTGAGGATGAGTGGGGTGGAAATCGAGAGAAACGAGCAGCCTTTCCTTTAGCTGTAGTTAAAGCCGTTCAAGAAGTAGCAAATGAATACGCAAAAGACGATTTCATCATTGGTTACCGTATAAGTCCAGAAGAGATTCATGGCGAGATAGTTGGCTATAACTTTGACGACGCCTTATATTTAATTGACCAAGTAGCTGAATTGGGTGTGGATTATATTCATGTGTCTCAATTTGGACCTAACGGCTTTAAAAACAAAGCCCGTCTCGGTGAGCATAAAGGTGAAGTAATTAATGAAGTTGTCCACGAATTATTAGCAGATCGTACATTACTTATTGGCGCTGGGGATTTAACAAGTCCTGATAAGTTGTTAGAAGCGCTAAATTATGTAGATATCCTTGCGATGGGCTCAGCAGCGATTGTCGAACCAGATTTAATGCAGTAATTGAAAGCAGGCGCTGATGATTCTATTTCTTTAGATGCAGAAGACGTTTCAGACCTAGCCTTACCGGAGCGATTTTATTTAATGGCTGGGGCATTGAGAGGGAACGGGTCCGTTCCAAAAGAAACGATCGAACAAATTGAAAAGTGAGATTTGACTATAGAGTAGCGGACAAAGCATGACTGCGATTATTATGATAGAAATAACTGGAGTCCACGAATGAAATTAGCTTGTTTGGAGTTGTCCACGATTATTGGACCAGTATATTCGTCTAATCGATCACTCGAATCTGAAACGAGTGCGTGTTTAGCTCTAATCGAGTACTCGAAATTGAAACGACTGCATGATTAGCTCTAATCAAGTACTCGAAATTGAAACGACTGCATGATTAGCTCTAATCAAGTACTCGAATTAAAAACGAGTGCGTGTTTAGCACTAATCAAGTACTCGAATTTAATACGAATACTAATTTAATCAAAATCACAAAAAAGCACTCAACCCGCGTTGAGTGCTTTTGCTATTCCTATGCTTTCTTTTCTTTATAAGACGTTTCGAAGACTTTAAGTTGTTCAAGTAGTGTTTTTAAATTGGCCATACTTGAAACGTAACTGATTCTAAAGTGTCCGCGACCTGCCTCACCAAATATTTGAGCAGGTGTGACGGCTATTTGAACTTCATGGGCTAAATCTAGACAGAATTGGTAATCGTCACCTTCATACCAAGCTGGGATTTTACTGAAAAGATAAAAAGCACCTTCAGGAATAATGAAGTCATATTCCAATTCACTTAACCCTTCGATAAGAAAATCACGGCGTGCTTGATAATCTTCTAACATGCGTTGGATTTCGGCATCGGTATTGTCGTAAGCTTCGATACTAGCGTACTGAATTTGAGTACTAATCGCTGTCAGAACTGACTGATGTAGTGGGTAGATTGAGTTAATTAATTCTGAAGGTCCGGCTAAGAAAGCAGAACGCCAGCCAGTCATTGCATGAGATTTTGACGTTCCATTAATCAACAAAGTTAATTCAGGTATAAATTTTGCCATCGACGTATGTTTAGATCCGTAACTAAATTCAGAATACACTTCATCTGAGATGACATAGATTTGCTGCTCTTTAATGACTTCAGCTAAGGCTTTAATCTCATCGTGAGTATAAGTAACTCCCGTAGGATTTGTCGGGTGATTTAAAAGCAGTGCTTTTGTCTTATCAGTGATGCTTTCTTTTAATAATTGAGGTGTTAACTTAAATTGAGTTGAACTAACATCAATGGCAACAGCTTTTGCGCCCGATAAAGAAATTTGCGTATTATAGATAACATAATTAGGATCAACGACTAACACTTCGTCTCTTTGATTAACTAAGCCAGTCACTGCCAGGTATAAAGCTTGGGTTGCGCCCGCTGTGACGATGATTTGATTATCTGGAGAATAATCCAAATCATATTTACGTTTCAAGTAACGCTGAATCGCTTCACGCAGCTCATACACCCCTCGAGAATGGGCATAGAAACTTTGATCAGCATTGATTGATTTGATTGCCGCTTGTTTAATATTTTCTGGTGTCGGAAAATCCGGTTCACCAACGTTGAAAAATAACAAATCTTCAATGTGACTAATTTGGTCGTTAAAAAGACGGATGAGATTCTCCGACGTGTTTAATAAGTGTTTATTAATGTTTTTATAATCCATTCTCATCAACTCCTCTAATGATATGCTTAAGTCTAACATATTTTTTAATAAAATGTTTGACAAAGTAAAATTTGTGTACTATTATAGTCTCAACAGATAAATAAAACGCTTTGATGTGGAAAGTAAATCAATCAAATTTTTTAGAGAGCTCACGCTTGGTGAAAGTGAGTAAGTGACGATCGGTTGAAAATGGCTACTGAGCGGTCATTCTGAATGCGTAACGCAATAAGGATGAACGGATGCACCCGTTAGAGATGCCACAGTATATGGTTATTGTATTTTAAACAAATGTACTGGTAGAGGTTATTTCAGTGATGAAATGACAAATTAAGGTGGTAACACGAAGTTTATACTCTCGTCCTTTTCATAGGATGGGAGTTTTTTTGTAGTTAATTTTATGTCGCAAGTCATTTTTTTGTCAAATAATAGAACAGTCAATATATCAATGAACAAGGAGAGATAAAAATGAGAAAATGGTTAAAAAGTTTAAGTGTTGTCGGATTAGCAGCAAGTTTATTAGTAGGTGCAAGTGCTCCGGTACAAGCACAAAGTGAATTTGAAGGGGAAGAAGTATCGGTCGGGATTGTTCCTGGGCCTTCAGAAGAAGTCTGGAATGTCGTTGTTGAGAAAGCAGAAGCCGATGGAATCACGGTCGATTTAGTTTTATTCAGTGACTATGTTCAACCAAACATTGCATTACAAGACGGTTCGCTAGACTTAAATGCCTTCCAACACGTTGCCTTTTTAGATGACTGGAATGAAGCAAATGACGGAAGTCTAACTGGCATTGGTTATACCTTTGTTTCGCCAATGGGTGCTTACTCTGAAAACATTGAATCTTTAGATGACTTACAAGAAGGCGATACAATTGCTATTCCAAATGATCCAACAAACGGTGGACGTGCTTTACTTGGTTTAGAATTGGCGGGTGTCATTGAAGTAGATGATGAAGTGGGGCCTTTAGCAACAGTCAATGATATTACTGATAACCCATTAAACTTGGAATTTGAAGAATTAGATGCAGCTCAATTAGCTTTATCATTACCAGATGTTGCAGCAGCGTTCATCAACTTAAACTTCGCAACAGATGCGGGACTGAGCTTAGATGAAGCCATTTTCGTTGACGCGGATTATCCAGAAGAATTAAATGAAGCTTACCGAAATGTCATTGCAGCTCTTGAAGAAAACCAAGACAACGCCCTATATTTACAAATCGTTGAGTACTATCAAACAGAAGAGGTCGCTCAAGCTTTATATGACACAACTAACAATGGTGACAAACCAGCCTGGGAAAATGCGCCAGTGATTGGAGAAAATGCTGAAGACGCAAGCAGCGAAGAAACAAGTGAAGAGGAAAGTAGCGAAGAGTCAACGGAAGAAGATGCTGAATAGTCAAAGATAAAAGGAGAAAAGTGCTATGTTAAAATTACTTAAGAAGTTAGGAAAAGTTGCCTTAACGAGTTCACTCATTCTAGCGCCAGCTACTCAAGTGGCATTTGCACAAGAAAGTTCGGGAGAATTTGAAGGCGAGCAAGTCAACGTTGGTGTTGTTGGAGATAATGGTGCAGAAGTTTGGGGCTATGTTGCCGATAAAGCTTTAGAACAAGAAGGTATTGAGATTGATGTCACACTATTAACTGACTATAACCAGCCCAATGAAGCTTTAGCGAATGGGTCTTTAGATTTAAATGCCTTTCAACACGTTGCCTTTTTAGAAAACTGGAACGAAGCGAACGACGAAGATTTAGTGAACTTAGGCTTTACTTTAGTTACACCAATGGGCTTATACTCAGACAAAATTACATCGGTAGAAGAAATTGTAGATGGCGACAGTATCGCAGTTCCTAATGACCCAACAAACGGCGGGCGTGCTTTACTTGCCTTAGAAATCGCTGGATTAATCGAAGTGGATGACGCTGTAGGCGTATTACCAACGATTGACGATATTACTGATAACCCATTAAACCTAGAAATTATCGAATTAGATGCAGCTCAAATTCCACAATCATTACCAGATGTTGCAGCAGCGATTATTAACACAGGTCATGCAGAAGACGCAGGTTTATCTGTAACAGAAGATGCTATCTTCGTAGATACAGATACACCAGAAGAGTTAAGTGATACTTACCGTAATATCATTGCGGCACGTTCTGAAGATGCTGAAAGTCCATTACTATTAAAAATCGTAGAACTATACCAAACGGCTGACGTAGCTGAAGTGATTATTGAATCAAGTAACGGTGGAAGTATTCCAGCATGGGAAGGCTATGAGCCAGCTGAAAGTACAGATGGATCAGAAGAGTCAACTGAAGAATCAAGCGAAGAATCAACTGAAGAATCAAGCGAAGAATCAACTGAAGAATCAAGCGAAGAATCAAGCGAAGAATCAACAGAAGAAGATACTGAATAAACATAAAAAAGGAGAGATTTATCATGAAAAAATTCTTTAAATCATTAGGTGTATTATCATTAGCAAGTAGTGTTTTAGTTGGAGCAACTTCAGCAGTTCAAGCTCAAGGTGAATTTGAAGGCGAAACAGTAACCGTTGGTGTCGTAAGTGAAGCAGAAGAACAAGTTTGGGAATTTGTTTCAGAACAAGCCTTAGAGCAAGAAGGTATCGAACTTGAATTAGTATTATTTACAGACTATGTTCAACCAAACGTTGCTTTACAAGATGGATCAACAGATTTAAATGCTTTCCAACACGTAGCATTCTTAAACGAATGGAATGAAGCAAATGATGGTAACCTTGAAGCTTTAGGTTTCTCATACGTTACACCATTAGGAGTGTATTCTGAATCAATTACTTCAATTGAAGAGATTCCAGAAGATGCAGTGATCGCAATTCCTAACGATCCAACAAATGGTGGACGTGCATTATTAGGTTTAGAATTAGCTGGCCTAATTGAAGTCGATGATGAAGCAGGTATTTTACCAACGGTTGCAGACGTAACTGATAACCCATTAAATATTCAATTTGAAGAATTAGAAGCAGCACAAATTGCGCAAGCTTTACCAGATGTGGATGCAGCAGTCATTAACAACACATTTGCTTTAGACGCTGGTTTAAGTGTTGAAGATGCTATCTTCCTAGATGCAGAAAATCCTGCAGACTTACCAGATGATTACAAAAACATTATCGCAGTAAATGGTGACAACGCAGACAGCGAATTATTTGCTAAAGTTGTAGAATTATACCAAACAGACGAAGTCGCTGAAAAATTAGCTGAAGCAAGTAACGGTGGAGATGTTCCAGCATGGACTGAAGAAGGCGAAGAAGAATCAGATTCATCAGAATCAGAAGAAACAACGGAAGAATCAGAAGAGTCAGAAGAATCGGCTGAATAGTCAAACACTTTAAAAGAAACAAACTTAAAGCGTAAGTAAGCTACAATGAAGAAAGTGGTTGTAGACTTTACTTGCGCTTTTTTTAATAAAAAATGGAGGTCCACAATGAAAAAATTATTATATTCATTCTTAGCAATCATTACTATCGCAAGCTTTTTACCAATTCAAGCCTCTGCCCAAGGGGAATTTGAAGGTGAGAAAGTAACGATAGGCTTAGCCAGTTCAAATGCTTATGATTATTGGGATGTTGTCGTTGAAAATGCGCTAGAACAAGAAGGCATTGAAATTGAACTTGTGCTATTCTCAGATTACAATCAACCAAATGAAGCCTTACAAAATGGCTCATTAGATTTAAACGCTACGCAAGGGTATCCGTTTCTATTTTCTTGGAATGATGAAAATAATGGAACAATTACACCGATAGGGAATACATTAATTACGCCTTTAGGTTTATATTCTGATAAACACACGTCAGTGGAAGATATTCCAGATGGCGGAATGATAGCGATTCCAAACGATCCATCAACTTATGGACGCGCGCTTCAAGCCTTAGAAATTGCTGGGTTAATTGATGTCGATGAGGCGGCTGGCATTTTCCCAGAAGAGAAAGATATTTTAGATAATCCCAAAGATTTACAGTTTGAATTATTAGACCCAGCAATGGCAGCTGTAGTACTGCAAGATGTTGATGCGGCAATTATTAATACTGGTTTTGCTTCAGATGCAGGACTTAAAGTTTCAGATGCGATTTTTGCGGATGCTCATAATTTAGATAATGTGAATCCGATGTATATTAATGTGATTGCAGCCCGTGAAGAAGACAAAGACAACCCATTGTATTTAAAAATCGTTGAGTTATTCCAAACAGATGAAATCGCAGAAATTATTAAAGAATCAAGTGACGGTTCATTAATCCCAGTATTCAGAGAATACGACGTTGATATCGAGAATCAAACGGTCACAGAAGTGGCAGAGTAGAAACTAAGTAATAAAGGCAATAGAAAGTAGGAACTAAATTGGTACAAGTTATTCCAGAAATTCAAGCAAATAAAGAACAAATCGTAACATGGCGTCGTCATTTCCATCAACATCCTGAACCTAGTTTAAAAGAATTTAAAACAGCTGAGAAAATCCAAGAAATACTTACGGATCTCAATGTTCCTTTTGAAAAAGTAGGTGAAACAGGAACTTTAGGGACGATTACAGGAACAAAGAATGATGCGACCCAAAGCCAACGCGAGCGAAAAGTATTACTGCGTGCGGATATTGATGCCTTAGAAATCACAGAGGCGACTAGTCATGATTTCCCATCATTAAATGAAGGGATAATGCATGCGTGTGGTCATGATGCCCACAACTCAGGGCTTCTTGGTGCGGTTGCTTATTTAGTATCACACCGTGAACAGTTTGCTGGAACTGTCTTAGTGGCTTTCCAACAAGCAGAAGAAATTGGGAGCGGTGCGTACCAATTTATCGAAAGTAGTCTATTAGATGGCGTAGGTCAAGTGTTTGGTATGCATGTAGACCCAGCCATACCAGTCGGTACCATTCAAGCAGTGCCAGGACCTACTATGGCATCTTGTGATATCTTTACAATTAATGTCATAGGTAAAAGTGCCCATGTTGCCCGCCCACATACTGGCGTTGATGCTTTAGCTGCCGGAGCAAATATTGTAACGGAATTACAAAACTTAGTATCCCGCTTACTGAATCCCTTAGAGCCAGCAGTGATCGGGATTGGAAAATTCACTTCAGGTACGCGTTATAATATTGTTTCCAATCATGCAAAAATTGAGGGGACATTACGTACATTAAGTCATGAAACACGCGAACGTTTTTTAGCTAAGATAGAAGAAACGGCTCATGATATTGCGAAAGTATTTGGTGCAACGATTGAGTTTGAAAACTATCCGGCTGCAGCTCCAAACATTAATGACGAGGATGCAACATTACGTGCCCAACGTGCGGGAGCGAAAATTGTCGGAGAAGCAAACGTCATCAAACAAAGCCAACCAAGTATGGGCTCAGATGACTTTGCGGACTTCTTAACAAAAATCCCTGGAACATATGCTCGCGTTGGGGTAAGTAGTTCTGAAGAAACTTCATACGGTTTGCATCACGAGAAATTCAATTTAGATGAAGATGTATTACCAATCATGGCATCTTTCCACGTTGAATTCGCATTAGATTATTTGAATCAAGCTTAGATTATCCTGGATACGTCATTGTGGCGTATCCTTTTTTGGTAGGGAAAAACAGGTGTATGGAATATGTTTCCTTGAGAAAAAGTCAGGGACACGAAACGCCGAAAAGGATCCCTGAGAACTATTCAGAGCACCGAATCATCCTTGAGAAAATCTCAGGGATGCAATATGCCGAAAAAGGTCCCTGAGAACTATTCAGAGCACCGAATCATCCTTGAGAAAATCACAGGGATGCAAAATGCCGAAAAGAATCCCTGAGAACTATTCAGGGCACCAAACCATCCTTGAGAAAATCTCAGGGATGCAAAATGCCGAAAAGAATCCCTGAGAACTATTCAGGGCACCAAACCATCCTTGAAAAAATCTCAGGGACACGAAATACGAAAAAATGTCCCTGAAAAAATCTCAGGGACACGCTCACACCCTACCACAAACAAAATCCCCAACAATTCCGGTTATACAACCAAAATTGCTGGGGAATATGCTCTAATCCAAGCCATAAATACTAAAATAATCTCTGTTGAATATTAAACGTGACATCATTCGTCTCTTCATTATAAGCAGCGATTATTTTTTCCTGATCAGGGGTTAAATCTGCTTCAGGGATTTTCAGTATCGTATGCAAGACTTCACGTGGGTAATACAAGCGTTGCTCCCCACGCGGCACTCCGGTTAACGATTGCACTAAGGCGCTGACTTGTGACAATTCGACGACTTGATTTTGTTTTGTTAAGAAATCAATTTGCGTGCGCGTACTTGTTGAGTCAGGGCGATAGAAATCATAAGGCAAGTCGAAGGAGCTATTTTCCCCAAAGTAGTATTCTGGGTCATAGCCTTCTGCCAGCATTTCATTTTGAATCGAAGATGTTAGTTCATCACGTTGGTCATCGCTCGATAAGAGTGATTTGAACGGTTTTCGGTTTAAGAAGCGGTAAGCTAAATCTTTCAAGATGTCGTCATCTTCAAGTAACCAATGTGAGAAGTAACTACTTAGAATATAGTCATCCAACCGCATGTAGTCTTCTAAATCCCATTCACCTTCTAAGAAAGGAATCAACAAATCAATGGAATGTGTCATTGTTTCCGGTTTTTGGTCGTAACAATATTTGGCACGAGCAAGTAAGTTACGTAACACTTCTTCCATGCCGCGTGAAACGGGGTGGAAATACACTTGCATATACATTTGATAGCGACTCACAATATAGTGTTCAACTGCGTGCATCCCTGAGAAATCAAATACAATTTGATTGTTGAATGGCCGAATGACACGCAAAATTCGAGTAATATCAAAAGCACCGTAACTCACGCCAGCATAATAGGCGTCGCGAATTAAATAATCCATTCGGTCAGCGTCAATTTGACTGGAAATTAATTGAACGACTTGCTGATTAGGGTAAGTTTTATTAATGACGCTGGCAACTTTTTCTGGAAAATCATCACCCATTAACTTCAATACATGATTAATTTCAGTATCTGGTGACATAATAATTTTTTGAGTGACTACTTCATGGTCGGTATCGAAAATCCCTTCAAACGTATGTGAGAAGGGCCCGTGACCAATATCATGCAGAAGTGCCGCACATAAGGCAACAAGGCGTTCACTATCGTCCCATAAGCCATCACCGGCTTCGAGACTAGGATAATTACGTACGAAATTGTTGATGATGCGACGTGTAATCTCATACACACCTAAAGAATGGTTGAAACGGCTATGCTCTGCACCGTGGAAGGTGTAAGAAGACGTCCCAAGTTGACGGATTCGACGCAGACGTTGGAATTCGACCGTATCAATTAACTTTAAGATAATCGAATCTTGAATATGAATGTAGTCATGAACGGGATCGCGAAATACTTTCTCTCGACGCAAGATTTGTAATTGATATTTTTCATTATAAGTAGCCATCATTAACTCCTTAAGGTAATTGATTAGGTTGGATTTTTTCTGAACGAGCCGTTGTTTTATCGAATGCTTTTTCGTATAACGCTTTTAAAGCAGGGTCTTCATAGTCGCCTTGAGTGAGTGAACCGTATTTCTCCATCGTTGAAATTAATAATTTTTGATATGCATCGACTTGAATTGGTTCACCGATGACTGCTTCAATCGTTGTCATTGAGTTAGGATTGATTAAAGGATAGTCACTACCCGCTTCACCTGTACGGTAATAAGCCTGGAGTAATTCAGCGCGTGCTTGTTGGTCACCATTGACACTTAAGTAAGCAGCCGTTGTGACACCAGATTTGAAGCGACGTTGCGCAATGCCCCCAATTTTTTGCCCATTGACAACTAAGTCGTATTTTCCAGGACAATAAGAATCTGGAATTTCATAGCTTTCTACTTTGACGCCGAATGGCTCTAAGGACTGCGCCACTAAAGCAACCATTTGCTCGTAAGCATGATCAATCGATAAGTCAAAATGACGATTATCACTCACCAGTCCAAAGTTTATGACACCCGGGTCATTAACAACAGCTAAGCCACCATGAGGACGTTGAACTAGTGTGTATCCAAGGTCAACGAGATAATTATTCGCATTGCCCAGTTCTGGCAGACGAGTATCTTTTGCCCCAAGTAGGATAATTGGATAGTCAAATGGATAGAAGTGTACGACACCATAAGGTTTACGAGCGTCATCGTTTAGAGCTGGAACCCAGCGGATGAAGCTGTCTTGGTAACTGAGTGCACTGTTTGGATCCCTTTTTGATGGATTGTCTTGTTCTGAAAATACAAGCCATTGTTGGGATGATATATATTCTTGATTTGAAAGCATAGAAACCTTCCTTCATTTTGTAATTATTTTATAGTTATGTATAATTATAACAAAAAATCGATTATAATAGTAAATAACTATAGATTGTGTGGTGAAAATGTGCAGAGAAAAAATATTTATCTTGAAGTTGATCAAAAGATTCGCTATCATAAGCAAGCTCATAAAGATGAATGGTTGTTAGAGACTAAAGGAGAGTTAGTTGATTTAAAGACTTTTTCAAAAATCTCCTACGTCGATCGCGAAGATATTCCAATTGAAGTAAAGTGGTATACTCAACGTGACGCAGGGCATCTGATAGCAGAGATTAAACAACCGCAATATACATTAACGTTTAATCCATCTAAACAAACATATACATCCTATATGACACCGCAAGGACTATGGGAATTAGCAGTTGAGACCGAAAAAGTTCAATTTTCTGAAACAGAAACAGGTGTGAAGTTAATGATTCAATACCAAGTATTAATTAACGAAGAACCACTTGGAGACTATGAATTTCAATTGCATTATCGTAATTAAATCGGTAATATATTAGAATACGAGGAAGGAAGTGGAAGCTTTGATTTTAAAACAATTTGAGAATGAAAATATTGAAGAACTTTCTTCGATTGAAGTTGCACATGCAATTCTTGAAGAGACAGGTGATGTCTATGATTTCACTGCATTAATGGTTGCGATACAAGACTATTTAAATGTAAGCGAAGAAGAGTTGGAAGCGAAAATGACACGCTTTTATACAGACATCAATATTGATGGACGCTTCATTTCATTAGGAGATAACCGTTGGGGACTACGCGCTTGGTATCCCATCGATTCAATCGATGAAGAAATTGTAAGTTCAATTGATGATGAAGATTTACCACGTCGTCGCAGACGCAAGAAAAAACGCAAATTAAACGCGTTTGACGAAAATGACGACATGATTGACTACAACGATGATGATCCAGAAGATCTAGATGATATCTATGATGATGAAGAAGACTTTGACGATGAAGAAGATGAAGTCGAAGAAGTTGTTCCAATCGCTAAAGACGAAGAAGATGACGAAGACGACAACCAAGAACTTGGTGTCTATGCACGTGATTTATCTGAACTAGGTGACGATGATCTAGAACTTGATGAAGACGACGAGGACTTTGATGAAGATATCGATGATGACGATATCGATGATGACGATATCGATGATGACGATATCGATGATGACGATTTTGAAGATGAAGAAGACGAAGTTTTCGAGGAAGAAGACGAAGACTAAAATTTTTGATTGACGAAACGACAAAGTTATCGTATTATCTAAATTGGGCACCTTTCAAGAGGAAGGTCAATCTACTTAATTAGCACCCCTATTCCATCGGAATAGGGGGCTTTTCTATTTATATCCCGAAAATATATAAAAAGGAGCTTACAATAATGGCAAAATATATATTTGTTACAGGTGGCGTTGTGTCATCAATTGGTAAAGGTATCGTCGCTGCGTCTTTAGGACGTTTACTTAAAAACAGAGGATTGAAAGTTAATATTCAAAAATTCGATCCATACTTAAACATTGACCCAGGTACAATGAGTCCATATCAACATGGAGAGGTTTTTGTAACAAATGATGGAGCAGAAACTGACTTAGATTTAGGCCATTATGAACGATTTATCGACATTAATGTTAATGAATACTCAAGTGTCACAGCCGGTAAAGTCTACGATGAAGTTCTACGTAAAGAACGTCAAGGTGAATATAATGGCGCAACCGTCCAAGTTATACCACACGTGACAAACGAAATTAAAGACAAAATTATGCGTGCAGCAGAAACAACTGACGCTGACGTTGTTATCACTGAAGTCGGTGGAACAATTGGAGATATTGAAGGATTACCGTTTATTGAAGCACTACGTCAAATGCGTACAGAAATCGGACACGAAAATGTTCTTTACATTCATACAACTTTAATTCCTTACTTAAAAGCAGCAGGAGAATTAAAAACGAAACCAACACAACATAGTGTGAAAGAATTACGATCATTAGGTATTCAGCCAAATATCTTAGTGGTGAGAACTGAAGAGGCATTACCACAAAGCATTAAAGATAAATTAGCTCTATTCTGTGATGTAACAACGGATGCGGTGATTGAGTCACGTGACGTTGAAACACTTTACACAATCCCATTAAGTTTACAAGAGCAAAAGATGGACCAATTAGTCTTAGATTACTTTGGTCTTGATTTACCTGAAGCAGATATGACTGGTTGGAGAGAATTAGAACAACGCGTTCTACATCTAGAGAACAAAGTAAAAATTGGTCTAGTAGGTAAATACGTTGAATTACCTGACGCATACCTATCTGTAGTAGAAGCCTTAAAACATGCTGGATTCTACCACAATACTGATATCGAATTATCTTGGATTAATGCTGAAGATATCAACGCGGACAACGTAGATTCTTACTTGAAAGATGTTGATGGTATTTTAGTGCCAGGCGGCTTTGGTGAACGTGGTGTTGAAGGTAAGATTGAAGCCATTCGTTATGCTCGTGAAGAAGAAGTGCCATTCTTTGGTATTTGTTTAGGTATGCAATTAGCGACCGTTGAGTTTGCACGTAATGTTGTTGGCTTAAAAGGGGCACATTCTTCAGAATTAGACCCAGAATCACCACATAAAATCATTGCCTTATTAGCAGATCAAACAGAAGATATGACTTTAGGTGGAACATTACGTCTAGGTCTATACCCTGCAAAATTATCAGAAGGCTCATTAGTTCGTGACTTATACGACGGAAGCGAAATGATTGAAGAACGTCACCGTCACCGTTATGAATTCAATAATGAGTACCGTGAAGCTTTAAGCGAACACGGTATGTCATTCTCAGGTGTGAGTCCTGACGGGAAGTTAGTTGAGATTATTGAATTGAAAGACCACCCATTCTTTGTGGCACCGCAATTCCACCCAGAATTCACTTCACGTCCAAACCGTCCACAACCAATTTTTAAAGGCTTTATTGAAGCAAGTTTAGAACATCAAAATAATCGCAAATAACAATTGACATTGGTGTAAATAATCACTATAATTCCATAAAAGTAGTAAAGCTTTAATCGTGTTCCGTGAGACGCGAAAGTGTTGCTAACTGATTTCTTTATAGGCATTTTATAGAGATTAATAGTGAACCCATTTTGTACAATGCAGGGGGAACACTATCGTTATGCACTCTTTCACGTCGTAAACGACCGGTAACATGATCTGTTATCGGTCGTTTTTTTGTACTCTCGATTAAAAATAATGAATGAAAGGTGAGACAATGGATAAACAAAAACCAATCATTGCGCTAGATTTCGCCACTAAAGAGGCAGCCATCGCTTTTCTAAATCTATTTAAAAATGAATCTTTAAATTTAAAGGTCGGCATGGAACTATTTTACAAAACTGGGATGGATTTTGTGCAATACTTAAAAGAGGAAGGACACAGCGTGTTTCTAGATTTAAAATTACATGACATTCCAAACACGGTCAAAAGTGCCATGAAAGTGCTCGCTCAAAGTGGTGTAGACATGGTAAATGTTCATGCCAGTGGCGGACTGAAAATGATGCAAGCAGCCAAAGAAGGCCTGGAGGAAGGGGCTTTGAATAATCACAAACCCTTACTAATCGCAGTGACACAACTCACCTCAACTTCGCAAACTCAAATGAATGAGGAACAAAAGATATTAGGGCCCATTCAAGACAGTGTCCAAAATTATGCGATACTCACACAAAATGCAGGCTTAGATGGCGTTGTTTGCTCGCCCTTAGAAGCTTCAATCATCAAAGAAGCAACATCAAACCAGTTTCTAACTATCACACCTGGCATTCGTCTGACTTCAAAATCAATCGACGACCAAACACGGATTATGACACCTAGAGATGCAGCCAAAAACGGCAGTGACTATATCGTTGTGGGAAGACCGATCACGCAAGCGCCTGACCCGGTAGAAGCCTATCGATATATCTTGAAAGAATGGCAAGCTGAATTAAATTAATAGAAGGGGAATGAATCATTTGAACATGACAGTATCAGAACAAGTAGCAGAAAAATTACTCGCGATTGAAGCAGTAAATTTAAAACCAGATCAACCTTATACTTGGGCAAGTGGACTCAAAGCCCCAATTTATTGTGACAATCGTTTAATCATGAGTTTCCCAGAAACACGTGACTTTATCGAACAAGCTTTAGCAGATTTAATTAAAACTCAATTTGAAGGCGTTGAAGTCATCGCCGGAACTGCCACTGCCGGTATTCCGCATGCGGCCTTTGTTGCTAATCTCTTAAACCTACCAATGATTTACGTCAGATCAAGTGCGAAAGACCATGGAAAGGAAAATGCCATCGAAGGCTACCTTAAACCAGGCAGCAAAGTTGTCATGGTCGAAGATTTAATTAGTACAGGTGGAAGTGTATTGGACGCCGCTTCAAAAGTAGAGCAGGCTGGAGGTGAAGTTATCGGTTGCGCCGCAATCTTTAACTATATGTTAGAAAGCGGACAAAAAGCATTTAGTGAAGTTGAATTCTCACTTGAAACATTAACAAACTACCGCGAACTAGTAGAATATGCTGTCAGCGATCCGAAATTAAAAGCCTACTATGACACGTTAGTCGAGTGGTATCAAGATCCAGCAAAATGGTCAAAACAATTTGAAGCATAGAAAACTCTGTCCCTATAGTCATCTATAACAATTTTAATAAAGAATGCCGAGAGCATTCATTAAAGGAGATTATACAAAATGAAAAACTTAAACAAATCACAACGTAACGCTTTATTATCAGCCATTGTCGCATCAGGAACCGATGATTTAAACGTCATGTTCCTAGCCTTTTCGATGTCTACAATCATTTCTCAATTAGGTATCTCAGGAGCACAAGCAGGGTGGATTGCGACTATTACAAACTTCGGTATGTTGTTCGGAGGAATTTTATTTGGAATCTTAGCAGACCGTTACAGCAAACTAAAAGTTTTTAAATGGACAATTTTAATCTTTTCAATTGCCACAGGGTTAATCTTCTTTACAAATAATATCTATTACTTATATGCAATGCGTTTTATTGCCGGGATTGGTGTCGGTGGTGAATAT
This sequence comes from Ruoffia tabacinasalis, assembly GCF_005864045.1. Lineage (GTDB taxonomy): Bacteria > Bacillota > Bacilli > Lactobacillales > Aerococcaceae > Ruoffia > Ruoffia tabacinasalis. The sequence continues at coordinate 32,779 of NZ_VBSP01000017.1, read as the reverse complement.
GGTGTGGCGATCTCAATCATGGCCGGACTCGTGCCAAGTGAAAAAATGGGACGCATCAGTTCATTAAACGGAATTGTTGGCCAAATCGGTTCAATTTCTTCAGCCCTACTTGCAGGATTGATTGCTCCAATATTCGGGTGGCGCGGACTATTCCTATTCGGTTTACTTCCAATTTTAATCGTAGTTTGGGTGAGTCGTACAGTTAAGGAAGAAGAATTACATATTGAAAGTTATTCAGATGAAGATGATGAATCAGCACAAGGTAGCATTAAAGATTTATTCAAAGACCGAAAGACATCGTATCAAACAATCGTTTTAATGGTTATGACAACTGTTCAAATCGCAGGTTACTTCGGTATGATGAACTGGTTACCAACAATGATGCAACAAAATATTGGCGTCAGTGTCAGTGGTTCTTCAACTTGGATGATCGCTACAATCATCGGTATGTGTATCGGAATGTTTGTCTTCGGGCAAATCTTAGACCGAATTGGCCCACGCTTAGCTTACGGAATCTTCTTAATAAGTTCTGCCGTGGCAGTATATTTATTCACTTTTGCTAATAGCGCAACATCAATCTTAATCGGTGGAGCTATCGTTGGATTCTTTGTGAATGGAATGTTCGCAGGTTACGGAGCGGTTATTACACGCTTATACTCTTACAAAATCAGTACGATTGCGAATAACACAATCTTGAATGTGGGACGTGCTGTTGGAGGATTCTCATCAGTCATCATTGGTTACATCTTAGATATGTCAGGTGTACCTTTAGTAATGCTTTTCTTAGCGGGGCTGTACATTATCAGTTTCGGTTTCATGATTACATTACCTCAATTGAAGGCTGATAATTATAAAACATTGGACAATAGAGTGGATATTGATACAAGTACGACAACAGTTAAAAACAACAAACGCTTAGCTGAAGCATAATAATTATTGAAGGAATCTAGTTGAGAAGCTAGGTTCTTTTTATGTTTTTTGGGGATTAATCTTGAAAAGAATATAATGGTAACCCCGCTTATTCCAGAGTATTAGTTTCGGTGACCGTAGTGGCACGGCTCCAGCTAATCACTTCTGCGTTAGCTTGTGATTGAGCTTCCGTCTCGCTGATCTACTGATTCCGTAAGTCGCTTCGTTCCAACGGTATCATGTGCGATCCGTCGTCCTGATACTACTGTACCTCTACTAACACTCTGTCATAAACTAAGCACTTTTTTAAATATTTAGTGAAAATAAAACCAACCGCCAGTATTTTATATTTTCAAATCATCAAAATAATCTCTAATCAAATTTAACCCCTTAAATGAATAAGTGAAAAAAGTTCAATTAAAATGCCTACAAATCAAGCCATAGCGCCAATCTGCTTAATTACTAGCCATAGCGCGGTTTTTGGAGTATAATAAACGTATAATATAACATTATAGGGGGAATTTTAAGCATGACTCGTTTAGTAAGTATGACAGATATGTTAAACAAAGCAAAAGAAGAAGGGTACGCTGTAGGTCAATTCAACATTAACAACCTTGAGTGGACTCAAGCTGTATTAACAGCTGCAAAAGAAAATAACTCACCAATTATCTTAGGTGTATCAGAAGGTGCAGCTAAATATATGGGTGGTACTAAAGTAGTAGCAGCAATGGTTAACGCTTTAATGGAAACAATGGACATTACAGTACCAGTTGCTCTACACTTAGACCACGGATCTTCATTTGACACATGTAAAGACGCAATTGACGCTGGTTTCTCATCAGTAATGATTGACGGATCTCATCACCCAATCGATGACAATATTGCGATGACAAAACAAGTTGTTGAATATGCTCATCAACACGGTGCTTCAGTTGAAGGTGAAGTTGGAACTGTTGGTGGAGAAGAAGACGGAGTTATCGGTGGAGTTGCTTATGCTGATTTAGCTGAATGTGTACGTTTAGTACAAGAAGCTAACGTTGATGCTTTAGCAGCAGCATTAGGTTCAGTTCACGGAACTTACGATGGCGAACCTAAATTAGGCTTTAAAGAAATGGAAGAAATTTCTGAAGCAACTGGTATGCCTTTAGTATTACACGGTGGTTCAGGAATTCCAGAACACCAAGTTAAAAAAGCAATTAGCTTTGGACATGCAAAAATTAACGTTAACACTGAATTACAACAACAATGGACAAAAGCTGTTCGTGAAAAATTAAACACGGATGATAAAGTATATGATCCACGTAAAGTAATCGCACCTGGTAAAGATGCAATTGTTGCGACAACTAAAGAAACAATGGATATGTTTGGATCATCAAACAAAGCTTAATAACTCATTCCCAATACTAAACTAAACCCGTTCTAACCGAGATTCATCTTGGTTCGAACGGGTTTTTCTGTCTGATAATTTATAGATAGAGAATAAATTGCAACTCAAGCCAAATGGTGATGCTGTTTGTCTTTAGTCGGTCTAACTCTAGCCAAATGGTTATGCGGTTTGTCTTTAGTTGGTCTAACTCAAGCCAAATGGTTATGTGGTTTGTCTCTAGTTGGTCCAACTCAAGCCAAATGGTTATGCGGTTTGTCTCTAGTTGATCCAACTCAAGCCAAATGGTTATGCGGTTTGTCTTTAGTTGGTCTAACTCAAGCCAAATGGTGATGTGGTTTGTCTCTAGTTGGTCTAACTCAAGCCAAATGGTTATGCGGTTTGTCTTTAGTTGGTCTAACTCAAGCCAAATGGTGATGCGGTTTGTCTCTAGTTGATCTAACTCAAGCCAAATAACTTTGCCATTTGGCTCAAGTACACCAAAAAACTACCTAAAAAATAGTGCCAGCAAGATTTCTTTCGCTAACACTAAAACTTTTTAATAACCTGGTTTTGTTGGATGTTTATCAATCACAAATTGATTGTTTTCTAAAGCTTTTTTACCAGAATCAGTTAAACGCATGCCGCGAACATCGAAGTATTCATCTAATTCTTCATTGGAATAATGCTTTTTGATTTCTTCCACTAAGCCTGTTTTATTTAATTTTGAATAGCCTTTAACGTTTTTCATTTTTAATAAGCTCTTCAACAAAGTGGCTGTGACGTGATCCATTGATTCATAAGGCGATTCTTGAATCACATAACCGTGTTCGATTAAGTCTTTTAAAGATTGGTGAGCGTTAATGCCGTAATCATATTCAAAGTATTTCGGCATCACTGATTCGTTTGTGAATGTCCCTAAAGAAATTCGCCAAATTAAAATGATATCTCCCGGTAATAAGCCTTCTTCAGTACGTTGCATATTGCGCAAGGGTACACGCGTTTCGCTTGTTAAGTCTAAATCACGGAACCATTTTTTTAGATTGCGGTCTGGCGAGATGTAAGGTAATTCAGGGTAATCTTTGTAAATCTTTTCAACTTCTTTGATTTCTTCTTCGGTACCATTGATAGGATAATTTATTTTCATATTTTTCCTCCTAAGATAATAATAAATATGCTATCAGTGCATAAAGTAATAGATGAACTGGATAGAACCAGTAGAATGCTTTGGAGCTGAGATTTCCTTTTAAACCATTGTAAAAATAGGTAATAATGAAAGCAGGCATCGCAAACCAACTGCCGATAAATGCAAAAGCACCAAAAAGGGATTGGAATAACCGAAAATCCCGTAGGACATACAGAATAATAATAACGGATACGCCTAAAGTAGAATAATCTGTGTCCAAGATGAAGACAAATGCTAAGGAGAGCACAACTCCCACAAAGCGGTAAATGGGTTGCTCAAATTTTTCTATACACCAAATAGCAAACAGCCCACTAAATAAGGTGAACATCACATTCTGTCCAGAAAAATCAAAGAATGTATGCGATCTCGCTAAGTCAAAAGGAATTTCAGAAATTAGCGCAAAGATACCGAGACGTTTTAAATACTTTTTCACATCGCTTGTATGCTGAAAGCCTTCGACAATTAAAAAACAGAATAACGGAAAAGCAAGTCGCCCGACTGCCCGACTTGCGGTGTACACGGAGTTCCATGTTTCGAAATTAACTTGACCATTCCCCGCTTGCAACCAGGGCAGGAGCACGAAAGCACCTAAGTGATCAATTAACATCGAAGCCATCGCAATGATTTTGATGGTCGTACTATTTATAAACGTATTCTGAGGCTTATTTAAAGCTTCCATATGATAAAGTATCCTTTCTGAGTCAAATCCTTCATTTTGAAATACAATGTTTACATAACAGTAATTAAGTTATGGTACTGTATAGAAAATATTTTTAACACTCTAATGTTCAATTAGAGGAATTATCCATATTTTAACAAGAAAAACATGGATATAGTAGTCCTTTCTTTGAAGGATTCCGGGCTTATGTTAGAATCATAAAACAAGAATGTTAATTTATTAGGAGCGTTATGATATACTTCAACTATATAAAATTTAAGGAGAATGAATCCGTGACACAACCTTCCCCGATCATAAGTAAAACTCAAATGACGTTGATTGATCATATGTTGGAATATAATCAATATCGACCGTTATTATCTTATATAAAAGAGAATACTACACTGAACGATTCCTACCTTACTCACTCAATTCAGCTTGCTCAAGCTTTTCTAGATGTAAATATTCGAGAAATTGAGCAACTAGCTCCCAAAGTAGACCGCCAATATTTACTCAAGCCCACATACCTAGAACGCCGAGTGTATAGCTATGCACATTATATGAATGTTCAATTTGAACGATCTGAATATATGGATTATTTTCGTGCACTCAGTCCGTTGTTGGTTGATTTACTGCGCTTAATTATCGAAGAAGATTTTATGCCGGAATTAAGTCAATATATCCAACCAATTGTCAAGGAAACCGTTGAAGGAACGCCGGTTTATCGTGGTTTACAGTGGAAGCAAGCAAAAGTGGAGGAAGAAGCGAATAAAGTGGCTGAGACCTTTACAAAATATTACGGCGACCGCTTCAATTATAAGCATTATGTAAGTTCGAGTCATTTATTAAAACTCATTGACGATCATAGTAGAAATGACGAAGTGAGAGCGAAAGCCATTTCTTTAAGACATATTGAAAAATATGTCCGAAATATCGTGGCTCACGAAGTAATTTATGTCAGTGATGAACTAGTTGAACGTCGTTCGGGGATGAACGTGAAACAAATTCATCGTCTCCTTCAGGAAGCACTAATACTTGCTGGACTAGATGACAAGCGCCAATGGGCGATTTTGAACGAAATAAATAAAGCAATTAAAAATAATATACAAGACAGAACGAATTAAGGAGCGAAACATGAAAAAATTAGTTATTCGTGGAGGAAAACCTCTAAACGGCGAAATTACAATTAACGGAGCAAAAAACAGTACGGTGGCACTAATACCAGCCGCAATTATCGCTGATTCACCAGTTGTACTTGAAGGCGTGCCAGATATTCAAGATGTTCACTCATTACTTGAAATACTTGCTGAATTTAATGTAAAAACCGAATTTAAAAATAATACACTAATGATTGACCCAACAGATATGGTGTCAATTCCAATGCCAACAGGAAAAATCCAAAGTTTACGTGCATCTTATTACTTTATGGGAGCAACTTTATCGAAATTTGGTGAAGGTGTTATCGGACTACCTGGAGGATGTTTCTTAGGACCTCGTCCAATTGACCAACATATTAAAGCTTTTCGTTCACTTGGAGCAACGGTTGAAGACGAATTTGGTGTGATTACTTTATCAACGCCAAATGGGCTAGAAGGTTCAAGAATTTACATGGACGTTGTATCAGTGGGAGCAACAATCAACGCGATTCTAGCTTCTGTCCGTGCTAAAGGAAAAACAATCATCGAAAATGCAGCACGTGAGCCAGAAATTATCGATGTTGTGACACTTCTGAACAAAATGGGAGCAAATATCCGTGGTGCTGGAACAAGCTTGATCCGTATTGAAGGTGTCGACGAAATGCATGGTACCAACCATACAATCATTCCAGACCGTATAGAAGCGGGTACTTACATTACAGCGGCAGTCGCAATGGGTGAAAATGTTCGTGTCACAAACGTTATTTATGAACATATCGAAAGTTACATTGCTAAACTAGACGAAATGGGTGCGATGATGACGATTGGTGAAGATTCGATTGACATCAAGAAATCTGATAACTTAAATATGGTTAATGTTAAAACACTGCCATACCCTGGTTTTGCGACTGACTTACAACAACCTTTCACACCATTACTTTTAAAAGCTCACGGTGAAGGAACCATTATGGATACAATTTATCCACAACGTGTGAAACACATTCCAGAATTAAACCGCATGGGAGCAAATATCAAAGTAGATGGTGATATTATCCGCATTAGTGGCCCATCGAAACTCCAAGGTGCCCCAGTCCGTGCAAGTGATTTACGTGCCGGTGCATGTCTTGTAATTGCTGCTTTAATCGCTGATGGCGAGACAGTCATCACAGGTGTAAGCAATATCTTACGTGGATATACTGACATCGTAGGTAAATTAAAAGCTATTGGTGCCGATATTGAAATGATTGAAGACGACACTGTCGAAGAATAATAAACATGACTATATTTGGGCAGATCAATTAAATTCTGTCCAAATATATTTTTGTATTCAAATCACCCCCACTCGCCCACAAAACAAACTCTCCACAAACATTCAAGTAAAGAAAAGGAACTGATAAAATGACAGATGCATTTTCATTGCCAACATTATTAAATAAAGACGTAAAAGAGCTCTATGGTTACGCCCGCGAACTTAAAATCCCTAACTATAGTGAATTAAGTAAAAAAGAATTAGCTTTAGCGATTATGCGTACACAAGAAGAGAAACAAGGCTTCTTCCAAGTTGAAGGAGTTTTAGATATTTTACCTGGGGATGGTTTTGGTTTTATTCGTCCAATTAACTACTCACCGAGTCAAGAAGATATCTATATTTCAAATTCACAAATTCGCCGTTTTGATTTAAGAAACGGGGATAAAGTAGCCGGCCCAGCGCGTCCACCAAAATCAAATGAGCGCTATTACGGTTTGATGCAAATTTCAACCGTGAATGGTAAAGACCCAGAAGAAGCAAAAGAACGCGATCACTTCCCAAGTTTAACGCCATTATATCCAGAAGAACAAATTAAATTAGAGTACAAGCAAAATGCAATCAGTAACCGTTTAATAGATGTGTTCTCACCGATTGGATTTGGACAAAGGGGCCTTATTGTTTCACCACCTAAAGCCGGTAAAACTTCAACATTAAAAAGCATTGCTAATGGGATTTCGCATAATTATCCTGATGCAGAACTCATTGTGATGTTAATCGATGAGCGTCCAGAAGAAGTAACAGATATCGAACGTAGCGTGAATGGTGAAGTGGTTTCATCAACGTTTGACCAAAAACCTGAGAACCATATTCGTATTGCAGAATTAGTCTTGGACCGCGCCATGCGTTTAGTTGAAGATGGCCGAGATGTTGTTATCTTAATGGATAGTATCACACGCCTTGCTCGTGCCTACAACTTAGTAGTTAAACCAAGTGGTCGTACATTAAGTGGTGGGTTAGATCCCGCGTCATTCTACTTCCCAAAACGCTTTTTTGGAGCAGCGCGTAATATTGAAGATGGCGGTTCATTAACTATTTTGGCGACAGCTTTAGTGGATACAGGTAGCCGTATGGATGATTTAATCTATGAAGAATTCAAAGGGACAGGGAATATGGAAATTCACCTATCTCGCCAACTAGCAGAACGCCGTATCTTCCCAGCGATTGATATTCAACGTTCAGGAACACGTAAAGAAGAATTACTGATTCCGGAAGAAGAGTTAGACAAGATTTGGAAGTTCCGCAAAATGATGGTCGGAAATTCTCTTGAATACACTGATCAACTCATCGGAATTCTCCGTCACACAGATACTAACGAAGAATTCTTAGGACAAATTGAAAAATTAGTCCAAAAATAATCGAAATTCAAGGGCGATGTCATGAAAATGATGTCGCTTTTTTGTTTGGGCTGGTAATTGGGGAAAAGCGTCACTATGGAAAATCAAAGTGACGCTTTATACCAACCTTATTGCCCAGACAACCATCCACTCAAAAAAACAAGGAATCTGCCCGTTAGCAGTTGCTTGCCTCTATAAGAGTTTATTCCGAAATTGATACTGGAACAAATTCAAATTTTGTTACATCGATCAAGCCCATGTCTGTAATTTTAAGTGCAGGAATTACAGAAAGTGGCATGAAACTTAAAGTCATAATTGGATCAACACGGTGAGAAATTTCTAACTTCTCGTGTGCAACTTTATTAATGGTATCTTGTTGTGCCATCACTTCTTCGGCTGTTAAATCACTCATCAAGCCGCCCACTGGGAGAGGAAAATTAGCAATGACTTGACCGTCTTTAACTAACACGACACCGCCTTGAAGTCGCTCCAATTCTTTCACAGCAAAAGCCATATCAGAATCATTTGTTCCCGCAACAACCACATTATGATTGTCATGTGCAATCGATTGAGCAATTGCTCCGTATTTCATTCCATAATTTTTCAATAGAGCCACACTCACATTACCAGTTAAGTGATGGCGCTCAATCACAGCAATTTTAACTACTGGAATGTCAGGATTATATTCAAAAATCCCATCAGCATCGCGGTCCACTTGAATAATTGCTTCATTCGTAATGACTTCCTGTTCTACGACTTCGATGGCACGGACAGTATCAGACTCTAAAGGTAAAACTAAACGCTCTTCGCTAAAATCCTTATACTTCACGCTCGATTCAACGACTTCGTAATTGGCACGCTGAATCGGAACTAAATATTCGCCGTCTTTAGCAATCAATTGGCCTTCAACATAAGTGCGTTGAATAGTTAATTTATCGAAATTATCAAAAACAATGAAGTCAGCGCGTAAACCAGGTGCAATTGCTCCGCGGTCACGCAGACGTGTCGCTTCAGCAGTATTAATTGTTGCCATTTGAATGGCAGTTATTGGATCCAGACCTTCTTCAACACAAATTCGTAAACTATTATCTAGATGGCCTAACTCTAAAAGTGTCTTTGCTTGGACATCGTCACCAGATAAAAGACAGCGACGGCTATTGGAAGAAGTGACTCCTTTAAGTAACATGCGTAAGTTTTGTGTCACAGACCCTTCACGCAAGAAGACGTACATACCGCGACTTAATCGCTCATGCATTTCTTCAATCGTAGTACATTCATGATCATTTTCCACCCCAGCAGCAATATAAGCGTTCAAATCTTTACCTGTAACCATCGGACTGTGTCCGTCAATACGCTTGCCGTGCTCACGAGCCACCATCACTTTGTCAATGACGCTATCCTCATTATTAATAATACCTGGAAAGTTCATAAATTCAGCTAAACCATCAACTTGCCCGTCAATAATTGGTTGAACCATATCTTGGGCAGTGATAACTGCGCCAGAGTTTTCCATATTCGTTGCAGGCACACAAGAAGGCATCATATAACGGATATCAATCCCTACATTCTGAGATGCATCAATCATGTAGCTTAATCCGTCCATGCCAGCCACATTAGCAATCTCATGAGGATCTGCAAGCGCCGTTGTTGTCCCATGAATCGCTAATAACCGTGCAAATTCTTCTGGAGTCACATAGGAAGATTCAACATGAATATGTGGTTCGATTAACCCGGGTGCTACAATCTTACCTGCTAAGTCGTGAACCTCTTTACCTTCATAATCGCCCCCAATGCCGGCAATGACGCCTTCTGTGATCGCAATATCCCCTTCAATTAATTGCCCTTGATAGACATCGACAATTCGTGCATTTTTAATGACGAGATCTGCCGATGTTCGCCCTGCTGCCACGTCGATTAAATGTTTTAGTGATGCTTTATTCATGATGTCCTCCTTAAAAAAATAACTTTTATCTATAATAGGCAATAGATGGACTACCTTTCAATGATTAGCGGATAATAAACGTATAATAAATACCATTGTTCGTGTTATTCACTGAAGTGAATAAGTTGTTCTTATTTTATACTAGCTTGCATTTCAGTTATAATGATAGTGTAAAGAAGGCAAAGACAGGTGATAAAATGGCGAAAAAAGATAAAACAAATGTGATGCGTGTGCTTGAGCAAAATAAAATCGAGTATACTGGCTATCAATGGGAAGATGTAGACAAATTAAAGGTTGAGTCGCCCATTTATAAAACCCTTGTTACACAAGGGAAATCGGGTGAACATTACGTCTTCGTTGTTCCAGTAACGCAAGAATTGAATTTAAAAAAAGCCGCTAAAGCTGTTGGCGAAAAAAATATTCATATGATCAAAGAAAAAGAATTACTTCCACTCACAGGCTACATGCATGGAGGTTGTTCACCCATTGGGATGAAGAAGCAATTTAAGACTGTGCTAGATGAATCGGCGAAAGAGTACGAACTTATTTTATTCAGCGGAGGAAAAGTTGGCTTTTCAGTGGAAGTAAACCCAAGGGATTTAGTAGCAGTTATTAACTTTGAACTCGCAGATATTGCGACAGCATAATAGAGGAGAGATAGTATGGCAGACTTTAAATTTGAAATTATAGAACATTACGGCCAATTAAGTGAGAATGCGAAAGGCTGGTCAAAAGAATTAACAAAAGTTAGTTGGAATGAACGTGAGCCCAAATTTGATATACGAGACTGGAGTCCAGAATACGACAAAATGGGGAAAGGACTAACTTTTACAGAAGAAGAATTAAGAGTACTTCGCGATGTATTAAATAAGATGGATTTATAAAATGATTGAATACCAAAAGAAAGTCGATATTACCCACGAGGCACTGATTTATTTATATGAAAGTGTCGGATGGAGCGCTTACACACAAGATAATCCGGACTTAACGAGTTTACTCGAAGGAGCCAAGCATTACTTAACAGCTTGGGACGGAGAACGTCTAATTGGCTTGATTAGAGTCGTAGGCGACGGTGTATACATTGCTTATATTCAAGATGTTTTGGTCCATCCTGATTATCAAAGGCAAGGAATCGGAAAGTATTTAATGCAAAAGATGTTAAAAGAGATCCGATACGCAAAGCAGATTATATTAACTACTGAGAATTCACCTGCAACGAAAGCATTTTATCAGTCACTAGGAATGAAGGAATTCAATGAAACTGGTGCGTTAGGTTTCTCAATGTAGCGTGCTTGAGATGAAAAAGTCGAGGAGGACTTTATCATGAGTAAACAGAAGAAGAGCGATAACAAAGGTAATACTGGGATGTGGATGGGAATTTGTATAGCCTTAGGAGTTGCTTTTGGGATAATGATGGACAATATTGGAATAGGGATTGCATTAGGCGTAGCCTTTGGAGCTGCCCTTAGCTCAATCAATAGGGACCCAAAAGAAAAAGATAAAGAGAAGTAAACTATTGAACAGTCATCAGGTACTATATGTCGTTGATCAACACTATAGGTGAATAAAAATTGACTAAAAATAATAAAAATAAAAAAGGTGTGTTGTAAGATGAAATGCAACACACCAAATTCTTATTAAATATTTCTGCTTTAAGTTGAGTTTAGTAGATTATTATTTGCTGAACTTCACTTTCAAACAGAAATGTTGAGTTCAGCTTTGGCATTTACCAATGAACTGCATTTTTAACGAAAAAAATGGAGTTCATGTCAACAAAAAACGCTAAACTTCAATTCTCTCACTTTCACTCTTACTTACTGATAATACTGTGCCTGTGCACTCCATAATTCCTGGTACTTTCCTTTTTCATTCACCAGTTCTTTGTGTGTGCCTCTTTGTACGATCTCCCCTTGATCAAAGACGAGTATTTCATCGCAGAATTTGGAGCTTGAGAGTCTATGGGAAATATAAAAAGCTGTTTTATCTTTTACTAAGTTATCAAAGTTTTGATATATTTTAAATTCAGTCATTGGGTCCAGTGCAGCGGTCGGCTCATCTAAAATCATAACTGGCGCATCCTTATATAAAGACCGAGCGATGGCTATTTTCTGTTCTTGGCCCCCAGAGACACTGACGCCTGATTCTTCAAATTCTGTTCCCAGGTAGGTTTCTTCCTGATTGGGTAGATTTCTAACGAAGTCGCCTAACCCGACTTTATCTAAGGTAGACAACACTTTCTTTCTATCAAAAGAGGGTTTTACAGAAACGTTTTGTCCCAATGAAAATCCGACTAGATGGTAGTCCTGGAAGACAACGCCAAACAGATTGAAGTATTCTCTTAAATCATACTTATGGGCATCGATTTTATTCATTTTTATTGTCCCTTCACTCGGTTCATATAAACGAATCAGTAGCTTAATAAACGTTGTTTTACCTGAGCCATTTTCTCCAACTATGGCATACTTTTTACCGACTTCAAACTTTTCAGTGATGTTCTTTAGGACTGTTTCATCTGAGCCGGGATAAGAAAAACTCATATTCTCTATTGCGAAATGATAGTCATTATCTAACCTTTTTTCTACAGGTAAACTGCCGACGACCTCTTCATCAGGCAAGTCCATGAATGCATAATACTGCTCTAATTCACCTGGTGAAGAAATCATCATCATGCCGTGCTGGATAACATCTGGTAAAGCAGAGACCATTTGACTGAGTGCGCTGGAAAGTTGAATAATCAAAGCAACAGGTAAAGCTCCGATTAAAACAAGCAAGCCGACATAGGCATAGGTCAAATAGGTCATCACCTGAAATAAGCCGGTAGTAGGGATCATCATGGATCGAAAGCGTTTATAGTTTTCAGACAGTAATCTCCCTGTCTGTTCAGACTCAGCTCTTTTATTTTCGATCATTTTTTCAGTTAAATTGTAGAGGCGCATTTCTTTTCCGGACTTAAAGTCCTGAAGGATCCCATCTTCATAGAAAAATCGGGCATTAGATTCTTTCAATTCCGCAAGAAGCGCTTTTAGCCGTTCACCTGATTTTTTGGATGACGCGATTTGAATCCATACACTGATTCCAATCAGTAGAAGAAAGACACTGATAACAAGACTTGGGTGCATCCACCAAAAGTCGTCTGGTAGTAAGCCGGTGTCTACTCTAAATAACGGAGTGAGTAAAATAACCCCCCATATAATACTGACCAATCCAGGCATCATTTCTTTTATACGGACATTGATCATCGGAAGAGAAGATTGGCTGCTCATCATATTTCGGTTGATGATTTCTAATTCTTCTCTTACTTCTGAACTTTCCGCATAATGGTAATGCATAGTTAACATCTTTTTATTTGGTTCAGCAAAGAGTTTTCTAAAAAACAGAGAATCCTCATGAGTGATTAGCGGGTCTATCCATCCAGAAATCAGTTGCAACACCAACAAGATGACCAAATACTGCATGATTAAAGAAGGGATGCGTGTCATGTCATCTCTTGTTAAGGCATCCACAATTTGGGTCATATAGATGTAGCCGATAAAAGGCAAACTGTATCTCGCCAATGATTGGACAAAGAACAGAACATAGTAAGTTTTGCCAACTCTAAACAAATCTTTAAAGGCACGTTTATACACGGTCAGCTTTTCCATTAAATAACCCCTCCTGTTACGACTGGCTCGTCTTCTTCCTCTTTTTCTTCCTTATCATGTTTATAGTAATAGGCTTGTGCTTCGTAAAGCTTAAAGTAATCTTTTTGCTCAGCCATTAATTCTTCGTGCGTTCCGACTTCTGTTATATCTCCATTTTTGATGTAAATAATGCGATCACAAAAACGGGTAGACGAAAGTCGGTGAGATATAAAAATAGATAATTTATCTTTAGAAAACTGGAAGTAATCCTGATAAATCTGATGTTCGGCGATCGGATCCAAAGCCGCAGTCGGTTCATCCAGTAAGAGAACGGGTGCGTCTTTATATAAGGCTTGAGCTAGTTTCAATTTTTGTAACTGCCCTCCCGACAAATTCACTCCATCTGGATAAACAGCGCGCACAATTTTTGTCTCGTCTCTTGACTTGAACTTTGAAATGATGTCAGTCAAGCCACTTTGTTTCAAGACACGATTATACTTTAATTCATCAAAGGGCAAGCCTTGAATGACCGTCTCTTTAATGGAATAGGTCAATAAAAATTTCTCCTGAAATACAGGCGCAAATAAAGCATAATAGTCTGAAATGTTAAACTCACTCTGAGCTACTCCGTTAATATAAATTTCTCCAGTATCTGGTTTAAGTAAACCGGCAATTAAATTAGTCAGTGTCGATTTCCCAGCCCCGTTTTCTCCTACTATAGCTAAATTTTCGTATGGTTTAATGGTTAAAGATACATTGTTTATCGTTGATGTATCATTATTTGGATAAGTATAGGTCACATTTTTTAATTCAATCGACAGAGGTTCTTTTGGCAAAGGTCTGCCTTCTCCATGGTTAAATATTTGACCTTGAGACATAAAGTCATCATATTTTTTTGTCTCGTTTAAACTCGTATTCATTTTGCCTATAGCGTTGACTAAAGTCATGATGGTTTGAGCTAAGATCGTGACAGACCCGGCAAAGATGACAAAGCTAGAAACCGGAATCGCTCCTGCCGCAATCAATTGAACACTTCTAATATAAGATAAGGCAGATAGACCGATAATCCCTATATTTACCAGAGTACTTTCTGTCCATGTCAACTTTACTTTCGGTTTGATAAGCCGGTGGTATTCCGCAATTGTTTTATCTTCAATCTGCTTGAACCAGTCTTTCATCTGGAAAATACGTACATCTTTAGTGATACGGGATTCCCCATACACTTTTTTCAAGTAACGTAATTTTTGAGAATTGGCTGCTTTCGCTTGAAATAATTTCCGGTCCATCTTCACTTGCCATACGTTAAAGAAGACAACGATGAGCAGAAACACACCCACTAAAACAAGAAACAGAGATTCTAATTGACTTAATATATTGATATACAAAACAACCCCTAGAAATGAACTGCATAATTCAATAATTTCTGTTACTAATCGGCCAAAAAGGGTCGTGTTGTTATCGGTCAATTCACTGGCATTGTTGTATCTCTCCTGCGCTTCTTTTCCTATAATGAGCGGATAATCCAGCTTCAAATACTTCGTTTCAATTTTATTTCTCATGAAATCTCTCAAATGGTTCATATTCTCTTCTTGGTAGAGCATAAAATAGTAGTTACCCATTTGAGCGATGCCAATAAGAGCAATAAATACGAGTAATCTTAGTAGGTATTCTCTAATCGCTACCCCTTCCATTGACCACTGAATCACAAAAGCAGATAAAAGCAATTGGAGTAAGGGTAAGGCCGCGCTAATAAGGGGAGCTAATAGAATGGCTATAAATACTGTCGGTTTGAATGCATATAATTCCTTCAATAGAATTTTTGTATACTTCACTTTTTCTTTCATCTTCATCACCTCAATCGTATCTTACCAAAAAAAATACACTCCCTATTCAGAAGTGTATGAATGGTTAGTATTTGGTTACGAACGGTTTTTAAGCGGCAATGTCACTTCTGTCGCAAACACGCCATCTTCCCATTTACGGTTGACCATGCCTTGATACCTCTCCACTGCCTGGTCAATTCGGTACAAGCCATAGCCTCTTCTGTTGATGCTTTTTAATGAAAACAGAGAAGGTTTTGGATTCTCTGTCATCGTGTTCGTCACATTAATATATAACGTGTTTTTCATTGGTGCTATGTATAAACGAATAAAACGTTCATCAGAAGAACTGGATTCTTTCTCAGTCGCTTCTATAGCATTAGTCAGCAAGTTACCCAATATAATTGCTAAATCGACATGCTCTACACCCAGTTCATTTGGAGCAATGGCTGTCGCATAGAGGGAAATCCCTTTTTGTTTAGCAGCTGTCAACTTTGTATTAACGATGGCATCTATCATCGTATTTCCTGTTTGAATGATCGTATCGACTTGATTCAATTCATTGGTCAGCTGTTTAATATATGCATCCAGTTCATCCAGACGGTGGTCATTCATTAAGGTGTGCATCACCTGTAAATGATTGCGATAGTCATGACGAATGCCTCTCATCTGTCTATAAATCGTTTCGACTTCTACACTGTATTGGTCGAGTTCCTTTTCTTGTATTTTATAAAAATCAATGCTCTTTTTTTGCCTAACTATAACTATCCCTGCACTGAGAAGGATAATAAGTACGACGGTTAGTCCTATTCAATCAGTCATTGTAAAACACCGCTCCTTTATTAAAGGCAATAAATTTTTCTTGAACTGTTTTAGCGAGACGCCTAGAAACAGGGACGGTTTGTCCGTTGGATAATTCAACATCTGTTTTTAATAGGCGATGGATGTGAGCGACATTGACTAAGTAACTTCGGTGAGTCTGGATAAAGTCAGCGTTAAGCTTGTCCTCCAATTCTTTTAAAGGACGAGTGACGGTTATCACTTGATTGTTTAAATGAATCTCACATTCACGTTTAATGACTTCAATGTACAGAATATCATCCAGTAGAAGTTTATGCATCTCACCTTCTGCTTCCAGTGTTAAGGTTTCTTTCACTAAGGGTTTTTTATCGAGATGTCTTTGAATGACTTGCTTAATTTTGTCTCTTTCAATGGGTTTGAGTAGGTAATCCAGTGCCTGGACTTCATAACCTTGAACGGCATGTTCGGCGAATGCGGTCGCAAAGACGAGCGTCACTTCATGGTCTATTTCTCTTATTTTCTTAGCCACTTCCAACCCATTAATCTGCTTCATCTCGATGTCCAAGAATACAATATCTAAGCCCTTGTTGTCTTCTAACTCAAAAAGAAAGGCTTCTCCACTTGAATAGGAGGATACTTTTGCGTGTAGACCCATTTCTTTGATTGTTTGATTGATTAGTGACTTCATCGCATCGAGTTGAATGTTTTCATCATCTACTATCGCTATGTGTAATTCTTTTGACATTCAAAGACCTCCTCTTCTCCAATACTCATACTATCCGTTCCACTTGATTTTTCCTAATCATCGTCGTTAGACATAATATAACATAAATGATTGATGGCAATAACAAACAATTAGTGGTTGGTCGTTTTTTTAAGCATTATGGTGTTTATTATTATGGTGTGTTGTAAGATGAAACGCAACACTAAAAAAAGTCTTTGCATTCAAATATCAAACGTGGTATTATACTGATGTTGCACGCAAATGCATAATAATTAACTGTGGTTTAGCATATAAATCACGGCAGAAAGGAAGTAGACATATGAAAGCAGGAATTCATCCAGAATATTCACAAGTAGTTTTCCGTGATACATCAACAGGTTTTGAATTTTTATCAGGTTCTACAAAAACATCCAATGAAACAGTAGAGTGGGAAGATGGAAACACATATCCATTAATCCGTGTTGAGATTTCTTCAGATTCTCATCCATTCTATACAGGACGTCAAAAATTCACGCAAGCCGATGGACGTGTGGACCGTTTCAACAAAAAATTCGGTTTCGCAGACAAGAACGCAAAACAAGAAGACTAATAGCATAGAAATGTTGTTAAAACAACATTCAAGAGGTTTACTGTTCATAGCAGTAGACCTCTTTTTTTGTTTGTTAGATAAATAACTTAAAAAATTTAAGGATGGTATTGTATTAAATTCACTATCGTGTCTATTTGTAAAACATTAAGCACGCTGGACAAACTACTTTTCATTTGGTGCGTAAAGGTGAGTTGATAACCTATCAACCGTGTTTATCTAAAAAGTGAATCACAATTAGTCTACGGTACGTGGATTGTTAATAGAGTCAGTAAGGATTAAAATAGTCTAGAGGTGGGTATATGGATAAAAAGAGTAGAAAACAATTAATAAATGAGTATAAAAATAGAAAACCAGAGATGGGTATCATCTCCATTAAAAATAATTCAACTAAAGAACGTTTTTTAGACATATCTAAAAGTATACAAGCAGATTTAAATAGTCACCGCTTTAAGCTAAAGGCAAACTGGCACCCTAATCATAGAATACAAGTGATATGGAATGAACATAGTGAAGCAGACTTTGAGTTCTCAGTCATTAAAGAATTAGAATATGAAGATTCGACGGTAGATTATACAGAAAAATTGGAAGCCATTTTAATGGAATGCTTGGAAGCTGATCATTATGCAAGCAGATTAAATAAAGAATAGAAGAAGGGGTAAGGAAGCGAACCATGGATAATATTAAGATAGGTAATTTGATTGCTCAATTACGACAGGAAAGAGGATTGACTCAACAAGACATTGCGAATGCGTTAAGTATTAGTAATAAGACAATATCAAAGTGGGAGTGTGGTTTAGGAGCGCCCAATATTTCACTCTGGGCAGATTTATCCACCATTTTAGGAGCAGATGTCGTTGATTTAATGGAGGGTGAAATGACTCTAAACGAACCTGATGGTGGGAATATAAATAAAATCCGCTTTTACGTCTGTCCGACATGTCACAATGTTTTAGTCAGTACAGGGAGTGCATCAATCTTTTGCTGTGGAAGAAAGTTGACTCAACTTGAAGTGGTAGAAGATGAACATGCTCCAAATATAAAGACTGAAGTGGTTGATATTGATTATTTTATAACCATTGATCATGAAATGACAAGAAATCATCACATTCTTTTTGCAGCTTATGTTAAAGGGGATAAGTATTTCTTGAACCGTCTTTATCCCGAACAAGATCCGACAGTGCGTATGCCATATATGGCAAATGGTCAGTTATATTTATATTGTATCCAACATGGATTAACTAAGTATTCTATATAAAAAATCTAAGCAAACTTGGCTACCTAGTTTAATAGCAGAAACACCTGACGACCGATTTATGCGTCTAACCCAGGTAGCTTAACATTCGCTTCGCAAGTAGTTGCGATTAACTTCCAAACAGTTGCAGCAGCTAACAACTATTGGAAATAAGAGACAGTATAATCCTCAATAATTGTAGTTATTTTAACTACATTGTTGAGGATTTTTTTGGTCAGATAATGTCCTTGAGAAAAAGTCAGGGACACGATATACGATTTTATGCCCTTGAAAAAATCTTAAGGACACAATTCACACTTGCGACCCATTATCCCGTCATTGCATTTAACTCAATGCCTGCCTTCGCTTTTTTGAAGGTCAATAATGAAAGTTTAATGAGCGGTTTCGTTGACTTTAAGGGTTTAAAACGTTACCATTCTAATAGATATTTGATTGAAATTTAAACTAAATTATTAGGAGGATTTATATATGTTATTTGAAAATGTTGTCGACGCAATTGGGTATACACCCGTAGTTAAAATCAATGGTCTAGATGATTCTTATGCAGATGTTTATGTAAAACTTGAGAAGAATAATCCAAGTGGATCAGTGAAGGACCGCCCTGTAAAATACATCATTCAAGATTTATTAGATAAAGGTGAACTAAAACCAGGTGGAACAATCGTTGAATCAACAAGTGGTAACACAGGTGTTGGTTTAGCAATGGTTGGAGCAGCGTTAGGTATTAAAGTAATTATTGTAATGCCAGACTCAATGAGTGTTGAGCGTCGTAAACTAATGCAAGCTTATGGAGCAGAATTAGTATTAACACCAGCTTCAGGTGGAATGAGTTTAGCAGGAGAAAAAGCGGAAGAAATTGCTAAAGAGAAAAACGCACCTATCTTCGGTCAATTTAAAAACGAAGCAAACGTAACTTCACATGAAGAAACAACTGCCCGTGAAGTATTAGAAGATGTTCCGGATGTGGATGGTTTCGTTGCAGGTATCGGTACTGGAGGAACAATTACAGGTGTAGGACGTGTATTAAAAGAAAATAATCCAGAAACAGTTATCTGGTCAGTAGAGCCAGAAGCTTCACCAATCTTAACAAAAGGAGAAGCAGGATCGCATAAGATTCAAGGTTTAGGAGCGAACTTTATTCCAGAAATCCTTGACCAATCTGTCATTGATAAGATTGAAACCGTATCGAACGATGAAGCGATTAATACAGCTGTTGAGTTAGCGAAGTCACAAGGGATCTTAGCTGGATTTTCTTCTGGAGCGAACTATGCAGTGGCATTACGTTTAGCAAAAGAATTAGGGAAAGGTAAGAAAGTAGTCGTTGTATTACCAGATAGTGGAGAACGCTACTTATCTTCTGGGTTTTTCGGCGATGGACAAGCAGAATAATTATAGCGACGAAGCCCTTGAACTCGCGCAATACATTTATGAAAATGACCCTGCCGCAACAAGCGTAGAGGAAGTCACTGACTTGTACCCAGGCTTTAAAGCAATAAAAAATCATTTAGAAGCGCATAAACTTTACTCTAAAGGTGAAGTATACGAAGCACGTAAATTATCAGAGGCATCTCGAACTGAAACAGGGATAGAGATTCATCCCGGCGCAAAACTGGGTAAGAATATCTTTATCGATCATGGTATGGGTGTGGTTATTGGTGAGACAGCGATTCTGGGAGACCGGGCTAAGCTTTACCACGGAGTGACTTTAGGTGGAACGGGGAATGAGAAAGGCAAGAAGCGCCATCCAACAATTCAACATGATGTTGAAATTGGAGCTAACGCGACTTTACTAGGTAACATTACTGTTGGTCATCACGCCAAAATCGGTGCCGGAGCCGCCGTATTAAAAGACGTCCCTCCGTATGCAACCGCCGTAGGTGTGCCAGCTCGTATTATTCTTCATGACAAAAATTGGAACCGTATCGGGGAATATCAAATTTAAAAACAAAGACGTTCAGTCTCTTTATTGGAGATTGAACGTCTTTCTTGTGTATTATTTGTCATCAGTAATAATTTGAATAAATCGGTCAGTGAAGTTTGCGGTAAAGCCCCATAGAACTTTGTAAGGAATATGGTAAAAAGGAATCTTCTGTTTGACTTCATTGAATGGATATTTTTCTCCTTGTTTAATCAAATGGAACGGAAACTCCTGTTCAGAATCGTTATCATTCGCTTTCTTAAATTCGAAGTTCAATTGATATAAAGTAGGTCTATTCTCCATTAAGTGATCTAAAGGAATTGTGAATAATCTCTCTACTTCAATATTTGGATAAATATCTTCAAAGGCCACACCGGTAATTTCTCCAACGTAACAATAAATAATTCGATTGGCAGCAATAATATAATCGATTTCCCCATAGAGGTTAATGTTCTCACGTTGGATATTTAACTCTTCCATCGTTTCACGAACAGCGGCTTCTTCAGGTGATTCATCCGTTTCAATGCGTCCCCCAGGGAAAGAAGTTTCACCTGGTTGTGAGATATGTTTACTGCGAACTTCATACAACACATGCCATTCATCCTTTATTTTTATGAGCGGGAGTAGAACAGCGTAACCTCTTTGAACTCCGAGTGCTTTAGCATCATAATGTTGGATAATCTGTCGAATTTTCTTCATATTCTCTTCCTTTTACTCACTCGAAAATATTGTTAAAGTGATGCCATTAACGGTATACTATAACTAATATCTGAAATGAGGTGTGAGTTATGTCTTTTGGTAACGATGATAACATTTTTCGTGCATTACAGCAATTTATTGACCAGTATGGAGATGAATTTGAAAATATTGAAAAAGCAATCGAAGCTTTTATGTCGTTTTATAATAAAGGTAATCTAGAAAATGAGATAGAATCAACACCTGAAATGGAATCATCAGAATTACTCGAACTATCAATGAGTATCGATGATGAGAAGCAGCGCAAGGCTTTATTACGTGAAGCGATTGAGTTGTGGCCAGAAAATTGGAACGCCCATTTAGAACTCATTGAAGGCTCTTTAGTTGAACAAATTGAACAAATTCGTAAACTGGAAATCACAGCATTTCATAAATGGGAAGAAACAGATCAAGTCGGTTGGATAAATTATGAAGAACGTCCTTACTTAAGATTAAAGTTTATGTTAGCCGTGATTTTATTTAAACAAGGCTTGTTAGAAGAAGCGTTAGAACATTTTGAAAACTTATATGAGATTGACGAGATGGATAGTTTAGGGGCACGTTATTATATTATGTCGATTTATTGCCGGACATATGACTTTGAAAGTGCCTATGAACTGTTCTCAGATGTCCCTTACCCAGCGAGTGAAGATGATCGAATGATTATTCCATTGCTTGTTGTGGCAGTTTTGACTAATAATTTGACGTATGCTAAAGATTTATTCTTAGATTTAGAAGAAGCAAATGACAATCTCTTTCAATTATTTATGGACGATTCTTGGCCAATGGATTTAATTTTAGGTTTTGGTGAAGTTGATCATTTCCAAATGAATTCCTTTGAATCTATTGCGGTTGCATTAAATGATATTTTACCTGTCGTAGTTAGCTCAGAGTATTTGTTTGACTGGATGTTGGAGGAGTATGAAGCAGCAGAACCGCATGAGCGGGTGAATTTAAATGAGAAAGTTATTTCGTTTACAGGCGCGTCAAAGCAATATCGAGCACAAACGAATCCATTTACTTATAAGTCCTATCTAGAAATACCCGTTCTGGCAGATGTCGTACATAATGCGGCGGTAACACTTCAAGAAATGGGACTGGTAAAAGTTGAAGATTTCTCAGCATATACAGAAAAAGAGCTTTTAGCCGTGAAGCATATCGGTCCACAAACCATTAAGCAATTAAAAGCAAACGGTGTAAAATTCAAAAAGAAATAACCCTCTGATTTAAGCATTTCCGAGCGCAACTTGTGTAGGAAGTGCTTTTATTGTTCTTATAAAATATAATAGAATATAGAGGCTGTATCACTCCTGTATTGTAGGGAATCCAAACCTTGAGATAATTACTTTAAGAGTGTAAAACCCTTTCAGTTTTAACTTGGATATGATACAGTGTTGTATATAAAGTAATACAGATTAAATATAAAACTATACGTATAAATCAGTTGAAATAAAGGAGATTATTATGGAAAGAATTGGGAACTTTTTATTAATTACTAAAGATGGCGATAACTATACAGTGAGTATGTCTGCAGAATTACAAGATGATGTTGGAACCGTTGGTTTTGTGGAATTTAACCAAGAAGATAACTTAGAAGTGGATGATGCAATTTTAAACTTAGAAGCATCGAAGACAGTACTAGAGATTGCATCACCTATTGCTGGAACAATTGTAGAACGCAATACAGCAGCGGAAGATAATCCTCAATTATTAAACTCAGCGAAAGCAGATGAGAACTGGTTAGTAAAATTAACTAACGTTGACGAAGAAGCATTCAATGCTTTAGAAGAAGCGTAAGCATAAGCAATACAT
Source organism: Ruoffia tabacinasalis (assembly GCF_005864045.1). Taxonomy (GTDB): domain Bacteria; phylum Bacillota; class Bacilli; order Lactobacillales; family Aerococcaceae; genus Ruoffia; species Ruoffia tabacinasalis. The sequence continues at coordinate 9,671 of NZ_VBSP01000017.1, read as the reverse complement.
GGACGCATTTAAGTGGGGGCCAAGCCCTTTGCTTAAGTGCGTCTACTTTATCTAGGAAAATGTAAAATTGAAAGGACGAGTCAATGAAAGCAATTGCAGATCTTGAATGGATGGTCCAATATTTATCAAAAGAAGATGATGCCCCTACACTTGAGGAATCGGAAGATACTTTTAAGAAATGGCGTCATTTGGTCAATGTCCGTCCACCAAAAGCAATCTCGGAAGAGTACTTAGAACATGAGGACCACTTTCTAAAAGCAAATAATAATCAAGAAGAAGCAGTAACTTTAGAAGATTTAACGCCAGATGAAGGAGATAATATTTATCTTTGGAAAGGTGATATTACAACTTTAGCGGTTGATAGTATAGTGAATGCAGCCAATTCAGAGCTGTTAGGATGTTTCATCCCAAATCATAATTGTATTGATAATATTATTCATACAAAGGCGGGCATTCGTTTACGACTTGCATGTCACGAAATTATAACTGAACAAGGGAAGAAGGAACCGGTAAGTAAAGCAAAATTGACTCCAGCCTATCACTTACCAGCCAACTATATTATTCATACTGTTGGACCTACTGCCAGTGGCAGAGTGACAAGAATCAATCAAAAGTTACTTACCCAAACATATCAAGCATGTTTAGAGATGGCCGATCGGAACCAACTTGAAAGTATTGCTTTCTGCTGTATTTCAACCGGGGTCTTCGGCTTTCCGAATGAGCCAGCAGCGGAAATTGCGATTAAGACGGTTCGTGATTATTTAAGTGAACATGAGACAGATTTAAAAGTGATATTCAATGTGTATGAAGACGAAGATGAAGCGATATATCAAAAGAAATTAATTAAAGGAGACGCATGATGACAAATTATTGGAAGACCCTTGAAGCAGAGCAAGGAACTTTAGAAGATGGACAAGTGTTACAAGGATTGCTTGATGAAGCGGACGCCATTGTTGTAGGTATTGGAGCTGGAATGTCAGCAGCAGACGGCTTTAAATATATTGGGTCGCGCTTTACAGATGCCTTTCCTGACTTCATTGAAAAGTACGGCCTACTAGATATGTTACAAGCAAGTCTGTTCGACTTTGAAAGTGTGGAAGAGTACTGGGCATTTCAAAGTCGCTTCGTTGTCTTAAACTATTTAGATCAACCTGTAGGGCAATCTTACTTAGATTTAAAAGACATGTTAGAAGGTCGCAATTACCATATTATTACAACAAATGCTGATAATGCCTTTGATGTAGCCGATTATGATAGTGACCATGTCTTTCACATTCAAGGTGAGTATGGTTTATGGCAATGTTCAAAACACTGTCATCAACAAACTTACCGCGACGATTCAGTAATTCGTGAGATGGTGGAGCAACAAGCGAATATGAAAGTTCCGTCTGAATTAGTACCACACTGTCCAGAATGTGGTGCACCTTTTGAAATTAACAAGCGAAATGAAGAAAAAGGTATGGTGGAAGATGGCGATTTCCATGCACAAAAAGATCGCTATGAAGCCTTTCTAAAAGAAAATGAAGGCAAAAAAATAGTCTTTTTAGAAATCGGCGTGGGACACACAACGCCTCAATTCATTAAACATCCCTTCCAAAAAATGACGGAAGCAAACGACAAAGCATTATTTGTTACAATGAATAAGAAAAATTACCGAATTCCAAAAGCGATCCGCCCGCAAACAGTTCACTTAGCCCAAGACATCGCTAATACGATTCACAAAGCTAAAAACTTCGATGCGGTCAAATAAACATATAATAAAGCACTCGTATCCCAGTGATGCGAGTGCTTTTTAGCATTTGAATGTGGTAATAGATGGGTGAATAATAGAGTGGGAGAAGGTGAAGGAATAACTGATTATTTAACCGAAATTTTGAACGGATTTACTTTAACTCAAGCAGAAGTCGAACAACTAAGCTCCGAAATCGATGTAAGAACATACAAACAAGGAACAATACTCCTTAGGCTAGGTGATGTATCAAAAGAATGTTACTTCGTGTTACAAGGCTGTTTAAGGCAGTTTGCGATTGATGAAGCCGGTGAAGAAAACACTTATAATTTCTACACGGAGAAACAAACAGCGATTAATTATAAAAGTTATACCTAGAGAATCCCTTCAGAGTATTCAATTGAATGTGTCGAAGATTCTGTATTGATCGTCGGTGATTTTATTAATGAAGATGTGATGTTTCAAAAATAAATTAAATTAATTGTATTTACGCGAGGCTTCATGAAAGAAGACCTAGCACACATTCAAGACAATAATGCCCGTTTCATTAGCGCCTCACCACAAGAACGTTACTTAAATTTATTAGATACTCGTCCTGCTCTCATTGACCACGTTCCTCAACATCAATTGGCTAGTTTACTTGGAATGAAACCAGAATCAATTAAGCCGCATTAAGCACTGGTTTAACCTTTAGAGCCATGCCTTTTTTAAGATAAACTAAAGTGGCAAACTCAATTCGCCTAAAGCCATCGGGACCGCTAAAAAGCCTTATAATTGTGAAGCCAGAGCTGTCATGTCTGGTCCGAGTAAAGTTAAAGTATGGATGATAATATAGCTCACACCAGGCAGTAATAATAAATAACCAATTACTTTATGAATCGGTGTTGCTTTCAATACGGCATAAGCTAGAACTAATACATGCAAGCCGAAAATTATTAAGCCAAAGCCCCAAATTAAGCTAAAAGTCCGTTCACCTGCAGCGATTGACGGCAGTAAAACGTCTAAATTCGCGTTTGATTGGGTAACTATTTTCTAAACTGACGCTTATCTAAAGTAAATAACCGATGGACATTGCTAAAGTAGCTGTATAAAGCAGTCGCAACCAAGCTGCGAGCAGTGAGAGGTTTTCGTGAAATTGGCGCATATATAAATGAAGTGCCCAAGCAACGATGATATCCGTGACAATTACGACAAGCCAAAGAAGTATTTCAAATCTTAAGAGAGTTAAAGTTGGTTGTAAGCGTTCGGGACTAAAAGACTGTGAATCTGCCTGAAAAATCGTAGGATGTAAATAACCATAAGCGATGCCTGAAGCAATTGCCATAATGATTAAAGTCACACCAATGAAGAGACTTATTTGCCGCATCGATAGTTCTCGTTTTTGTGTTGTTTGCATGTTATTTCCTCCTTTATTGTATAGATTCAGTTTACAAGTAAAGAGGGCACCGAGCATTGACTTAAGTTAAGATAGAAAAAAAGATTACTAGAAAAGAGGATTCTCTCAATCTAGTAATCTTTTATTTTTTTATTTGTTTTCGCGTTTCTCTTTGACAAATACTTCTAAACGTCGCATCGCTTCTTTAATATCATCGATACTGGCAGCATAGCTGAGGCGAACATGACTTTCGCCGCCGATACCAAAGGCAGAGCCCGGTACGAAAGCAACGGCAGCAGAATGAGCTAAGTCTAGACAAAAGTCCATACTATTTTGTTCCAAATCTTCTGGAATACGCGCGAACATATAGAATGCGCCACTTGGCTTAACGATTTTGAAACCTAAGCGTGTCATAAAATCATAAATATAATCACGGCGCATCACATATTTTTCTCGCATCGGTTGAGCGTCGTTCATGCCATTTTCCAACGCTTCACGAGCAGCTAATTGAGAAATCGTTGAGTTTGTGGTGACAAGATTTTGGTGCACTTTAACTAATTGGCTCATAATATTTGCTGGGGCAAAAAGGAGCCCTACACGCCAGCCTGTCATCGCATGAGATTTAGATACACCATTAATCACAATTGTTTGCTCACGAATGTATTTCGCAATCGATACGTGCGCTTCTTCGTAAACTAATTCGCTGTATACTTCATCACTAATGACAAATATTGGTCGATCACGCAGTACATCTGCGAAAGCTTTTGCATCTTCTTCCGTCCAGTTTACTCCCGTTGGATTGGTCGGGTAATTTAAGATGATTCCTTTAACGGCATCACCATGCTCTTCTAACGTATCTTTTAACATCTCTGGTGACATAACAAAATCATTGGCAGATGTATCCACTTCAATGGGTTCACCACCAGCTAAATAAATAATTGAAGAATATAAAGTAAAGTAGGGCGAGGGAACAATAATTTTATCTCCAGGATTACAAATCGTTTGAAGTGCCGTCGATAGTGATTCAGTCGCCCCAACAGTTACAATGACTTCGTCTTCCCATTGATAATTTAAATCATATTTTTCTTTAACGAAATTTGCGGCTGCTTGACGTAGACGGTTATCTCCAGGTGTCGATAAATATCCGGTTTGGTTGTCTTGAATCGCTTTGATTCCGGCATCTTTGACATGTTCAGGCGTATTGAAATCAGGCTCGCCTAAAGTTAATTTAATAATCCCCTCAACTTGAGACGCACTTTCATCGAAGGCCCGAATGGCATTGGGTTTAATTTTAGTTAAGTTAGTATTGAATAAATTATTTAATTCCATTTTAATGTATCCCTCATCTAAAGTTCATTTTTAGTTAGTCTATCATAATTTTAGTTGTTATTAAATGATTTTTTTATAGGATAGCGATATCATAAGGAATTTTATGCTATAATGGGAAGGAATATTTTAGAGACAATAAAAGGAGAATGTGAAATGATTTCTGCAGTAGATTTAAAAGCAGGTATGACATTTATTCAAGATGGAAAATTAATTCGAGTATTAAGCGCAAGTCACCATAAACCAGGTAAAGGGAATACAGTTATGCGTATGAAATTACGTGACGTTCGCTCTGGTGCGACTTATGATACAACTTTCCGTCCGGATGAAAAATTCGAACGTGCTTTCCTTGAAACAAGAGATGTTCAATTCTTATACAGCATGGACGAAATAGCTTACTTCATGGACTTAGAATCATATGAACAATATGAATTACCAGTAGATTCAATTGAAGATGAGTTATTATACTTATTAGAAAATATGGAAGTAAAAATCCAATTCTACGGTTCTGAAGTTATCGGAGTTGAAGTACCTCAAACTGTTACTTTAAAAGTAAAAGAAACACAACCATCAATTAAAGGTGCAACAGTAACAGGATCTGGTAAACCAGCAACAATGGAAACTGGTTTAGTAGTCAACGTTCCTGATTTCATCGAAGTTGGAGAAGCGTTAATCATCAACACGTCTGAAGGAACTTACCAAAAACGTGCGTAAATAATAATAGTTAAGGCGGATCTTCGGATTCGTCTTTTTTTGTAAAAATTAATACGAAATAAAATGTTTTCCAACACAATTTAGCGCCCAACCATGACACCGGATGGTCTCACGCTGAGCGCTATACTTTTATTATCTTTAGTCTTCTTTTGAATCTGCTTGTGCTTTTTCAAATGCTGCAAGAATATCTGGATGTTTACGTTTTAAAGAAAGTGGACGCTGAGTTTCGGCATCTAGGAAACAATGCGACGTTGATCCTGTCGTTGTTAAATCGCCCGTTTCTTTATTATATACTTTATATTCAACAGTCATTCTTACAGGTGTAAAGTGAGATATTCGCAATCGAATGATAGCCGTTGAGCCAAAAGCAAGCATTTGTTTATATTCAGCTTGAGCAGAAAGTACTGGAATCATGATGCCTTCGTCTTCCATTTGCTTATAACTGTAGCCAATATCAGATAGCCAAACGAGACGGGCTTCTTCAAACCAACGCAAATAATTGGAATGGTGCACAATGCGCATTGCATCTGTTTCATAAAACTGAATTAAATGTTCATATTCAAAAATCATTGTAAGTACCTCTCCTATTTAAAATGTGGTATACATGCTATTATATATAAAAGAAAGTCAGAATGTAATGGAGGGATTGAATGTCACTTGGACTTCGGACAATAAAGATAACACTGGCGGCCACCATCGCGATTTACATCGCACAATTTATCGGCTTAGAAAACTCACTGGCGACAGGAATTATTACGATTTTAACTTTGCTAGACACACGTAAAGCGTCTCGTCAGATTTCCCTGACTTATTTAATCGCTACGGTACTTGCTTTTGCGATTGCGACCGTCATATTTTTAATATTTGGGTTTCAAGTCTGGGCATTTGGTCTTTATTTACTCATATTTATTCCAGTTGCTTACAGGATGAATCTTCAAGCAGCCATTGCACCGATTTCAGTTTTAGTCACGCATTTTGTCATCGCAGAAAGTGTGTCGTGGCAGTGGCAACTCAATGGTGTGCTAATTATGGTGATTGGCGCTGGTATGGCGATTTTATTTAATTTATGGATGCCAAATCAAAAACCAAAATTAAAAAAAGGAATTAAAGAAATTGAAGAAAACTTCCGAGTGGTATTGGAATTAATAAATCAAAGATTACTTGAAAATGATTTTGATATACCTTTAATTCGGGCAGAAGTAGAACATGTCGATACGTCTATAGAAGATTTCAGACAACTCGCTTTATCTGAATATGAGAATCAAATATTCACTAAAGACGATTACTTCATTCGCTACGCTCAAATGCGATCTAGACAAGCAGATGTATTAAAGCGGATGATTGATTCCCTGCAACACATTTCATTAAGAACTGAACAAAATACAACTTTAGCAAATATGTTTAAACTCACTTCAGATGAATTTGCGCAAACAAATAGTGGAAAAGGTTTATTAGAAAGTATTAGTGAATTGTATAGCTATTATCGTAGCAGTGATTTACCCAAAAATCGAGAAGAATTTGAAACGCGCGCACTCTTATATCATATTCTGATTGAATTCGAGCGCTTTTTAGAAATTAAACATAAATTTTACTTAGACAAGCATATTCGCAAATTTTAATCGGTGAGGTTTCGGCAAAACTTGCCTAATAAATAAGACGACTCAACAATTGTAGTGTTGAGTCGTCTTTTGTTTTGGATAATTGTAATTTTGAGGCTGAAATGTCCTTGAGAAAATTTCAGGGACACGATCTACGTGTATATGTCCTTGAGAAAATTTCAGAGACACGAATTGCGTTTATATGTCCTTGAGAAAATGTCAGGGACACAATCTGCGTTTATATGCCCCTTAGAAAATCTCAAGGACACATCATCCCCTATGAATGTTCACGAATAAACGTGTCGATCTCTTGAAGTGATTCGGAAAAGAGGAACATTTCCCGAACTTCAAGTTTGAGGAACTCTTCTTGCACCATCCGGTCAAACTGATCCTTCAAAGACTCATAATATCCGTCAACATTGTAAAACACTGTCGGTTTATTCACGAGGCCAATGCGAGTTAAAGAGACGATTTCGGAAATTTCTTCTAAAGTCCCAACCCCACCAGGGAGGGCAATAAAGGCGTCGCCGAGCTCAATCATCCGAGTTTTTCGCTCGGGCATTGTTTGAACAATCTCCATATTCTGAACGTTGGGGTGCTTCACTTCGATCCCTCGCAACACTTCTGGGATAATTCCTTGGACATCACCATTCTCTTCCAACACTGCGTCCGCAACAATTCCCATTAAACCATTCATACCACCGCCGTAAACAAGCGCATGGCCTTGTTGTCCAATCCAAGTTCCTAATTTAGTAGCTGCTAAGCTAAAGTTTGGATTTTTACCAGGATTCGAGCCACAATAAACTGTAATGTTCATTCTCATCGTCCTTTCTTTCGCATAAAATACGTAACCCCATTATAACGAAAACAGCTCGAAAATATGAAGCAAATTTAAAAGTGTCTATTGAGTGTTTTTTTATAATTAGTTATTGTGATAAAGATTGAGAATTGGTAATATAGTTGTATTAGAATTTTATGGGAGGTTTCGGATGGGAGAAGAGGTTGAAAAAACAAATATGAACGCAAAAATAACTCATTTTTTTTTCACTAAAGATTCAGTCAAGGCCAATTTTTTATACTTAGTTTCTTTTATATTTATCCTATTTGGTTTGTTAGTAGATCCATTAAATCAAGTATGGGATGGTTTCTTAGCTATTTTAACCTCACCGAGTAATCTGATTACGGATTACTTTGAAGTAGGGGGAATCGGTGCAACTTTTGTCAACGCTGGTTTACTGATGTTGATTAATGCGATGGCAATTAAGCGATTTTCTACAAAGATAACTGGCCCATTAGTAGCGGCTTTATTTACAGTTATGGGCTTCGCCTTTTTTGGTAAGAATTTATATAATTCAATTCCGATAACACTAGGAACACTGCTTTATAGTCAATATAGGAATATGCCGATAGGTAACTTTCTACTTACATCGTTATTTGCAACGACTTTAGCACCAGTTGTAAGTATTATTACCTTTGGACAAGGTTTGTCATATTGGGTTAGTGTTCCTTTAGGAGTTTTGGTTGGAGTCTTCATTGGTTTTACGATTCATCCAATGGGATCAAGTTTCTTACGTTTTCACCAAGGATATAATTTGTATAATATGGGCTTTACGGCTGGAGTTTTAGGTATGATTATCGCGAGTATTATGCGAGTATTTGACTTAACGACGACTTATGATCCGATTATACAAACTCATTCCATTATCGAAGTTGAAGCATTCTTCGTGGCTTTTTCACTCTTTTTACTTGTTATTGGTTTCATGTTAAATGGTAAGTCTTTCAAGGGATATGGGATATTTAAGAAAGATTCAGGCCGTTTAATCTCAGACTTCGTGACGGATTATGGAGTTGGTTTAACCTTTATTAATATGGGTGTCTTAGGTCTAGCCTCTTTAGCTTATGTTTGGGTTGTAGGAGGTACGCTTGAAGGAGCCGTGATAGGTGGCGTTTTAACGGTTATTGGTTTTGGTACGTTTGGTAAGCATATCTTTAACGTAACACCCGTTGTAATTGGGATATTCGCCATGCAAGTCATGATGGCAGTAGACGAACCTAGTTCAACAGCATCACTTCTTTCGGCCTTATTTGGAACAACCTTGGCTCCAATCGCAGGCCACTATGGATGGAAGGCCGGAATTCTGGTAGGATTATTACATGCAGGGTTAGTTCCAAATACGGGTATAACTCATGCAGGTTTAAACTTGTATAACAATGGCTTTGCTGGAGGTTTCGTGGCAGCTACTGTTGTACCTGTCCTAGACGGAATTAGGGAAAGGAATGAGATGCGTGAGGGAATATCGAAAGATTAAGTTGATTATGAATGAGTTATTGGATTACTTTTATAACAGTGGTATGACACAGGCAAACATTCACTTTGGACTCTTTGATCATCAAAGTGAAATAACAATCACGGGTCAGATCGATTCAGAACCTTCCGACCTCGATTTTGTTATCGAAAAGTTACGAGCAACTCAACAACCCGAAGTGGAAGATTATTACGAAGACCTATTAGGTTTAAGAGATGACGAATTCCATGTCGATGTTTTGTCAGCACTCATTGATGTTGTCGAATATGATTTTGAAGACAATATTATGATGCTAAAAGCGATACGCAAACATCACTAAAAGGAGCCCGAAGGCTTCTTTTTTTTAGTTGAATTGCAATAAGTATTGCGACAATTTTTTATTTACTCAATTAATAAGAGTTCGTGTAAAAATACTTCCAAAGGTGTTTGGTAATTTAAGCATTTCCTAGGTCGATTATTCATTAACCACAAAGCTTGGTTGAGTTCTTGGGAAATTACTCTAGCGAGGTCTGTTTTCTTAGGAAAAAACTCACGCAGTAAACCGTTAGAGTTCTCATTGGTTCCTCTTTGCCAGGCACTATAAGCATCGGCAAAATAAAAATCAATCCCTGCTGCTTCGACCT